>CAZXYS010000020.1:0-58970 GCA_964645005.1 uncultured Hyphomicrobiales bacterium | reverse complement strand
CCGCTTGATTTTCTTGAACTGGAGCCTGAAGATCTATAGCTTCCGCTTGAGCTTCGAGAGCTTCCTGATGACTTGTAGCTCGATCCGCTTGATTTTCTTGAACTGGAGCCTGAAGATCTATAGCTTCCGCTTGAGCTTCTTGAACTGGAGCCTGAAGATCTATAGCTTCCGCTTGAGCTTCGAGAGCTCCCTGAAGATCTATAACCTGATCCGCTGGAACTGCTGCTCGAACTTCTTCCGGAAGGTCTGTAGCTGGAACCACTTGATGATCTTGTGCTTGTGGATGAGCGATAACTGCTTCCACTTTTCTCTCTGAATGAAGGTTCATAGCTTGAATTTGAACTCCGGGCACTTGATCTTTCGGTACTTCTTGCAGGTCGATCTACTGTGCTTCCTTTGAATACGGATTCGTTCGATGGACGAGTGCGCACAGATGATCTTTCTCCGGCAATTGCAGAGCTTGAAGAGCTTCTGTAGCTTTCGCCTCTGCTGCTCCTTGAAGAACTTCTGTAACCCTCATCTCTACTGTTTCCGGTTGAAGTTCTTTCGCTCCTGGGAGAACTCCTGTAGTCTTCCTGCCGAGTTGAAGTCTTGAATACGGAACTTGCGGATCTGGCAATACCGTCTCTCGGCGTAGATCTTACACTGCTGCGGGATGATCTGCTTCCTGATCCCACTGATGAGGAAGCGGAACCGCTGCCTGATGAAGGTGCGCTTCTGACTCCCGTCCTGCCTGTATTTGAATTCTCGCTGGAAGAGTAACTTCCGCGTGATGGACCGAAGTTCCTGACATCTCTTTTCCTATTTACGTCCACATCACGGTATGCGTAGGAATAATAGGGTTGATGATACCATCTGTGGTAACCCCAGGGAGTGTATCCGCCCCATGAAGCATACCAGCGGGTTCCGTAGTAAGGATGATAATTATACCAAGGTGCATACCAGTCATAATCCCAATACCAGTGATGGTGATAGCGGGGACCATAAGTAACATACACACTATTGCCCGGACTGGGATAGCTCATCCAGCCGTGATATCTCTCCCACCAAGGGACGACTACCGGTACATACATTCTTGAAGTATTGTAATAATGATTATGGACAACGGTTTTATTCTCTTCATTTTCAACCGCTTGTCCTTGTTCTTCCGCGGGAGCACCGGATCGAGCCATAGGATTACTCCATTCGGAGGATTCTTCCTGCCGAGTATTCTCTCCGGCGTAAGCTTGCTGCGTTGTTTGTTTCTCTTCTTCAGGTTCCGCGATATAGCCGAAATATTCACTCCGGCTGCCTGAAGACGTTGAGCATGAACTGACGATCAACGCCGCCAGAACAAGTGCCACTGCTGAGTATATTATATTTTTCATTTTTATTACTCCTTTCAGGAGTTTTATTATGTAAATACTTTTTTTCATATTTTGCCTTATTGTCTTGACGAACTAATTGATAATAAGGTTTATTCAATATTTCTGCAATTTTCTAATAACAATATTTCCGAATTTAATCTGTCTTAGTGCTTCATCCAATTTTTTTCGGAGAATTTCGAATTTTTTTTGAAAGAACTTTTATAAATTGAAAATAATATTTAATTTTGCTTTCCCGCTCGGATGGCGGAATTGGTAGACGCACTGGACTTAAAATCCAGTGGGCATTCAATGCCCGTGTGGGTTCGAGTCCCACTCCGAGCACAGAGCTTTCTCCTTTCTTTGGTCGTTATGTTTGTGAGTTCTTTCATTTTTTCCGCCTGTTTAATGTTTTAAAAAATATATTCTTTTCTATAATCTTTCATAATGTCCTTTATTAAATATAACGTAATTATTTTCAATATGTTACTCTTATAATTATGACTTTAAATATGATGTTAAATGTCATTCCCCGCTATTAGTTATTTACTTAGTTGAAAAATCCCGCCATAGTATTTATTTACAATGATAAATTTCAATTTTTTCCAACAAAAATATAAACTCAGGCAGAATTTTCATACTTCACTTGATAATTTTAATTGTCGAGAATCAGTTTCATTATCCCGGAAAATTCATTATAAGAATTCCCTCATCCCTAAGTCCCTTCTCCCAAGTGGAGAAGGGACTTTCAGTGTAAAAAGAAATTCTTACACCTTTCTCCCGCCGGGAGAAGGGCTGGGGATGAGGGGGAAAATTTGTTAGTAGTACTCAAGAGTTCTTAATGCAAAATATGGGATTATATGAAACACAAGGTTATGAGAGTCATTGTGAGGAGAGAAGTTGGAGTGAAGCCGTAATCAAGCCAGCGGCATGGCGACGAAGCAACCCATGTGTTAATTGAGATTGCTTCACTTCGCTAGCAATGACATCTTAGCGCTTTTACATCGGAAAGGCTGACTTACCTGTTTTTTTATACTATCTTATTACCTCAATCAATACTATCCTTGATAAGTAACGATCGATAGGTGTGGAGTAGGAATTTATGCCCGGAGGATATTCATCTGTTGCTATCCCTTTTACTTTTTCGATTTTTGCCGTGGGGTCTAACTTTTTGATGATGGCGGCGGTGTTTTCGGCTCTTTGTTGAGAGAGAAGTTTGTTTTGCTCTTGATCGCCAAGTATGTCGGTATAGCCGGTTATTTTGTAAGTGCCTCCTCTGCCGTAGTTTGAGATATGGGTTTTGATATATTCTTTTGTTTTCGGTGTAATTTTAGCGCTGCGTATCTCGAATAAAACAACCGATATGCGGTTGTGATCAGTTTCAATGGTATCAATGACGATAGTTGTTCTTGCTCTATCCATGGCGGTTTGTCCGTCGGTGTCTTCGACGTAATATTCAAAAAGTAGCGGAGATGCGGGATCGCATTGGGCAGTTGCATCGTTTGCAATAGTGATTCTAAGATTCTTTTCGTAGCTGCTGCCGTGCTTTTCGGAGAGGATTTTGTTATTGCTTTTCAGGAGTAAAGTCCAATCTGCAAGACCTTTTTCGGTGGTACCATCCGTATTTAAATTGATGCTTTCAGGTTCGATTTTGTCAATTTCGTTGAAATTTTCGATGATAACAAGGGATAAAATATCATTTGATGTTGAGTTGACCTCTACCCTGCGGTTTTCGGAAAAGCCGCGTTCATTTTGAGTCAGTGTTGGATTTGAAGGATAGCATCTGTCTTTGCGAGGAGTAATCTGTATCCTATCCGATTTAATTCCCCAATTTTCGATGAGCAGCTTTTTGATCTTTAGTACGCGCTTTTCGGCGAGAGTGCAGCCGCCGGTTTCGGAAGTGGTATCGACTGCTCCGGTAAGAGTAATTTTTGCTTTGGGATATTTTCTTAGCCTAAAGCTAAGTATATTCAATACATTTTTCTGAATATTAACGGGATCAGGCGATAAATCGGCAATGTTGAAGCTGCTGTCGGGTTCGATATAGTATTCGGCAAGTAAATCTGACTCTTTTTCGAAAAATATATAATCCAGCAGAGGAAATACTTCCGTTACGATTTTTGAAGTGATTCTCACCGTGTCGGTTTCACTTTGCAGGTAAGCTGTGGGTTTTGGGCGGAGATAGAGGGTGTCTGTACGGTAGATATGTTCGGTATAATAGACCGAGTCGAATATTCTCTTTCGGGTAGTGTCTATCAGAGGTTTGCCCAAGTTCACATGTCTTGTCACTACATCGAGGGATTTGATCTCAACGGTATCGATATGTTCCTCACGAAGATATCTGGTTTTTGATTCCGGTTCGCTGACAGGCGGATTGTATTTAATTGAAATGCCGATACGCAGGGAGTTCATATTCCAGTCGTGTTTAGTGGCAAGACTTGATAAGCCTTGCAGATAGAAGACTTCCGGAACAATGGTTACTTCATCAAGGAGATTCCCCGGTAGTTCATAGCTGATACCAAGAAGGATGGCACCGTATATCTCCGATGCATCAGGCAAAGCTTCGGAGTTGTAGCGGAGATAGCTTTTGGAGGTATCCGCAAACTGAGCACCTCGAGGGTCTGTTATCTGTGTCGAGAATTCATAGCGGGAAAAATTTAGAAAACCCATATGACCGCCGGCGTGCAGATTCAGCCCTTTTAAAACTTCATAGCTTATGTATGATTCGGCAATAAATTCGGCTATGTGGGTTTTCAGAATATTATCTGTAATGCCGATATCTTCTCCATTTTTCATGATTTCGGCTTTCCCGCTGCCTCTCATTTCATTATCTAAGAAATTCATACCGCCGCGCAAACCTGCTTTGAAATTATAGGGCAGATTCCATTCGATCATCAGTCCCAAGCCGAAGCCGTTGCCGTCGCTGTTAGTCCAATCGTAATCGAATCCCTTGATATCAGGCAGGCTGGTGAATGAGGCATATTGCCAGTTATGCTGGTAATGCCAGAAAGCATTATAGCTGACAGAAGTATCACGCCGGGTAGTTTTATCCTGCGGCAGGAGAATACTAGGAATAAATAAAAGAAAAATCAATATTTTAGCGAGTCTTGCCAATAAAAACTCCTGTATTTCAAATATAATTCTGCAAATATAATGAATTTGTTATGCTTATAATTAATGAAGTTAATAAATTATCCTTTATAAAAGGAATTACTTGCTATATATTTGATAAAAATGTAAATTATAGTATTATAAATTTTCAATTAATTGGAAATATTATGAAAAAAGTTCTAAAACCTGAAACAAAGCTTTTTACAAAGTATTTGCTTATCCAACTGACAATAAGCGTGTTTATCGCTGTAGCTGCGGCAATAATACACCTAATATCCGCAATAGCCGACGGCAATCCGAATGTACCTCTTGTAGCATGGATCGTTGCTCTATCGTTAATTCTATTGTTGTGGGTTATAGTATTTCCGATATCAAAGGTCTGGTTCAATAATCTTGAATATGTCATCCGCGATGACAGGGTATCCCTCTATAAGGGCATCTTAACCAAAACACAAAAAAATGTACCCTGCCGCGCAATCACCGATCTGGCGCTGGTGCGAACGCTTTACGACAGGCTGCTTAAAATCGGTTCGGTGAAAATACAAACTGCCGGGCAGTCGCAAGCTAACACTGGTTATGAAGTTTCCATCGACGGCATGTCCAATTACCAGGAACTACACGAAGAGATCAAGAACAGAATTAAAGATCTGCATCCAATGAAAGGAACTATCGCTGAAGAAGGAGCGGCGGGCAATTCTGATCAATTGAACAAAGAAATGCTCGATGAATTAAAAAAGATTAGGAAAAATCTTGAAAATAATAATGGCGGAGAAGAAGAAAAATAATAATATATTTTTAGATGTTATTAAAATAATTTATTTTTGCCGCTTAATAACAAATAATAAGTATTGATTAATTTAAATTCAAATTATTGACAAAAGAATAATTTTATTATGGCTAATATTTTCTCAAACAAGGACTAACATTATTTTAATATCATTAGGCTTTTAAATGAAATTATATAGATACCTTTTAATATTTTTTTCATTTTTATTACCTCTTACTTCTTATACGCAGTCGGATTCTACACAGACAGATGAGGTTTTGATTACCGGGAAGAGAGTACCACATTTGTATTCTAAGAGTTCACGAATTTTAAGGATCGTTACCGCCGAAGAGATAAAGAACGCACCTGTACAGAGTGTTGATGATCTGCTGGAATATAATGCGGGATTGGATGTAAGAAAGCGCGGTGTGCATGGTATTCAATCTGATATAAATCTGAGGGGCGGTTCTTTCGATCAGGTGCTGATTTTGCTGAATGGTATACCGGTTAATGATCCCCAAACGGGGCACCACAACATGAATCTGCCTGTAAGCATCGAGGATATTAAAAAGATTGAAATTCTGGAAGGTCCCGGTTCTCGAGCTCTTGGTCCGAATGCTTTTGCCGGCGCTATTAATATTATTACAGGCTCTGAGAAAAAGAAAAATGTGAAGGTCAATCTTACAGGCGGGCAGAACAAATTCTATAACTCTTCAATTGCAGCCGCTTATAACTTCGGCAGCCTTAAAAACTACATATCGGCATCCAAAAAAGGATCGGGTCCTTACATTGAAAATACTGACTTTCAGGTCTTCAATGCTTTCTATCAGGGGCAATACGACGCTTCATTTGGAAAATTCGGAGTACAGGGCGGCTTTACAAACAAGCAGTTTGGAGCCAACAGCTTTTATACGCCCGTCTATCCCAATCAATTTGAGCAGACCAAAACTTCCTTCGCCAGCGCCAAATTTCACACCGGAGAACAATTGCGCTTCAGGTCTTCGGCTTACTGGCGGCGTCATCAGGATAGATTCGAACTGTTTCGCAGCGATCCTGCCGATTGGTATACAGGACATAACTATCATCTAACGGATGTTTTCGGCGGACTGGCTAATTTAAGCTATGATTGGTCAGCGGGCGTTTCCGCGCTCGGCGCCGAAATTCGCTCGGAAAATATTCTAAGCAATGTTCTGGGCGAAGATATGGATGAAACCGAAGATGTGCCTGGCGAACCGGCAGGGCAGTTCACGAAAACCGCTTCCCGAACAAATGTGAGCATATATGGGGAACACTCTGTCTCCTGGGACAATTTGTCATTGTCAGCGGGATTGCTTATAAATAATAATACGGATTTCGATCTGGCGTTCTATCCTGGACTGGATATCAGCTATAAGTTAACTGACAAATTTAAATTGTTCGGCACCGTGAATCGCTCTCTGCGCCTTCCGACCTATACCGATCTGTATTATGACGGTCCCGCAAATATTGGTAATCCTGATCTGAAACCTGAAGAATCATTGTCGTTTGAAACAGGATTCAAATTCATGACCAAAGAAGCTGCTGTGAATATATCCGTGTTCAGAAGGGAAGGCAAAAATGTTATTGACTGGGTGAAGCCGGAAGGCTCGCCGGACAGCGTGGAGTGGAGCCCGAGGAATATAACGGAAATAAATGGCAATGGCTTTCAAATATCAGCAAAGATGTTTACCACCATAGATATTATTTCCGGTTGGAATTTATCCATAAAACATCTGAAATTAAGCTATACATATACACATCTGGCAAAAAACAGCAGCGGTTTCCTATCATATTATGCTATGGATTATCTGAGGTATAAGATGATATTCGGCGGGACATTGTTGTATAAAGATCTCATTGGCGCCGATGTCAAATTCAACTTTCAGGATCGCGCCGGTACATATCGTGACTATGAAAAGGACAAAGAGACACCTTACGAGCCGGTGTTTTTATCCGACCTGCGTTTATTCGCAGAATGGAAATTTTTGTTGTTTTATGTTGAAGCTTCAAATTTATTTGATGTCAGATATAATGACCTTGCAAATATCCGGAGGCCCGGACGCTGGATCAGAACAGGTATTGAAGCGGATATAAATCTCGGTAATTAATAATAAATTTATAATTTTGTAATAATTTGTTTTATAATCTATAAGATATTGCTTAATTTTAAATATTATTATTAAAACTGATTTAAAACAGCGATTCAATCATTAAAAACATATATAGCAAACAAAAACATCGGTTTATACCGTTATTCAATTTTTTATCAACAATATTATAGGAGATTTTTTATGAAAAAATTAATTATGGTCGCTATTGTTTTTTGCATGACTGTCGGATTTGCCTATGCGCAGAAAGATGTCACCGAAACAAAGGTAAGAAATCAATCGGGCAATACAGCTTTAATGTTCACTTTGCAGGGATTGAACAATCTCGGTGCCGGTGAATACAATGGCGGTGCAGGATTTCAGATTTTTGTAGCCGAGAATTTTGCACTGAGAACTGCTATAGGAGTTAATCAAACCAGCAAGACTTCTTATTCCGGCGATGATGAATTTACAAATTCAAGCTTTAAATTGGATTTTGCGCCCGGTGTCAGAGTCAATCTCGCCAACAATAGAACTGTTGCAGGATATGTCGGAGGTGAAATTCTTCTTAGTCTGACAAGTGAAACAGACGAAGGAGCCAATAGCGAAACAACTACTTCTATGCTGGGGTTCGGGATAGGCGGCTTCTTTGGTGCTGAATGGTTCCCATGGGAAAACGTGAGTATTTCTGCAGAATACGGATTAGGCTTCACAACTGAAAGCGGAACAGAGGAAACTAAGAATGGGGATACCCAGGAAAATGATCTTCCTTCAACCACAAAGATCTTACTTGGTAGATCGAGTATTGACCTTACAATCTCATTCTACATAAACTAATCTGAGGATTCAGGTTAATAAGTGATTTATCATTTAAATTATTTAACCTGAGCATTTTGCAAAAAATGAAAAAAATCATTTTTGTTTCTCGCACGGATTTCTTAAATTTCATACATTATTAAAGTAAATATTAAAATTTCTCGGGGGGATAAATAACTTCATAATTACATAGACTTTTCTACTTCATAAAGATATATTTTAGTCTTATGCAAAATAATATTTCTCGGGGATATACCTAATAGTTTTTTTTAACATAATCAGGAGTTGCTATATGAAAAAATTAATGATTTTCGCAACCGCTCTCATTACGAGTTTGATTCTTGCTTCATGCTCAATTACATTTCCGGTAACGGCTACCAGTAATTCTGTCGGCTCTAAAGTCGGCGAATCAACCGCAGTGATTTACTTGGGGGTGTTTTACTTCGATGCTGATGCAAGTATCAGAACCGCAGCCAAAAACGGTGGTATCACCAAGATTTCCACGGTAGATATCAAACAATTCAATGTTTTTAATCTCTATACTACTTACACCACTATTGTTACTGGTGAATAATTTAATATAAGGGGGTGTCAATCAGGCATCCCCTTTTTTGTAAATAATTATCAAATCAAGTATGAAGTATTATTTTATAGCCATAAGTTTAATTTTTGCGCTATTATCTTGCGGTAAATCTGAAAATAAATACCATATTATTGGACCCGGACTTAAATTGTCCCAAAATAACGGACAAATTGAAAAGGTAGAACTAACCGAAGATATTGTTAAGCATTATGATTCATTGTTTAATTATCATAACGGCTTCCAAATTCCGGCAAGCAGTTATTTCACTACTCAGAAAACCGAAATATTCGCAGGGATAGTGGTAAATGCTGATTATAATGAAATTTTAAATAGTATTAGCAATGATGACGAGGTCTCAATTCTCTCAAAAGATTCCGATGAAGAAAAAAATATAAAGAGTATTTTTTACCAAAAAGGCAGTTACTATATTAATTCTACTTTTATCAGTATTACAAATCCAAACGTTAAATACATAATTTTTCAATCCTCAAAAGATAAGCAAATAATAGAAGACAGCTTTGAAAATGCCTGCATACAAAACAACATCAAATTTGATTAATATTTTATCCATTGTTATTTCAATTTCACTTCTTAGCTCATGCGTCGGTTTCAATCCAAGAGCTTCGAAAGGCGGGAAAGAACTCTATGAAACTTTTTATGTTGGGGAAAACAAAACTCAGTATTTTATTAGACCAATAGAGTTGGAACAAGACGATTCGAAATTTAAGATCGATTTTACTTTCAGGGATCTGGGTAATACGAAATCGGATGTAACCACTAATTTTTCGATTATCTCCGAATCTCCCGCTGCGAACCCGGATAGTATCATATTTGAAACTGATTCGGCTTCCATTAAGGGCAAGAATTTATCGAAACTATTTCTTGAAAAAGATAATGATGAATATCATCTGCGAACTACTTCCGAATTGACATTTGAGGAATTGGATCAAATATTTCAATCCAAAAAATTGGTTATAAAAGTATATACTAAGAAAAAAGATTTTATCTTTACTTCCGAAGGAAAATTTGACAAAAAGAGAAATGAAATTTATTCTTCTTTGATAGAAGTTCTGATACTATAATCTCCCAGCCGATTTATTTTACCTGATATATCTCTTCTGCGATCATATCCAACCGATGCCGGTCCAGGGTAATTCGCATAAAGTTTTCCGTATGAACAAATTTGCCCCCGTGCTCGCTTATAATTTTACGGGCTTTTAATAATGGCAGTTCGTCTATCTTATTTTCAGGGAATTGGATATTGTCATAGGTTATCTCGAAAACGAGTTCGTTATTGAAATCCGAATATTTTATTACAACAATTTTTTTCTTTTTGTCATTTGCTGCTGATTCAATAAGCAATTCCAGAATAGTGGATAAACTTGTTTTCATCGACTTGGGATCGATTAAAGCTGACTTAATATTTGGTGCGGATTCTGCTGCAAGAATCACATTTTTCTCTTTTGCCTGAGTTGTAAGATTTTCAACTACCTGTTCAATTAAATCTCTGGGGCTGATTATCTTTAAATCAGGAGTGCAAGGCTCGGTAAGTTGGGCAATTTCTTCCAATCCTGACAGAGAGTTCTCAAAGTTGGATTTAATATTCTCCCATTCGTTTTCATTGCCATTATTTTTTGATTTCTCGACAGCATTGATTTCTTTATAAAGCTGGGATATAGTCTCTCTTATCTTTGTCGTCACCCCCTCACCAGGAATACCGAAACTACTTCTTCTTCCGGTTTCGAGAGATTGTTTTTCCAATGCCTTTATAGGTCGTAAGTCCTGCATGCAAGCGACTCTTCCCATATCATTCTTTTTACTCTCCAATTTGACGGCATTTAACATAATAGGAACTTCTTCTCCGCTTGCAGTTTTAATTTTAGTCTCATTTAACTTTGCAATGAGTTGATTATCTTTTGCTTCTGCAAAAAACACTTCAGGAAGCATTTCCTTGATTTTCGTTGATCCGGGCTTTCTGCTGTATTTCCAATCGAAAAGTTCTCTTGCAGCGGGATTAAATATCTGCGTTCTACCATGAGTATCTATGGCAACAATAGCGTCTGGCGAATTCTGTATCAATGTAGAATAAAATTCATGCGCTTGGCGAATTTGTTCCTCCAATTCATTGATCTCTGTAATATCTGTGCATATCTCAATGGCGAGCTGCACTTCGCCGTTTTCATCATAAGCGAGGGGTGCGGTGTTCACGACGTAATCTATCTCTTCGCCGGTTCTGCTAATGCCTGTCTCCCGGGATGAATATTCTATCCCTTCCTTAAAAGTCACCAGAGCCGGGCAGTTTTTGCAGGGCACGCGCCTGTTCTTATATACCTGGAAGCATGATTTGCCGACCGGATCGCCGAAAGTATCCCTGTATTTTTGGTTTGCGCGAAGTATTTTAAAATTTTTGTCAATGATGGTAATATAGCATGGTACCCTTTCGAATAAAATGCTGTATTCGCGCTGCCATTTCGAGGATTCTGTCATGTTCATCGACATTTCGACTACATGGGTAACCTCGTCATCTTCATTTTTAATCGGGACGAAATGCACGTTGTAATATACCGGATTTC
Source organism: uncultured Hyphomicrobiales bacterium (assembly GCA_964645005.1). Lineage (GTDB taxonomy): Bacteria > Bacteroidota > Ignavibacteria > Kapaibacteriales > UBA2268 > CAZXYS01. Next base: position 47,673 of record CAZXYS010000020.1, on the reverse strand, counting down.
CGTCTTTATCTCTGCCGGTCTCCTCTGAGAAAGTGACTTCACCGGATTTGAAGACATTCTTGAGCTTGCAGTTATCGCAGATGAAGCGGCTGTCCTTGCACGCTTCGTAGCATTTCTTTCCTTCCCATTCGCCGAAATAGTCCTCGAAATTTTGGTTTGCTTCGAGAATCTCATAATTCTTGTCTATTAAGGCAACGCTGAAAGGAACCATTTCAAAAAAGTCGGATTTTATTCTTTCGACGGTTGATTGTGCCATGATGAACTCAGCGGAATGTTATAAATTCTTTTACCATAATTCTTTAGCCTGATTAATCAGGTATATGAATTATGTTAACGATGTAATGGTTAACATAATAAATTTTATTGATTAAAAAAACTTTAATATTTCGTTATACTCAAATAAAAAGAATTTCAAAAAAAAGCTGCTTTAGTCATAAAAGCAGCCGTTAATCTTCATCGTTTCCGCCCGAATTATAATCCAAACGGATCATAATTCACGGGCGGGTTGACAATGAATTCTTTCCTATGAAATTTTAAATGCCATAGGAAATTATCAGCCTGGCAAATTAGACACAACCTGTCGGTTTTGCCAAGCCAGCTACTTTACATGCACCCTTTGCAGGACCTGACGGGAACAATTCGTAAATTTGCTTCAGTGAAAAGCCAGTTTCCTTGCAAAGCTTACGAATCATCGGTGCAATACCGTATTTCTGATAGTAATCTCTCAGGTAGTTGACAACTTTCCAGTGATCTTCTGTCAGCTCGTCCACGTCTTCGGTGGATGCTAATGCCTGAGCTATTTTCTCGTTCCATTCTTCGGGATTCTGCATAAAGCCGTCTTCGTCGACTTCGATCTTGACGTCATTCCATTCAAATGTAGCCATTTTATTTCCCTGTTTTTGTTGTACATTAATGAATTTAACTTTTAATCAATCTATGATCATTGTAGTCACAGATACTTGAGGAACAAGTCCTTATCCAATTTTATTCTACTCTTTCGATTTTCGCGAATTCACCTGTTGCCGGATCCTGCATTTCTATGAAACCGCAGGGGCAGTTTTCAGCGCATTTCATGCAGCCCTTACATAGATCGAGTTTCATCTTGTAAGGCTGGAACTGCTTTGTCGGAGGTTTTACGAATACCTGATCCTGGCAGAGGCTCCAGCAAGTGCCGCAATCGAAGCAGCTTCCGCAGCTCATGCAGCGAAGGGCTTCGTCGTTTACTTCCTCAGCCGTCAGAGTGCATGAAATCTCCTTTTCGAGTGATTTCAATCTCTCGTCGGGCGGAATTTTCAGAGCTTCGTGCCTTGCTTTCTCGGTATAGTAACTATATACAATCTGCTCTTGTGTTACGACCGGTCTTTCTTCTTCCGGTTCGGGCTGAATTCCGCGGAAGTTATTATGTATAGTATCCGCAGCTTTACGTCCCTGGAAGATAGCAATAGTCACAAGACCAAGATCCAAAGCGTCGCCGCCTGCATAAGTCTTCTCCAGCGGCGTCTTGAAGCCGTCGTCTGCTTTGACCCAGTCTTTGCCTTCGTGAAGATTTTCCAGATTATCAAAATCCGGTTCCTGGCTGATAGCAGGTATAACAGTTGTGCAATCCAGTTCGAAGTATTCACCAGTAGGAACGGGGCGCCTTCTGCCGGAATCGTCCGGTTCGCCGAGTTCCATCTTTTCGCATTTCATTTTCACTATGTTGCCGCTGCTATCATCGACTATGAGTTCATTCGGCGCCGCTAAAAAGTAAAAGTTAATACCTTCTTCTTCCGCGCCTACGATCTCTTCCTCGATTGCCGGCATTTCATTGCGGGTACGGCGATAGACGACTGTTACGTCTGCGCCGAGACGCTTCGATACGCGGGCTGCGTCGATGGCAGTGTCTCCGCCGCCGACTACGAGTACTTTATCGCCTACGTCGGGCAGATTGTCGGAATTTACCTGGTTCAGGAACAGTGTCCCCGTCCAGACATTCGGTGCGTCTTCATGCTCAAGGCGCAAAGATTTGCCCTTGTGAGCGCCGATTCCGACAAAGATAGCGTCGTTTTCTTCTTGCAGCTTCTCGTAAGGGATATCCTTGCCGATCATCGTGTTGTAATGGATATTCACGCCAAGTTTCTCGATTCTATTAATCTCGGCATCGAGAACTTCCGGCGGCAGACGATAATCGGGGATACCGTATCTCATCATACCGCCGCCCTTGCTGAAGGCTTCGTAAACATTAATGTTCTGATAGCCCTGCCTAGCAAGCTGGTATGCTGCTGATAAGCCGGCAGGTCCGGCGCCGATGATGGCGATTTTTTCCTCGTAAGTTTCATCGCTCAGCTTATCGACGGGAAGGTTGTTCTCTATCGCCCAGTCGCCGATGAATCGCTCGATGCTGTTGATAGCGACGGAACCTTCGCCTTCGCCGGATTTATTCTGCCTATTGCATTCACCTTCGCACGGATGCGGGCAAACGCGTCCGCAGGATGCCGGGAACGGATTTCTTTCCATCAAAAGATCATATGCAATTTTATATGAATCGTCGTAGGAACGTTCCCTGTCTTCGGTTTCCGCAATAGCTCTTATAATTTCGCGTATTTTTGTACCGTTCGGACAACCGACCATGCAGGGCGGTGTCTTCTCCTTTTGCACAGGTCTGTATGGGGTTTCCTGCGCGCCTTTACCGCCGCCGCTGGAAGCTCCTGCGCCTCTTGTGCGCAGCGGTTTCTTTTTCTTCTTCATTAAGCCCAATTCTATCTTCTCCTCTCGTTTTCGTAATATTGAACAAACAATTAACAATCAAAATTTGTTTGTCATTTTAGAATCCGCCGTAAGGTGCCATACCTTTTTTGATCCTTTCCATTTCCGCAAGCAGCTCGTCGTGTTTTTGCTCGTCAGTGAGCAAATACTTCAAGAGATACTGTGCCAATGGTGATTTCGTTTTTTCCAGCGCTTCTTTCGCCATGTTGATAGTTTTCTTTTCGATTTCGTCGTGTTCTTCGACCATATCCCAGAAATCTACCAGTTCGTCCGGGGATAATGTAATCGCCTTATTTTCGAAGTGATCGACGATCAACTGCTGCACTCTTCTGTGCATGGCGGAATCCTGGCGAATAATTTCCATGATTATCTTAACCAGCGGATTATCAGTTTTTTTCATTATTTCAGTTGTACTTGCAACAGAATCATCTTCTACTTTCTGCCATTTTTTCATCAGATCTACTAAATTCTGAATATCTTCTTTCTGTGTAGCCATGTTCGACCCCTTAAAATGTTTTTAAAATTTATTTATTTATTCTATTATAAAAATTATACTCTATTATGAAAATTATACGCCTGCTGAATCATTCTTTTCGCCCAATCCGAGCATGAAAGCGCATGCAAATGCAGGTAACTCGCAAATGCATTGCGGTAGATCAATCCGTCCCGTTTATTGTAAGCGCCGCTGCCCCGGATAACTTTCAGGCAGCATTTTGCGCTGCCGTTCATTTGATTTATTCCTGTGTAGTGAAATTCATGACCTTTCAGCCGGGTTCCTTTTTCAAAGAACGGGTTTTCCTTGTCGACCGTAACCTCTGTGTAGCCATGCCCTTGGGGTTTCTTATCCATTTTAATATCAACCGGAAATATTCCGGTTAACGGATAAGAACGCCCCTCATGTTCGAGGGAACGGCTCAGGTAGATCAATCCGCCGCATTCAGCATACACAGGCATTCCGTTTTCAACGGCTTCCCTTATCGATTCCATCATCTCTCTGTTTTCCGATAGCGCTTCAATATTGGTCTCCGGGAAGCCGCCTCCGATGTATAAACAATCTATTTCAGGTAAATTCTTATCTTTCACCGATGATATTCTTATTAATTCCGCGCCTTCTTTCTCCAGCGCTTCAAGATTTTCGGGATAATAGAAATTAAAAGCTTCATCCCTAAAGTATCCTATCTTAATGCCTTTCTCTTTATTTAAGAATTTATTATCCGGTTTAAATTGTAAATCTGAACTGCTATTAGCAATATTTAACAATTTTTGTATATCAACGTGTTGTTGAATTAAATTTTTGGCTTTTTCTATTCCTTCCTCTGCCTTTTTGTACTCATCGGGCGTTATTAAACCCAGATGACGCGAGGGCATGATATCTGTCTCGCCGTGCTTCGGAAGTATGCCTATCACGGGAATACCGGCTATCTGTTCAATAGATTCCCTGGCAATTTTCGCATGTCGTTTACCCGCTACCTGGTTAAGCACTATACCCGCTATATTTACATCTTTATCCAGTTCCTTGCACCCTAAAACAATAGCCGCAAGCGTGCGGGTAACTTTTCTCGCATTTATTATCAAGATTACCGGCGCGTCAATGATTTTAGCGAGTGCAGCGGTGCTGTGGGTGCCTTTTGCGTCAAATCCGTCGTAAAGTCCCCTGTTTCCTTCGATTATGGATATATCTTTCCCATAGGCATGAGTTTTGAAAGACTGCGCTACTGTTTCCTCACCCATTAAGTATGTGTCAAGGTTGCGCACAGTCGTACGGGCGGACAACCTGAGCCATGCGGGATCGATGTAGTCGGGTCCCTTCTTGAAGGGCGCTATCGAATATTCTTTCTCGCGGAAGTGCGCGAGAAGACCGCAAGCCAGTATTGTCTTGCCGGAATCACCGCCCAATCCGGCAATCACTATTCTCGGGTAATTACTCATATTAAGAACCTTTTAAATTGTCTCTCTCCCCGCCTGAGCGGGAAGAGAGATTAAATCACATTAGTCGTTAGAAGCGCCTTCTTTATGTGGTACCTCGAGGTAACTTCCCCCGAAGTAAGTATACACGAGCCGTCCTTCGTCAACCAACAGCTTGATGGCTTCTTTACCATTCTTGCGTTTGTGGAATCTTTCGCCAAACATCTCTTCACAAGCTTTGTGAAGGTCCATTGGTTTCCATTTCTTCATGCCCTGTGTATCTTTAACCATTTTATACATTGCGTCAGCTACTTCTTCTACTGGAGCTAAATCAGCCATAATAGCCTCCTGTTTATATTAGTACGTTAGGTGTGCCGAACGTTTGTAAGTAAGTCCGGCGTGTTTAAAGTCATCGATATGTTCTTTACGGAATTCAATTCCTGTTTTTTCGAAGAACTTGGGCCAGCCGATTCTTTCGATCCATTCGCCGATTCTCTCGAACTTCTGTGCTTCGGCTCTCCATACATCGATTATGTTTCTTACAGCATTGACAACTTCGGGCCATCTGGGCGGATTGTTCGGTATAAACGGAATAGCAAGCTTCGAGAACATCGGTTCATGTCTTGCATTCGATACCTTGCCGCCAACCCAGATAGAGATACCGTCGGTGTCCGGATTATTCAGAGGCATTGCCGGGCAAACCGTGTAGCAGTTTGCACAGTACATACACAGTTCTTCATTGACTTCAACAGACGGATTGCCATCGACCTTTGTCGGTTTGATAGCCGCCGTCGGACATGAAGCCACGACACCGGGGATTTCGCACTGCTTGTTCAAAATATCGTGATGTACTTCAGGCGGACGTGTATGAACGCCAAGTATAGCAATATCAGAACAGTGTACAGCGCCGCACATGTTCAGGCAGCATGCCAGGGCGATGCGGATCTTTGCCGGCAGGTTCATGTTCTTGTAATGGTCGATAACATCGTCCATTACGGATTTTACGATACCGGATGCATCGGTTGCTGCCGAGTGACAGTGCACCCAGCCCTGCGTATGGACAATACTCGATATCGAATTGCCGGTACCACCTACGGGGTGCCCCAGTTTTTCAAGTTCTTCTATTAACGGATCAACGTTCTCTTCCTTTGTAGTCAGGAATTCAATATTATGACGGGATGTAAATCTAAGGTATCCGTCACAATATTTGTCTGCTAAAGCAGTAAACATCCTGATCTTCTTTGTGCTAAGTAGTCTTGGTGTACCTGCGCGTACAGTGTATAATTTATCGCCGCTGTCTGCCACGTGAATTAACACACCGCCTCTTGGGTTTTCATGGTACTTCCATTTGCCGTAATTCTTTTTTATGACCGGCGGTAAAAATTGCTCAAAATGCGGCGGACCTATGTCGGTAATTCTTTGTTTTTTGTCTACAGCCATTTTTTCTTTCCTTTTTTATTAAAGAATAATTTTTTTGTTAATTATTTTTTCATAGATCTTTTATCCTTCATCCTCTTCTTCTTCCTCTTCTTCTTCGAAATATCCTTCGTAGAAGATGTAAGGATTATCACGCGGATGAGCAACCATCTCGGGTGTAGGCTCAAGCCCGACAGCGTCTAGGAAATTGCCCATTCCGACACGCTGGATAAATTCGCCAACGCGTTCGCGTGCTTTACCTTCTTCGCACCACAAGTCCCAGATCTCATCAACCAAATCCCATAATTCGAGATCGTCATAAGGTTCTTCAATCTTGTAAAACGGGATCATCACTGATGAAAGCATCGCGCCTTCAATGATAGGCGCTTTTGATCCGAGCATAATAACTGCGCCGCGATCATCGCCCGGTGCCAGAGCTTTGGGCATTGCGTTAATGCAGTGCATACAATGGACACAACTGCTGTTGTCGATATCCAGTTTATCGCCGTCCCAGTCCATACATCTTGCCGGGCATTTGTTGATGACATCTTTTACAAGATTAATACCATTGTTGGTATATTCTTTTACCATATCCTGGTCAATTTTTATATCATCGCGCCAAGTGCCTATAATAGACATATCTGCACGCGCTACCGAAGCTACGCAGTCATTCGGACAGCCAGCCATCTTGAATTTGAATTTGTACGGGAATGCCGGACGGTGAATCTCATCCTGGTATTTCTGAGTAATATAATGGGTCAATCCCATCGTATCGTAGCAAGACCATTCACAGCGAGCCATACCGCAGCAGCAGCTCGGCGTACGTACGTCCGATCCGGAACCGCCGATATCAAATCCTTCTTTAGCCAGAGCCTGGAATGTAGGCTCTAATTCATCCGTTACCGTTCCCAGCAGGACAATGTCGCCTGTGGAACCGTGCATGTTAGTCAAACCGGAACCATGCTCGTCCCAGATGTCGCATATTTTATTCAATGCTTCGGATGTATAGAACCAGCCTGACGGCATATTTATACGCATTGTGTGGAAGTGAGAGATATTCGGGTATTGTTCGGGTATATCGGTATAACGACCGATAACACCGCCGCCGTATCCCATAACGCCTACTATACCGCCGTGTTTCCAGTGTCCGATACATTCATTATACGACTGCTCGAGCAATCCTAACAGGTCATTGGACATAAGGTTGTCTTCAGCAGCCAACCTTATCTCTTCCACAAAACTTGGCCATTCCCCTTTTTCCAGTTCGTTTAACATTGGGGTTTCATAATGCTTCTTTTCTTCAGCCATTTTTGCTCCTTACGTTTATTGATTAGATCACAAAATTGTTACTTCTAGTAACTTAAATTTATGTTTTTACAAATATTTGCGGTTTATTTTCCCTGCCGTGCATCTTCAAGAACGTCAAACCGATGAATCTGTAGATCATGTGCGCAAATTTGGAATATGGCATATACCACAGCAGGAAATAAACCATTACCATGTGGATAAAGTACATCGGGTATGCAACCGGCGGAAGCTCACCAATCCTTAAAAATACCAGAGCAACTCCCGTAGTTGCAACGCCCCACAATATCCACAGAAACAACATATCGCCGTACGTTGATTTGCCTTCTCTTGCTAGAGTCTGCTGGCGCTTAATTATCAACATCAATCCACCGATTATTAGCAGAAAGCCGCCTGTCAAACCGATCAGTTTCGTTATCAATCCGTACAGTTCGACCTGCTGATTCCAGCTCGTCAGATCAATGCCCCCCAGCATGTGGAAAGGCAAATTCATGTGTTCGGGCAGGAACTCCGGCAGTAAGCCGAGCCCGTGTCCGAAAATATCTATAACTACAATCGCCGTCGCTATCAGGGCGCCCAAAAATCCGTAAAATACGAACATGTGCCCGATATGGCGATTTGAATTCGTTGGACATTTACTGAAGTTCTTATGTACCATGAACTCCCATAGAACTTCCCATGCAGATTTCAGGAAATTTTTATCGCCCGGCGGCTTTCCGTAATTGCTTGAGAGATCATTCCAATATCGCCGGAATCCTGCATAAGCAAGCGCAAATATCAACACATTGCCCGTAATGAACAGAGCTTCAATCGGTCCATGGGCTAAGAACTCTGCATACTTGAACTGATGCAGTGACCAGTCGATATTACCGAGATTCCAGTCCTGTGTTATCATCACAAGAATGAAAATTATCACAAAAGGCAGCAACAGCAAATACGGCAGAGATTTAGGCTCTGCAAGCGCTTTGCCCATGAATTTGGGTACTGCGTACGTTCTGTAAATGTAATTTCTTATAGCCGCCATCAGATCCGCCGGGCGAGCGCCGCGCGGGCACTGCTGACTGCAATCCATGCAGCCGTGGCAAAGCCATATATCCGGATCTGCAATTAATTTCTCCTTCATTCCCCAGCTTGCCTGGATCATCTCCTTGCGGGGAAAAGCGTATTCCTTCGGCGAAAGCGAGCAGGCTACCGAGCATGTTGCGCACTGATAGCACTTCTTCAGTGTATCGCCGCCGTTATCTCTTAGATAGCGGATGAACTCAAGATCGGCGCCTACTAATTTCCTCTGACCATTTGTTTTTTGCTTTTCACTCAATTTATCATCCCTTAATTTTCAATTACATAAGGTTTTACTTTTATGCCGATGCCTTAATTTTTTGCTCATATTTCTCATCCAGATCCATAGCGTCCGCCTCGCCAAACAGGCTGAATCGCAAAAAGCGGAATCCGAATTTCAGCAGTTCGACATCGTCATTCTTCATTTTTTCCCGCTGATCTTTCGGCACGTTGAATCTTTTCAAAAATGTGCTGTTGAAGACCAGATCACGGAATTTATCTATATCATAGCAGACCGTATAGAACATTTCGAGCTTCACGGGCTGCATTGGTTTGCTGCTTTGGAATCTTTTATGCATTGAAATTTCTTTGAACATATCGCCGAGTTCGATGTAATCATGAACTTCCTGATCGTCCATCCATTCCTGCACTGTCCATTCTTTTCCCTCTTCGAAGCCTTTACAAACGTCTTCTTTCAGAAGGAAGTAAAATTCTTCGTCGCCGCCTTCGCCGCTATCATCCGGCGATGCCAGCCCGACCGGGAACATCCTGCATGACCAGGGGCGGTCTTCGTAAACGGTACATCCTTCGTCGGAAACGAGCTTGCAGTTCAACGAGTCATCATCCATTCTCAGCATTACCACCGGATGCTTCAGATTCTCATCCAGCGGAATAATGGTATATTTTTTCAGAAATTCACTTGAAGAAATACCAAGCCTGTTCTTTAACCTTATTATATCATAAGGCGTCAGAAAAATATTTACGTCGTTGCAGCACTGATTGAAGCAGCTTATGCCGGGATGGCAGGCAAACTGGAATTTGTCGGTTGCCTTCATCCGCGGATAGTCTTTCAATATCTGCTGTCCCATTTCGCTTCTTTTACTCATGCCGACCCTCCTCAGTTTCTTCGAATTTTTTGACTACCCAGTCTTTCATGTCGTCTGGGGATTTCACCGGTATCGGCATCAAGGTTCCGTCTTCGGGATTATATTTATTTCTATATGATGCATTCACTTTGAATTGTTCTTTCATCCAGTTCCAGCCTCTAACGTAGTAAGGGCAATCGTCGTTCATGCAGATCATGAAGTATTCTACCTGCCAGTCGGATTCGGGCGGCATAAGCACCTTATCCATTTCTTTTCCGCAATATTTACATGTTACTTTTTCCATTTATATTACCTTTTTATTTTTCGAAATCCAGACCTAATTTATCGAGTATATTATGGAATTCTTCGCTATAATATTGGGTATCCCCGTAGAGAAATTCATATAGCGCTTCGAAATCAATTTTATCATTATAGTAATTAATGATTGTTGTAATTATCTTCGAATATATCAAATTAAAAATATGCTTCACAGAATACATATTCTCTTTTATTTTAATGTTAATCGTAACATTACCATCGTCATCATAGAATTTTTCATGATAAATAATACCTGCCGATAACAAAAGATTAACGACTTCGGATATATCCTCTTTCTTAACATTTAAACCTGAAGAATATATAACTGAGTTTGCTTCAGTCATTTCAAGTAAATTTATAGTAAAATCATCAAGACGGTGAAAATTCCTGTCTATCAGAATATTATGAAATGCCAGATTTACGGATTTTCTCAAAATTTTGGGATGTACCATTTTTATACCGCCCTTCAACAAGGCTGTTGCATAGTTATTCATAACTCTGATTCTGGTTTCATCCTTAATCATTATATTTGATTTTTTGGAACTAATGTTTGGTATTACTCTGATGTCGCCGTGAGCCAGTGAATCAACACTCAACAGCTCCGGAAATTTATATAGAAAATCCACAAATTTGTCACAATCATAATTCGTATGATTGAACGAGGGATCAAGCTGCAGCATTTTATTTTTAAGCTCGCTGCCCGTTAAATAATCCCGCTCAACGAGAGTAGAAATTGACTTTATTGACTTGGTAACCAGATTTCTCGCATGCTCGATTTCATCAACTGAGATTTCTTCTTCCTCATCTTCTTTTTCCGCGCCGGTCATTTTTAGAAGTGAGGAATAATACCTAAACTCGTTACAGGCATGAATCCAGTTCACATTAGTTCTGTCCTTAACGCCAATTCCTATTAAAACCTTGCCTGCCTGATGAATTTTCTGTCCTATTGAAAGATAATCGCTGTCGCAGCCAATGATAACAATTGTATCCAGATGCGAATACCTGTTCATATCTTCAATAATATCAATAGCCATCCTTATATCGGCGCCGTTTTTTGCATTACTGCCTTTCGAAAACAACTGGATCAAATCGAAAGAATACTTATTTAATGAAGCGCTGTATGAAGCGAAATTACTCCAGTTACTATAAGCTTTATTTATACTGATAGTTCCCAAACTTCCGATATAATCCATTATAGCAGTAATGTTAATTATCTCCTCCTGATGTTTCCAGCGATTGTAATGCCTTACCGTATCGCCCATCTCATTGATTATTGGCTCGCCGTCAGGATACTTCTTGATAGTATATCCGCCGTACCAATTCGGCTGATGGTAATGAGAATCACAAAGAACCGCATGGATATTCTCAAAATCCCAGTAAACCCCAATTTTTCTGTTTTCATTATCAGGCATCATTTTATCACCTTTTGATTTGTTTAAAGAAATTACTTATTCTGTGCCTCATAATATATCTACTGGGATTTAAAATACAAAATTCAATTGCGGCTGAATTATTAATATACCGTAACTGAATTTTATATTTCTCTTCATGCAGTATCCTTCTATTTGTATTAACATTAATCATAAACAATAATTAAAATGTATCTCCGGTGTCCGGGGTTATAAACCCCGGAACCGGAGAAATAAGAATTATTCAAAGACTTTGAGAACTTCTTTTGTAAAGACATCCCATTTGTCTTCTTTTTCGTCATAAGTCAGGTTGACAAACTTCAGCCAGTTGTCGTTATCGATCTTCGGCGTGTCGGCGCGGAAGTAATAACCTGGCCAGCGTGTTTCTTCACGATGCAGGATCGTGCGGACATGAGCTTCAGCCTGCCACATTCTGTGTACGTTTTCCCATACTCTCATAAGTTCGTGCAGATCTTCTGCAGCCAGTTTTTCGGCGTCTTCCTTCAGGAAGCCGAGAAGCCCCATACCTTTTTCGAGCTGGTGTTTGTTTGTCTTGAACTGAGCGGATACGCCGCCTGCGTATTCGTCCATAATCTTCTGCAGACGGAACATGAACATCTTCGGACGAATGTAATTCGGGTTGATGTTCGGGTCTGTCGATTCAGCTTTGTGCTGTTCGAACAGATCCATTGGTTTGAGGATCCTTTCTTTCAGTTCATTGATCTTGTTGTCGTCGTAGCTGAGGCTCGGGTCTTCTTTCACGATGTATTCAATCGCGCCCTTGCCTGCGATACGACCTTCAGCGTGTGAACCTGATGAGAACTTGTGGCTGGATGCGCCGGAAGCGTCACCCGCTGCGAACAGACCTTTTACTGTGGTCATGTTCGGATAGCCCCAGAAGTACTCGTCGGGTGCGAGGTCTTTCGGACCTGATACCCATGCACCGGAAGCGCCTGAGTGCGAGCCGATGAAGTATGGTTCTGCCGCTGCGATCTCTGACGGCTCCTCTTCGGGGAATACGTCTGTGGATGCCCACAACAGAGCCTGGGAAATGGTCATATCGAGGAAGTCTTCCCATGCTTCTGATTCGAGTTCTTTCATCTTCTTCTTGTATCCTTTAGGATCGTCTTTGTATTCGTCGGCGATCTTCTGGATAGCTTCTTCTGTCTTCATATATACGGGACCTAAGCCGTCCATTGTATCCATCATACCAAGCCAGTTACGCAGGTTTGCGGGCATTGGTTTTACTTTGCCGTAAGGCAGCCAGTTTTCGAGCTCGGGTCTTCTTTCGACCATGTATTCGCCGCCTGATGCCGAGATAGCTCTCGATTTGAACAGCAGGAACCATGCGCCGACAGGTCCGTATGCGTCTTTGAAACGTACAGGAATAAAGCGTACTTCCTGGCAGGTCATCTCTGCGCCTGCTTTGATAGTAAAGTATGCTGAAGAACCTGAATTCCAGGGCGGATACCATGCGCGTCCGAGACCTTCGCCGGATGAGCGGGGTTTGAACACGTGTACCGCGCCGCCAGCGCCGATATAAACGGCTTTAGCTTTAAAGACGTAGAATTTGTTCTCGCGGATGCTGAATCCGACTGCGCCGGATACTTTGTCGCCGTCCATCAGAGGATCTACGATAAATACTCTTTCATAGATATTGTCGATACCAAGAGCGTTCTTTGCTGCTTCGGCAACGATAACTTTGTATGATTCGCCGTTGATCATGAGCTGCCAGCGACCCTCGTGCACGTAATTGCCTTCTTCGTCTTTCCAGATCGGCAGTCCCCATTTTTCGAACAGGTGAACAGAACCGTCAACGTGACGTGCAATATTTGCAACGAGGTCTTCGCGGGTGATACCCATGAGGTCGTTACGAACGTAATCAACATAGTCTTTTACGGTGTTGTTACCGCTTTTCAGGTCGATATACTGGTTAATAGCGGACAGCCCCATTGCGACTGCACCGGAACGATCGACGGCAGCTTTGTCTACCATCGTGACTTTAAGATTGTGCTTCTTTGCCCAGTATGCGGCTTCTACTGCAGTCCCGCATGAGGACATTCCACCACCGATAATAAGAAAATCGGTGTTGACTTCTACAGTTTCGAAATTAGCCATAAGAAATCTCCTTTTACTATTTTTTAATTATTAATTTTCAATTTACTTGGTAAACAGATCCACCTGCAAAGAGTCCGGTTCCGTGTAGAGATACGGGCTTGAGATATCTTCGTCTTTGCAAACGTCCCAACCGCCATTCGGTACTGCAGAACCTTCCGGTGTTGTCCGGATCGGGAACTTGAAGCGTTTCAACGTCCCGTTGCGGAATTTTATAGTCCACATAATCGAGTCGGGACTTCTCATCGGCGTTACCTGCGCGCCGAGAGGCATAAAGTCTGCATAACCGCGTACTTCCATTGCCTGCTGAGGGCAGATCTTTACGCAGTTATAGCATTCCCAGCACATTTCCGGTTCGTTGTTATAAGCCTTCATTGATTCTTTGTCCAGAACCATTAGATCGTTCGGACAAATATACTGGCAAGCTGTCTTGTCGAGTGCCTTGCACCCGTCGCATTTTTCTGTAATTACATAGCTCGGCATATTAGTTCTCCTATTAAATTTTGGAACTTTGAATTAATTTGTCAATTATTTGAATATGATATTTAATCATTTGCCTTTCCTAAATTGGCTGACTACTTTATTCACCCGTCGCTCCTCTGTGAAGCTTAACTTCAACTTTGTCCTTCAATCCTGCATAATATTCGCTGAGGATCTCGAGAACTTCAGGACGGCTGAATTCTTTTGGAACTTCTTTGCCTTCCGAAAGGCTCTTACGCAGCATCGTACCGCTAAGAAGCAGCCTGTCTTCCTTCGAGTGCGGACAGGTCTTCATCGAAGCCATACCGTCGCACTTGTAGCAGTAAAATGTCCAGTCAAGCTTCAGCGGTTCGCATTTCAGGGCGCCGTCCCACAACTCATCGAAAATATCCTGGGCGTCGAATGCGCCGTAATAATTTCCAACGCCTGCGTGGTCGCGGCCAATGATCATGTGAGTACAGCCGAAGTTCTGACGGAATAACGCATGAAGCAAGGCTTCTCTCGGACCTGCATAGCGCATATCCAGAGGATAGCCGCCGGTCATTACCTTATCTTTTACGAAATAGTTGTCAACCAGCGTGTTGATACACTTTACGCGTACACCTGCGGGAATATCGCCCGGCTTCAGTTTGCCAACTAACTGATGGATATACAAGCCGTCGGAAACTTCAACCGCTATCTTCGCCAGATATTCGTGGCTGCGGTGCATCGGATTGCGAAGCTGCAACGCTGCGATTTTCTTCCAGCCCTGCTCTTCGAAAGCTTTTCTCGCTTCGCGGGGTCTTTGATAGATACCTGCGAATTCCGTCGGATAAGGACCTTCGGAAAGTACCTTGACCGGACCGGCAATGTTATATTCTTTCTGATCCATAACCATTTTTACGCCGGGGTGTTCGATCTCGGTTGTGTTATAAACATTTTTGCATTCCAGTTCTTTGTCGATCTGGTATTTCTCTTCTACCTTCATAGTAGCCATGATCTCGTCATATTCCTCCGAGTAGAGGGCTACTTCATCGCCGATATTCAATTTGTCGGCGTTTTCCTTGTCGGTAGAGAACGTTACGGGAATAGGCCAGAATAAGCCGTCTTTGCTCGGCATTTTCATCTCCTCGCTGACGCTCTTCCAGTCGTCATGACCCATAAATCCGGTTAGAGGAGTGAAACCGCCAATACCCATCATAATTAAATCGCCGGTTTCGCGGCTTGACAGATTAAGTTTTGGCAAAGTCTGCGCTTTCTTCTTTTCTTCTTCAAGCTCAGCCCCTGTTAGCAGCAGTTCAATTAGTTCGTCGCTGCCATGAGGGGTAATTAACTGTGATTTTGCCATATTATCCTCCTGAAAAGTGTGGTGTAAATACCATTAAATTTAATTTCTGACTGCAATAATATAGACTTGAATAGGCAATTGCAATTTATTACGAATTTATGTAAACGTAGTGTTGTGAAGTTTAACCGAATAGTTTTATTAGCTTTAGCTAATTGTGAAAAATATATCAATGATTAGGCAGGTGTAAATTTCACTATAGCCTCACAAACAATGAAAACACTTGTATTCATGCGTTATTCAACATTTTTTTTACCAATTTTTTATTAATGTCAATAATAAGCAAAATTCCTACAAATTTTGCTATCACCTAACACATTTCGTTTACAAAATATTTTCAAAAATTGGACTTTATTGACAAACAAATGTATAACATTTACCCGGATTCAAAAAACAAAATTGCATCTGTGTTACAAAACACCGAACATTTTTAGAATGTCCCGTAAAATTTTACATCTTACAAAATTTTTCCACTATTGATAGTTGACTATTAACAAGTGTTAGATGGTATTTTTTGCATTAAAAAACCACAATTTTGCGGAACATATATACGAAAGGTCATTACGAGGAGCGAAGCAACAAAAAATCCCTAACTTCTTTAATATTGCCTGGCTTTGTTCGCAATGACTTTCAAAGATTTTTACCGGCACTGATGAAATATCGGTTTTAAAAAACTAAATACCACAAGACCGTTCTCAACTCCACAATCTGAATGCTTGTCTAAAATAATTTTTAGTTAAACAAAATTTTTATAAAATATGTTATAACATCTAACGTTATAACATGCGAATATAATTTTTCTATAGCAAATTCATTTTTATTAATAAATTAAAAGGAGGATTCGATGAAATTTCTAAAAGCAGCATTAATAGTGCTATTGATTGCAGCAACGCAAACATTTGCAACCGAGTGGAAATTCGACAAAGCGCATACGGGAATTGGTTTTAAAGTCAAGCACATGGTAATATCGACCGTCACAGGCAAATTTACGGAATACGACGGTACTATCAAGACTGACGGCGAAGACTTTTCCGGCGCAAAAGTCAGCTTCACTGCCAACATCAACAGCATAAATACAGGAATCGAGAAACGTGACAACCACCTGAAGAGCGATGACTTTTTCAACGCTAAAAAGCATCCAAAGATGGAATTCGAGAGTACTTCATTCAGGAAGCTTTCAGGCAATAAATACCAGCTTGTTGGCGACCTTACTATCAGAGGTACGACGAAGCGTATAATCCTGGATGTTGTTCACAATGGAACCGTCGAGGATCCAATGGGCAACACTAAAGCCGGTTTCAAGATTACTGGTACGTTGAACCGCTTCGATTTCGGATTGAAATGGAGCAAAAACCTTGATTCCGGTAAACTTGTTGTAGGCAAAGAAGTTAAGCTTGACATTGATGTAGAATTAGCAAAGCAGACAGATAAATCATAAAACTTGCTTTTAGTTAATGTTAATATTATACTAGGGCTGGGCTAAATACCAGCCCTAGTATAAATAAATTTTGTAATAAATAAAGTTATAAAATGCCTTTAGAACAAGAACTAAAAAGAGACTTCGAATGCCCGTATCACAGGCTGAGCGCTAATCTTGTTTACGCTTTTGGCTGGATAAACGACATCTACTACCGCAAGTTAAGTAAGTTCGGAATAACCACCAATCAATTCAACATTCTGAGAATTTTGAAGGGTTATCACCCGAACTCTGCGACAATCAATGAACTGCGGCATTGCATGCCCGAGAAGCATTCCGATACATCCCGCTTGGTCGAGCGTCTTCGCGAAAAGGATTACCTCGAGCGCGTCATCGATCCCAACGACCGGCGCAAAGCCAAAGTGAAAATCACATCCAAGGGCAAAGACCTCATCGATAAAATCGAAAATGAGGAAGAAAACTGGCTCGACCTGCTAAGGAAGCTCTCGCAGGATGAGGCGGATAAGTTGAATGAGCTTTTGGATAAGCTTAGGGATGGTTAGGAAAAAAATGGTTTTTTTAAATAAAAATATAAATGCTGGTGTATATTACAATAAATTAAGCGCTTGAAATTTTTTCAGAAATAAAAAAATGTGTCAAGCTTACATAATAACATATTTTAATTCTGAATACTTGTATAAATAATTAAATTTTGCTATCATAAAAGTTAAAATAAGCAAAATCAAAAAAAGTATTTTATATAATATTACCTTTTAGTAGGGAGTTATGCGAATTGTACTTTTCATCAGCGTCTCGGTCATTTAAATTTCTGCGGTATGTCAACTTCAGGCATTAGAAACAAAAATTACAGGCACATTGACTGGTCATGACGGTAAACCTATTGAATTGGCGCATGTTCATGTTTCCTATGATGGGGATACAAAATCTTTCGAAGTTAATAAAAATGGAAAATTTGAGCTGACAGTTAACCACAGCGGCTCATTAAAGCTGGAGTTTACCGGAATCAATTATCAATCCGAAGAAGTAAACCTGATAAAATTTGATGATAAGGACATCATCGTGGATGTGAAATTATCGCCGAATATATTTGATGACTCTGACACAGCCCTCAAAGTGACAGGAGATTTCAATGATTATAATTTTGACTCGGGCAAACAATTGAAACAAGATAATGGCAAGTATTATGCTGAAGTAAAGAATGACGATGATACATTGTTTTATCAGATTTTAGGTTTTGCGAAAAGAGGTTCAGGGCGCAGACAGATGGATAGAAGCGTAAATGGCACCATGCAGGACGGATATAAATATGACGGCGGCGGCGATTACCGCGGTTTTATAGTAACTGATAAAGAAAAAGTGAGGATTGAATTTGATCCTTCGGTGTTTCCGAATAAAAAGACGGAAAGCTATGTGAAGTTTAGAGATACTAACACAAAAGAATATATCGAAATTGTTGAAAAACTAAATAAAATCAAGAATAAATTCTATATGGATTACAGTTTGTATATGCAGAAGAAAATATATGATAAACTGGATAGCCTGAAAACAGCCAAAATTTCTGAAATTGAAAAAGTATTTGACGAAGCCGGTAGTGAAAGTTCGAAGATTAAAGCTGCTCTTGAATACCAGAGTATTGCTTCATTCGGACAGTCTAATAAATTAAAGGATGAAACCAATCCTGAGATATTCAAATATGTTTTGAATCTAATTCCACCGAAATCGGACTTTTGGCTGACAAATCATTATGATCTGTTCTGGTTAATTGCTTTCGTAGAGGAACCAGATAAATCAGACTATTTCAAAAAAATAATCTCAAGCAATATTGACGGCAACGTAAAAGCAAGTCTATTATCTAAAGCCATCAATTATTACTACAGAAAGCCTGACAGCACTAATGGCAGGAAGTATTATAATATGCTTCAGGAAAACTATTATGATACAAGATATGCAAGAAATGCTAAGAGAGAACACTCACCAAATAAAAAAATTGTCAAAGGCAAGCAGCTGCCGCAATTCAAACTAATGAACATCGACGACCAGGATGATTCCATATCCACTGATATGCTAAAGGGAAAATATGTACTTATTGATGTCTGGGGGACTTGGTGCGGTCCCTGCATCATGGAAATGAAACATCTGCATAATGCATATATAAAGTTCAAAGACAAGAATTTTACAATCTTTAGTATTGCACTTGATTCGAGTCCCAAAAATGTTATCAAATTTCGCGAAGGCAAATGGAATATGCCCTGGATGCATGCCTATGGAGGACCCGGCTTTGACGCTGAAATATTCGATAACTTGGAGGTTACCGGTGTACCCAAGGCTTTTCTAGTCAATCCCGAAGGCGGGATAATTGTAATGGAAAAAGAAAAGTTGAATTTGCTTGTTAGTATTAGCAACAAAGTGCTTTAGCACTTTGCAAAGGATGTGAAAAACTTCGAATCATCAGCAAGCTAAAGCATGCTGTTGCAAAAGATTACAAATAAATGTACATATTTAATGAAAAATCTGGGTTAAATTAACCCCTTATTTCTGTAAATAACACAAAAGAAATAAGGGGTAATAGTATTTTAATTAAATATATTAGCTAAATGCTATCTTATCACCAGTATTGCTCCTCCAGCTTATGCTTTTTACTTGCTTCAAATCTGTCTTTTTCTTCATAAGTTTTGAATTGATTCTTCAAGTAGTTATAAACTCCCCGAGCCCACTTTTTATCATCGAACAGATCTATTATACCTTCAGCCCAGGTCAGCTTTTCCATAGGATCTTTGAGTTGGTTTACTCCATTGGCGTATAGCTCTTTGATGACGCTCTTGTCAACCTGCAGAGCCTTCAGGCGCTCGACCAGCTCGTAATAATCCTTGCCGGTCTGGCATTCATCAGCGGCAGCTTTATAAAGAGAGCTGCCTTTGTCATTCTGCCCGAATTTCATCGCCAGATTGCCGATGTAGGCTTTCCCGAGGAAATCGGGCGACAACTGTTCCGCCTTATCGAGCAGCTTCACGGCTCTATCTGTATCGCCGAGCACGTCGTAAGCAATAAGAGCCAGCTTGGTATAATCGTAAGAAGTCCTGACTTCTTTCGCATCAACCTTCTTCTCGAAATCCTCAATATATTTTGAAACCAGAGTCTTAGCAAATTCCTTATCGTCAACATCTTCCAAAACGCTCTCACAAAGCTCTGACAGATCGAACACAAACTGAATACGATTCTTTACAAGATTATCGTAAATCTTACGCACCCACTCATTATCGCCGAGATGCTTCACGATCGACGCAGCCACCCTGCGATATTTCTCAAAGTCGAAGGGCTGATTATCCAGCATTTCAAGCGTCACGCCGTACAATTTCTTAGCGTAATACTTGTCGTCAAGCTCAGCCATAATATCATCAATTAGCTGCAAGAGAGCTTTCGAAGTGTTTGCTTTTTCTTCGCGTTTTTGGAATTCGTTGTAAGTATCCTGATTTTCCTCGCGTTTTTTCAGCTTCTCATCGACACGGGTATTCCAGTCCTGATTGTCGGGATAGTGCTTCTTGACAGCTTCGACGACCTTCTTCATCTCGTCGGTGCTGGTGACGGATTCTTCCGCCCTTTCCAGAACTTTCGCCGCGAAATCCTTATCGTCGAGCTTCTCGATAATTTTTTCGGTAATGGTCAGCAAGTCAGGGCTGCTTTCGGCAATACTATCAGCTTTCTCGAGAATTTCTTTGATAAACTCCCTATCATCGAGCTTGTCGCCCACACTGTCTGTCAACTCAATGTATACCTGGAATTTCTCGATGAATTTAAAAGCCTTCTGATATATCTGCTTTGCATATTCCTTATCGCCGAGTCTATCAACCACATCCGCCGCGAGAATAATTAACTCGCGCGGCTCTTCGACATTACCTTCGGCGCGCTTATAGATTTCCAGCGCGTAGTCTTTATCCTGAAGGTCATCAATGACCGCCTGAGCCAGCCCGGTCAGATCCTTGGCGCCGGTCATTTTTTCTTCGGCTTTAGCGTAGAATTTCTTGGCTAATTCCTTATCGCCCATGTCTGCAGAGATATTCTTCGCCAGCGAGAGCAACTGCTCTTTATCGGTAACGTCGCTCAAGCCTTTCTCGTAAGCTTCGGCGGCGCCTTCCTTATCCTGCAATAGTTCCCACATTCCTTTGGCGAGATCTATATTCTCTTCGCCGGACATGGCGAAATCCTTTGCCTGCTCCATAAGTTCCTTGGCTTTGTCGCTGTCGCCGCAGTAATTCTTGTAGCAGCGAGCCATAGCCGTAAATTCCTTGGTGAACTGCGCCTCATCCTCGACTTCCTCGAGAACTTCCTCTACCCAGTCCTTATCCTGAAATATCTCATGGATAGCCTCGGCGTATTCGACATATTCCTCGACGCCGTCAATCTTATTCTCAGCCTTCTTGAAAAACGCTTTTGCAGTTTCCTTATCGTCGCTGTCCTCGACCAACTGCTTCGCCAGATTCTTATAATCATCGAAAGTCTTACACTGCTCTTCGACCTTGCTCAAAAGCTGCTTTGCAAGCTCTTCATCGCCGATATCTTCCTGCACATAATTGGAAATCGTAAGGAATTCCGAAATATTACTTGCCGCATCAGCGGCGCTTTCCAACAATTCCTTTGCTTTTTCCTTATCGCCGAGCCCTTTCGCTATGCTGTGTCCCACAAAAGCAATTTCCATCGCCTCGAAGCAGGCATCTTCGGCTTCCTCGTACATCTCTTCGGCGTTATCCTTGTCATTCAACTCAGTCGCATAAACTTCCCCGATCATAGCATAATCCTTGGGGAATTGCGCATCGCCATAAGCGGTGTCGAGCAGTTCCTTCGCGTAGGCTTCATCTTTGGGATCCTGCAGCGCTTCCTTCGCCAGCTTCACATAATCGGCGGCGGAAGAGCATTCAGCTTCGCGCGGCTCAAGTTCTTCTCTTGTTGCCATAAATATCTCCTGATGTATTATCTACTATTTTCTTAATATCTATATTCATCTAAACAAGTTTTATCTCCGGAAAAATATGTTTCTTCAATTCAGGTCTGATTGAATGTTTTGGGATCACATCGACTTTACAATTAAAGATTCCTTCCAAATAATCAACGAGATTGAAGAAATTATCGTAATTAAGCGTCCTTCCTGAAATTCGACGATCAGATCAATATCGCTCTCTTCTTCCTGCTCATTTCGAGCGTAGGAACCAAACAATCCGATTGAATTTATCTTAAAATTCCGTATAAATTCATCTTTATAATTTTTCAGTATATTTAATATGTCTTGCTGGGAAATCATACCCAATTTATATTTTTGTTAATAATTTACATATAATTTAATGTAATTAACTTAGACTAAAAAATCAACTTTTAGTATCCCTTCAAACCAAGAGAGACTAAAGCATTACATCTCTTTATACGGATTCGGTCCGACTTCTTCGATAGTTTTCGCGAAATTATTCAGTATATCCGGCAGCTTGTGGTACTCGTCGATGGCGAGCATGTGCAATTCCACTCTTTCGGGTTCAAGAACGAGCTGCTTCAGTTTTTCCTGCACATTTTCCATTCTCTTGTTTGCCAGCTCGCTGCCGCGGATAAAGTGACACTGATAATCATCGCCGAATACGCAGCCAAACAGGATAACCCCGTCGAAACCAGCCGACAACGCGTCCGCTATCCAGCTTGTATTCACTGAACCGAGGCAGCGCACAGGTATCACCCTTAAGTTCGGCGAATACTTGATTCGCTTCCGCGCAATTGTATCCAGCGACGGATATGCGTCATTTTCACACATGAAAGCGAGCATCCTCGGGGTAGCTTCGCCGTCTTCCTCTTCCGTCGGCACATAAATCGACTTGATCATATTAGAGACCATCCGGATCGAATAATTCTTAAAGTTAATTATCCTCTCAGGACACGCGCCCATACAAATACCGCAGCGTCGGCAGCGTGTAAGGTTCGGCAGAGGCGTCCCCTTGACGTCCTCATCCAGCGTTCCGAAAGGACATTCTTCCGTACAGCGTTTACACTGCGTACATCTTTGCAGGAAGAAATCCGGGAACGAAGTATCGCCCGATCGCGGATGCACCGCCTTACCTTCCTTAATATTTTCTATCGCCTGGATCGCCTTAAGTGAAGCGCCCAGCGCATCATTCGTCGCAGTTGTCATATCCATCGGCGCACGAACCGTCCCCGCCGCGTATACTCCCGTTCTTCTCGTTTCATAAGGAAAGCATATATAGTGCGAATCCGGAAATCCGTAGCGCAGCGTCGGCAGGTCCGTCCCCTGCCGATAAGCAAGATTAAGGATCTTTGCGCCAGCTTCTGCACCGGCGGCAGCGCTCATTTCTTTTTCTTCACCTTCTTCGGCTTGAGCTTCCTGCGGCTGTTCCTGCGCCTGCTCTTCCTGCTGACCTTCTTCCGCTGTAAATTCTTCGCCGCCGGGATGACCATTTTCCTCTACCAACGTCGTGGGCTGCATACCTGTCGCTAAAACCACCAGATCGGCATCAATGCTTATCTGCTCGCCGATCAGCGTGTCATCCGCGTCAACTCTGACTTTTCCGTTCTCGCCCTCTTCCATACCGGCAATTTCGCCTTTTGTCAGGAAGATATTATCTTCCGATTGCACTCTCTTATAGAAATGCTCGTACTGGGCGGGCGTCCGTATATCTTTATAAACAATATAGATAGCTGCATCGGGGTATTTCTCGCGGACATACATCGCCTGTTTCAGCGAGGTCATGCAGCAAAATCCCGAACAATACGGCAGATGATCCTTATCGCGGGATCCGGCGCACTGAATAAACACTACGCTATCTACCTTCTTACCGTCCGACGGGCGCGTTATATTATCTTGCTTTGCTCGCTCTTCCATCTCGATATTGGTTATGACATTCTGATATTTGCCATACCCAAGATGTCCGAGTTTATGGGGGTCGTATACTTTCCAGCCCGTCGCCTGTACTATCGATCCTACCTGAAATTGTACCTTGCCGTTTCCGTTCTGCGCCGTTACATTAAACATACCCGGTGCGCCGGATGTCCGCTTAACTGTGGTGTTAGTGAACACGCTGATATTCGGATCCGCATATACTTCCGAAATAAGTCCCTCGCATGTATTCGGTTCCAGTTCGTAATACGGATCTGTCCGGGGGGTAATTTTATATAATTTATTGAAATATCCGCCAAGTTCTTTTTCTTTCTCAACGAGCACAACCGAATACCCCGCCTTCGCCGATGACAGCGCCGCATTCATTCCCGCAACGCCGCCGCCTACAACCATTATCGAATCATTTATATCCACTATCTCCGGTTCCGGCGGTTCGGTCGTATTCAATTTGGCAATTCCCATTTTCATATAGTCAAGAGCCATGTCCTGCGTATGCCGATCATTGGGCTCATGCGTCCAGGCAACACCTTCGCGCAGGCTTACCCTGTCCACCATCACATTCGAATCAAATTGGAACAGCTCCGTATGAAATCGCGGGGAACTGCCGCCGATAACGACGCCCGTAAGCTCATTATCGGCAATATCTTTTCTCACATTATCCACACCGTTGGTAGTGAATAATTCATCTACTACTTTCACAAACTGCACATTTCCCTGACCCTGCAGTTCTTCGGCGAGTTTGTTACAATCTATCCCTTCGGCAATGCCGTCGCCTGTCCAAATATATACGCCTAATCTTTTTTCATCAGCCATTTTATTTTGCTCCCTTGATTGTGTGAATTGCCTTTATTGCAGCCGCAGTAGATTCTCTTACGCAGCCTGCTACATCTATCGGGCGGGCGCAAACTCCGCAGCCGATGATCCCGTCAGCCTTATCCGTTCTGATAAAGCCGTTTCTATCAACAAGATTGCCGTTCATGCCGGGGATATTCGTCGAAGCGGGCTTCATACCTGTCGCCAGCACGACCATATCCACAGCCGCCTGATTTAATTCGCCAACAAGAGTATCTTCGGCTTCCACAATCATGCGTCCTTTGTCATCTTTCAGCACTTTTGCGACTTTACCTCTGTGCCAGTGTATCTTTTCATCTTCCTGAGTATCATTGTAAAAATCTTCGAAGATACCGTACGAGCGTAAATCTATGTAAAATATATGAATTTCAGCTTCGGGGTACTGCTTGCGGATATAGCGCGCCTGCTTCATTGAAGCCAGACAGCAAACCGAAGAGCAATATTCCAGATGAGTCTCATCCCTCGATCCCGCGCACTGTACGAATGCCACCTTTTTTATCTCTTTATCCGATCCGGGAATAACGATTTTCCCCTCGGTAGGTCCATTGGGTGCAGCGAGCCGCTCCATTTCCACATTTGTCACGACTTCGGGATATTCCTTATAGCCGAGCGTCTCAAGCTTATCGGCATTATAAGGTTCCCAGCCTGCAGCCCAGACTATCGCTTTAGCTTCGACATCGTACATAACTTCCTGCTGATCGAGGTCGAGTACATCGCCGTAAGTATTTTTAATTGTATCGAGTTGCTCGGGCGTGCAGGCTTCTTTCTCGAAAACATATTTCTGCGGATAGCAATTCGAGTAAGGCATATACAGGACTTTCGTCTTATCCATGCCGTAGTTATATTCATTGCTGCGTTCCACAGTCATATCCTGAGCCGCATTCTCGAGCTGAAATTCCGTAGCTTCTTCGCGCACGTAGCGAGGTTTCACTTTCGTTTTCACATTATAATTACCCGCTTCACCTTCGATCGACTTCACTTCGGCGAGGGTAAGCAATTTTATGTTAGGATTTTCCTTAATCCTGCGAACATTTATTTCCAAGCCGCAGGACGGGGGACATAATTTCGGAAAATATTGATTCAACTGGGCAACTCTGCCGCCGATATACGGTCGTTTTTCGATCAGAGTAACGGAATAGCCGGTTTCCGCCGCTTCCAGAGCGGTCGAGATACCGGATATACCGGCGCCCACCACAAGTATGTCAGACTGAATTGATTTGTTTTCCATGGCAGGTCTCTTATTTTATCCTATAAATCCGTTTTAAA
Organism: uncultured Hyphomicrobiales bacterium; assembly: GCA_964645005.1. Classification (GTDB taxonomy): domain Bacteria; phylum Bacteroidota; class Ignavibacteria; order Kapaibacteriales; family UBA2268; genus CAZXYS01. The sequence continues at coordinate 22,070 of CAZXYS010000020.1, read as the reverse complement.
TTAGTTTTCAATTCTTAGATGTGTCACACCTTCAAGGTGTGGCACATCTGAAACTTTTCTCTCGCAGACTGCTTCCCAAATTCCGTTCCTCGCAGACTGCTTCCCAAATTCCGATTTGGGAAGCATTTTTTCCCGCAAAGCTCCACTTTTCCTTCAAAAAACGTTAACCGTTAACCTCGTTCCAACGCTCCAGCGTTGGAATGCAATGTCAGACGCTCCAGCGTCTAAAAAAACAACATCTATTTTACAATCATATATTTTAAAAGAACAATTAATATGATAATGTAAATTATCATTCAAAATAAGAAAGAACAACACGCGGGTTAACATTCAACGGGCTTTGAACTTTGTTACCCGTATCCTTTAATTAACTGCATGTGAAATTAAATGTAAACTAAAGAAGATACAAAATGTTTGAGATTGCTGTAATCGGATTGTGGGGAAAATCGAGAATTCAAACGGACTACATTTTTATCAGATTTTTCAATAATCTGACTTAATAATTTTGGAAATAGGCTAACGGCTAAAGCTATTTCTTGATTTAAGCAATATCCGTTAAGTATCAATTCATTATGATATGATTTTCAAAAAAATAGATACAAAGTTAGTTTGAAAATAGAAATGAATAATTGAAAAATAGATGAGTTGCTAAAGATATAATTAGCAACTCATCTATAAAATTAAAAAACTATCTTGCAATTATAAAGGATTTATCTCCTATTATATTATTATTTAATAAAACTTTTATATTATAAATGCCATTGGAATAATTCTCGGCATTTATTTTTATTTTTTCATAATAATTTTCCTTTTTCCCATTTATAGTTTTAATTGTTTTTCCTAAATTATTTACAATTAATATTTTATAATTCCCTATAAATTTATTTGATATTTTTATACTAAAGAAGTTTTCAACAGGATTGGGTATTATTCTCAATTCTGTAATCATATTCTTACTATCAATGTTGTCAGGGGAAATGATATAGTAATAACCTAACTTTGAATCCGGTCCTGTATCAAAATCAATACTATCACAAACAAATTCACACTCTTCCCATTCCATCTCTGTACATTCGCCACTCGGTGGATTATTTTTTTCTTCATAACATACATCTATTCTCCATCTTTTAAAATTTCCATTTGTATCATATGTGTGATGTTTTACTAAATCTGTTTTGTATGTAATATCACAACATTCTGCTTGCTAACAATGAGAAGCTCTATCAAAGCCTTCTAAAATGTCCCAACAAGATGGCAGAAACAGTCTAATAGGATCAGAATCACAGTCATAACCTAAATCAGGCGGATCATTAGTTTCATTGTCCCAAAAACCATCAACATTTTTATATGCCATATATAAGATCTCTCTAACTGCTTCTTTTAGCATTTCTCTGAAAGTATAATTAGGATAACAATTTGAATCCCAATTTAAGTATGTAATTGCAACATGATAATATTTGCCGGAAGGACCACCATCTGGGCAGTTTTCATAATATCTTATTCTATATCGAATATCCATATGGCAATCTCCGCGGTCATCTATATTGAAGAAATAGTCGTCTCTAGTGAATGTTGAACTCCACTCAGCTGATTCACATGGAGCGCAATTTTCCAGCCAAACTTGACTTAGTAATGTGTTATTTGAAATAAACATTAAAGCAAATACGATTAATGCTATATATTTTGACATAAAGCACCTTTATTTATAAAAATGTATTTATACTTCTATCTTTTAATTATAAATTTTTTAGTATATGTTTGATCTTCTAAATTTAATTTAAGAAAATAAAAACCTTCCGGTAAACCGGAAATATCAACAGATTTAACAATTTCATAAGGATTAATAGTTCTGATTAATTTTTCTTTTCCTGTCAAATCATGAATAGATAAACGGGTTTGCTTAACGACTTTCACGAAGAATTTAAAATGAATTATTTCTTCGGCAGGTTGTGGATAAATTAATATAATATTTTCTTCTGTTTTGTAACGTTCAACATCTGTAATTTTTTTATAATAGTACTTTATTTTTTCACCTTTTGTCCATTCGCCGTCTATCCATTCTTGGTTAATCTCCTCAACTAAATTATTTTTCTTGTCGAATACCTGTATTTTTCTGTCATAATTTATCCAATTATTTTTTTTAAATTCTTGGTTCTTAGTTATTTTTTTATTTTCACTATCAAAATATTCATATTTTTTTCTTCCTTCAGGAATGGTATCTTTATCATCGAGCCGACTCCATCGCCATTCAATCATACGTCCCTTTCCATCATATATGTATTCATCAATATATTTCACCATAATAATCCAGCCCGAATTTTCCCATCTGTAATATTCTCCTATTCTGATTTTTTGTATTGAGTCATATTTAAAAACATCTTTAAAGTCATTATTCCATGTTGAATCCTCTTTATCCAAACTTTGTCGTATTTCTTCAATCAAATTATTATTATTATCATATTTGCGTATGATTCTTTCCTTAAGACTTGGCAAGTAATTCGAATTGTAATATGTTGTAGTTTTAATTTCCTTATTTTCCATATCATCATATTCAAATTCAAATTTCATATTATTCCGCCACCTGTAATTTTTAAAAATTTCATCCATGATCTCTTTTTTCCTGTTATCTTCGTAGTATGAATGAATTGTCCTGCGGGTAGTATCATAGCCTGTCTCTTCACCATAATATGAATATAGTTCCTTGTCAAATAATCCGCTTTCATTATAGCTATACCATACAATTTCAGGGTGTTCTTTCCACCCATCATTACCGGGGGCGTAAATCTCCTTTTTGTCTAACACCGTTTTTTCGGTTTTAAGAATTTCATTATTTTTTCTTAGATTATCTGAATCTCCAGCATTAACCTGATAAGTATATATTAAAGAAAAAGTTACAATAAAACTAATTAAATAGTAATAATAGGATTGCATGTTATCACCATAATTTATAAGAATAATAAGAAACCAAATGTACAATTTTAGCTAATTATGTAAAAATTATTTATTCAGCTCTTATGCAAATATAATAATATATTTTTTATATACAAAACAATTAAAAAATAATAATATTTACTCAAGATATTTTTTACATCTGACGATCTATCCCATTCACACTTTTAATCCTCGTTCCAACGCTCTAGCGTTGGAACGCAATGTAAAATTAAATGTAAACTAAAGAAGATACAAAATGTTTGAGATTGCTGTAATCGGATTGTGGGGAAAATCGAGAATTCAAACGGACTACATTTTTATCAGATTTTTCAATAATCTGACTTAATAATTTTGGAAATAGGCTAACGGTGAACGGCTAAAGGCTAACGGGCAGATCTCATTCCAACGCTTGGCGAAGAGCCCGTCTTCGTCAGATGATACATCTGACGATATTCCCCTCTTTGAAGGGTGGCACGCGAAGCGTGACGGGGTGGACTCTTATTCCCCCTTAAAAAAAGGGGATTCAGGGGGTTGTATCAATTCATCATTCCTCATTAGTAATTAAAATTCAGTTTCACCCGTTTTTACCAAAATCACATTTAATAATTTCTTAGAAAAAAATCTTTCTTGTCTAAGCCATTCATTGAAAATAGGTTTGAGCTCTTTTATAAGACCTTTTTGTTTTGCTTTCACCAACAAACCGATTGTTCCAATACAATTTATGTTCAAAGATTCAGCAATCTTTCTAGCCTTACTATCTTCTATTAGCAAATAGTCAGCATTTAGCTCATCATAAAGGATCACTGATTCAGATTCTCCGTAATCCATAATTACTGAGAGATGATTTCTTGATTTAATGCGAACAACCTTATCCTTGAGTCCTTGAAGAATATTTTTATCAAAATCAGGATTATCATAATTTTTCAGTTCTTCCCAAACAGCATTAGCAATATAGAAATCACCGAATACTTTTCCAATCAAATCAATATTACCAACAAGCCCCAATGATATCAGAGCACCTGTATCGGCTACGACAACTTTCACTTCTCACAAATCTTTCATTTTTTCCACATCTGACATAACTTCATTAGGATCCGCATCTAGCAGAGGTAGTTTGTACTTAGCCAATTCTTTCTCAAATTCAAAACGTGACAATCCTGAAAACTGAATCGCTTTTCCCAAAGTCAACTTCCCTTCCTGGAATAGCATCATAGCGATAGCTGTTTGGAAATGAGATTTCAACTCCTCCTCGGATTCATTAAGAACGACCATCAGATCCGAAGGAATATCCACTGATATTGTAATAGTTCCCATTTTAATTATACCTGATAAGTAAACATTAAATAATTGCGCTTAATATTAAGCAAATTTAATATTTAAACGCAAATTACATATTTTTAATGTAATATGCTAATACAAAGGGAAATTAGCGCTATTAAAAAATGAACAGAACTACTTAATTTCCTCAAGAATAACTTATCTAAATCCCATTCTCCCTCCAGCGTCCTTTTTATTCCCCCTTAAAAAAGGGGGATTAAAGGGGGGTGTATTAATTCGTAATTCTTCATTCATAATTCACCATTCGCAATTCGTAATTGGATGAGTAGCTCTACATAAAAGCCCTGCTTGCTAAATTCCAATTTAGCAAGCATAATTTCCCGCAAAGTTGTACTTTCCTCTTCAAATCACGAAAACCAGAATAATCAGTTAAAATCAGCGGTTCAAACTAACCTCCACATTCCAATTCCTCCCAATAGTTAAAATAGTTTACCGTTTTATGAAAATAGTATCGGAAAATTGAAACAAACAATCAATAAGATTTTCATCTTAATCAAAATAATATTAAATTACAATATGAATTGGAAACAACACATAGAAACAAACGAAAAAATATTAACAGGGAAGCCGGTAATCAAGGGCACACGGATATCTGTTGAGCATATAATCAATTTACTGGCAGCCGGTTGGACAGAACAGCAAATACTAGACAACTACCCTAGATTAAAAATGGAAAATTTACAGGCGGTATTTGCTTACATCAAAGACATAATAGAAGACGGCATGATATACAATGAACCATTAAAATCTATTTAATGAAATTACTGGCAAACGAAAATTTTCCTTTAACCAGCGTTAAAATTTTAACAAATGCAGGATATGACATCAAGTATGTCGGAAAAGACTTTTCGGGTATTACGGATAGTGAAGTAATCGACTTAGCTGTCAGGGGAAACCGAACTATCCTAACATTTGACAGAGATTACGGTATGTTAATTTTCAAAAAAGGGTATAAACCACAAGCCGGCGTAATATATTTAAGAATCAGTAATTTTTTACCTGACGAACCAGGCAAATATTTGATAGAGCTATTTAAATCAAAAAAGTTAAAATTTGAAAATATGTTGACAGTAATTAGCGAAAACAATATAAGACAGCGCAAATATTAAAATCAACTAACATCCCCTCCCTTTGGGAACTACAGCAAATATTCCGTAAATTTGTTAAAAAATACAAAACAAGGGATACCAATGTTCTTCGAGACCGCAAACATTGAAATACACCCGCTAATTCCGCCGCTGGTGGCATTCATCATATCATTTTTCACATCGATGGGCGGCGTTTCCGGCGCGTTCCTGCTGCTGCCTTTCCAGATGAGCGTGCTCGGCTTCACCAGCCCCGCCGTCAGCGCCACAAATCACCTCTACAACATCGCAGGCATCCCCGGCGGCGTTTACCGCTATTGGCGCGAAGGCAGAATGCTATTCCCGCTGGTATTGATAGTAATTATAGCAACCCTGCCCGGCGTTTTCATCGGCGCGCTGGTGAGGATAATTTATCTGCCCGACCCGTCCGATTTCAAGTTCTTTGCGGGATTGGTCCTGCTTTACATCGGCGTCCGGCTGTTCGTCGACATTCTCAAGAAACGCAACGCTAAAGCAGGCAGCGCCAAACAGGTTGGCAAATTAAAATCGTTGTCACTAAACCTGGAGAAGATAGAATTCGAATTCAACGAGCAAAATTACAGCGTCTCGACACCCGCAATATTCACGATAAGTTTCATAGTAGGAATAGTCGGCGGGATATACGGCATTGGCGGCGGCGCGATAATGGCGCCGATATACGTAGCGATATTCAAGCTCCCCGTTTATGCGGTATCCGGCGCCGCGCTGGCAGGGACGCTCGTCTCATCCATCGCCGGCGTCATCTTCTTCCAGATCCTGGCGGTATATTTCCCGCACACGCCCATCGCCCCGGACTGGCTGCTCGGGTTGCTTTTCGGCGTCGGCGGTTTGCTGGGCATGTATCTCGGCGCAAAATTCCAGCGCTTCCTCCCCGAAAAAGTCATAAAAATCATTTTAGCAATATGTATATTGTTTGTAGCAGGCAGGTATATTGTGCAGTTTATTTGATCCAAATTTTGCACTATTGAAGTTGATTTTACTCAGAAGCAACTTCAACAAAGTGCTTTAGCACTTTGCAACAGGTCTGATAAGCATCTAACTATCAGCAAGCTAAAGCTTGCTGTTGCAAGTGATTACAAAAATATTAACATATATAATGAAAAATCCAGGTTAATCTAAATTATGCAATCAAAATCATCATTTTAATGTATCAAAGTTATGAAAGAGTCATTGCAAAAAGCGAAGTTTAGTTATGCGAAATCCTGCTTCAGCAGGGCGACGAAGCAATCCCTGACCTTAGTGAGATTGCTCCGCTTCGCTCGCAATGACATTTTGCCTTCTTTATTATCTCTAACGAGATATTCGGATTTCAAGCATGTAGAGACAGCTCTAAGACCCGTCTCTACAAAATTAAATCACTTATCAAATTTAAAATCCAGACCTTTGGCTGCTTCTCTGGCGAGGTCATTATCAGCCTTGAAGAAATGCTCCAACTGCCTGCCGATGATCTCATTGCGCTTCGGTCCGGCGATCTTACTCATCGAGCCGACAATATTGTTGATCGTGTTCCGCTGCTCTTCTTTAGTCATGACGCCGCGGAAGAGCATGCCCGGCTGCGTGTAATGATCGTCGTCATTCTCGTTCCTGTCGAAATGGGCTGCCATCTGCGCGTCCATTTCTTCCTGCGGCAGCTTATAGCTTTCGTCAGGTTCGATGTCATCGAAGCTGTTGGGGGCATAGTTGGGCTGGTCGCCATGGTTGCCGTCAACAGTCATGAAGCCGTCCCTGTGGTAGTGGTTAGCCTCGCTGACGGTGCGGTTGACGGGAATCTGGTTATAATTTACGCCGAGCCTGTATCTATGGGCATCGGGATAAGACAAAAGCCTGCCCTGCAGCATCTTATCATACGAATAGCTGATGCCGTCCACCAGATTCGACGGCTCAAATGCGGACTGCTCAACATCCGCAAAATAGTTGTCCGGGATCTTATTCAGTTCTATCTCGCCTACATCGATAAGAGGAAACTCGTTATGGGGCCAGATCTTCGTAAGATCGAAGGGATTCCACTTGAAATTCTTAGCCTGCTCGTGGGTCATCACCTGTATTTTCAGCGCCCATTTCGGATAATCGCCTTTTTCGATGGCTTCGACCAGATCTCTCTGCGCCCAGTCCGGATCGACGCCGCGCATCTTATCCGCCTCTGGACCGGTGAAATTCTTTATCCCCTGCATGGTTTTAACGTGGAATTTCACCCAAATTCTCTCATTCTTGTCATTAATAAGCGAGAAAGTATGGCTGCCATAGCCGTTCATGTTGCGATAGGTGTAGGGCGTGCCCCTGTCGCTGAAGAGGATCATCACCTGGTGCAGGCTTTCCGGGTTCAAACTCCAGTAATCCCACATCATAGTATCGCTCTTGAGATTCGTCTTAGGATCGCGCTTCTGCGTATGGATAAAATCGCCAAATTTTTTCGGATCCTTTATGAAAAATACAGGCGTGTTATTGCCGACGAGATCCCAATTGCCGTCCTCGGTGTAGAATTTAATGGCGAAACCGCGCGGATCGCGTTCCGTGTCGGCGCTGCCTTTTTCACCGCCGACTGTGGAAAAGCGGATAAACACTTTGCATTGATTACCAACTTTCGAGAAGATCTTAGCGCGGCTGTACTTCTTAATATCATTTTTCACAGTGAAAGTCCCGAAAGCGCCGGTACCATTGGCGTGGACAACTCTTTCGGGTATTCTTTCCCTGTTGAAATGCGCCATTTTCTCGTGCAGCATCGTATCCTGCAGCAATACCGGACCGCGTGGTCCGACAGTCTGGCTGTCTTCATTTTCGTAATACGGGCGCCCCGATTCGGATGTTAATTTCTTTTTCATATTTTTCTCCCTGTTTGTTGAAAAACACTATTTATTTTTAAATTTACCATGAATGTGAAGTCTAATATCTTTAATTTCGAAGCCGGGAATATTTCTCTTCTTGAAATAATCCTTAAGGATTTTATCAAGTTCTTCATTGAAGTAATCATCGATTTTTTCAGAATTCTCATCATACAAATGATGATGAGTTTCCGTAATAATATCGTATCGCATTATATCTTTCTCAGTCTTTACTTTCGAGATGATGCCTTTACTGGCAAAGACTTCCAGAATATTATAAACCGCAGCGGCAGATATATTCGGAATCTTTTTCCTAACAAATTCAATCACTCTTTCCGCCGTCGGGTGATCCTCGAGAGTATGCATAGCCTCGAGAACCGCCAATCTCTGCGGGGTCACCTTGAGATTCTGCTCGACGAGTTTATTTCGAAGTTTATCAAAATTCATTTTGAATTAAGTTTAATTAGAAATGAATTGTAGTTAGTAGTTATTACTATTTAGAAGCAAATATAATATAAAGCTAATAGAAAGGCAAATGTTTTCTAAAAAATTCCTTCAATGTAAGAATATTAATTAATGTAAAGATACTCCAGGGGGAAAACTCCCGTCCCGGATGCAGATCAATTTTCAATTAAAGAAAAACTTGGCTAGATATTGCCCTATTTATTCTCAATGCCGGATTGATTAATTAGTCACAACAATTTTCAGAGTCCTGACAATATTACCCGAGCGCAAGACAGCAAAATATAAACCGCCGGATAGTGTACCGGAAACTATCCCTGCCGTATAAACTCCTGCTTTATGATCATTTTTATTATACAAAGTTGCTACTTTTCTTCCTATAGTATTATAAATTTTCAATGATGTGGGATCATCAACGATTGTCTTGAATACAAGCTCAACGTCACCGACTACCGGATTAGAACTATTCAGCAAAAGATAGGTACCGTCGGACATCTCCACAGTCCTTTCATTCAACAGGCATTTACCGTCCACCAGCAATCTGCCGTTGTACTTGTCCTTTACTTCAATCGAGGAACCCGCTGTTATTGACAACGAATCAAGAATTATGTCAGAAGCAAGGGTATCCCCCAATAAAGCGGTCCCGCCAAGGTTGAATGCATTTCCCTCAGTTATCCGCACCGGATCGGATATTTCTACTTCAAAAACAACTTCTCCCGGCTGTACTATATTTACGGTACTGTTTGCTATGGCAGTTTGAGGAACTCCTTCGCCGCCGGTTATTTTCTCAGGGTAAAAAAGGTTTTCATCATAAGTGATTTTGCCGCCGATACTGGTAATGTCTGATGCCGACATATCGAAATCATTTACCGGGACTATCCGAATGGGCAATTCGACAAAATCTCCGGGAGCCGCGGCTTTAGTAATCATCCATGCTGACACCTGATCTTGCCCCGGGCTGCCGGCTTCACCGGTCAATGCCACATCGCCGGAGAGGTCGCAAGATTTTGATAAAATATCAGCGGATATAGTTAAATTATCCGTACCTTCCTGCATGGGATTGTATTCAAGATAGATAGTCTCCGACTGAGCAGGCGCCAGATCGAATGGTCGGGCGACCGTCTGGTTGTCATCAATATAAAAGGGCGGATTTATTTCTGATATTTGATTGACAGTTACCGGAAGCTTTCCATCATTAGTAATATCAAAAGAGCCTGTGGCAGTTTGTGAAACATTAATAGCGCCAAAGTCGATATTCGTCTCGCTGATAGCTGCTTTCGGCTGGTATACAGCCACAGTTATATCAATTGTTTTTTTCCGCGAACATGGAGCCAAAGCCAGTTCTACCGTGCCGCTATATTCTTTATCGGGAGCCCCTGTGAATTTTATCTCAATTGGATTTGTTCCCTTGGATAATATCTCTCCCGGACTTATATTATTAAAGGCAAGCTGAGATTGTATAGAACCCGTAAAGTCGAAATTCTCTATTTTGGGAATTGAGTCTGAATCGCCTGTTATTTCCAAATCAATGTTATAAATTTTTTCTACCGGAGCGCCGTCACAACTAACCAATGTATCAGGTCCTATCTGTGTTTCTGACAGGCTGAACAGATAGCCATTTTTAGTTCCGCGGAACTCGAATTGTTTCTGAATGTCGCAGGAATCCTCTGCAAAAGTGACCGAAAGATCCTTGTCCAGATCATTCGCTGCAGGCTGGAAGCGAAGAGTCAGAGCCCCGCTGTCCGCTGGCTGAATTGTTGGCGGCAAACTTATAATTTGCATTGCCGGATGCGAAGTTTCCTCCCTCAGTGATATGGAAGCTTTCCCGCGGTTGAATACTTTAATAGTTGTATCAATATAATCGTCACAATCGCCGAGGACAAATTCCACTCTGTCCTGCTGGAGTTCGTATTTTGGCGTGATAACTTCGCAGCGGACACTGATAGTGACTGTATCCATATTAATTCCGTCGTCATAGTAGACTTCAAGCTGTTCATTGTAAATACCCTCAGTATTTGAATCAAAGCTGACATCAACATGGATGGTATCACTTTGATTAACGGTTTTCGGGAATCCTCCGGGATAAGTTATTTGGAAGGGCTGTGCAATAATCGCATCCATAAGATCTACATCCGAGGTGCCTTCATTTGTCAAAATAATAGTAGTATCCAGTGTAATATTCCTGCAGGAAATCTTAGTTCCCAGATTGTAATTCAAATACTGTGAAGTTAATGGCTTAGCTGCGGCCTCCTTGATGCCGAACAGCTCCGATTCTTCCGTATTATCGCAGGGCGCATCGAGAGCCATTGTAACTTTGGTTTCTCCGGGTTGGGAGGGTGTAAATCTTATTGTCATTGGCAATTGCCCATTGGCAGGTACGACATACGGCGGATTTGCCGGATTGATTATCTGATAATCACCGGCGGGATTGAATGTTATATCCCCTGCATTGAAGGCTAAATCCTCATCGGCATTATTTTGAATGATAATGTCTTCATCAACGAAGCTTTCGGTTGAAGAAACGCTGAAAGTTTTAGAAGCATCGACCGTGAAATCCACATCGATGATATCAATTATCACCATGTAACTTGAATCAACACATTTGCCACGGTTGTCCGCCAGAACCCGATATGAACCTTCCTGCGATGCAGTATATTCAAAAGTTGTTTCTCCCGGAATGGGATTGCCGTCGAGGTACCACTGCCGGTTATCTCCGCCGGTGGTCTTGAGCAGCACAGACTCTCCGTCACAGATCCTGTAAGTAGTATCTCTTGTTATTTCAGTTTCATCCTGCCTGAATATATCAACATCCGGATTGTCCACTTCTTCAATAGTAATTGTGTCTCTTCGTTCACAGCCAAAGCCTGTTCTCATTATAATTTCATATTCTCCGCCCTGAGATACCATCAGAGTGCTTTTACCTTCATTGAAATCAGCTACAAGAATACCATTCCTGTTCCAGCGATATTCGAAATTATCCGGATTACCTGTAAACTCGGCTCTTAATTCAACTGATTCATCCTCGCAAATAACAACATCATCATCTGCGGCTTTTATTTCGAGGTCTTTCGGAGGACCCAACTTTTTAGCAATGATGGAAGCATAATTTGTTTCATTATATGATCTACCTCTTCCGTTTTTTGGGTCATTGTCCTGATTATTATTATCAGCATCGAACCTGAAACCATAGACACGATAAGTGTATGATGAATCACATTCCAATTCGTAATTGTCATTATAACTAATATTCGGACCAACATAAATAACTTCCGCCGTGCCAAGATTATCTCCCTTGAAATATATCTCTCCGTCAACGGGATGCCGGACTCCGGCAAGCTGTGACGTAAGGAATCTCATAACCAGATATCCCTGATAAGTCATCGGAGATTCATAAGTATTCCATACCAGGTTTACTCTTGTTTCCGATATGCCGGCTTTTGTAATTTGAGGGTCATCCCATTCGGGTTGACGCAATGTCCTCCAATAATCGGAATTGTCAGTGCCGGCAGCATTCTTGTCATTTGGAAAACCTTTAGTATTGCTTGAAGATTTAGCGGTCCAATTCCCGCCGGAGTCGAAACCTTTTTCAAAGTGAGTTAAATCGCCGCCGGGAATGACAAATACACTTTCACCCGCATCTATACTACCGCTATAACTTATTTTCTTCCCCGGCAGGGAAGCAAAATCACCTGCATTATTAAGTATATGCCCCAGACAATGAACATGGCTTCCCGAGGCATCTCTAATTTGAATTAAATCTGCTGTTTGAGCAATGCTCAAAGCTTTAAAATCCCACTCTGACAGATCACAATTAATGCAATACTTCTCAAATAAGTCAGTATCGTGAGCGCCAACTTCTATGTATCCGTCGGATTTATCAACATCAGCCTGAATGGAACTTCTGCTGTTAATAACAATAATAGTACCTTCCCTGAGATTTTTCCATAGATCGTGATCGGTGAACTTCAACCCGCCCTGCCATTCATCCGGGGCGCCGCTGGAGGCTTTATTGTCAATGAGATAGTAGCCGTTCATACTAATATTGTCATCGATGACGATCATCTCTATCCATTCGCCATTGGGAGTGGGGCTGGTATTTTTATACTCGCTTATCACCACTTCCTGGGCTGATAATTTTAATACGAAAATTAAAAGAAAAATCGGGGCTGCTGCTAATATTACTTTGTTCATGTTATTTTCCTTAATGAAAAATCGACTTACAGCTTTTCAATATATCTTTTTTATTAAAAATAATCAAATAAATAATATAAAAAAAATCTTGATATAATAATTAATTAATACCGCTCACGATATATACAATCTTCAATATCACATTCGTTACAGATATACTCTTGTTTCTCGACATCTTTGCCGATGCCGATGATGCCGCTGACCGACTTCACCGGTCTCATGAATGACATGTCAGTCAATGTGATACTGCAGAAATTATCCGGGAAAAAACGAAATAGCTTCCTTTGCTCGGAAACATCCCATTTGCAGTAGCCGGGGCTGTAGCGATTGGTGATTGATAGACCTTTTTCAGCCATGTTTTGTTCAAGTATGTCCATTAGTCTGTCCATGGCGGATTCCACAAGTTCGGAAGCTATGACATCCATGAGATAGCCTTCCAGCAACAGGTTGTTGTCGGTTGCATTATTTATGTACTCATCAATTTCATTTCCGATTGTACAGATGAAAAAAGCGGCGTGATCTGCTTTTCTGAGGCGTGGCGCAACGATTTTGCCGGTATTGAATCCAGTGCCGTCAACAATAATGCTTCTTGTCCCTATCGTTTCAATTTTATCACAAAATGAAAAACCGCCGCAGCAAGCGCATTTCTCGGCAGCAGTTTCAAGCAATTTTTCGATGATACCCGGTATAGGTTCCGGCTCTTTTCCCCGATCATAACCCAGGATTCGGATTATTCTGCTCTTATCCAATCCGATTTCATCGAAAGTTATATCATATTTTTCGATTTTTTTTTCGAAGATTGTCATCTGTCATGAACCTTCCTGGCAAATTCTCTTATATGCTCCGGTGTAGTCCCGCAGCAGCCACCGAAAATATTAACACCGGCATCAATAAGATCAGGAATAAAAGAAGCCATGTATTCAGGCGATTCCGGATATATTATTTTCCCTTCCTTGTAGACAGGTATACCTGCGTTTGCGTGGATAACCAGAGGGATATTCTTCGCCTTTGATCGTATCTTTCGGGCAATTTCAACCATATCGGCAATACCCTTCCCGCAATTGGAACCTATCATATCTACCTCAGCATCGACCAGAGTCATAGCAAAAGCCTCAGGAATTACCCCCATCATATTGAAATAATCGCCTCCAAAAGCGCTATCGAAGGTCATCGTACAGATTACTTCCGGATCAGTATTATCCTTAGCTGCTTGAACAGCCAGCAAAGCTTCCGAGAGATCATACATAGTTTCGATCAAAATGGCATTTGCTCCGCCTTCTTCAAGTGCTTGAGCTTGTTCTTTGAAAGCGTTATACATTTCAGTTTCTGAGATTTCTTGTGTCATGAGAATTTTACCAGTAGGTCCGATGGAACCTAATACGAAAATATCAGCTCCGGCAGCTTCTCGGGATATTTGCGCTGCAACGCCATTTATTTCATAGACTTTCTCCTGCAATCCGTAATTTTCAAGTTTGCATCGGTTTGCTCCGAAGCTGTTCGTTTTTATTATGTCTGCGCCGGCAGAAATGTATTCCCAGGCTAATTCAAGCACTTTATCCCTGTGTGTGATATTCCATTCTTCTGCGCATTTCTCAGGATCAAGACCTTTTTTCTGCAGCATGGTTCCCCATGCTCCGTCTGATATCAGAATTTTGCCTTCTTGTATTTTTTCCGATAATTTCATAGTCCAATTTTTATTTTGAAAAATTATTCTCAAGATATTCCACAGCACCATGCGGATCGGGTGAATAAAAATCCGCGCCTATCTCATCACAAAAACTCTTATTAACAGGTGCACCGCCAACCATAATTGTTGTTCCAGGAAATTTGTCCTTAATTTCTTTAACAGCTTTATCCATGTTGACCATCGTCGTGGTAAGAAGAGCCGATAATCCTACAATGCTGCAGGGATTTGCTTCAAGTGCCTCAATAAAATTGGCGTTGGGTACATTTGCGCCAAGATCGATTACCTCCCATCCGGCACCTTCGATCATCATTGCTGCAATTTTCTTGCCTATGTCATGCAGATCGCCATGTACAGTTCCGATTATAAAAGTTCCCTTTCGCTGAACTTCCCCACTTTGAAAATATGGGCGCAGGTGGTTCATGCCGGCAGTCATTGCACGTGCAGCCATCAGTACTTCCGGTACGAAGACTTTATTCTCGCGGAATTTCACCCCTATATTTTTCATTCCAAATATTAGAGTGTCGGAAAGGATATTCTCTGCCGAAATACCTTCTTCCAGGGCTGCTTTCACAAGTTCGTCAACTCCATCCTGATCTTTCATCGATGGCGGATATGGAGTAGATTTGTTTACTTTGCCAAATTCAACTGCTTTCGCTATTTTTAGTAGAATATCATTCATAATTAGTCAAATAAATTTAATCATTGTTGAACTCTCTTACAGTGTCGAACATTGCCACGATATTCTCTACAGGCGTCCTCGCCTGAATATTGTGTATGGTGTTGAATACGAAGCCCCCGTTTTTCGAAAAGATCTCGCAGCGGCTGCGAACCTCATCGATCACATCCTGCTTCGTTCCGAAGGGAAGTGTTTTCTGCGTGTCCACTCCCCCGCCCCAGAAGACCATTCTATCGCCGTAAGTCTTTTTCAGGTGTTCGGACTCCATGCCTGCAGCAGAACATTGTACAGGTGTAAGAATATCGAATCCTGATTCGATAAATGAATTTATGAATTGCTCTACCCCGCCACAGGAGTGCTTCATAGTCATCCAGTTCGTGTTCTCATGTATCCAGTTGTTCAATTGCATGCAGTAAGGCATGTAAAGTTCCCTAAAAGTATCTACGGAGCAGAATGCCGAATCCTGCGTGCCGAAATCCGTGCCACAGGTCAATACTACGTCTATGTTATCGCCAACTCTTTGATAAATTTTTTCAAGATTTCTCAGGGCAATTTTACATTGCCCGGTAAAGATCTTATGAATAAAATCCTGCCGCATAACTGTTGAAATGTACCATTCTTCAATGTCTCGTATGCCTTTGGGGTATTTCAGGAAAGGAGCAGGTACGATCGCTATGTCTCCAAAAGCTGTCCCAGAGAAAGATGCCACCACAGCTCTGCCTGATTTTGAGGCTTTTTCAACCTCCTTTTCGTAGTGAGACAGTTCTTCAACTGAAATATCAGAGAATTCCTCGAGGTTGTCCTCCACTTTCAGATTTGCGTCATCGACAGGCTCCTGCCGCATAATAGTATCAAAGAAATAGCCGTTGGAAGGCATTTTTGCGCTGGGAGGTGCGGATGTATCACCTTCCGGATAGATAAGAATATCGCCATTGTTGTCAACTGTTGTGTTGAATTTTTCACCAACACGAACTACAAGCCCGTCAGGCATCCGCCACTCTTTCCAGTGATCGTTAGGGAAGCCGAACATGGTGTTGCGCGGTCTTACGCCGACAGTGTCAATTCCCAGCAAATCAACTAATTCTTCATCGACCTCCCCGAGCATCTGGTATGGATCGATCACTTTAACCGGAATTTTCTCCAACCCATAATATTCTCTCAACGCAGCAACACAACTGACATGCATTCCGGTTACGGCAGTGGAACCGGAGTCGATTGGAATCCTTGATGTTTCCTCATGATTAAGACTTTTATTTAAAATTTCTCTGGGAGTCATATAAAATTGATTTTATTTTTATAATATGTTATTTGTTATTATCTTGATTGTTTAAATTAGTTAAGTTCAATATCATTTCAAGGATAAATATATGAAAAATATTACAAAATTATTAGCCTCATTCATATTTTTTATTATCATTTCTATTTCAATCAAATCTGTCAATGCTCAGGATTCAATTGTCGTTCAGACATTCACTTTTGATTATATTACGCTGCGAAATGCAACATTTGAATTCCCTGACAATGATGATACCTACAGAAAGATATGGATGTATTATACATTGAAATGTGATGATAATACCCAGCGGGACAGATTTCGCTGCGGCGAATGGGATTACCTGACATATAACAGAGTATATCACAAAACAGGTGAAAAAGATTCCAACCTGATTACACATCCCCTCTACAAAATCGGTAATAGTCAGCCCGATACGATCAAAATTACAAATGATACTACTTATACTACTTATAGCAAGAATTTAATAACAAGTATAATTGACAATACGTTTTCCGAAGAGGAATATATTCTTAATGAGGGCGGCGATCAACTCGAATTGACCGGAAAAAATATCCGAATTCAAATTGTTATAAGCAAGGATGATCTTAAAAATATTGGGATGAAAAGCGGCGATATTAACCGATTAAAGCTAAATTTCCTGAACGGCGGCTATGAATTGGAGGATTTTACCATTCGAATGAAAAGCGGCGGTTCAACTGATGACGTTAAATTCGATAACTCCGAACTGCCCGTTGTCTATAAGAACAATTTAAAAGTTGATGAAGCAGGCGAAGTCACTTTCAATTTCATCGAACCGGTCAACTGGGCGAACTTTCTGAATCTTATAGTCGATATAAGTTTTCATAACACGGATCCGTCAGCAACAGTATTGCTTTCTGCGGTTGATTCAGGCAATCTGTTGAGTTCAGCTAAGTCTGACAGTTATCTCGATTTTGACGGAACAAATGATTATGTGGATTGCGGCAGCTTTGATGAAATCGAAGATACCGATTCCTTCACTATGGAAAGCTGGATTAATATTAATAATTGGCAGAACAATAATAAGATAATGGGTGTCGGTTCTGATATAGCGATAAGATGCGGCGGTAACGGTGAAATACGCAGCTTCATAAGAAATCCCGAAAATACATACGGCTTCGCAAAAGGAGCCGTTGACCCAAATGAATGGACTCATATCGCGATGGTATACAATGGCGCTGCCGAAAATAGTGAAGACAGACTAAAGCTCTATATTAACGGCAATCAAGAAAAAATGCTTTTCAGCGCACCCATTCCCGATAACACTCCTATGTCAGATTTACCTTTCACAATAACCGGTTTGGATAATGATAATTGGTCTTTAAAAGGCGGAATAGACAATGTCAGGATCTGGAGTTCGGCTTTAGATGAAGAAACGATCAAGAATTGGATGGACAAAGCGCCGGATAACGATCATCCCGTTTTTGAAAATTTATTAGCATATTATGACTTTAATGAAAATTCGGGGACTGTGCTAACGGATCAATCAGGTAACGGTCGTGATGGGATCTTGGTGGGCACACCGCAATGGAATGAGATATCACCGACAAAGATAACAGGTGACAAGAAAATAAAAAAAATTACTCCGGAAATGACATTCTATTCGGGAGAATATGAAAGTCATTTGGATACGTCAAAGGTTGAGACAAAAATTGCAAATCCACCGGTGTCCATTGAGGAATTTGAAGCTGGCGATCACATGGCTGTCAGGAAGAATATATCTTATGCCTGGAAATCAGGCTATGAATTTACTTATGGTCCTGACGGCAATAAGATTGACTCTAATTTTGTCGAGCCTGCTGAGACCATTGTTAATGATTCAATCCAATATTGGAGTGAACCGACAGATGTCAAGGAAACTTATGAAACAGGCAGATTCATAACACCTTATGGGATTAATCTTGATCTTGGTCCTGACGGATTTACCTGGAGATATGACGTTACTGATTATGCGCCGCTTCTTAAAGGTAAAGTAGAGATGTCGGCAGGTAATCAACAAGAGTTATTGGATGTAAAATTCGTATTTATCAAAGGAACACCACCGAGAACAGTTAAAAAAATTGATCGTATCTGGGGTCCGAAAAACTCCTATAAATATAAAAATCTGGACAGCGATCAAGACCTCTCGGCAAAAACTCTACCGCTGCATCACGAAGCCAGCCAATTCAAGGTGAAAACACGCTTGACCGGCCACGGGCATCACAGCGATGACGGTAACTTTCCTCACTGCTGCGAGTGGAAGGACAATGATCATTTTCTGTATGTAAATGATCAACAGGTCGCGAAGTGGAAAATCTTTCTTTATACGGAATGCGCGCTGAATCCTGTCTATCCTCAGGGCGGCACCTGGCCCGGCGCAAGAGAAGGCTGGTGTCCGGGCGATGTCGTCAGAGATTATGATTTTGAGATAACTGATCATGTGAAAGGCAATTCCGTTACTCTCGATTATGGCATCACACCGGTTCCATCTGATAACCAGGGGATGGGTAACGGCAGCTATCATATTGCAATGCAGCTCTTCCATTATTCCGAGCCGAATTTTGACATGGATGTAGAAGTTTATGACATTAAAGCGCCGAATAACTGGGAATACTACTCTCGGAAGAACCCTATCTGCTCAAATCCAAAAGTCATTGTCCGCAATAATGGAAAGGATACGATCACAACGCTTAAATTCAAATACGGCGTCTCCGGCAATGATATGGAGACTTATCACTGGACAGGCGATATCGGTCCCGGTCAAAAAGCCAAAATTAAACCTATGGAAAGTATAAGCATTGATCTTCCGATACCGGGTAGTGAGTTCTGGGTTGGTGATGAACGGCATATCTTTACCGTTGAAGTAAGCGATCCGAATAATACACAGGACATATACGCTGATAATAATATTTTATCGCGGGAATTTGATATGCCCGATCTTTATGAGCAAAAGATCACCATTCACCTGCAAACTAACAGGAGAGCCGGGGATTTCAGCTTAGTTGTGAAAGATATTACCGGCAATGAAGTCATCAGCAGGACTAATCTCTCAAATCAAACCTTGTATAAAGAAAAGCTGGAACTTACGGATGGCTGCTACACTATGGAAGTGGTCGATGTAAATAATCTCGGCTTGTCCTACTGGGCATATCCCGATCAGGGCAATGGCTATCTGCGTATCACCGACGCTAATGATAAACTCCTTAAGGAATTTGATCCTGACTTCGGCAGAGGTATGTTTTATTCTTTCAATCTGGGTGATATAACTCATGTGCAGGAGAAAAATACGGAATATCTGGTCGATGTACATCCGAATCCCGCCACTGATCTATTGAATATAAGAGTCGATTATAAGATAGGTGATGCCGCCCTGCAATTATTTGATTTAAACGGTCGAATGATGCTGGAAGAGAATATCTTTATCAGCAATCTGTACGAAAGAGAAATAGACCTGACAAACTATGCGCCGGGGGCATATTATCTTAGAATAGTAAGTGATGAATTTGACATAAAGAAATCATTTATAAAGAAGCAATGAGTTATATTTTTAGGGGTGCGATGTTTCGTACCCCTAATTCTTATTACAAATAAATACACAAGCTATTCCCTCTTCTGCCATTCCTTTATGTTTTCGATATATTTTAGTTCATTCCCAGGTTGGCAGCTATCATCGATTTCGCAGAAAGGACCTACCGGGTCGAAAGGATTTATTCCGTCAAATTCTCTGTGTGTGAGATCCTCCAGTTCTTTTTCACGAGTCATTATCAATGCTGCAGACATTACCACACTGGTTGCCAGTATAACAAAGAACAATATGCCTATGCTAAAATCCTGGATCATGTAAGCTGCCGGTATTGAATAGAATAACAGGATCGTTATCAATCCGCGGGGTGCTAAAAATATCTCAGGGAAAGCATTAGTTTTCAACAAAAGCTTGAAATTGACATATCTGACAAGATATAAGAACAGAACCACTGAAGTACCTATGCCTACAACCCGTAGATCAAGCAATACGGAAAGATCTATGGACATACCAAATACAACAAAAAAGAAGGTTCTTACTACAAATGCGCTTTCCGAAGTAATTATCCTGAAATCTATACTGATGTCATCAATTGTGTAAAAATTTACGCTATTGGCAAGTTTCCCGCGAAAAAAAAGTTTGGAATTGTTAAGCACTAAACCAAAGATCAGAATTATCAGCAGCGATGACAGATGCAGCTGCTTCCCGATTGAATATAATAGCGCCAGAATTGCGATCATTAAGAATATCTTGGCTCCGGTTCTAAGCTTACTGAAAAAGAACACGAGTAAATATGATACAACAATAGATACAACTATGGTTAGTAAAAGAGATCCCAATCCTGGAAGAGAGAAAAACCTTCCCGACTGAATTACCACATAATTGAAAAACATTATACCTGCTATATCCGAGAATGTTGATTCATATATCATAAATTCCTTCTTTTGCTGAGTCAGTGAGTGCACGCTGGGTATTAGCACTGCACTGCTAACAACCGAAAGAGGTATTGCATAAACAAGGCTGTTGAAAAATCCTTCATTAAGGGTAAGTTTTAGAATATATGCAATGCCCACGGAAGTAATGATCAATACCAGTAACGCCATCCCAAGTGATTTTCCTATCAATCCGGTTTTCTCACGCGACAACTTCAGGTCAACTGCAGCTTCAAGCACTATCATTATCAATCCAATGATGCCAAACAATTCCAGAAGAGTCATAATTGTTGCTTCATACTCCCGGACTAAATCACCAAAAGTATAATGAACAATTATTCCGGTAAAGATCAAAAAGAGAACCGAGGGTACCTTCACAATTTTGGAGAATTTATCGAAAACATACGATAATGCTATCAATACACTCGCAGAAATTATTATGATATACGGATCCAACATTTTATTTTGTTATTTTTAATTTTAATAAATTACTTCTGTAATAAATTTAATTAGCAATGAAAAATTTTAAAATACGTTATGTTTACATTCTAAAAAAATTGAAAATCATTTAAAAATTATTTATTTTTGTAGTTAAATTTAGCAGAAAGAATGGAGAATTTAAAATGGCAAAGAAAGAAGCAAGGGTAATAATAACGCTGGAATGTACGGAAGCCAAGAAAGAGGGCAAACCGGCTTCCAGATATTCAACTACCAAAAACAAAAGAAATACCCCCGACAGGATCGAGTTAAAAAAGTATAATCCTTACTTGAGAAGACACACTATACATAAGGAAATTAAATAAGCGGAGACTTTATTAAATACGATCAATTTTAAAACGCACCTGAGGGTGCGTTTTTTGTGTCTATCATCATAATTTAACCCAAATTCACAAAACAAAAATTGCTTTTGTGGCAAAAAAAGCTAACTCGCTTCGAAACGTCCCGTCAGATGTTACATCTGACGGAATTCCCCTCTTCGAGGGGTGCCCGAGCGCAGTTGCAGCCCAGCGGAAACCACGCTTTAGCGTGGCGAGGGCGCGGTGGATTCTTATTTACCCCTTGGTTTTTGATAACCCTATATTTTGCATTAGAA
>CAZXYS010000019.1:0-75750 GCA_964645005.1 uncultured Hyphomicrobiales bacterium | reverse complement strand
CGAACTCGTTGCGTGATACAGATTTACGTTTTTACACATAAATTTGGACTTGATCCTAACTTTTTTAATTAAAAGAGGACAAAAATGAAAATAAAAATATTGTTGCTTATCATTTCTTTGATATTTTCTACTAAATACCTAAAATCAGGCACTTGGAAAGAATTGGATAGTGTGAGAGTATATGGAGAAGGTAGAAAAAATCCCTATTCCGTAATTTTTATGGGAATTGATTGTATTGATTCTATTAATTGTATTGTAACTGGAAATCTTGGACTTATTTCACCTTTTGACAGACATACTTCTAACGGTGGAGAAACGTGGCATACAACTCTAATAGATACTGTTAAAATACATTATAACCCAGATAGTACCATTGATTGGATATATACTCCACCTTCAGTTAATGGTGTTGACTATATTAGTTCGGATTTATGTATCGTAATTGGTGATTTAGGCTATTACTGGCGTTCTGAAGATGGTTTAAATACTTGGAATAAATTTAAACTTAAAACTGATAAAGATAATATCAATATTGATTTTTTCGATGAAGGCAAAGGTGGGATTGTCTCACTTCGCGATTTGTCTTTAACAAAAGATAGTGGAATAACTTGGTTTGAACCAGAAATAGATATTCCCCAAAACCTTTATCCTTCTACTTTCAAAGATATATCAATTCCGGATTCTAACTCAATTATTTCTTTAGTATATAGGCAAGAAAATGATGAGAATATTGACTATATCCTAAGATCTTTAGATTATGGTAAATCCTGGGTTGCGTATGATAAAACACCAAGAAGAATAAACAAAATATTCTTTATCAATAAAGATATAGGTTGGGCATGTGGTAAACATCAAATCGAGCCCCTATCATCAAAATACAAAGATATAATTCTACACACAACAAATGGTGGGAGATCATGGGATATACAACTTGATACTTTAGCTTCTATTAATAAAGGATTAAGATATATATATTTTTTGGACTCTTTAAATGGAGTTGCATATGGTAGCTATTGGAAAATATGGATAACTAGCAATGGAGGGAAAACCTGGGAACGTGATTTTTCTGCCCAAGAACAGTTATCTTTTGACATAAGTCATGTACATATACCATCGAAAAGTTCAATTTATGCTTGTTCGAGCGATGATGGAAAAATATTAAAATATGTTACAAGAACAAGTATAAAAGATAATTCCAGTCAACATAGAGAATTTGACTTAAAAATCTACCCCAATCCCGTCTCATCAGGCGAAGAGATTAACATAGAAATAACAAGGAAATTCTTTTCGCATATCGAGTTGGAAATTTACAACTCCACAGGAATCAAAATAGATAAATCATATAACGCCTTTTTAAATAATGGAACTAAAAAAATAAAATATATTCCCGATAAAAATCTATCTCAAGGAGTATATTTCCTGCATGTAAAGATTGGGAAAGAGAAATTTGTTGAGAAGTTTGTGGTGATTGAATAAGCTTTAATATACTTTTATTTACTCACTCCTCCTTATTTATCACAAACTCCACCCGTCTGTTCTTCCGGCGGTTCTCTTCACTGTTGTTGGGCGCTACAGGCTTGGATTCGCCATAACCTTTTACGCTTATTCTCGAATCCGTCACCCCGTATTTCGTGATAAAGTCGGCGACGGTCTTCGCTCTTTTGCGCGACAATTCCATATTATATTCTTCAGTGCCGATACTGTCCGTATGCCCGCGTATCTCGATATTTATCTCAGGATTATTTATCATAAAATTCGCCACCCGCCTCAATTCCGGGTACGAATCCTTCAAAAGATTATATTCATTAAATTCAAAGAAAATATTATTCATCGTCACTTTCTGCCCGTGCTCTATCGGCACAAGATAAAGATCCTTATTCACTTCCCTGTATTCTTTGATATTCCTCAGGTCCAGATTTTGATTTACCGCTACAAAACTATCCGCCCGCGCCAGAAAGCCGTACTTATTCCCGCCGGGGAGAACTATTTTGTATCCGCCCGTTTTCGGATTCGAGCGGGCTATCCCTGCTTCAATCCCCTCCGGAAGGATCTCATAGATTATCTTTGCTTTCAAGGGTTTCTCATTTTTAGCATTGAGAACACGCCCCGAGATAAGTACCACTGGCTCAGGCTTCAGTGCTTCCGGCAGAACCAGCCGGAAAATATCTTCATTACCGATGGAGTTCTTTGTAGAAACAAAATACGCATGATCACCGGACGCGGGAATAGTGAAATACGCATCCCAGCCCGGCGTACTTAGCGGCGGTCCGAGATTCTCCGGCTTCGACCACTTCTGCCAGCTTTTATCCAGCCGCTTCGTCATGAAAATATCCTTCTTACCAAGCCCGGGATGACCTGATGAAGAAAAATATAAGGTTTTTCCGTCCGAAGCTAAGAAAGGAGTAAATTCATCGGCAGCAGTGTTAATATCTGTTCCGAGGTTTTTTGGCTCAGTCCATGTTCCATCGTCTTTTAAAAAACTGACGAACAGATCATACCCGCCATAGCAATCATCATTAAGAATATTCATAAGCAGGGTTTTCCCGTCGCTGCCAAGGCAAAAGGCACAGTGATAACCATCATTCTTAAAGTTTTTAATATCCATTTTTTCGGGGAAACTCCAGTTCTCCCCGTCAAAATAACTCCTTGATACTCCGGACTGATTTGAGGCGGTTTTTTTATAGATATTCCCCAGCAGAATCGAGTTACCATCCGGAGTCACCGATATTAGGAAATTATGCGAGCGGTTATTTATCGGGGGTCCCATATTTTCGGCTTCCGTAAAATGCCCGTCAACATATTTCGAAAACCAGACATCCTGATCCTTCCTGCCGCCGTGATTTCGCGGGTCGCCATGCCTCGTAAAATATAGAGTTTTACCGTCCGGAGAGATGACAGGCGCTAACTCGCTGTAAATGGAATTCACCCGGGAACCCAGATTTTGCGGCTCGTGTTCGGAAATATCCGTAGAAGCATAATTAATATCAATTGTAAGCGAATCTTTAGTGTCCGAAATACCTATGGCATCAATCTGATTCCAGCCCAGAACTCTTGACGTCTCAAGATTTATCTTTAATTGATAAATTTCATATTCAGTCCTGTCTATTATAATATTGAAGAGCCTTCCATCTTCATTGGCTGTCTTTTTTGGAATGTTATAATACACCTCATACCCTTTACCGGCGGAATCATATAGGTATATAGAACTAACAGCGCCAGGATTGAGGTTCTCATGTATGGATATTTGCTGCACATTCATAGGATTGTCAAATGATACGCGTATCCATTCACCGCTTAGATTATTCTGTCTCTTTGGAGCCCATGCGCATGGGCTGCTGCCAAATCCAGGCATAATGCTCGGGCTGCCAATAATCTGATTAGCAGAAAATCTGTCAATGGACTGCTGCGAAGAGGCTCCGATAAGTTTCGAAGCCCATTGAACAGCTTCTAATTTTGATGTATCTAAAGTAAAAAAAAGAGAAGCTAAAAGCAGCGTATTTATAATTTTTTTGAACATCTTCATAATTTATTGGTATATCAGTTGTTTACCACCACCATTCTTGTTTGGTTTGACGATTCATCAAATCTTTGATTGCCGCTGCCGGAGGTTTGTGATTGAAGAGTATTTCATATATTTGCTCTGCTATGGGCATTTCCACATCATGTCTCTTGCCCACATTATATGCTGACTCAGTCGTGAAGACACCTTCCGCAATTTTCTTGGTCTTTTGCTGTATCTCAGGCAGGGTCATGCCTTTGCCGATAAGTTCGCCAACGTTCCTGTTGCGGCTGTGACGGCTGTTACAGGTCACGAAAAGATCACCCAGCCCCGACAAACCCGAAAAAGTAAGATGATTGGCGCCAATAGCCGTACCCAGCCTCGATATTTCCGCCAGCCCGCGAGTTATTATAGCAGCTTTGGTATTATCGCCGATTTCCATTCCATCGACAATCCCCGCTGCAATTGCGATCACATTTTTAAGCGATCCACCCATCTCACAACCGGTAACATCATTCGAGGTATATACCCGAAAATAATCATTTGAAAACATCTGCTGCACCGACACAGCCAGCGCCGGATTCGCCGAAGCAGCCACCACTGTTGTAGGCGTTTGCAGGGCAACCTCTTCAGCATGGCTTGGACCGGTAAGCACTACATAATTATCTTGCTTAATTTCTGTCACATCCTGAAGTATCTCCGACACTCGCATAAGTGTATTTCTTTCAATACCTTTAGCAACATTTATTACAGGTTTATTCTCAATCGGAAAATTTTTTTCTATCAACAAATTGCGGATAAACTGTGTTGGCGCAGCAATAATATAAATATCACATTTTTCGAGACTGGCAGGTTTGTCAGCAGCTTCGACTTCTTCGGGAATTATAATTTCTTCAAGAAATGTGGAATTTGTATGTTTTGAATTTATCTCATTTACAACTTCTTTTTCATAAGCCCAAAGCGTTACATTGCAGCCGTTTTCTGCCAGAACTTTGGACAGAGCAGTACCCCAGCCGCCTGCGCCAATAATTCCTATATTTTTGTATCCGTCAAACAATATTATTCGTAGATTATTTGTAATTATCAAAGATAATAAAATTAATGTTTTAATACTACAAATATACGGTTTTATCAACTTCTTGTAAACTTAACTTCAAATAAACGAATACATGTTTAGTTTTAATAGCAATAATTGTATTAATTCGAATAACAAAATCGTCGGAAAATCGTAATATGATTGAGATAAATTTTAGCATTGGTTAAACAATTTTAGGAAAAATTATGAAACAATTGAAACGTTTGGGACTTCTAACAATAGTTTTTAGTATTAGCTTAATATTAGCAAGTTGTACTGAACAAACAAAAGAGGAAGGTGACGTGGACAAAGTAAAACCACTTGATAAAGCAAATATGGATACGACAATTTCGCCCGGTAAGGATTTCTTCCGCTATGCGAATGGTACATGGTTGGACAATAATCCAATTCCTGAAGAAGAGGTACGCTGGGGAAGCTTCAATATATTACGCGATAAAAATCTTGACAAATTAAAAAAAATGTTTGAAGAAGCTGCCGGGAAAGAAGCTAAAGCCGGTTCCCCCGAACAAAAAATGGGCGATTTCTACAGTTCCGGGATGGATACTGCTAAAGTAGAGGAAAATGGTATCAAACCGTTGAAGCCGCTTTTTGAAAAGATAGAAGATATTAAAACTAAAGATGATTTACAGAATATTGTTTCCGAGTTGAACAAAAATGGTGTATTTCCATTTTTTAGAATATTTCCCGGACAGGACGAAAAGAACAGCGAAATGGTAATCGCTCAACTCTATCAAGGGGGGCTGGGATTGCCGGACAGAGACTATTATCTGAACGATGATGATCGCTCAAAAGAGATTCGCAAAAAATACATGGATCATCTGCAGAAAATGTTCGAATTGCTTGGCGATGACGAAGCAGCAGCTAAGCGAAATGCCGACGCTGTAATGGTTATCGAACACACACTTGCAGAAAATTCAAGAACCCGCGAGGAACTCCGTGAACCCCAGAAAAATTATAATAAAACGGATATCAAGGGCTTGACAGAAATATCAGGCACTTTTAACTGGGACAGCTATTTTGAAGATATTGGTTTAAGTAAGGATGTCGAGATAAATGTCGGTCAGCCGGAATTTGCTGAGGCAGTTAGCAAAGTTATTGATCAGTATGACGACGAAAAATGGAAATCTTACCTGCGTTGGAACTTGATCAACAGCATGGCGCCCTATGTTGATTCCAAATTCGTTGAGCAAAATTTCAAGTTCTACGGAACTGTTCTGACAGGACAGGAAGAAATGAAGCCGCGATGGAAGAGAGTTCTCTCCGTAACAAGCGGCAATCTCGGCGAATTAGTCGGCAAGCTCTACGTCGAGAGATATTTCCCGCCGGAAGCCAAAGAGCGCATGAATAAACTTGTCGGTAATCTGAAATTGGCTTTAAATGATAAAATTCAAAATCTTGACTGGATGGGTGATACAACAAAACAAAAAGCCACTCACAAACTGGAGACAATGAACACGAAAATAGGCTTTCCCGACAAATGGCGTAATTACAGCGATTTGGAAGTATCACCGGACTGCTATGTTTGTAACATAATGGCTGCTAACAATTTTGATTTTGATTATCACATGAATAAGATAGGCAAACCTGTAGATCCAGACGAATGGCACATGAGTCCGCAGACTGTCAATGCCTATTTCAATCCGACAATGAACGAGATCGTATTTCCCGCAGCAATACTGCAGCCGCCCTTCTTCGATATGAACGCTGACGATCCTGTGAATTACGGTGCTATCGGTGCAGTAATCGGACATGAGATGACTCACGGCTTCGATGATCAGGGCAGGCATTACGATTACGAAGGCAATATGAAGGAATGGTGGACAGAAACAGATGCCGAACGCTTCCAAAAACGTGCGCAGGTTGTTGTCGAGCAATATAATCAATACGAACCTGTTGATTTAATGAATATCAACGGACGGATGACTCTCGGCGAGAATATTGCTGATATCGGAGGTGTCACTGTTGCTTATGCCGCACTGAACAAAGCTATGCAGGAAAAAGAGATGGAAACCGTAGACGGATTGACGCCCGAGCAACGTTTCTTCCTTTCATACGCACAGGTCTGGCGGATGAACATCCGCAAGGAAGAACTTATGCGCCGATTGAAGATCGATGTCCATTCACCTGCTGAATACCGCGTCAACGGCGTAATGCCGAATATCGACGCATTTTATCAGGCTTTCAACGTTGACAGCGATGATCCCATGTATCTGCCAAAAGATGAAAGAGCAAGAGTCTGGTAACTAATTAAATAACGACTTGATATATCAAAAGCCGGTTTGATGGTGAATACTATTAAACCAGCTTTTTTACTATATTGGTTGTCCCAAAAGTCAGAGAATGGCATTCCTGCGAATGTCTTTAGACCCCGCTTTAGCAGGGCAGGAATCTGTTCCCCTCATTGACGGGGTGGCACGCGAAGCGTGACGGGGTGAAATCTTAAACTCTTACCTTCTCCCGCCGGGAGAAGGGCTGGGGATGATTGGGAATAAAAGATTATATTTGTTCTAATGCAAAATCAAGGTTAAATATAGCATCCGGGAACCACATATATTCAAATACACAGCTATTCCACCACTTCAATTTCAACAGTAACCTTAGTACTCTTCCAATATGCAGCCTTACTCGCACTAAAAACAGCTTCATATTGCCCGGATTCTGCGTCGGATGGAATAGAAAAATTATATTCCAATAACCCGCCATATTGAGAAATACCAATGTTAAATGTTTCATCTTCAAATGGATTATATATAAAAACCTCGGCATCGTTAATTGGATTACCATTATGATCACTAATATTAATAGAAAAAGTCTCGCTATCACCTGGATTAGCTTGTACGTTCTTAGGTGTAACATCCACGAATAAATTATTCTCCCCGGGCGAAGTCGTATAAATATAATGCTCACTGGAGGCTCCGTCAACAGTTAGTATCACATACACATCACCTACCTCAGTAAATTTTGGTATATTTACCCTTATCTGCGTTTCTGTCCAGCTAATTATCTGTTCTGCTTCTTCTTCGCCAAAAGTTAGTTTTGAATCCCCCGGCACAGAACCAAAATTCTCTCCGGAAATAGTCACTGCGTCGCCGGGTGCCTGATTAGCAGGTGTTATGGAATTTATTACAGGAACCTCATTATCAATAGTTATATCTACCTTGGTTGATGCAATTCCGCTGACCACAACCCATACTTTACCACTGACTGCGTCTTGTGGAACCCTTACCTTAATTTCTTTATCAGTCCAGCTTATATATAAATCGTCATCAGGGATCAGACCATTGAAGCTTACATAATCACCGTATTTTTTATAACCGAATTTTTCGCCGGTAATAGTTAGGATTCCTCCGGTTCGAACAGTTAACGGATTTACTGAGAGAACCTCCGGATGAATATTCTCTATAAAAATCCACTTTGTATCATTGATAATTTCATTTTTTGTGACACTGAATATACCGTCTCCCGCTATATCTTCACTGAAGGAAGCCTCTGTAAAAGATGTTATCGAGTAATAAGCGTCACCGCTGGAACTGTGTATTTCAGTATTTGTGATGTAATTCATGCTGTCACTAAACATATCCACACCAAACAGCTTCAATATTGTATTTCTGTTAATAACAAAACTAACAGTAGAAACCGGTTCAAATTCACTTTCTTTCAGTTCGTTAATATGAGCTATCTCTCCGGTTTCCTGCCATTTCCCCATGCTGTAGTTCAAGCAATATTCAAATGAGTGGGTTTGTTTTATCTTTTCATTATATCCGGAGAAGCATTTCCCATCCAATGCTATTTTAGCATTTATTTCAGGAGTAAAAACGACTGGGAGACTATCAACTAATTCAATAGCAGGTAAAAATGAAATCTTTAGAAACTGGCTTTCAGTATTAATATTGTCATTGATTTTTGGTTTAACAATAAGCTCAGTCTCAGTTTTGCCACTGATATTATAATATGCCGAATCTATTTTTCCATTGGAAATTTTAAAACCGGAATACATTTTTATATCAGCTTTTATCAAACCGGAACAGGTGATCATATCGTCTTTTGTTGAATTATTCTCGTCCTCGTCATATATGACAAATTCCTCAAACTCAATCGTTAATGGGAAATTATCCGAACTCCTAATTGTGACACCGGACAACCGGTCACTGGATTTTATATTATCTTTTGTCAAACTTATATTCCAATCAATCTTAACTTTTTCGAAAACTTCCGTAAGTGCAGCTTGTTTGGTGTGAATGGTTTTTGTTGAGTTTCTTATCTCCACAGCAGTAACTTTTCTCAAAAAGCCCATACCTGAATCGGATATAATTATATCACCGGCTTCAAGGCTGTCAATGATTTCCTCCCCCATTTTGAACTCAAATTTTCCATTAATCTCATTTTTCAGATACTTGTTTAATTTTTCGGATGGTATATAAATAACATTGATAGAAGGTATTGGTTCATTATCTTCAGGTATTGGAAAGGGCTTATACGGACCTTCATCACAGCTTATTAATAAAACCAGGATCAATAAAAATAGCGCTATATATTTGGCTGCTTCATTCAATTTCATTATTGAATATAAATTCCATAAGAAAAAGTCAGTCCTAATACTCTGTTTCTTAGATTTCCACCTTTAAAAAATGATTCATTCAAAGTATGAAAATATCTAAGATCTAATCTATAAAACGATTTTGAAACAGGAAAACTTGCAGGTATATCTCCCGATCCAATCCCAAAAGTCAACCCAAAATCAAATGGATCAATATCCTCTAACTTGTCCTTGTATTTATCAGTATCAGTAATTCCCTTTAAAGAACTTTCAGCAAAGTAAGATACCGAGGGACCTGCAAATACGCTGAAAGCACTTGCGACATCCCATTTGAAAAAGAAATTAAAATCTATGCAGTCACTTTCCATAGTATAAGTTATCGGTTCATTCATAAATAGCGATTCCCAGCGGCTGCCTTTACGTGTATAAGAAAATTCCGGGCGGATAGAAATTGCTCCATCTTCTGATAAAACGTTGTTGAATATGTCAGCCTCAATAAAAAATCCGGCAATAAATCCCGGATAAAATTCCGTAGTTTCATTATTGAAATCGGTATGATTAATTGTCCCGCTGCCAATAAGATATGAATGATCCGCACCTCCCCATATACCTAATGCCACTGCCCTTTCTTCCTCTTCTATTTCGTAGGAATTAGCAATACACTGCTCCAATGAACCCGTGAAATCAGTTATCCTTCGCTTTAAATTGTTAATGTCTGAATTCATATCCTCTAAACGTCTCAGGTATAGGTCGGGATGCTTGTCAGCAGGTTTTCCTTTAATTAAATAAAAATCCGTGTAACCAGCACCACCAGGCTTTACAATTTCTACGATGTTGTTGTTATTAATATAGTTTTCCGATGCAAAGTCAAGTGCCAGATACCTGTCATAGAATTCGGCTGTATCGCACATCCTTCTACTATCCATAAATAGCTTTGTTAATTCATACCAAACAGAATCTTTTCTGCGTGTTGATTTTACAAGTTCCATGACATTGTGATTGAATCTCATATTCAAATTGATTATTTCCAACAACTTTTCATTAAGAGTTTTCGTATTTTCTACCTCGTACTCTAATAGCTTTTCTTCAGCAGTTTTCTTACGAGGCGACATGAACTGGTCATATTGTTTTTCAAGAAGATTGATCAATTTTTTGGAATTGATATAACTGCTCTCTTTCAAATCTGAATATAGCCTGTCTTCAAAAACCCTGCTTGCTTCAGTAACGTATTGATGCGCCATCTCAATGTAATTAAGGCACTTTAGTGAATCATCCTCGTTTATTTGTTCAATCTTTCCGCAGCCTGCTTTAAACATATCATGATAAGTAAATCCAATGTGTAATTTTGTTTGAGCTATACGGTATCTGTCATTGTATTTTTCCGCAACATTCAACAATCTTTTAAAATTGTCAATCGCCTGATCATACATTCCAACGGCACGTTGACCATTTGCAAGCTGGAAACATCGTTCATACATTTTATGTGTGGGTGGATATTCTTTTGAGCAAGGATACCCCTCTCCCTGAGAAAAGAGATACACTGGGTTAATCAGCGTAGATGTCATTATTAGCAGTATTAATGTAGTCCTGAACATCTGATAAGTTAATAATCTATTAGTTGATAAGATATGATTGTTTTTTAATAATTAAAAACTTTATAATTCAGTAATTAAAAAAATATAAAATCGCAATTTTTGATTAATTCTCAAAATTTAATAGAACTAAATTCTATTCAAAGTAAAAAAACCGGATAAATACGTACGTACTTAACCGGATAAATTTGATTTTAAAAAATATCTATTATCACTTATTGGATTTTCGGATACCAGATAAATCCTATTCGTGGAAGAGAATAAAATATTGAATTATCGACTTCTTTAATATCAGGTTGATCCGGATCATCTCCTGTAAACCAAACACCGGTTCCTCTGTGCAATGCAAAATCAATTCTCCACTCAAATGTTGGTGTAAATAACCCAACCGGACTTTCAATATTAATATAAATACCCAACCCGGCATTAATCCCAAACAAGTTACTTATCTTGTTCTCCTGATATCCGCCAATACTATTGTGAATGTATGTTACACCAGTAGTTCCGAAAAAGTTGACCCTGTTGTAAGGATTGGGTATCCAATGGAGGCTGAACTCAACTAATTGAAATATACTTGGATCAACTCCTTCCAGTTCATCGGAATTTTTCGTATCCTTCGAATATACATAAGCTACATCAGCTACAAGAAAATCCAATGGGCTGAAGGTAATAAAAGCACCATAAGCTGATAATCCTTCATGGGAAATGTCAATGTCTTTGGCTTCCTTATCAATTTCAGAGCGATACTGCGTTTCAACAATAGTATTGAATGCCAGAAAAGGACCAAAACCTATAAATTTTTCGAAAGGATTTATAAACTCTTCCTGCATTTCCCCTTCGATGAACTCTTCATCACCGGTTCGGGTGTCTTCACTTTGAGCAGAAGCCATAAATGTTGATAGAAGTAAGAACATTGGAATTAGAGCCAGTCTGAATAATTTCTTGGCATTTTCTGTTGTCATGGAAATAACCTTCTCAATTGATTCTGATTTATATTCTGCAATTTTATCCGCTACGTATTTGACGTAAGAAGGTTCATTTCGTTTCCCTCTATTCGGAACAGGAGTCATATACGGCGAGTCAGTTTCCAGTAAAAGCCTGTCCAGCGGCACTTCTTTTACAACTTCACTAAGATCAGTTTTCTTGAAAGTGATGTTCCCTGTAAAAGATATATGAAAGCCCAGAGTCAATGCCCTATCCATCATATCAATCTGACTTGAAAAACAATGTAAAACCCCTTTCAGGCTGCCATCCTGTTCTTCTTCAAGAATACGAATAAGATCTTCGTCAGACTCCCTATTATGGATAATAACGGGCAGATCTTTCTTTTTTGCTATGTTTAATTGTTTTGCAAATGCCTCCTGCTGAATTTCCGGGGCAGCAAAATCATAATGATAATCCAGCCCTATCTCCCCTATCGCGACTACCGGTTCTTCTCCTGACATATTCTCGACAAGTTCAAGGTTTTTAAAGTCCGCATCATTTGCATTGTGAGGATGGATACCCATACCGCAAAGTAATATTTCATTTGCTCGGGTTAGCTCAAGTAGCTTATAAAAATGTTTAGGCTCAATAGCTGGTATGATAATTTTTTCAACTCCTGCGTCCTGAGCTCTTTTCAAAACATCTCTTCTATCAGCATCATAGGCTTCGGTGTCAAGATGTGCGTGCGTGTCGATCATTCCTGTGTATATCATGACTCAATCATTTTTTTAACATTTTATTTATTTATCTTCATTGGTTATGCAGGAGTTTCCTGTAGTTTCTGCAATCTATTCATAACCTGTTCAGTATGTCCGGCAACTTTTACACTTTTGTAGGTATAAGCAATTTTGCCGTCAGGATCAATTATATATGTGCTGCGGATCACACCTTGCTTTTTCTTGCCGAACATGTTCTTTTCGCCTATAACGTCATAAGCATTTAATATTTCTTTGTCAGGGTCGGCTACCAGATGGAAATTTAAATCAAATTTAGCCTTAAATTTATCATGTGATTCAACTGTATCAGGGCTGATGCCTATTACTTCAGCTCCCAGATCGGTAAGCGATGACAGATTATCCCTGAAGCTGCATGCTTCTTTTGTACAGCCGGGAGTATTATCTTTCGGATAAAAATAGAGCACTACCCACCTGCCTTTATAATCACTAAGTTTTAACTGGCTGCCGCCTTCCGTCTTGCCGGTAAAGTCCGGCGCTTTTGTTCCCGGTTCAAGAGCCATTGCAATGTCTCCTTGTATTTATTATCAATAGAATTATCAATTTTATTTGTCAACAGGAATTTCTTTAGCCCTGAATAATTGAATGACAGCCTTTTCCACAGGATGCTTATCATCCAAATTATCTTCCTTATTGACAGAATTTTGAGACGTATTTGTTTCGTTAACCTTGTTTTTAGTAATGGTTTCAGAACTTGCCTGATTTGAATCTTCCATTACATTTTCCTTAGTTTGATTTTTTAGCTTGTCTTTTTCCGGTAAATCTTCAACCACCTTGACATCAATCCTTATATCTGTGCCAAAGTATTCCTTCAGAGAGTCGGAAATATCAGCTTTATTAAGGTTAATGTTTTCAGCAACAAAATCGCTGTCCGAATAGAAAATGATCTCTTTGTTTCCAAACTCTGGTACGGCTTCCATTAAAGCTGAAAAAGTTGTTTTGCTTTCGGAATGAACCCGAAGGAACTCATCCCAGTTATCCTCAATCCGGGCTTTAATATCTTCTGTTATGATATCGGAATTTTGCTGCTGTGCTGTATTCGTTTTCGTTTCTTCAGAACTTGATTTTCTTATCGATTTTGAATCGCCGCTTTTTGCTGCACTCTTATTACTTCCGCTTTTTTTGCCGTATTTTGCTGACTCATCTTTTGAAATTTTTTTTTCAGAGGTTTGTTGGAACTGGGACGCTGCATTACCCGAACTTTTTAAGGATTTTATCTCTTCAATCAATTCGGATATCTCCACTGCTTTGTCAGCAGATGCCAATTGTATCAAAGTCATTTCAAAGCGGATCCGCGGCTGAGGAGAGTATCTCAGGTCTTTTTCCGCATCACTGATCATATTTAAAAAGCGCAAAAGATCTGCTTTGGTTAAAGCTTCGGCATGTTCGTTATATCGCTCAAGAAATGCTTCGGAGCTCTCAATCAGTTTTGTTTCTCCGGTAACGTTAATGGTCAAAAGATGCCTGAAATGCTCAAGAACACCCTGCATGCATTCCTGCAGATCATAACCTTTTGATGTCACTTCTTCAGTTATATCAAACATTTCCTCAATATTTTTTTCAATAACAGCGCTGCTAACCCTGAAAAAGAATTCTCTATCAATCAAGTTCAAAGCTTCTGCCATCGCCGTATACTTGATATCTCTACCGCAAAAAGCCACAACCTGATCGAAAATGCTTTCTCCATCGCGCATCGAGCCGTCAGCCTTCTTGGCAATTGTTATCAACGATTCTTCATCAATGCTTATATTCTCACCTTCACTTATATGCTTCAATTGATTGACAATATCATCAATTTCCATCCGGCGAAAATCGAACCGCTGACAGCGGCTGATGATTGTAGGAAGCACTTTGTGTGCTTCAGTAGTAGCAAATACAAACATAAGATGTTTGGGCGGCTCTTCAAGGATTTTAAGAAGAGCGTTAAAAGCTGAATTCGATAGCATGTGCACTTCGTCGATAACGTACATTTTGTACTTGCCGCCGCTGGGTGCGTATCGGGCATTCTCGCGCAGTTTGCGGATATCGTCAACACTGTTGTTGGAAGCTCCGTCAATCTCCATGACATCTAAGGACCTGCCATCCAATATAGCTTTGCAGGATTCACATTCGTTGCAGGGTTCGTTATCGACTGGAGCGGCGCAGTTCACAACCCGTGCTAAAATCCTTGCTGTAGTTGTCTTGCCGACGCCTCTCGGACCGGAAAATAAATAAGCATGATGTATTCTATTTGAAGCGATTGCATTTTTCAAGGTTTTGGTTATATGCTGTTGTCCTATGACTTCATCAAATTTCAGGGGACGCCATTTTCGGGCAGTTACGATAAAACCTTCGGAATTTGTCTGTTTTTCCATAATTTGTAATTTTTTTCGTGACAAAATTAAATTTAATGTGTCTATTAGTTAGATACTTTAAGTATATTTTAAAAACTATTCGTTGTTCTGTGAAAAATAAAAATAAATTTTCTTGAATTAATGTCTCTTAGAAAAATTTGTATTTCCGGTTTGTACCGGTTCAATTATTCAAAGATAAATTTTAAGCTAATAAAAAATAAATTTTATTCAAATAAAGTAGAAAAAATTTTATCAACAATAAAAAGATCAACTATGTCCGGATTAAGTTTCTTCAGATTAGCAGCCATAGTGATAACCTTTGGGCTTTTTTGCCAGAGTAATATTCTCTTTGGAAATTCCGAAAAAGAGATACTAAAAGCTGATAAAAAGAAAAACCGCCCGGCTCCGGTGCTTTCCAATACAGCATACGTTAGGTTGAAAGCCGGCTATGATACCGAAAAAAACCGCGGTATAATCTTGTCAAATTCCGGTATCCAAATTGAACACCCGCTCTTAAAAAAGAGCATCAGCTTTACTCACAAATATCAGAAAAATCAAAGGTTATCCATATCCAATGCCAAATTACATAAAATACTTAAAGCTGAAGAACCTGTCCTAAGGACATACCGGATAACTTACGAGGGGAATGAAAGCCCTGAAGCATTCTGCCGACGCTTGAAAAAAGAGAATCCGGCTGTGGAAATAGCAGAACCTGTTTATTTAAATGAAATCTTGTACACACCAAATGATCCATGGGCTGGCGATCAAAACCAGCTTAAATCTATCAAGGCTTTTGAAGCATGGGATATATTTAAGGGGGATACCTCAGTTGTTATTTGTATCAGTGACAATGGCTGCAACCAAACTCACGAAGATATTATCAATAATATCGCTCCTAATTGGGATGAAATCGAGAGCAATAATATAGACGATGACGGAAATGGATATATAGATGATTTCATTGGATATAATTTTTCGCATCCGGTTGATGGAACCCCTTGGGGAAACACTTATCATTCGACTGAACATGGCACGCCGATAGCCGGCATTGCCGGAGCCGACTTTAATAACGGTAAGGGTATGACAGGTGTTGCCGGCAAATGCAGACTATTTCCTTTAAAAACTATGAACAAAAATGATACACGTTACCTTTCATACAGCTACGAATCTATTATCTACGCTGCCGTAAGAGAATTTGACG
Organism: uncultured Hyphomicrobiales bacterium; assembly: GCA_964645005.1. GTDB lineage: Bacteria > Bacteroidota > Ignavibacteria > Kapaibacteriales > UBA2268 > CAZXYS01. The sequence goes on along the minus strand of CAZXYS010000019.1, from coordinate 59,774 downwards.
TACTTAACTGCAGTTGGGGGCAAGCCAAAGTATTTTCCGATCTCGAAAAATCTATAATCGACCTTGCAATAGCTCATGACGTGGCAATTGTAGCTGCTTCCGGGAACAGCGGGGAAGATGATGTGCATTATCCGGCTGGCTACCCCGGTGTTTTGGGTGTAGGTGAAGTCACCCCATCCGATCAAATAACATCAAATTCAACAATGGGCGAACACGTCGATGTAATGGCACCCGGCATTTATAACACATACACCACTAATAATAATTATTATTCATCTTCCGGATTCAGTGGTACATCTGCTGCCGCCCCGGTAGCTTCCGGACATGTCGCAATGATCAGAGCCAAACACCCTGAATTGGACGCCCTTCAATCGCTTGCTTTCGCAAAACTATGCGTTGATGATATCTCAGGAAAAAATAGTGAATGGACAACTATCCTACCCGGCAGAGTCAATATGCTAAAAGCTGTGCAGACTGATCCTTTTTCACTGCCGGGAATAGGACCCCTCTCTTATGAATTCAAAAATAGTGACGGTATAGCCGTCGACAGGTTTGACACCGGTGATACAGTCACATTAAGCATAAATGTAATGAATTATCTCGGTGCGGCAGATGATATGCAATTTCATCTCGTCAAAGCGTTCGGAGCTACAAGCTCAATTTCACTTATAGATAAAGTCGTTCAAATACCTGAGATAAAAAGGGAATCTGACTTTGTAATCGAAGAATTTAAATTTGTTATTACCCAGCGAACTTTTGGAAAAGTGCTTTTCCGTCTGGATATTTATAATAATCTGGGTGAAAAAATTGATTTCTTTTTGTTCCCATTCACTCCGGGCAAGGAATTTGCTGCCTTTGAAAACGAAAGAATCAAATTTTCCGTTGGTGACCGCGGTACTTTTGGCTTTGCCGGTGATCTTGACAATAACAAACAGGGAGTCGGATTTGTATTGAAAGATAAAAGAAATGACCTTTGGAAATCCGGATTGATGGCAACAGAGAATAACACTTTAAAAGTAAGTTCCGTATTTGGAGATGGACCACAGGATAATGATTTTCGACCGGTAAAAAGATATATTGCCCCCAATGAAAAAACAGGCATAGTCAATGATTCCGCAGCCGGTCTTGGCAATCGTATCGGGCTTCAGATCAGGCAAAGATATACGGTGTTGAAAGGCGATCACTCAATCTCCAAAGTTGACGTTTACATTAAGAATATCTCCGGAATCAGGCTTAGAGATGTTGCAGTAGGATATTATTTCGACTGGGATATTGGAGATGATTTTGAAGTTGACAAAACCAGATTATTCCCTGAAGGTATCCCGAAAAGATTCGAGGACAGTGCCAATGCAGCAATACAATTGGCTGAAAACGGTGAAGCTCCGAAGAGACTTTACGGTTCGGCCGTTTATTCCGAACATAAAGATGCCATAGCTCAGGCTGCCGGAGCCAGAAGCAGCAGCAATGATTATCAATTCCAGCTAAATGCCTTAAATTCAGGTACAAGCTTACAGTTTGACGCTGTTGATGATATAATCTATATCGCAGGTATGAAATTCCCGGGTTATCTTGAGAATGGCGACTCCGTCCATTTCGCTATGTATTTTGGCGGAGCTGACGATGAAAACGAGCTTGCATCTGCTTTCAAAAATGTTCTGGATCCCAGCGGCGATCTTGTAACCACTGTACCGGAAGTTAAGTTTGCACCTTTAATATGTGAAGACTCAAAAGACACTACTATAACAATTGAAAATTCCAGTCTTAGTAATTTCACCATTGATTCAATAGATATTATCGGTAAAGACAATACCGAATTCAAAATTCTCAGTGAAAAACCTGACCCGATTAAATTATTTTCAGGTGATAATACAGAGCTTAATATCAGATTCAACCCTGCTTCGGCAGGAAATAAAGAAGCTAAACTTTACATTGAACCAAGCAAAGGAAACACTGTGGAAGTAGAGCTCTCCGGCGTTAAGGAATCCGTCGATTTTGCTTTGTCCGTATATAATCTTAATTTCAGATCAGTTGCACCAAATAAGCAAAAAGACACTACCATGAAAATCGAAAATATCGGTACTTATGATCTCGAATGGGATTTCCCCATTGATATTGATGAACACTTCAAAATAGTAGATATTTCGCCGAAAACTACCGAAGGCAATGGTGGTGAATCCATTGTCAAGGTAAGATTTCTGGGCGATAGCGACGAAGGAATCTACGAGGCACAACATACTTTCACGGATTATTGTGGAAATGAGAGAATGCTGACTCTGAAAGCCGAAGTTGATAGTGGAACCGGAGTAAACTATATTTCAGGGAATCCAGGCATTAAAAATATAAATATTTCACCAAATCCAACTAAAAATGAATTTAACCTTGAATTCATAGTGGATAAAACAGGGAATTTTACCATTGACTTATTTGATTTAAATGGCACAAAAATCAGAACCTTAGCTGATAAATTCTTACATAACGGCTATTATAGGAAAGAATTTAATGTCGATGGAATAAGCTCCGGTTCTTATCTTATTATTATTCAATCAGATAGAGGCAGCATAACGTCTAAACTAAAAATAATACATTAAAAAATATTGATTCATTAGTAAACTAATTATTATAAAATAATTAGCGGGGATATTTAATCGATTATTAACAAAGTCATTAAAGATCTCCGTTTTTTATAATTTTGCAAACACAATATTACATATAATTAATATTTCATTTTGCAGAAGATAAATATTTAATGTAATTTTATATTTTTTAATGAATATCACATTTTATCACATGTTTTGATAAGATGAAATTTACATAATTTGTTGAATTTTATATCCGGTAAGTAGTTAGTTAGGATAAATGGACCAGATAACCGCTGATATACTTATAGCGTTGGTGTTGCTGATTAGTGGAACCCTCATGCTCTACTTCGGAGCAGAAGGACTTGTGACAGGGAGCTCTTCACTCGCCGTCAGGATTGGAATTACTCCATTGATCGTAGGATTAACAGTGGTTTCTTTTGGAACAAGCAGCCCTGAACTCGTTGTCAGCGTGTCGGCTGCATTTAAAGGCAATCCCTCCATCGCTCTTGGAAACGTTATCGGCTCGAATATCTGCAATATAGCCCTTATCCTGGGAATCGCGGCGCTTATACGCCCGATCAAGATAGATCTAAAGTTGATTAAAACCGACATCTGGTTGATGATAGTTATTACTGCTCTTTTTTTAGTACTGGTCGCAGATATGAAGATCAGCAGAGTTGACGGCGCTATACTTTTTGCCGGAGTAATTATCTACAACTATTTTACTTTCTATCTGGCTAAAAAAGTAAGGAATAAAAAAACTCAGGAACTATACGAACAGGGGGTTCCGCATAAAATCAGAAATCCCTGGCTGGATTTTCTGTTTATTATCGGAGGATTGGGAATATTGATTCTGGGAGCTAATCTATTTCTTGAGGGGGCAATTGATATAGCGAAATTCCTTGGCGCCTCGGAAGGTCTCATAGGACTGTCGATTGTGGCGCTGGGTACAAGTCTTCCTGAATTGGCAACTTCAATGGTAGCTTCCATCAAAAAAGAAGCTGATATATCAATAGGTAATGCCATCGGTTCCAATATTTTCAATATTTTATTGATTCTTGGCACTGCTGCTCTTATCACTCCAATTATTGCTCAAGATATAGGCATAGTTGACATCGGCGTTATGACTTTCCTCGCTGTTCTGCTATTCCCTTTTGCATGGACTAAACTCACACTCTCGAGACTTGAAGGTCTCTTCCTGCTTTTGATCTATATCGGCTATATAACATATCTCTACATGCAATTGCCTTCAAACTAATGAATTATGAAAATTATTACAGACAATACCGATTTTGTAAATAATTATTTCCAGGAGAATCTCAATTGGCAGAGGTTCGCGTCGGATGATGATATAACTGCTTTGGCGAATGAAATTTTTGATCAGGAAGATTTTTATGAAAATGATATGCCTGAAATATCTTACTGGAATTACCTTTTTATGGTGGAAACGGCAAATAGCTCGCAGTATGATATCCTGAATGAATATGCCAAAACTACACAACTACCGGATAAGATCCTTGCTATAGCTGGTTCGGGGAAACAATTCCATGGCTTTCGCAATCGCAAATGGGAGAGTTTGAGGGGGAATATTCATTTGTCGGTGTATCTTAAACCCGAGACTCACGTTAAGAGCTTCGGTGCAGGATTTATTATCCTTGCGGCGGTATCCGTGTTGCAGACTATCGATTCAATACCTCAATTGAAAGGCAAAACGGGTTTAAAATGGGTTAACGATATATTAATCGATGATGCCAAAGTTTCCGGAGTGCTGGCGCAGACACAGCTCCAGGGGTATAATATTTTATCGGCGATCCTGGGCATCGGATTGAATGTAGAAAGCACTCCGCAGGTTATGCCTGACAGCTATATCCCGAAAGCCGCCTGTATCAACGACTTTTTAGCAGATCAGGGCAAAGTCAGCGAGAAAGATATTTTTCTGAAATTGATAGAATATCTGTCTAAGAATTATAAAAAACTGCTCGGCGGGAAATATCAAGAACTGTTGGATATATACAGGATGCGATCAGTGATTATCGGCAGGGAAGCGCGGCTTATTTCCGATCCCTTAAAAGGCGAACCCCATGAAATATGCCGCGGGAAAGTCAGCGGAATCGGCGAGAATCTGGAATTATACTTTGAAGGGGATGAAAAGCCCTATATTAATGGAAGGTTGATTTTAGAGGAATAATTTCGTAACTTTATATGAAATTAGTCGTTAATAATAAATTAATTGTAATTTTTTATTTTAAAATAAAAATGAAATGAAATTTAAAATAATTATCTCATTAGCCGCCGCAGCCGTTGTAATCATAACACTCTGGCTGCTGTTCTTCAATAAAGAAGAAAACAGCGATATAATTATAACCCCAAATTTCGGGAAGTTTGATGTGACAGTGACTACCACCGGCGAATTGCAGGCTAAGAATTCCGTTGAGATACGCGGACCGGGGCAGGTGCAGACTATCGGCATTTACCAAATGAAGATATCCAAGCTGGTACCGGAGGGAACAGTCGTCGATAGCGGGGATTTCGTAGCCGAACTCGACAAAACCGACATTATGAGCAAAATCAAGGACGCTGAACTGAATATCGAAAAACAGCGTTCAAAGCTCAAGCAGAGTAAACTGGACAGCTCGCTTACCTTGTCGCAGGCGCGCGATGACATCGAAAACCTTAAATTCAATTTGGAAGAGAAAAAACTGCTTATTAAACAATCAAAATATGAACCGCCCGCAACCAAACGGCAGGCGGAAATAGATTACGAAAAAGCCGAAAGAGCCTATAATCAGGCGGTAAAAAATTATAAAACAAAGGTGCAGAAAGCAGTTACTGGGATACAGATAATCAATACCGATCTGTCCAAAGAAATTCAGAAGCTGAATAAGCTGAAAGATTTGATGAAACGGTTTACTATTCGTGCGCCCGCCGCTGGTATGGTAATTTACGAAAGACAATGGGACGGCAGAAGGAAGACCGTCGGCTCGACTATCCGGGCATGGCATCCCACTGTTGCCGAGCTGCCCGATCTGACAAAGATGGAATCCATAACTTACGTAAACGAAGTTGATATTCAGAAAGTTGAAAAAGAACAGAAAGTTAAGATAGGACTCGATGCCGATCCCGATAAGAAGCTGACCGGCGTTGTCGAGAGAGTTGCTAATATTGGCGGACAAAGACAGAATTCGGATTCCAAAGTGTTCGAGGTGGTCGTCACTGTGAATGAAAAGGATACAACGCTGCGTCCGGCAATGACGACGAGCAATGAAATATTGGTTGCATCGAAGGACAGCGCTCTATATATACCGCTGGAGTGTGTGCATACGAAAAATGATACGACATTTGTTTATAAACATAACGGCGGAGAACCGGTCAAACAACAAGTAGAACTCGGCTTAATAAGCGAAAATGAAGCCGAAATAAAGAAGGGACTGAAGCGCGGCGACGAAATCTATCTCTCTATCCCGACAAAGTACGAAAAAGCGGAAAAAATGGCAATCAAGGAACCCGAGTGATATGCTTAAGATGTTCATCCATAATTTCGGAATTGCCGTTGAAGCTATGATGCAGAATAAACTGCGGGCGATGCTGACCTCGCTGGGAATTATCTGCGGCGTGGCTTCGGTCATTGCTATGCTGTCCATCGGCAAGGGCGCCGAGCAGAAAATCCTCGAGAAAATGAAGATGCTCGGAACTAATAATATCATAATACAACCGCTGGATAAAGAGGAAATACAGGACAAGCAGCAGGAAGAAGCTGATGAGACCGGCGAACAGCAGGATATTACCAAGAAAAAGAAGAGATTCTCGCCGGGATTGACCCTGGCTGATGGAAAGAGTATCAGGGAAGTCCTGCCGCATGTATCTCACGTTACGCCGCAGGTAATTCTTGAGACTATGGCGCTGCGCGAAGGTTTCAAGAAGAATATAAAGCTTGTGGGTGTTTCATCCTCTTTCTTCGAGGTGAATAATTTTGATCTGGAGCAGGGGAAGTTGTTCAACAAAACTTATGATCAGTTCTCGCAGCCAGTCTGCTTAATTGGCAGTGGCGTAAAGACTCACCTGTTCGCCACTGAAGATCCGATAGGCAGGATGGTGAAATGCGGGCGCCACTGGATGAAGGTGATCGGCGTGCTGAAAGAAAAGAAAATTTCCGACGAAAATATTAAAAGCCTCGGGATACGGGATTATAACAATGACGTCTATATTCCCATTTCGACTATGCTGCTGCGCTATAAAAACAGGGCGCTCGTCACAGGGCAGGATCTTAGAGACCGCAGCCGCAGGCGAAACAAACAGCAGGAAGATTATAACCAGCTTGATAAATTAGTGATCACTCTATCAGATACAAAATATATGATGACTTCCGCTGAAGTAATAAGCAGGCTGCTGTACAGGCAGCATAACAGGGAAGTCGATTTCGAAATAATAGTCCCCGAACTGTTGCTGCAACAGGAAAAGCAAACCAAGCAGATATTCAATATAGTTCTCGGGGCTATAGCTTCTATCTCTCTTGTTGTCGGCGGTATTGGAATTATGAATATCATGCTGGCATCGGTGATGGAGCGGATAAAAGAAATCGGCGTCCGGCTGGCTGTCGGCGCCAAGCAGAAAGATATTCTCATGCAATTCCTCAGCGAAGCAGTAGCTATCAGCCTTTCTGGCGGTTTAATCGGAATACTGCTTGGTTTCGGTTTGAGCTTTGCTATTGAAAATATCACTGACATTCCGACGGTGGTAACATGGTACTCGATTGTGGTGTCATTTCTGGTGTCGATAAGCGTTGGGATTATCTTCGGGATAATGCCTGCGCAAAGAGCGGCTGGGCAGAACCCAATTGAGTCTCTGAGATACGAATAATCAATTACGGATTGCAAATTACGCACGAATGTAAAGATTACGAATTGAATTTTAAGAAATTAGAATTGTAAAATGAAAAAACTCCATATTTTTAGTTCGCTGTTATCAATAATTTTAATACTAATGACCACTACCGCCGCTTTCTCACAACCGTCGAAGGGTTCATACACTATCTGGGAATGCATCAACATAGCCCAGAAAAACAGCCCCGCAGCCGAAGCGGTGAAAAGCTCGTACAAAGAACAAAAAAAGAATTATGAAGCGTATCAGGCAAGCCTCTTGCCCCAGTTGAATTTCAACGGCTCTCTGCCGGGATTGAACAGAACTATCCGTACTTTCCCGCTCGGCGGTAACGACGTGTTTCTTCCGCAAAGCCAGTTGTCCAGCTTCGCAAATTTTGGCATTACACAGAAAATACCATTCACCGGCGCCGAACTCAATGTCCGCTCCGGATTGTCTCGCATAGATATTCTCGAGACTAACGAAAGCCTTGTCTGGCGTTCGACACCCATCAATATCTCGCTTTCGCAGCCGATTTTCCGGTTTAATCCCATGCATTGGAATACCGAAGAGAATGAACTTATGCGCGAAAGCGCCGACCGCGAGTACGTGGAAGACCTCGAGGATATTGCCATCGATATTACACGCAAATTTTTCGAACTGTATATTCAGAAAATGCAGGTAGAAAATGCAAAAAAGAACGTCGCTGTGAATGATACGCTATATCAATTGGCGCAAGGCAGGTTCAAGGTTGGAAAAATTGCCGAGAATGACTTGCTGCAAAGCGAACTGGCTCTATCCAATAAAAAGATCGAACTCGAAAACGCCGAACTCGAATACCGCCGGACTATGGAAGAATTGCTCAGGGCAATGGGTATGGAGGACTCTGATGAAATCGAGGTCATCCCACCCTATGAACTGCCCGATTTCAATGTTTCAGTTGAGAAAGCCCTTGCCCAGGCGAAACAAAATCGATCCGACCGGATCAATTATGAACTGAATAAGCTTCGCGCAGAGAGAGAACTCGCCCGCACGAAGGATAATAACAATTTCGGCGCTGCACTGACGGCGGGATTTGGTTATAATCAGAGTGCGGGGAATATGCCGGAAGTTTACCATGAATTGCTCGACCAGGAAACCCTGAATTTATCGCTCAGTATGCCTATCTTTCAGTGGGGAATGGGCAGTGCGGAAGTTGAAGCCGCGCTCGCCAGACAACAGCAGGTGAAAAGCAGCATTGAACGCAGCAAATACCAGTTCGATCTTGAAGTTAAATATCTCGCGCTGCGGTTCAAGCAGTTGCAGAAGCAGGTTGCTGTCGCCGCCAAAGCTGATACCATAGCTGCGCGGCGTTTCGAAGTAGCTAAAAATCGCTATATGATCGGCAAGATCGACCTAAACTCACTATTTATAGCCCAAAATGAGAAAGACAGCGCCCTTCAAAATTATATAAGAACTCTTCAAAATTACTGGGTCTCCTATTTTAGGCTGCGGCGGCTTACACTTTACGATTTTGAAAATAACAGAGCTTTAATTGAAAAATAAACTAAATTTTTTTATTAAATTTCTATTTACATTAATTCGCCGTATATTGGGAAATTAGGTAGATAAAACTCAGTATTTCTACTTATAAAATTACAAAATATTAATCTTTAATTGTAACTAAATTTTATTTCATTTGTTTATTAAATGTTATAAAATAAAAAAATATTATTGGCTAATACTCAGCTAAATATTATTAAATGAAATATTAAAATGTAATTTCATAAAATTTGAAAAAATCCTATTATGAGATATACTGCGAATAAAACAGTAATTTTATTTATCTTTTTGATGTTCTATACTAAAGTAACTTATGCTGATCCGGAGATCGACAGCCTGAAAAAGCTGGTGAAAAACTCATCAGGCAGGGAGAAGGTCGATAACATGGCAGCTCTCACCGAGCGGCTGAACCTTCACGACACATGGGAAAGTATTATCTTTGCCCAGGAAGGCGTCCAAATTGCGCGGGAAAATGAATATAAAGCCGGCGAAGCAAGGCTGTTAAGCGAATTGGGCACTGCTTTTTCCATTATTGGCGATTATAAGCAGGGACTCGATTATTATCGGCAGGCAGATACGCTGTTCAATAAAATTGGCGCCGATTTCGAAAAAGCAAAAAGTAAATTCGACATTGGGCTTGCTCTCTATGATTGGGGATATTTTGACAAGTCTCTGAAATATTATCTTCAGGCATTGAAAATGCTTGAGGAAATCGAGGTGAAAAAAGGGCAGGAAAAGGCTGTTTACAACCAGAAGGCAGATATCTTCAAGAGTATTGGCAGGCTGCACCATGAGATTGGCAGCTATAATGAGGCTATGAGCTATTTCCAGCGCTCGCTTAAAATGAATGAGGAAAATGAGAATCTCGAAGGATGCATCACCTGCTATCTCAGCATTGGAGGCGTTTATCAGCAGCTAAATAAATTCGACAAAGCGCTCGAGAATCGATTAAAAGCCCTTGAACTTGCCCGTAAATTCGGCGCAAGGAAGTATATCGGGCTGTCTCTGCAAAGCACAGGCGAAACCTATGCCTCCCTTGGCGATTATCAGAAAGCAATGGATTATTTCAACAAAGGATTGGAATTCCTTCTTGAAATTGACAATAAGCGGCAAATAGTCAAAACTTATCTCGATATTGGCGACGCTCAGATAGAAAATAATAAAAATTATAACGCAGCTATTAAAAATTATAAAAAAGCAATGGAAATCAGCGGTCGCTCGAGCATTTTGTTTCTTCAAAAAGAGAGCTGCAAAAAGCTCTATAAAGCCTACGAAGACATCGGCAATTATCAAAGATCGCTCGATTATTATAAAAAGTTGAGCGCAGTTAATGATTCGATATTCAACCGGCAGAAAAGTAAACAGATAGCGGAATTACGCATCGATTATGAGACGGATAAGTTCAAAAGCGAAAATCAGATGCTCAAAAAAGAGAATCGCCTGCAAAATTATCTGCTTATACTGTCGATTGTTGTGTTTGCTTTTATCATTGCGTTTATCATTGCGTTATATTTACGCTACAGGGCAAATATGAAAATGAATAAACTCCTTAATGAAAATAAACAGCAAATTGAAGACGCAAATAAAGAGCTCACCGCCCAAAACAAAACTATTACCGAACAGAAAGAGACTGTCACCAGACTTTACGAAGAACTTAAGGAAAATGAGCAGAAGCTGCGCGAAGCCAATGCCGCAAAGGATAAATTCTTTTCAATTATAGCACACGACCTGAAGAATCCGTTCAATGTGCTGTCAAATTTTTCCGAGAATCTGAAGAAAAATTTCGATAGCATGGATACTGAAAAAAGAAGGTATTACATTGATGAAATGAATAAATCCGTGAAAAGCCTGCTTAAGCTTACGGAAAACCTGCTTGAGTGGTCACGCGCACAAACGGGCAGGCTTAAATTCGAACCGACGGAATTCGATTTTTATGAAATTGCCTTCAACAATGTTTATCTCATGAAAAAAAATGCCGAAGCGAAAAATATCAGTCTATCGACAGACATTAAGCCTGAGACCTATGTTTACGCGGATTATAACATGGCTATGACCGTAGTGCGTAATCTTGTCAGCAATGCAGTGAAATTCACGGATGAAAATGGCGAGGTCAGGATATCATCGCAATCTGAAAACGGACATCTAAAAGTGGAAATTTCTGATACGGGAATTGGGATACCCAAGGAGAACATCGAGAAAATATTCCGCATCGATGAGAACCACACTACAAAAGGTACAGCTAAAGAGGAAGGCACAGGACTTGGTTTAATTGTTTGTAAGGAATTTATCGAGCGCAACGGCGGCTCGATTAGCGTTGAAAGCGAACCTGAAAAAGGCTCAACATTCAAGTTCACACTACCGATTTCAAGGATTTAGTTTGCGAATCTATTTTAATTCGATAATATTGTATAATTCAATTTTGTTTTGTTGTTCTTTGTGAATTTCCATCCTTGTTATGTATATTCATGTTCCAAATAAATGATATTTTTTAAAAAACAGTGTAAGTATTTATGATCAAGCATATAGTTTTTTTTAATTTAAAAGATCAAGCCGAAGGTGCTTCCAAAGAAGAAAATGCACAAAAAATCAATGAAGTCCTTAGTGCTTTACCTGTCAAAATAAATGAGATCAAGCTATACGAATTCGGGATTAATTTTGCTGATTCTCCGAGTGCAATGGACTATTGCCTTATTTCAGGATTTGATTCAGCAGAAGATCTGAACAATTATCGTAAACATCCCGCTCATGTAGAGGCTCTGGAATTTATAAAAAAAGTCATCTCAGAATCCCTGGTTGTAGATTTCGAAATTTAGGTATTCAACTAAAATATTATCATTCAAATATTTACTTAAGCGGTATTTCAGCAATGATCTTTGTTCCTTGACCGGGTTCACTTAATATTCTTACATTGCCATTACAAAGAGCTGCCCTTTCTTTCATTCCTATCAGTCCGAATGTTTTAACATCTTTCTCGGTTGAATCGGTTTTAAAACCTATACCATTGTCTTTGACTTCAATTAATAGGCTGTTATTTTCAATTCTAATTTTAATATCAACTTTATCAGCTTTCGAATGTCGTATCACATTTGTCAGAGCTTCTTGTAATATCCTGAAGACTGCTATTGAACTTTCTTTATCCAGGTCTAACTCTGAAAATTCTCTTTGAAAATTAACTTCTATTTGATTTCTTTTTTTTAACTGCTCTTTCAGCCATTCTACAGCTTCAATAATGGTCAATTCCTCTAATACCTCAGGTCTTAACTCTGTCACGATTTGTCTGACTTTTTGTATAGTAATATTAATCAGACTTTGCATAGATTCGATTTCGGAAAGTACATCATTGAAATCGACCTCGCTGCCTTTGGTTTTCAAATCTCTTATTAACAAAGATAAATTCATACTGAACGCCGAAAGCATCTGTCCCATTTCATCATGGATCTCACGGGCTATGGCTGCCCTTTCTTCCTCGCGGACTGACTGCAGGTGAGCAGCGAAATCTCTAAGCTGTTGACGCGAATTTTTCAGTTCATCTTCAGCTTTCTTCCGGTCGGTTATATCTCTTACAATGTCGCAGAGCATCAGCTTCCCCTGATAGTAAAACGTACCTGTACTAATTTCCGCAGGGAAAACCTCCCCGTTTTTCTTGCGATGGTAACGCAGCGGAACGCTAATGCTTTTATCAGTGATGGCTTGTTGAACAGCCGTATTTGTCTCTTCCGGCTGATCAGAAATTTGATATACGGTCTTATTTAAAATCTCTTCTTTATTATATCCGTACAGTTGTAAAGCGGCGATATTTGCATCAATTATTTTACCGGTATTAGTTTCGGCAACGACAATAGCGTCCGATTCGGAATTGAAGAGTTGACGGTACTTTTCTTCGCTTTCCTTTATGGCTGTCTCCATCAATTTTCTGTCAGTGATGTCTATAAGCGAAGCTATCCTCATTTTTGAGGACATAATGGCAATCTGCATATATATGTTCTTACGGTTTCCATTAATGTCAATCAACACAAATTCGTATTCTGCCGGGGGTAAGCTCTCCCCTTTCGAACGCATCTCATGATACTTTTTCATTTTTTCCAGATCGTTCTCATCGACATAATCGGTCCATTTGATTTTTCCTTCAATTTTTTCCCTCGGTAATCCGGATAATTCTTCGAATTTTTTATTGCATTGAGTAATTACCGCATCTTCACCGAAAACACAAGTAGCCGTACCTGTACTATTAAACAAAGCCCTGTAATTTTCTTCCTTCTCTCTTAATATTTCTTCCGAATGTTTTTTTGCAATTGCATTGCCGAGCATCCAGCCGAACATGTTTAAAAGCGATAAGTCCTCTTCATTCCATTTGTAAGGCTCGGTAACGTTGTCAAAACCAATGAATCCGAACAATTCATTACCAGCTTTTACAGGCACCACCAATACGGATTTGATATCCTGGGATTCAAGTATTTCTTTTTCATTTTTAGCTTCCGGCGGCAATAATGATACATCCGGAATATTAACAACTTCTTCGTTTCTCAATTTTTTCATCCACCATGGAAATATATTCGAAGGCAGGTTCTGCAAGTATGCGATTTGCGGCGCCGCCCCCTCGGTACTCCATTCATGAGTATTATCCATGTATTCTCCATTATTGCGCAGTTGGAATAAATATGTGCGTCCGGCTTTGCTAAATTTTCCAATATCAGCAAGCGCCTTATTTACTGCATCGTCAAAATCATAAATTCCAATAAATTTACCGGTAACATCAATAAGGAAGCGTTCAATCGCTAATCTCCGGCGAAGTTCAAGTTCAGCCTTTTTTTGCTCCGTGATATTATGAACAAAAGCCAGTCCGGCATCGATCACCCCTTGGTTATTTTTTATTGGCACTGTTTTCACAAAATAATACTGTTCGCCAAAAGCAACTTCTGTTTGCGAAGGTTTGCCTTCTAAAGCGCTTTGATAGTGAAAATCCAAAATATCTGCCACATCATCTCCCAGAGCTTCGCGCAATGTTTTGCCCTCAAGATATTCTTTGGAAAGCCCGTGTTTCAACATTTCAGTGCCGTTTGTTAAAGTATAACGCAAATCTTTATCATATAAATAAAGATCAGTATCAGGAACATTCTCCGCAACAGTACGGTATCTTTCCTCGCTTCTGCGCAGAGCTTCTTCGGCATTATATCTGTCAGTGACATCCTGGACTGTGGATATCATGAGATTTTGCTCATAAAGAGGTATACTGGAAGCATTGACTATTCTTTCTTCACCATTGCTTGTAGTAATAGCAATGTTGTCCCATTTCATTCTTTCAGGAGCATCGCTGGCTAAATCATTCATAATCCGCGATTTGATCAATTCTCTGTAATTCGGATTGGGGAAAACAACTTCAAAGAAATTATCAAAATCTCTCATAACTTCCTTCGACCAGCCGTAAATATTTTCGAATTCCTCGTTTATATAGGGCACTTCCCCTGAATCAATATCATTAACGGCAAGCCCTATCGGCAAATTATTAATTATAGTCTCGATGAATTGATTCCGTTGTTTTAATGCCTGTTCTGCTTTCTTCCTCTCGATAGAATTACTCAAAGTCTGTGCTATCCCGTCAAGGATATTCCTTTCTTCTTTTAAAAATGGTCCTTCATCAGTTTCCGGTTTCTCTTCAGTATAGAAAACCTCAATGCGTCCCTCAGTTACCCCATTTATTACCAAATCCGAAGCAATTCTCCAGGGTGTTTCAAAAAAATTCTCAGTTGTATATACAGTCCCTTTATACCTTATCATTGCTTCAGTAATTTCGGGATATTTCCATCCGTGTGGAATTCTTAAAACAGCTTCCTCAAGTATCTGCTCAATTGTTTCACTTTGGACCGCAGATTCAGTGATTCCAAGTATGCACTGAAGTTTTTTCATTCTTTCCTGAGTGCTGTGCAGCAGGTTTTCTCTTTCAATTTCGTTCTTTTTCTTTTCTGTTATATCCCTGAAATTCCAAACTCTACCTGCCGGTTCACCGCCAATTTTCATAGACCGCGAGTCTCGCTCAAAAATTCTTCCATCCTTGAAATATAAAGTATCATAACTCTGCACATCCGGCGTGTTATAAAGCTCTCTTATTTTTAAAAAGAACTCATCCGGATCCTCTAACTGATCAATAACATATCCAATCAATTCTTTATCGTCCCTTTTATCCAGGATTTCCTGAGGTATTTGCCACATTTCCTCGAATCTCTTGTTGTATTGCAGCACTTTTTCATCTTTATCGATGACAAGTATTCCATTGTCTGTAGAATCGAGAGTAGCTTCCAACTGTGATAACGATTTATTTAATTCATCCTCTGCCCATTTTCTTTGTGTAATATCCCTGAAGCTCCAGACTCTGCCAATTATTTTATCTCCCATTATATGCGGAGCGGAATATCTTTCAATGACTCTTTCATCCTTTAATTCAATGGTATCATAAGCTTCCATATCGGGATGGTGGTAAAGCTCCCAGACTTTTTCCAGAAAAGACTGTGGATTTTTAACCTGGTCTGCTGCAAACTCAAGCATTCTATCATTATATCGATCATTCATAAATTCTTCAGGTATGTCCCAAATATTTATAAATTTTTGATTATAGGTTCTCACTTGATTATTAAGATCCACAACATAAATCCCATCATCTGTTGACTCCAAAGTTGTATTGAGTAATGATACGGTGTTTTCTAATTTATCCTGCACAATTTTTTGTGAAGTGATGTCAGTTATGACAGCAAAACTACCTTGATAATAACCGCTTTCATCGCGTAAAACTGCGGGTGATATCAAGGTGTAAACATCATTCCCCTCCTTATTTTTCCAGACAATCTCATACTGTTCGCCAGGTTCTTTATCTTTTTTGGCAGTTTGTTTTTTCATTATTTCCGCATTCTCATCATCAAGAAAATCAACCGCCTTTCTGCCCGCCATCTCTTTCTTTTCATATCCAAGCATTCGACAAAATCTCTCATTTGCATAAGTAATTACACCATTTTCATCCTGGATACCGAAACCATCATTCATAGTCTCTACAAGATTTCGGAAGCGTTCTTCGCTTCTCCTTAGTTCTTCTTCCGCTTTCTTTCGCTCGGTAACATCAACAATAACCCCGATAAGACCGGTTATTTCACCGTGTTCATCATGAATGGAACTTGCAAAAACTTCGGTCCATATTATTTTTCCGTTTTTATCAATATATCTTTTTTCGTAATTTAATCTTGACGATTCCTCAGAAATTAAAGCTTCAACATTTTCCCTCGTTAAGTCAATATCTTCCGGATGTGTTATATCATAGATCGAACTACCGGTTAGATCAGTATGCGAATAGCCGAGCTTTTCAAATGTCAGCGGATTTGCATGGATTATTTTACCCGCAGAATCAGTTGCTATGACCATAGTGGAAGCATTATTAAATATACTCCTGAAACGTTCTTCACTCAGGCGCAAAGCTATTTCCGTATTTTTTCTGTCTGTTATGTCGGCAGCTACGATAATGTAACCTTCGGGTTCATTATTTTCATTCAATAACGGACTAATTCCCAGGTCTGCCCAAACCGTAACTCCTGATTTTTTTTGAAGTTTTATTTCAATTTCATAGCTCTCGAATTTACCTTCTAAAAGTCCTTTAAATATATCTTCTACATAATGTCTCTCTTGTGGATTAATTAAATTTAAAAAACTGCTGTTTATAATTTCTTCTTCCGTAAATCCCAGATTGAGCGACAATTTCCTGTTAATTTCCCTGCATAAGCCTTTGCTGTCAAGCATAGCAGCCATTGCTGTGGCATTGTCGAATAACCTGGTAAATTTTTCTTGGCTTTTCTTACCGGCTGCCTGTTCTTTTTTTAATTTATCATTCTGAGAACGAACTTCTCCAAGTTCTTCGATCAATTGAGCTTTTGTTTTGCGTATGTCATTCATTTGTTACACCATCTTAAATATGGAATCCTAATATAATAGCGAAAATAAGATATTATTTTAAATCATCAACATTATAAATTTCTATGTAAAAATACTTATTTTTTTTAATAAATCAATAATACTAAACATCCATTAAAATAATATATTTTTTGTATGTTTGTTTATTAAAATTAGTTTTAAGTTTTACCGGATAAACTGTGTTAAGATTTTTAGTTTTTAACATATTGATATTATTAGCGGCAGCCAGTCAGTTACTCTGTCAGCAAAACAGTAAGAATTTCTTCGATTTAGGCGCTGCCTATTATATGATTTTTGACTATGCTGAATTCTCAAATATCCCCGGCGCACCCAATTGCTGCCCGGAATTCAACACCGGCGAAGGCGGCGGTTACAGTATTTTTGCCGGCTATAACCGGCAAATAACCCCTGACTTATTCACCGGCGCCAGTTTCGGAATCTCATTGTCTGAAAGCATTTTCAAAAGCAGGGAGAGTACTTTTGTTAATTATAATAATGAAACTACGGCTGGCGAATTCGAACATTATATGAGAATCAATACCGGCGCTCTTTATTTCCAACCGCAAATAAGCTATCGTTTTTTTAAAGGATTATCCGTTGGTGCAGGAGTAACCACAGGCTTGGTCTTCCACAAAAAATATTCCCAGAAAGAAGAAATCAAGAAACCGGAAGATGCGGGAACTTTCCTCGATGAAAACGGCGAAGACACTGGCTCCAGAACAAGAAATGTCAATTCAGGAAATATTAATATTGACAACAGCTTCTATTCCGCTGCTAACATAAATTTAGCTTATGACCTGCAATTAAACAAAAAAGGGACAATGTACCTTAAACCTGAAATCTCCTTTAGTTTAGGAATTACTGATTATATAAATGATTTGAACTGGAGCCGCAATGGGATTTCTTTCGCAATATCATTCATATATACACCTCAATGGGAAACCTTTACTAAAGAGATTACTGACACCTTGGACGAAGAAACACCATCCGCCCCATTTTTCGCTGAAGAAGAACCCATAGATAGAATAATTGATTTGAGGAATGAGCCTGAGAATGACACAATTCGTGATAAAAAACAAGAATTTGAATTTGTCTATGATACTACTGAAATTAGCAGAAAGGAAATAGTTCAGGAAATCGTTAAAAGAAAAGATACTATTGTTGAAAATAATGAGATACTTTATGCTGACATGGCAATGGAACTTGAAGATAATCCAGGTAAAAAATTTGAAGCACGGAAATTCAATGCTGATTTCACTATCCCATTACTTAATTATGTGTTTTTTGACCAAAATTCTTCCGAACTGCCCAATAGATACAAAGAAAAAAGCAGCGGCAGTTATATGATGATAGTTTACCACGACATTTTAAATATTGTGGCAAAAAGAATGAAAGAAAGTCCGGAATCCGAGATAATTCTGACAGGAAAAATTTCCAAAAATGAAAAAGAGAAGGATGAACTTGCTCAAAAACGATGTCAGAAATTGAAGGAATATTTAGTTAATAATCATAAAATTTCAACAGATAGGATAAAATTTAACATACTCGATAATCCCATGGGACATAAGAAGAAATCGAATCCAAGCGAGTTTCAGCGGGTGGAAATCACATCTGAAAATCCGAAAATATTAAAACCTTATCCCCTGCGTGATACCCTTGTGGCATTCTCGCCTGCAAGGGCTAAATTCCGCTCGAAAACTTACGCTGATTCAGGTATCAAGGAATGGACTTTTGTTATAAACAGCAAAGATAAACTCTATAAAAAGGTAATAGGCGGGCGCAGAGTACCGGCTGAAATAAAGTGGAACCTCAGCAAATCCGATCTTAAACAATTTGATTTGGAAGAAGGATTTAGTTATCAATTGCAGGTTAATGACAGTACCGGAAAAAACACAACCGGCGATGGTTCTTTTAACTTCAATTTAAGTGACCAAATTGCTAAGGACAGCCTGTCAAAAGAGGTAAATGAAGATCATTACTTTGTTCTGTTTGATTATAATTCGGATAACGTACCGCAGGTTGCGAAAAATTGGCTCTTAGAAGCAAAACAAAGGATAAAACCGGATTCGGAGATAAATATCTACGGGTTCACTGACAAATCCGGTGATCCGAAATACAATATGCGGCTTTCGAAAAGAAGAGCCGAAGCAGCGGCTGAAGTGTTGGGGATAACTCAAGCCAAAATTAAAGGCTTCGGCAGCCAGTTAGACATAAAAGGCGAATACTTTCCCGAAAGCAAGTATTACTCCAGAGTTGTTGAAATTATTATTACAAATGAAAAATGATAAACCACCTTACGGTCTGAGAATTTTTGTCTCTGCTGTCACTTCACAGCCGGAATCTTTAAACATAGCAGAAGCTCCGCAATATTTATCCTGTGATAATTCCACAGAGCGGTCAAGATCCTTTTGTTCGGCATCAGGGCTGGTCAATTCGTAAATAAGATGGACTTTAACAAATTTTTTGGGATGTTCCCTTGAACGTTCGGATTGAACTTTGATATTAAAACCGTCAACTTGCTTGCGTTTCTTCCTCAGAATGCTTATTACATCCATAAAACTGCATGCAGCCATTGCCTGCAGTAAAACCGACATCGGCGTCGCAGCGGTATCTTCGCCACCGACATCAGGGACAGTATCAAAAATTGTCTCGTGGTCTTTTGCATCTTTGCCGATAATTCTCATATTTCCGTCAAGTGTCAAATTTACTTCCATGAGTGCTCCATTTTATTTATTCTACTGATCTTGTTTTTTAAAAGTCAATAACGAATCATATCTTGATTTACTTTAGAATTAGTTTTTAAAATAAAAACATATTTAGCAAGTGTAATAAAGATATTTTTGAGAACAATTTTTTAAATTTTAAGGAGGAAATCATGGCTGATAGCAAACCACAGATAGGTATTCTAATGGGCAGCGACTCGGACCTGCCCGTAATGAAAAAAGCTGCTGAAGTATGTCAGGAATTCGGAATCGACTACGAAATGCGTGTCATTTCAGCCCACCGAACACCGCAGGACTGCTCGGATTACAGCAGCAGTGCGGCAAAACGCGGACTGAAAGTAATCATCGCCGGCGCCGGAGGAGCAGCTCATCTGCCAGGCGTTGTCGCAGGTAATACTACTTTGCCTGTAATAGGTGTTCCGATTATGTCCAAAACACTGAGCGGAGTAGATTCCCTATATTCAATAGTACAGATGCCTCCGGGGGTTCCCGTAGCCTCTGTTGCAATTGACGGAGCTAAAAATGCAGGCTTGCTGGCAGTCCAGATTATCGCTCTTACTGATGAAAACACAGCCAAAAAATTCGCCGATTACAAAGTCCAAATGGCTGAAAAATCAAGGGCTAAAAATAACGCTCCCGATTTTACTGACATAAATTTATAAGATGAACTGATGTACCGCAATTATAAAAATGCGGCACATCAATAACCCATAATGAAGAAGTTATTACACGAAGAAATACTACGCGAAAGGCTTACGCCCGAACAGGCATTGAAGGCGGACCATCACCCCGTTTCGCTAATGCTTCATAATGTTCGGAGTATGTATAATGTTGGTTCAATTTTCCGCACGTCTGATTCTGCTCTTTTATCAGAACTTATACTCTGTGGATTCACCCCCCATCCGCCGCGCAAAGAAATAGAAAAAACTGCTCTGGGAGCTGTTGACTCAGTTCCCTGGAGCTACGAAAAGAGTATATTTGATGCAATCAACAAGCAAAAGAAAAAAGGCATAAAAGTAATTGCTCTGGAATTGACAGAAAAGAAAAGAGCTTTCGACTCCCTGAAACCGAAGGAATACCCTTTATGCATAGTTATTGGAAATGAAATTACAGGGCTCGACGATGATATTCTTAATGCATGCGATGACGCTGTAGAAATACCTATGTTTGGTGTAAAACATTCACTTAATGTTAGTGTCGCTGCCGGCATTGCAGCTTTCGGAGCTGTAAAAATATGGAGAGACCATAAACGATTATAATATTGATAATAAATTTGAATTTTTTAAAAAGACTGAATTTCATCAAAATATTCGATAACCTGCTGATATGGGATAACTATCAAAAGTAATGATGAAATAAGTATAAGATATTTATGAATTATAAGATTGCAGTACCGGATAACAGAGTTTATGAGCCGCTTTTTCGCAACAAGGAAATAAGCGGAAGTTACAATATGCAACTCTATCAGGTCGAGGAAAAAAAGCTCAGAGAAGCAATGCTTAATAATCGCTTTGACGGCGCTTTGATGAGTCCCCTTGGTTATGGTTTGGGTGTTGAGGATGCGGATTACAGAATAATACCAGGACCGGCGTTGGCAGTTCAGGGATGGTCCGAAATGGCATCGATATATTTCAGAAAGGGATTGAAAACTATATCGAAAGTAAAGGCCCCTTCACCGGACGATTTTATAATGATAATCGGCAAGCTGTTATTAGCAGAAAATTTTAATATGGAACCCGATGTAATAAGGAAAAATGGAGAGACAAATGAACTTTTAAAGGAAGCTGATGCAGTTATGACCTGGGAAAAAGATTTTCATGTGGAAAGCCTGCTTGACATAACGGAAGAATGGTTCATGGCTTTTGAACTTCCTCTGCCACTTGCTTTCTGGGTGTGCCGCGAAGAGGAAGTACCAAAAAATTTCGAAAAATTTATACATGAAGTTAAAGCCAATGACCTCCTTAAACGTGAAGATATAGTATACGAAGCAAAAGACGAAGAATTCCATCGCAGAGAAGGTACCATCCTTTGGGAATGGAATGATGACGTCGAGCATGCCCTTAATCAGTCAATTCAATTTCTCTATTTTCATCAATTAGTACCGGAAATAGGTGCTGTAAAAGTCCTTGGCAGGGATTAGCATTATCACTTTAAAGCAAATCAGCCAGTGCCCTGTCAATATCATCGAACTTGAATTTAAAATCATTATCCTGCGCCTTCTTAGGAATGACCTTCTGTCCTTTAAGTATCATTTCCGCTGCTTCGCCCATAACCAGCTTCAATGAAAAATTCGGCACCCTGAAAAATGAAGGTCTTCGCATCGCGTCACCAATTGCATGAGCAAGTTCTTCCATCGTCACCGGATTTGGGGATGTTAGATTCAGTGCACCGCTTATGTTTTCATTTTCAATAGCATATATTAGCAGTTCTATTGCATCTTCAATATGTATCCAAGAAAAGAACTGCTTCCCCGAGCCAATTGGACCACCGACAAAAAATTTAAACGGCTGTGTCAACTTTTCAAATGCCGCAGCACCACGAGCGAAAACCACACCTGTTCTTACTCTCACCACCCGTGTAAATTCATCTGCTTCCGAAGCTTTAGCTTCCCACTTGTCACACAGTTCAGGAAGGAAACCTTTACCGGAAGGGGCGCTTTCATCCTTCGTTAATCGCGATTCACCATAATAATCCACACCTGATGATGAGATTAACACAGCGGGCTTGTTCTCAGCCCTTTTAATGGCATCCACAACCTTCCCTGTCATTTGCAGCCTGCTATCAACCAATAGCTTTTTATATTCATCTGTCCATCTCTTGCCCGCCAATGACGCCCCTGCTAAATTTACAACTGCATAGGCTCTTTCGAACAAATCTTTCAGATCTGAATCAGTTGAAACATATTCATCCGCAGAGGGTACTTCTTTCTCTGCCTTATCCGGAGATCTTGAAATTATCGCCGTCTCGTAACCTTTGTCTTTCAACGCTTTACACAGTTTAGATCCTATTAATCCTGTGCCGCCTGTAATAGCTGTCAATTTTGCCATATTTACTGTTTATTTTGTTTGTAACTAATGATGTCTAATTCTACTAAAGTAAGAAAATGAAATTTAGTTTATATAAGCTCTATCTGCTCATATCAATATCACAAAACTTTCCTTTTCCTTATCCGTAATTAATTTAAAGAGCAAATTTTTCAAAATATATCAAGAAAACTTAAAAATTTATTAAATTTGGTTACATCAAAAACAATAATATCAAAATGAAAAAATGAATAAAACTCATTTAGCATTGAATAAAACCTTAAAAAGTCGAAAAAATTCAATTAAACAAGTTGAACCGCTAATTTTTGAGGTTAAGGATAAAGTTGCTTTAAAAGATGAAACCTGCTATAATTTGCTTATAACTCTCACAGAAGCCGTTGCCAACGCAATTTTCCACGGCAATAACGGCGACTCATCGAAAAATGTATACATTAATGTTTCAGTGACTGATAATCAAATTATTATGACTGTCGAAGATGAAGGAAACGGTTTTGACCCTGATGCAATCGATGACCCCCGTAAACCCGAAAACCTGATGAAAGCCAAAGGTAGAGGTGTCTTCCTCATCAAAGCCCTCGCCGACGATGTAAAATTCGATATTACCGACACCGGCACGAAAATTACCATTATATTTAATTATTAATTATGGGTATAATCTTTGAATTGACCACTCTCCATTTTCCATATAATAGTTAAATCTATCATGCAGGCGGCTCTCTCTACCCTGCCAGAATTCATACTCATCCGGAATTAACCTGTATCCCCCCCAAAATGGAGGCAGCGGAATTTGTTTGGGATATTTCACAGCAAGTCCGGCAACTCTTCGCAGCAAAGTAATCCTGCTGGGCAGAGGCTGACTCTGCTTCGAAGCCCAAGCTCCAAGCTGACTGGAATACTCCCGCCTATCAAAATATTTCTCAGATTCCTCATAACTCATCTTCTCAATTTTTCCGTTTATCCGGACCTGGCGTTCGAGTTGATCCCAGAAAAAAAGCAGGCAGCCGTAAGGATTTTCCTCTATATCCTGAGCCTTTTTACTTTCATAATTAGTATAGAAAGTATAGCCGTGTTCATCATAACCTTTAAGCAGTACTATTCTAGCCGTAGGGCGCCCCGTACTATCAGCGGTGGCAAGTGTCATAGCATTTGGATCAAGTATATCACTCTCCAATGCTTCATCCATCCAGATTTTAAACTGCTCTAAGGGATCTTCCTTTAGATTCCTTTCATCAAGCTTGCTCTTTCCGTAATCCCGCCTGAGTTGATCTAAAGATTTAAATATATCCATATATTTTTATACATTTATTGTCATTTGATTATTGCTATTTCAATAATCTTGACGTTTGCGTCAAATTTTAGTTTCAGCAGGTAAACACCCTGTGTTAATCCTGTCTTATTAAAGGTCTTTATTTGATTGCCGCTTTCTATATACCCGTTAAATATCGTCTTTACCTCCTTACCCGTTATATCAATCAAACTCATATTTAATTTCCCAGGTTTCTGAGAATGAAATTCAATCACAGCCTCATCACTAACCGGATTCGGATAGCAGCGTAATCCTTCAATATCCGCTGACATATCAGCAACAGACGAAGGATCAAATGTCATGAACCATCTATCCTCTGACCAATTTCCTTCACCGCAAAAATTTACTCCGCGAACACGCCAGTAATACTTTGTCACCCCTTCTAATTTATCATCTTCGGGCAAAGTAAATTCCGAAAAATCTATATTTTCATATTTTCTAACTGAAGTCCCCGAAAATTCCGGGTTTTCGGATATTTCCAGAGTATAAGACTCCGCCGCACCAACCACCTGCCATTCAAAATCAGGCATTATTGAAACATCATCTTCTTTATCGGCTGGCGCGGATAGTGCAGCAGCTTCCGGCAAAATAGTCTTCACCGTAAACTTCCGATACTCTGACCATTCACTTCTACCACCTTCGTTCCCGGTAACAACCCGCCAGTAATAATTTTGGCAAGGTTTAAGCCCGGTTAGCTCAACTGAAGTATCTTGTCGATTGGATTCAAACATAATCTCTCTTAGAACGCTGTCAACTTCCACCTGCACAGTATAACCCGTAGCTGAAGGTATTCTGTTCCACCGCAAAGTAACATTCGTATCGACATCTCTGCTGTTATCAGCCGGAGAGACAAGTTCCGGAGCCGGCGGCGGATCTATCAACTGATCCGTCAATTTGAACCAGTAAGAATATTCTTTTGTTTTTCCCTTGACGCTGACTCCTGTTATTTCAACATAGTATTTCACCTCCTCCTGAAGATTCTCCCCCACTTTCCATTTCAAGCAGTTCGGAAAACTCCCCCAAGCCGTATTGTCATGAATGATTTCAGTGATATTTACGCCGTTATCATTTTCATCCTTCATAGTAACGGATGCTTGAGAAAAATCTACGTTAGCGTTTGCCCACAGGTTGTTTTTATCGGCAACTACAGAAAATGACAGATACCAGTTATTATTAAAATACTCAGGAGGATATTTTTCATAAGGATACGCGACATATTCAATGTCAGTATTTATGCTGTTTTGAGTATAATCATCATATTTCAGAGCCATTCCATAATAATAAAAATTTGTCCCCTCGGGCTTGCCATCAACCCGTCCGAAAGAATATCCACTTACAAACGGATTTATTATCGCTCTGCGGTGCCCCACCCACACGGAACCTGAATCCTGCATCCAACTACGCAGCGAAGAGATGGATTCCGGAAGAACATCTTCACTATATGCCGCTCCTAAAAACAAATTCGAGCCCGCGCAGCCTTCTTTCATGTCATTATTATAGCATTTCCAGCTTGACGGCGGCTGATGGCTCAGTGCTTTATTCGCTACACAACCCAGCGCTGCCATTGCGGTCTGTTCATCACCGGCAGGTTTATAAGAAACTGAATCAAGATGGTGCAATCCCCTCAGAAAATTAATTTCCTCAATTATCTTTTGCTTCTCGGATTCTTTTAAAATACCATGATTGCAATTTGGAATGTCCGGCACTTGCTCATAAAAATCGGATAAAGCAGTTATTTCTTTTGATCTGTTATCTCCTGCATATAAACTGATCAAGAAAACCATTGAAGCTACATTTACAGCCAAAGTTATTAATAAAACTCTCCTCATCACTTACTTTCTCCTATTATAATTCATCATTTTTAAAATATAAATATCGTATTTTTTGACAAGATATTAAAATAAAACAGATTAATCGAGACAACAAAGTAAAAAGCTTATCTATAATTACTTGTTGCAATAACAAATAATTTCATCAGTTAGAAATTTTGTAATAACAAAATTTTGTATTTTTGAAAAATTAGTTAGTTTATCTGACGGGAGTTTAAAATGCGATCTATCGGAAAAGCTGCGGGCTTAATGTTTTTAGTTACATCTTGTATGGTAATTTCTTTGAATCCATTTTTCAAGGAATCGGATTTAACCATGGATAATAATTTACCCGGCACCTGGTTAGATTCGGAATCCGATTCACCTGTTAAATTCACTTTCACTGAAACAGACGAACAGGCTTACGAACTAATCATAATTGATGAAGAAGGCGACAGCGCCCGATTTGAAGCATTTTTATTCGAACTTGATAATAGACCCTTTATGGATTTTTTCCCCCGGCAAATGGGAACCGGTAACTCTGATTTTTATGAACTACACCTTATCCCCGGACACAGCATTTATAAATATGACCGCCAAAATGATAAACTGAAGCTCGTAGGGCTCAATCACGAGTGGCTCTCTCAAAACGCTGACAGCATAAAGGGAGTTAGCTTCATGGAAGTTCAGGACAGAGTCGTCTTTACTTCCGATACTGAAGAACTCCAAAAATTTATCATCGAAAACGCCGACAACGAGAACTACTTCGACGAAGAAAAAGGCTGGCGACTCACAAAAGCAAAGGAAGACTAAAAAAGAAAATACTTAATATTTACTGTTTTAAAAAAAGATCTCTCATATTATCCCATTTAAATTCATACACATACCCTAACTGTATGTCAACAAAGAAATCTTTGAAGCCTCCTTTTATGGTGCTTATGCCTATATCGAAAAATAAACCTAACACATGAATGTTATAGCTTAATTTAAATCCTTCCCAATTGTAATTTTCTGTATAATATGTGCCATATCTGTTTTTACTTCTTATATCACTTATGAAATAACTAACAAACAAACTATGAGAAAAATCTCTGATTCTGTTGATATTTACACCAATATTTAACTTTAAACATATTCCCTGCTTATTCCACAAATAAGCTGGCCCAAGACTATAGTGCAGCCGTATAAAATCCAAATTATATCCGAAGAGAATATTCCATGTCTTAGCCAATCCATAAGTTATGCCCACCATCGGATATGAGTTTTTCAATTTCTTAAACTTATATAATTGTTCTTTTCGAATATCCAGAGTATCACCCTGAATATCTTTGAAACTAAATCTTGATGTATCCTGATCAATTTCTAATATCCTACCATAATAATTCTCATACTTATAAGTTTTTAAATAGAACATAAAATCTTCAAGCATTTCTACTTTCGGTTTATAATCTTTTTCCGGTTCCAAATGAGGAACTCGAAAATTTCCCAAATATTCTTTTCTTTTCAATTCCTCTTTAACAATAGTCACCGGATTTCCATCTCTCAATCTGATAAGATATACTTTATCATCTTCATTAACTATATAACCTTCATACTTTTTACCAATATCAGTCTTAAACTTGTAAATATCCACATTGATTGAATCAGAAGACTGTGCATTTACACCATAGACATTGAATAATAACACAGATACCAGAATTAATAAAATATCCTGAGCCTTAATAATTGGCTTAAATAACGATTGAATAAATTTTCCCATAATGGTTCCTTAAGAAATATTTCATTTCTCCATAATACAAAATACACAATCTTTCAGAAGTTCATAGACTTTTAATGGAATCATAACATCCAATGCTCTACAATACATATCATATCCATTTAAAAATTACATCAATATTTCCTATTTTTGCAGAATTATTTTGTTCATAACTAAGAAAATATAGTGAGCAGCATTGATAAAGACAACAATCCCTTTTTCTCAGTCATCATCAGCGCCTACAACCGTGCCGAATACCTGCCGCGGGCGCTGGCTTCCCTGCTGAATCAGACCTGCAAAAACTGGGAAGTCATTATCTCTGACGACGGCAGCAAGGATGAGACATATCGCGTGGTCAATCGCTTCCTGCCGCTCAATATCAACATATCCTATCTGCTGCACGAAAACCGCGGCCCGGGATTTACGAAAAATGAAGGGATTAAAGCCGCTGCCGGGGAATACATCACTTTCCTCGATTCCGACGACGAATACAAGCCCGATCATCTCGAATCAAGGAAAATGATCCTTCTGGCTAATCCCGAAATAGACCTGCTGCACGGCGGCGCAAAGATCGTCGGGAACCAATATGTACCCGACATGAACGACCCGGCAAAACTGATCCATCTAAAGAACTGCGTCGTCGGCGGCACATTTTTCATCAAAAATAAATTAGCTGAATCTCTGGGTTATCCCGACTTATTTTATGGCGACGACAGGGTGTTTTTTGAAAAAGCTCAATCAAAGGGATTGATGATTGTCAATATTAATAAATTCAATGATAACAAACATTTAGAAACTTATATTTATCACAGGGATCATACGAATTCTTTGTGTAATAATCAAACTGAAAAAATGGGATCTAAAGAGAGGTAGCATTTTATTTGCTTTGGAATGTCCTAAAAATGTGTGAATGTCATTCCTGCGAATGTCTTTGAATCCCGCTTTAGCGGGGCAGGCATCTAACGCCCCCTTATCTAAGCTTTTTCCAACTCTCTTTCATAAAAGAATTTTTTATAATAAAACTGATTTAAATACATGACCCGAAAAAAATTCTCTAAATCAAAAAAAGCTAAAAAGCAACGAATGAAAACCATCATGGATATTCTTTCAAAAGAATACCCGGATGTAAAAATACAATTGAATTACTACACCCCGCACCAGTTGATGGTCGCTACCATCCTATCCGCACAGTGCACCGATGCAAGAGTTAACATAGTAACTAAAGACCTTTTCAAGAAATACCTGACCCCCGAAGATTACCTGAAAGTACCGCAGGAAGAGCTCGAACGCGACATATATTCCACCGGCTTCTACAAATCTAAAGCGAAAAATATCCGCAATGCCACCGAAATAATCCTCGAAAAGCACAATGGTGAAGTTCCGGGCACAATGAAAGAACTGCTCGAGCTGCCCGGTGTCGGTAGAAAAACGGCGAATGTCATTCTGGGACACGCCTTTGATACGCCGGGGATAGTCGTGGATACACATGTCATAAGAATCGCCAACCGCCTCGGCTTCGTCGATACAAAAAACCCCGATAAAATTGAAATAACTCTTAATGAATTAATTCCCGAAGATCAGTGGGTGATTTTTACTCACTATTTCATAAATCACGGCAGGAAAACATGCAAATCGAGGAAGCCTGAGTGCGCAAATTGCGTTATAGCTCAGTATTGTCCGTCGGCGTTTACTTTTGAGAAGTAACTTTACTATCCCTCGTTTCTTTACCGACAATGAAGAATCTGATCATGTAATTAATAAACGAAGTTATAATAAAGAATAATCCGACATAAAAGCCATAATCGGAAATAAAATCAATTTCAAGATAAGCGCCTAAAATTATCACTCCGATAACGGAAACAGTTATCTTGCCAATATAATTGGACATAGGGATCTCATGCAGCTTATTATAGGCGAAAATACTGCCCGACATTATAAGAAAATCCCTGGCAACCACAGCTACGCCGAACCATAGCGGAATTATACCCTTTATCAAAAGTACCACAGCAGCTACACCCATAAAGACCTTATCGGCGAGAGGATCGAAGATCTTGCCAAGTTCGGTAATGGTGTGGCTTTTCCGGGCAAAGTATCCGTCAAGAAAATCAGTAATATAAGCAATCCCGGCAAAAATAAACACCCAAACTTTCAGATCTTTCCATAATAAAAATCCGAAAGGCACTGCCAGAACCAGCCGGGATAAACTTAAAATATTAGATATATTCCACATTATATAATGATAAATACCAAAATTTATTAATTATTAAGTGTCAAATATTCAGAAACTTAGTAGAACGATTCTTCTTAAAAAAAATTGATGCCAGAATCACCGATAATAAAATGCCCGGAATCATAGGTTCAATATTAACAAAAATCGTGCTAAAAGGAAAATCTATTTTTTTACCTGCGATGTTTCCAGCGGTCCAGATTGTCGCTAAAATAGTTGCTGAAAGCATGATTCCTATCAATTGCCGGTTGCTCAGATATTTTTTTTCAGAATAACTGAGCAACAAAGGTATAAGCAGCCCCGGCACCGCTATCGATGCTGTCTTGTAGATTAACTGCACCGCGGATGGCAGAGCTATAGCCATAACAATTCCAAGAACACCCGTAAACACAAGCCCGAAGCGAGTCAAAGCTTTAGTCGATATATCAGCGCCCTTATTTTTCAATTTCAGAATGGGTTTGATAACATCATGTCCAATTGTCGCAGCGCTAATGAAGGAATAGCTGTCCAGCGTTGACATCACAGCCGCTATCAGCGCCACAACAAAGAGCCCTTTCCAGAACACCGGCAATACCGCATTACCCAACACGGGATAAGCCATGACCGGACTTTCCGGCTGGAAAAACATCTTCGCATAGAAACCCGTGAACAGGGTAAGAGTGTCAAAAACCATCCAGCAGCAAATTGAAATGAGTATCCCCTTTTGCGCTGTGGAAGGGCTTTTTGCCGCTGCACAGCGCTGATGGAAGCTCGGGTCAATAAAAGTAGCAAAAGAAATGATATACCACGACAGAATTACCTGCCACGAGAATCCGCCAAAGAACTTAAGGTGGTCTTTTGGCAGAAGTGAGTAATTTTCCCCCGGCATTCCGTATTCTACTATGCAGAAATACAGCAGCACGCCGAACCCCAGATACATCATCACGAACTGCGCGGAATTCGTAAGAATATCCGCCCTGAAACCACCCGTGTAAATATACACCAGAGAAATAACAGCGCCGGCAATGATCGAAACCCACAGCGCCCAGCCCGAGAACAGCTCTATCAACACCCCAAGCATGAGTATGTACGCCGCAGGAATAGTTATTATCAATACTATTAGAGAGGCAATCCACCCGGCTTTGTTCCCGTATTTCGAGGCGAGCTGCTCGGGGATAGTTCTGACATTTGCAGTGCGTATTTTCTTAGCAATAAAAATGGCAAAAATTGCTGCAGCGATATAATACGGCAATCCGAAGCACACCCACGCTACCAGCCCGCTCGTATAGACAAATTCGCCTACTCCTAAAATATTTCCATACCAGGTAGCGACGAGCGTCCCAACGAAAAGCGGCAATGTGACCTTCCTTCCGGCGAGCAGGAATTCATCGGCAGTGGATGCGCCCGTCTCTTCTTTCTTTCGGGCAATGTAAAAGCCGATAAAAAGAATTATAACAAAATATATTACTACAACGATCCAGTCTATGCTTTCGAAATCCATAGTTCTATCTATTTGGGTTCCATTATTTAGCTAATACTTTTTGATAGAGGCTAACGGCTAACGGTTAAACTTACTTGTTCTTGTGAATAGGATTGACACCAGAGCGCCTATAATTGGAGGTTGACTCAAAAGTATAAAATTCGTAAAACGTCATTCTTAGCGCAGCGAAGAGTCCAGTACTGACGGGCATCCTGGATTCTTCACTCCACCCTGCTGAAGCAGGATTTCGTTTCGCTCAACTTCGTTCCGTTCAGAATGACGCTTTTGAGTCAGCCTCAGGGAATTTGACCGTTAGCTGTTTGCCGTTAGCCGATTCCTCTTAACCTTTAAGCTTTTCCTTAAAAAAATCAGCCGTCCTGCTCAATCCGTTCTTGAGCTCAACTTTGGGCTGCCAGCCGAACTGCTCTTTCAATCTCTTGCTTACTATGACGCTGCGGCGCTGCTCGCCTTCTTTTGCTTCGCCGTGAATTTCTTCGCAGTCGGAACCGCTCATCTCCTTCAAATTTCTGAATATTAAATTGACGTCATTTTCCACTGCCGTACCAACGTTGTAGATCCCCGAACACTTCTCTTCGAGTGCGAACAAATTCGATTGAACCACATCGCCTACATAAGTATAATCGCGCGTATTTTTGCCGTCGCCGTTAATAACAGGCTGCTCGCCGGTCAGCATCTTATGCAGGAATATCGCTACAACGCCGGCTTCGCCTCTATGATTCTGCCGCGGTCCGTAAACATTGGCATAGCGCAGCGACACATACTCTATCCCGAATTCTACGTTATAATAATACAAATACTTCTCATTCACCAGTTTTCCAATACCATAAGGCGAGCATGGATTCGTCGGATGTTCTTCATCGGCGGGGAAATAGTCCTGTTCGCCGTAAATAGCGCCGCCTGAAGAAGCAAAGATGATCTTTTTTGTGCCCGCCTGTTTCGCCGCTTCATAAAGATTAATACTACCGAGAATATTTATATTTGCATCATAGCGTGGATCGCTCACCGACGTCCGCACATCAATTTGCGCCGCTTGATGATTAATTATATCAAATTTTTCTTTCTCGCAAATATCCCTGACTTTCTCATCATTAAGATCCAGTTCATGAAGCGTGGCTTTCGGATTAACATTCTCTTTCCGTCCGGTTGAGAAATTATCGACGATATGCACTTCATGACCTTGATCTATGTATGCATCCGTAATATGCGACCCGATGAAACCCGCTCCCCCTGTTACAAGTATTTTCATATTGCTTGCCTGATTTATTAATAAGTTTTGCCAATCAGTTAGATAACCGGATTCAAAACTAAGAAATTTTATTCAAATAGATTATTTCCGGATTATCAAAAAAAATCCCCTCTTTTTTTAATAAAGAAGGGATTAAATGGGGGTTTTTAATTTTCAATTATTCGATTACACCCAGCCGCGCATCTTAACAGCTTCAGCGACGCGGGATACTGAGATCATATACGCTGAATCACGCATATAAATATTTCTCGAACGTGACAGATCTGAAACTGCATAGTATGCATCTGTCATTTTAGTGTCCAGCTTGTTGAGTACTTCCTCTTTGGGCCAATAGTAATTCGTATTATTTTGTACCTGCTCGAAATAAGAACAAGTTACGCCGCCTGCATTTGCCAGAAAATCAGGTACCAACCAGATATTCTTTTCCTTGAGGATCTTGTCGGCATCCGGTGTTGTAGGTCCATTAGCTCCCTCAACAATCGTTTTAACACTATTACTGATCTGTTGAGCAGTTTCAGCATTTATCTGATTCTCAAGGGCTGCCGGCAGGAGTATATCAACATCCTGGCTAATCCAGTCATCACCGGGAAGTACTTCGTAGCTCAGGTCCTGCGCTTTTTGTCTGTCAATTTCGCCGAATCTGTTAGTAATATCTCTAAGTTCTTCCAGATCGATACCATCCTTCTTGCGATAAGTAAATGACTTCTGCTCGCTCTGATCCCAGCAGGCAACACTGATCGTTTTTCCGCCGTATTGGTGGTAAAGCTCAATAGCATACTGGCTTACATTACCGAATCCCTGAATTGAAGCCGTAGTATCAGATACATTAATGTCCATTTCTTTCAAGGCTTCTCTTAAAGTGTAAATAGCTCCATAACCGGTTGCTTCGGTCCTGCCAAGAGAACCACCCATGCCAATTGGCTTTCCTGTTATTATCCCGGGGAGTTTTTTGCCTGTGATCTTCTCGTATTCGTCAAGCATCCAAAGCATATGCTGCCCTGTAGTCATAACATCAGGCGCCGGCACATCCTGGATAGGTCCGATATTATTAGCCAGCTGCCTGATCCATCCGCGGCAAAGGGCTTCCTGCTCGCGCATGGAAAGATTATGCGGATCGCAGATAACTCCGCCTTTTCCGCCGCCCAGAGGTATATCAACTACGGCAGTCTTCCATGTCATCCACATTGAAAGAGCTCTGACTGTATCTATTGTTTCCTGTGGGTGAAAGCGTATTCCTCCCTTGGAAGGTCCTCGTGCATCGTTATGCTGAACTCTGAATCCGCGGAATACTTTGTAACTCCCGTCATCCATTCTTATAGGAATATTAAAATGATACTCCCTGTCGGGATTGCGCAGCAAGTCTTTCGTCGCTTGATCCAAATTCAACTTCTCGGCAATTTCGTCGAATTGCTGCTGTGCCATCTTGAACGGATTGAAAGATTCTGATGCCATATTATTCTCCTTAAAAAATAAAAGGACTTAATTTTCAATTAGTCCGAAATAATATTTATTAATGTTTTGCATTTAGTGCAAAAACAATTTACAAAAGAATTTACAAAAACTTAATTGTATAACAATGACTTTACAAATTTTATCATATTTTTCCATTTTTCTGTAACCGTTTTGGACTATCCTTGGAAACATAAGTAATATAAAGTTCTTTGTTTTAAGAAATTATTTTGTTAATTAACCGTTTTTTACATTTATTGAAGTTCATAATAATATTAAAATATTTTTTCT
This sequence comes from uncultured Hyphomicrobiales bacterium, assembly GCA_964645005.1. Lineage (GTDB taxonomy): Bacteria > Bacteroidota > Ignavibacteria > Kapaibacteriales > UBA2268 > CAZXYS01. The sequence goes on along the minus strand of CAZXYS010000019.1, from coordinate 25,519 downwards.
TACTTATATTTATATGAGAAAAAACGTAAAGAATAAATCGATAGATATGCATTCTAATTCACTGGAAGAAAGAGCAAAAGAACTAAATTGTCTATACTCTGTAGAAGAGGAGCTAAACAGAGACGATGTATCTTTCGTAGAGATCTTACGGAATATTGTTGAAATCATTCCGGATGCTTACAAATATCCTGATTATTGTGAAGCAAGAATTATTTATAATAATTCTACGTATTCAACAAAAAATTTCAGGGAATCCCCATGGCTGCTTTCATCCAAAATCAAATATAAAAACGAATCCTTCGGAACACTCGACGTCTGCTATACTCGAAAATTCGAGAAAGAAGACGAAGGTCCTTTCCTTAAAGAGGAGAGAAAATTAATTGACACTCTCGCTGACAGAATAGGCAAAAATATATATAATTCTCGTCTAATGAAGGTCTTTAATGACTGGACCAACAATAAAAACGATAAACACGATAAACACGAAAAGTCCAAGCCCGAATGGAGCGTTATCCTGGACATGCTCCGTAAAACAGACCAGCACTTATTCTCAATTATTTCCCGCAAGATGATCAATATTCTATTCTTCCGCGGCGTTAAAGAATCCAAGGAATTATTCAAAAAACTCGGTCACCAAATTGACGATGAGGAAACGAATACCGAGCAAAACCGCCCCTCGAAAAAACAAGTTCTGGAGGGCTCATATCTGCTTGGAGTCGAAATATTCAATATAGCTGCACATTACCTTTCGGACAATGAAATATTATCGCTTATACAAAAATGGATCTATGAAGATAAATCAAGCTTTCTGCTGCGGGCTTTAGCAAATCAGAATACCCCGCTGACAGAAATAGCCGATAAAATCCGAAAATATCATCATATCAATCCAATTCATGAAGAAAATTCGCCAATAAGCGAAGGCATAAGAGTTGCTTTGATAAGGCGTTTCCTGACAGACCAACTCAATTTTATTAATATAGCCAAGAGTTTCTTATACGTAAATGATTTTTATGCCATGCTGGAACGCATGATCTTCCCATCAGAAGGTCACGGAAAACTCGGAGGCAAGAGCGCGGGATTGTTCCTGGCATCTAACATCATAAAGAAAGTCCCCGAACACCAGGACCTTCTTAGCGATATTAAAATTCCCAAAACATGGTATATCAGTTCCGACGGATTAATGAATTTCATATATTTCAATAATCTCGAAGATGTAATAGAACAGAAGTACAAAGATCTCGACCAGGTACGTAAAGAATATCCTCATATTATTCAGGTATTTAAAAACTCTCATTTCTCGCCGGAAATGATAAACGGGTTATCCCGCGCCCTTGACGACTTCGGACATAGTCCCATAATCGTCCGCAGCTCAAGTCTTTTGGAAGACCGCGCAGGATCAGCTTTCGCTGGTAAATATAAAAGTCTCTTCCTTGCAAATCAGGGAACCAAAAGTGAAAGGCTCGATGCTTTGATGGATGCCATTGCCGAAGTTTACGCATCTACCTTCGGTCCCGATCCAATAGGCTACCGCTACGAAAGAAATCTTGTCGACTTCAATGAAGAAATGGGTATTCTTATTCAGGAAGTTGTAGGCAAAACTCTCGGCAAGTATTTTATCCCAAGCTATGCCGGTGTAGCTTTCAGCCACAACGATTTCCGCTGGTCGCCAAGAATTAAGCGCGAAGACGGGCTGGTTAGACTCGTCCCCGGGCTTGGTACACGTGCAGTGGACAGAATTGGCGACGATTACCCCGTTCTGCTGGCGCCCGGGCAGCCGAATTTAAGAGTTAACCTGACAGTTCAGGAAATATTGGGCTATTCGCCTAAAAATATAGATGTTATTAACCTTGAAGACAATACTTTCGAAACTTTACCAGTTAAGAAAATATTAAAAGAAGTGGGACAGCAATACCCGCTTTTAAACGAAGTTTTTTCAATAAAAGAAGACAATCATATAAAGAAACCCATCGGGCTTGGTATTGATACCAAAAATGATGATGTAGTCGTAACTTTTGAAAATTTGTTTACCAACACTGGATTCGTCAATCAAATTCATACGATGCTCCGCAAATTGGAAGAAAAATTCGGCTATCCGGTGGATATAGAATTTGCCTGCGACGGCGAATATCTTTACCTATTGCAATGCCGTCCACTGAGCCATCAGTTGGAATATGCTTCCGCTGTAATCCCCAAGGATGTACCAAAAGATAAAATTGTGTTTACCGCTGATAAATTCGTTTCAAACGGTAGAATACCCGACATCACCCATGTCGTATATGTCGATCCCGATAAATACTCCAAAACGAAAGACTTATCGGAAATGCGCGACATTGGCAGGGCGGTAAGCAAATTGAATCAGATACTTCCCCATAAGCGATTTATTCTGATGGGGCCCGGCAGATGGGGCAGCAGAGACGATGTAAAACTTGGTGTCAGAGTCACCTACTCCGACCTTAACAACACAGCTATGCTCATTGAAATAGCCCGAAACAAAGGGAAATACGTGCCCGACTTATCTTTTGGGACACATTTCTTCCAGGACCTCGTTGAATCATCTATCCGCTATCTTCCTCTTTATCCTGATGAGAAGCATTCCACTCTGAATAGTGAATTCTTTAATTACAACAGAAATATTTTGCCTGATATTCTTCCTGAGTATGAATATCTTGCCGACACTCTCAAGGTTATAGATATACCAAAATCTACAGAAGGTTCTATACTCAGAGTGCTGCTTAACGCCGATGAGGATAAAGCTATGGCTTTGCTAACTGATCCAACGGTCGAGCCAATCTATAAAACTGAGAAAAACTCCAGCGGTGTTAAATACCACGAAGCTCCATGGGCATGGCGATTGAGAATGGTTGAAGCTATCGCAAAATCACTGGATACTGAAAAATACGGAGTCAAGGAACTATATGTCTTTGGAAGTTCCATCAATGAAACAGCTACTCCACAATCAGACATAGATCTGATAGTTTATTTCGATGGAACCCCCGAACAAAAAGCCGACCTGCAACACTGGTTGGACGGATGGAGCAAGAGCCTCACTCAATTTAACTTTGAAAAAACAGGATACTTAGTTAATAAAATGGTTGATGCTAAATTCATAACCGATTTTGACTTTGAGAACAATACCAGTCTCGTTCAAAAGATGAATTCTTTAAATGATTTTGCCAAAAAATTAGAGCTAAAACATAAATATAAAAGAAAAAAATAATGCTTTTGTTAGAATGATAGGAAGGGCAATTCAATATCTGTTGCTATTATTTATTGTCTGTTTCGTAAAAGCTTATGCTTTTGATGAAGATGGTGATCTGCTCAGACCTCAATTAGGCATTTTTACAGATTATGACTTGAATTTCACCGTTACGAATATTCGAGAACTGCCCGGTGTTCCTAATTGCTGCAACCAATTCAATGACGGATTCGGATACGGATTCAATGCAGGTATATCAGCTAAATACCCTGTTGCCGAACATATACTACTAGGCTTGAATATAGGTTATTTTAATTTAGGTTCAAATTTAATTGAAGAAGAAGAAAAAGAAATAATTATTGATGAGGAATACTCAGAAGCTTTGATTGAACATACTATAGAATCAAACGTGTCGATCATTGGCTTTGGCTCGGACGTAAATTTCAGATTATTTGACGGTCTGCATATTTTCGCCGGATTAATGGGAGGTATTGTTATTGATAATAGTTTCGATCAATATGAAAAATTAATGGAGCCCAAAAATCAAGGTACTTTCGAAAATGGAAGAAGAATAAGAAATGAGATCTCGGGGCAAATTCCAAATACAAACAAATTCATGTTATTTGTGAAAACAGGTCTATACTATGACCTTCCTCTAAATGAAAGAAAAACACTTATTTTATCACCGGAAATTATATTTTCAAGTGCACTGACTTCCCTCATTAATAACGAAGAATGGATGATCAACAGCCTCACAATAGGGATAAGCCTAAAATATTCCCCATTCTATTTTCCACTGTCAACCCCTCTCGAACCAAAAACTTAACAGTTCACAACTGTTGCAGCATTTTCCTCGCTCTTGGCACATACTCGCTTTCCGGGAATTGTTTAATAAGCGAATCAAAAGCTACCTTAGCCTTGGACACCTTGCCGCACCTTATATAAGATTCAGCTATCATCACTTGAGCCTTATCCTTGCGGTAAGATTTATCCGATTCAATAACTTTCGAGTAATAATCAATTGCCTTATCATAATCCCTTAAACCGAAATAGGACTCCCCTATCCAGTAATCGCATTTACTTTTCATTTCCCGGCTTTCGCTGGAAGCTTTGATTTTCTCCATCTCATCAATTGCCTGCCGGTAATCATTCCTTGTATAATAGTTCATTGCATTGTTGAATTCTTTCTGTTCATCATCAATTGCAGGATCGGACATTTTCTTTGTCTTATTATTGGTATTATCATCAGATTCATTTGTCCTGGATGTCTGTTTGGGCTGGGAATCTTTATCCCTGCTGATATTAACTGATTTATCTTGCTCCTTTTTTGCCTTGGCTTCATCGGAAAGTATTATATTTTCTCCTTTGGACAATTCCTCCCTATTAGCTGCTCCTGTTACCGACTTCTCTCCCCCCCCCTTTATCGGCTCCGAATTTTTATTAAACATTCTGAACTCTTCTTCCAGATTACGAAGGCTGTTCTTAATATCTCGGATGTCATCCTGCATACTATAAATTTCCGAATTAATTTTCTCCTGCTCGTCAGCAAGCATTTTCATCTGTTCCCGAAGTGTCGGCAAACGATTCGACGGTTTCGTGAAATCATAATCATCGGCATAATCATCTTCATAATTATCATTCTGATTTTCCATAGAGTCATCTTCTATATATGTCTCCTCCTTCGCCTGTTCTTCGATATCATTATTATTTTTTAATTTTTTTTCGAATTGTTCTATTTCATTGATTATCTCATCGCCCGCTCTGGCGTATTCATAACTATCGTTTTCATTTTTCCGGATTTTATGATCATTCGTTTGGTTTTTGACTTTTTGCTTGTGATATGCTCTTAAGCCCGATCCATCCCTTACAGCATGAGGCGTTGAACAAGCTCCGGCAAGTATTGTTAAATTTATGGTTAATATTATTACAATTGTGCGGGATATTATCCAATGATTTTTCTTTAGAATTTTGTAAATACCTATATTCATAATATTTACGCCTTTTATTCATTAAAATATTCTCATTAAATTCTAACAAAAACAAAGTGTATGCCAAAATTAATCGCATGTATTCCGAATAAATTCCATTAAATTTGTAACATTATATAAAATATTGCGATTTAATAATTTTATTAAATGAAAATACTTGTAATCAACTGGCAGGATATAAAGAATCCAAATGGAGGCGGTGCCGAAGTTCACCTTCATGAAATATTTAAGAGAATAGCCGGCTGGGGAAATGAAGTCACACTTTTTTGCTGCAAATTCGAAGACGCACCGACAGAAGAGAATGTTGACGGTATCAAAGTAATCCGCAAAGGCAGCCGCAGCATGTTCAATTTCTACGTTCCCGGTGTGTATAAAAAGAAATTTCGTCATGGAAACTATGATGTGGTTATCGACGATATTAACAAGATCCCATTCTACACACCGCTTTACGTCAAAGAGCCATTAATAGGATTGAGCCATCATTTTTTCGGCAAAAGTATCTTCAGAGAGACTAACTTCATATCTGCCAGCTATGTCTTTATTGCAGAAAAGCTCGTGGACTATATCTATAAGAAAACATCATTCGTAGTCGTTTCTAAAAGCACTATGGATGAATTTATCGACCGCGGATTTGATTCTTCTAAGTTTTCTATAGTTCCAAATGCTATAGAGCAGGAACGTTTCCCAATGAAAGTCGGCGAAAAGAACGATTTCCCCACAGTCGCTTATTTTGGCAGACTAAAAAAATATAAATCCGTCGACCATTTGGTAAAAGCATTCGCAATGGTCGCTGATAAAATTGACAACGCCAGACTACATATACTCGGCAGGGGTACTTTTCGCCCCGAATTAGAGCGACTCACCGAAGAACTTGGCATCGCAGACAGAACTACTTTCTTCGGTTTTGTATCGGAAGAGGACAAGATAAAATTACTTAGCCAGGCACATTGCGTTGTCAACACTTCCATGAAAGAAGGATGGGGAATAACCAACATCGAAGCCAACGCCTGCGGTACTCCCGTAATATCGGCTAACTCACCCGGGCTGCGCGATTCCGTCAAAACGGGCGTTTCAGGCATGCTTTACGAATACGGAAATGTCCGGGAACTATCAATATTGATAAACAAGATACTCTTAGACAAAGCTTTGAGAGACAAACTCAACGAAGGCTCTATCGAATGGGCAAAACAGTTCAGTTGGGACGAATCCGCGCGTCTCATGCTCGAGAAATGCAGAGAAGTGGCGGGTATTTAGTGGTTTTGAGTCTGTAAGATAACTCCGAGAATATTATTCCTGCGCATCCTGTCATTCCTGCGAAAGTCTTTAGATCCTGCTTTAGCAGGGCAGGAATTTATTTCCCCCTTGATATTTATTTATTGAACCCCAATTTTGCATCAGAAATTTCTAATTATAAGAAACACGATTACAAAAGAGTCATTGCGAGGAGCGCAGCAACGAAGCAATCTCTGAACACAAAAAAATTGCTTCGTTTCGCTCGCAATGACATTTTAACACTTTATTTTGTTTTTAATGAAATACCCAATCTAACTCTTTTGTAAGCACAGGTCTACCATAGGGTTATCAAAAATTAGGGGTTAAATAATAATCCACCCCGCCCTCGCCACGCTCACAATGAATTTTTGTAGATTTTTAATATGCTCTAATATATATATCCTTTTTTACTCCTCTACAGGTGTTTTGATTATTATTTGCACTGTTCGGGAGTAACCTCTTCCTTCGGGAATATCATTATTGTAGAGCAATTCATCGCTGCCAATAGGATAGGTCTCCAGCTTGTTCTCCTCAACGCCTAAAAAGCGCTGTGCATTTTGGATTCGCCTTCGGGCAAGCTCGCGGTTGTAGTCAGCTTCGCCCGTGCGGTCGGCATAGCCTTTGATTATTACTTTGGACTCGGGTTCTATTCTCTCTCTTATATCCTGAAGGACTCTTCTTTGTGCCGGTTTCAAAGTTGCTTTATCGAAATCGAACAGAATAAGAGAAAATCTTTCTATAGTGCTGTCATTTCTGAGTTCGCGTCGCTTTTTGCGGATAGTCAACTGGTCTATTTCCAGTTGCTTTGAAATACTTGTCTGATTATCGTAAACGTCTGAAGCAGTTAAATTAATTTTCAGCGGTGTTTTGTATTTGGGAACAGGTTCTTTGCCGACAGTCCATGTAATGCTTTCCGGTGTTGTCGAACCGGTCCATTGTCTGATATTAGCGCCCTCCTGTTCAACATCGAGCACCCAATTTTTAATTCTGGCATCTGCTTTAATTGTAGGGTCTATCAATACCTGCGGTGGATTCGCCACCCTTTCAACTTCTTCAAGGTTAACGGGGGCAAGGATGTCCGGGTCGTATGAGCTGAGTTCGGCACGCTGGTTTTCGATCTGTCCGTCGACGACTTCTATGTTTCCCGGATTTCCTGGTTTATTTCTTACATCGATTTCAAATCTGTCGTCGGAGAAGCCCCATACCCGCATGAAATAATCCCTTACAGCCATAGCACGTTCACGGGAAAGATCAAGGTTGTTTTCCTCAATTCCCGCATCCTTATTGCAGCCTGTTATTGTGAGAATGGCTTCGGGATTTTCTTTCATGCGTTTGGCGACAATATTCAATAAGTCTGAATAAATATCCAGAGTATTCCAGGGTAGATATTCTTCGGAGAATTCATCGGTTTCAGTTGGTTCCAGCAGATGCATTTTTGTCTTCTGCAGATTGGCACTTGCCTCACGGAAAAATACATGAGGCAGCAACGGGAAACCTTCTTCAGTTTCAAATTCTTCGATTATTATTTGCGGATTTTCTGTTCTTTTGCCGTCAGTAGTTATACCTGTGACTCTAAGACCTGCTTCTATGCTTAAATCTTTAGGGACTCTTTTCTCGTATTTCTCGTGGTAAATAGTAGTGACTAATTCGTCGATTCCTTTCTTTTCGCGCTTAACTTCTTTCTTTTCTTCCATTAGTTCTATCTGAGATTCTGCGAGACCGGGAACTTCTTTTATTACGGTATCACGCTGGTACCTGTATTCTTCTATGACTTCGCCTTTTTCGGCAGGCATGATAGGCAACTTAAGTGCAAGTCCGAATTGAAAAGTTGAAGGTTTCCACTCTACGGAGCTGATGTCATTGAATTGCAGGTGATAGCGAAATTCGGGTGTCAGATAAGTATATTCGCCAATAGGAACCTTGTAATTAAATCCGATTACCCCAGCAAAAAGCATTGAACTTTTATTGGGTAGTTCCATATCTTCGAACACCTGCCTGCTGGCTTTGTCCTCTTTAAGGAAAACAACATTGTTGGGTCTGATTATTTCTTCTCGATGGTCTATTCTGGCGGTGAAAAGATTGGAAAGCCTGAAGCCTACATTCATAACAAAATTGTTGAAAAACTCAAAGTTCACTGTGGGTGAAATGCCAGCGGTATATAATTTGGAATCGATTGTGTATTCTACATCAACTTGTTCTATGGCAATGTTTTGCGGGGGATCAATATGCTTAACCCTTAGTCCTATGTTATCTTCCTGTGTTATTAATGAGCCATTCAAAACGGAGAACCCAGCACGTAACTCTATGCTCATTGCATGATTAAGGGGTAATTCGAAAAGTCCGCCGACGGCAAATCCATGTCCGGTGCCATCGGTAAATTTTGGGCAGCAACTCTCAATGCCGGACAGTTCGTCGAACTCTGCGAAATGTATGTTTCTGTTGTAATCTGCGTAAATGCCAAGGTAGTAAATTGGCTTTTTCTCTGCCGAATCGGCTTTCTGCGCTTGTAATGTAATTACAGAAATTACCAACCCCATTGTAATAAATAAAAAAGTCCTCGCTTTTGCCATCTAATTACCGTATAATTATCTAAAAAATCTAATTTTTATTTAATATCCTAAAATTATTTTGTTATATACACAGGTACGACTTTATTCTTGCTCGTTGAGCTAAGTCTCAAATAGTATACACCTGAAGACAATCCGCCGGTGTCGAAAGTAAATTCATATACTTTTCCACCGGTATCCGCGTTCCAGGAATGTATATCAATTTCCCTGCCATGAATATCAATTAGCTCGAGAGAATGTTTCCCGCTCTCAAGAATTCTCGCATCTACATTGAGTTCTTCACCGGCCGGCAATGGATAAACTGAAAGATCTATCGGATAGTTCCATTTGAGCAATCTGTCGCCGCCTTCACGGCAGATAATTATTCGCAGGGAACCATCCAATACGCTGTCCTGAAATGTGCTGTTATTATCCCAGTTGAATTCCTCCCAAATAAGACCTGTTCGATCTACCTCACCCAGTAGTGTACTTCCTTCTATTCTGGTTAATATTGTTTTTCTGTCGAAAATTTCGACGCTGTCAACTTTAATTTCTATAGTTCTTGTTCTGGTTTGCGGATCGAGTTCATTGCCGATGATCTGACCTTTGGAAAGCCCTTCAGGATAGAAAAGGCTTGCGTCAAATTTGAATTTGCCGGTGAATGAGATATCCTTGATCTCAACATCGGGTACATCTTTTTGAGCAAAAACAGGTAATTGATAGTGTCTGATATTTGGTTTGACGAGAGTATCCGGCAGCCAGACCTCGACGAATGCTGCAGGCGCACCCCTGCCGCGTAATTGGACTGTTCTTTGTTCGGTGCATGTGTCTATATCGATGCTGTATGTTACTGAATCCTCGTAAGGGATCTCTTGCGCGGGGCTGAAACTTACATCGAAAGTAATACTATCGCCCTTTTGCAAGATGACGTCTATTTGATCGGGATTCATGGAAAATATCGACGGCTGCGCCAGCGCCGTCATTCCGGTTATATGAGCAGGGAAATCACCGTCATTTTTAAGAGTCAGCCTCATATCCTTTGAATTGCCGACAGAAATCGTTCCGAAATCGATTGGATTGGGATAAGTTAAAATGACTGACTGCTTTTCCCCTTTCAATACGGTTTGGAAAGAAATATCCTGTGAATTCATTGTTACGTCAATGTTGCAGACGGCAGTTTTAGGTCCGTCGTCTGCGCTTGATGGATTGAACATTATAGGTTGATAAATACTGTCACCAGGTGAAAGAGTTGTTGGGTACTTAGGATTAACAATGCTGAATAGAGCAGCGTCGAAACCGGTGATTCTCATATCTTTGATCTCAGCGGATGCTTCGCCGAAATTTTTCACGAGAATGCTGTCCAGTTTTTGTGAGCAGCTTGCTATCAAACCATAATTAAGGGTGTCTGTTGCAGAAATCTGTGCTTCCAATCCTCTCCAGTGTACCAATACATGGAAAGTGTCAATGCATGGATCGGTTGTTTCAAAAATGATAGTATCTGTCTGAGGTCCTGTTCTTGTTGGGGTGATTGCGAGATTGAATACAAATGAACCGCCAAGACTATCCAGTTTCGCTCCCGGTGGAGTTACCGAAAGATCGTTGTGAGAAGTGTTGTTGTCATCGACATCCCAAATGATATGACCGTTATTTGTAAGTGTAAATGACGAATTGGTTAATATACCTACGGGAATACCTCCCAGAGATATCTCCGTGGGATCCATAATTATATCTTCCTTGTAAGCAAGAAGTTGTACTTTAATTAAATCTTTGTCCGGATCATTCGTAGGAATTTCGATGAAGGCAGTTTTCTGCCCGAAATTGCCTCGATCTCCATAGAATCTAATGTATATGATCAGTGAATCCCCAACAGGAATAATCTGGGGATCGACATTCTGAGAAGTCTCGAAACTTGCCGCATCTGAGCCCGTTATCACAAGTTTGCCGGTTATTTCAATATCACCGGTTCCCATATTTTTTATAATAATACTGTCTTGCGGCTTTTTGCAGAATGGCTGATAACCAAAATCAAGAGGCTTTGGATAGACTACTGTATTGAATTGAACTGCATTGCCCTTGAGCATAATATCAGTTGTATCGGCACAGGAGGTATCCATTAAAGCAGAAAAAGCTTCGTACAGGGTGCTGTCGGGACCAGCCGTCTGGGGAGCAAATTCAACAGTAAACGTCATGGATTCTCCGGGCATGAGATACAAGGGTATATCAGGCTCAAAGTCAACAATTGTGAAAGCCGAAGGCTGAACTATTGTTGGTATATCATCAATGTAAGCTGTATTGTTGGAACTTTTATTCTCAAGCTCAATCTTGATTTGTTTGGTGTCTCCAACTCTGACATTACCGAAATCACCGCTGCCGATGATTTCTATATCAGTATGCTTTATATTCACTGTAATGGATATAGTGTCATTAATTGCATCGCAGTCTTCATATTGAATAATCAGGTATGATATTATCTGATTGTCATCTGAATTACCGTTGAATTCTACTCTGACTGTGGAAGTGTCATTTGACGGAATTGTTCTCTTTCCAGTGATGTCAGCACTGAATTTGGAGTTGTTTACAACCGGATCCTTTAAATTGACCTCGAACGAAGAATTATTCTTAACGGTAAAATATGCATAAGTCATGACTCCGGGGCATTGACTGCCTAAAAATAAGGTAGAATCTCTAAATTTGGCGCCTAATGCTTTTCCGGTTGATGTTTCAATATAACTGAGCAGGAAGGGTTCAACTTTAATTTCATATCTGATTTCCCAGGGATCTTTTTTGGCTTCTGTGTCATTGTGTCCGAATTGAAGAATGTCGGTAACTGTCAATGGTTGACCGGCTTGATAAGTGTATCTAACAACAACTTTCAGGGAATCATCCGGCAAAACGAATGTTGATTTTGTTGGGGTGAGAAGTTCAAATCCCGGAGTTCCGTTTTTGAAGACGGCATTTTGAAAATCTACCTGTAACCAGTCAGTTCCGGTGTTTTTGACGTATAGTGTATCATATACTTCATTGCCGGGGCATCCTTTTATAGTATCTCTTCTGACAGTATCGCTAAGGATTTCGGGATATTCTTCAAGTTTAAGAATATTTGCCGCAGCCTGTGACATGACGTATGATTGGTCATACGTATAATCCGATGAACCAAAAAACTGCATGTTAAGTACCGCGGTCAGGAAATATAAGTCATTATCATTAGTAAACTGCGGGAATGTTTTCCAGTTATCCCCTTGCAGGTCGACATTAGATAGCTCCTGCCAGGGACCGGATGAAGTTTTTAAAAAAATTTTGACAAATTCGCTTGATTGGAACGATCCCATAATTGAATCCGTTAATCTAACGAAGCTGGTTGTATCGGATGTAATTCCACGGAATTCAGTTTCATTAGCGCTTCCGAAGCCTGCTGTAAAATCATCGGCGTCAATGCGTATTCTTCCATCGCTTGCTTTTTTATCTTCGGCACTTTCTCCGCCGATAGCAGAAGCTGCACCAACTATTTGCTGCTTTGCAAAAAAACCGGTAAAACCACCGGAGCCTGCCCCACCATAGCTTCGGACATCAGTATCCTTTGCTTTGAAGCCATCGGAGCCGTCTGCTGACAAGTTCAGGTTATTGATGTTCATTCCGTAGACGACAATAGCGCCTCCTCCGCCGCCGCCTTCACCGGAGCAATTGCCAATCGGTGTGTTGGGATTTCCGCTGGCACCGCCTGAACCGCCTGCAGCAGGCACAGCCATTCTATTTCCGTATACTTTCCCCCCGTTATTAGATGTAGTATTATCGCCTTCGGATACGTAACCTGCCGATCCGCCTACGCCATTCTGCGGGGCGCCGCCGCCGCCGCCGTAACCGCCTTCCGGATCGCATGAATAGCCGTCGCCACAGCCGTCTCCGGATCTGCCAAAGGGATGACCTGTGCCGCCGCCGGCGGATTCATAGGCTGTGCTATTCGCGCCGGGAATGCCATTTAGACTGTAGCCACCGATTCTTTCATTATCGGAATCTTTACCTGTTCCCGTGCCCGCAGGCTTGTGATTATCACTTGAAAAGGGATTCCCCGATTTATTCCGTCCGCCGGGTCCTCCCCCGGTAAAGCCATCACCACCGTCGGAGCCGTCGCCGCCGGGGGAGTCGCAGTATTTACCGCCGCCGCCGCCGCCGCCCGGACCGCCGTGTTTATTCGTGGTGCTGACACTTATCTTTGAATTGGACCCGCCGGAAATATTACCCTTGGAAAGTAAAATGAAGGGCAGATACCCCTGATTACCTTCAGTTTCAGGGTCGCAGTCATTTGTGGAAACCGTATAGACATCATTTGCGAGGATAAGGCTATCGACGATAATAGCCCCGCGGGGTGACCGTTTCCCAAGAGAAGATTCTCCAAAAACTCTATCGGGATAAGAAGTTACGTCGCCCAAATTGTAAGGTTTTAATATATAGAATTTTACTTCATTGGTTGGTGTTCCGTTTACTACCACTCTGAAAGGGATGATGAATTCCGCATTAAGATTTTGCCAGTCCGAAGTATTGGGATTAACATTCGGATGAACAAAAATCTGTGTAGAGATCATCCTTCCGTCCCAACTTACTATGAGCGGTCCGAAAGTGATCTTAGTACTGTCTGCAGGATTGACAAGTTCCAAATATACATCGTCGCCGGGATTATTCAAGTACAAACCGTCGTCACCGAAGTTGCCGGTTTGGTCATGGGGACCGATAATTTCGATGTAAGTATTCATGTCCGGTGCGCCAATATCCGGAATTATGTAAGAAATCTCCTGTGCTGCAACGAGTCCGGACAGACACAGAAGCAGAATGATCGCGGTCAAATATTTCAATTTCATCTATCCCTCATTAATAATTTTCGGTTTGATATACTTAACTGTAATATTATATACGCAATGTAATGTTAATATTTTAAAAAATCAAATTGTTTTCGCTGCAAGTTAATAAATATTTGGCATAAAATGTGTAGAGTTATTATATTGGTAAAAATAATTAAAATGAATAATGAAATTACAACAGGCAATAAAACAATTTCTTGAATACTGCGAACTGGAAAAGGATTTCTCCCCGCATACCATTGAAAGTTATAGACTTGCACTGGCGCAGTTTTATGACTTTATTGGTATGGAAGCAGATGAAATGCCCGAACTGGATAGGATAGATATTGATGATATCCGCCCTTTCCTGGGATATTTATTTGATAATGGTCATGGCAAAAATACTCTTAGAATGAAAATTTCTGCGGTAAAGTCTTTTTTCAAATACTGCCACAGAAAGAAATTTATCGAAAAAAATCCGGCATCGCTGGTGACAATGCCTAAGACAGATAAGAAGCTGCCATCTTTCCTTCTGGAAAATGAAATAGATGACATGCTGACTGCCTTTGACAGAGAAAGTCCGCTCGGGGCACGGAATTTAGCTCTGGCAGAATTATTGTATAGCTCAGGGCTTAGAATAAGCGAAGCCTTGAACCTGAATGTTAATGATATTGACTATGGCAGGAAAAGCGTAAGGGTAAAAGGAAAAGGCAGAAAGGAACGCGAAGTACCAATCGGCGAAAATGCTCTGCTGGCTCTGAAAAATTATGTTAAGCTGCGGCATACACTCTGCAAGGATGTCCAGGAAAAAGCGTTGTTCGTATCCACAAAGGGACAACAAATGAATCCCTCCAGCGCCTATAGAATGCTGAATAAAGCTATGAAGCAGATCACTGAGTCACCTACTAAAAGTCCGCACGTGCTTCGGCATTCCTTCGCAACGCATCTACTTAATAAAGGTGCGGATATTCAGTCCGTCAGTGAGATGCTCGGGCATTCTTCGCTTTCTACGACTCAGGTTTATACACATGTTTCAGTCGAGAGGCTGAAAGAAGCTTATAAAAAAGCCCACCCTAAAGCAGAGGAATAACTATGATTAAACCCTCATTTTGCATTAGAACAAAAATAATCTCCTGTTCCCCCTCATCCCCAGCCCTTCTCGCGGCGGGAGAAGGGTGTAAGAATTTCTTATTACACTGAAAGTCCCTTCTCCACTTGGGAGAAGGGATTTAGGGATGAGGGAATTCTTCTAATGAATTTTCCCATCTAACACTTTTGTAAGCGCTTGTGTCCCACAGGTTTATCAAAAACCGTGGGTTAAATAAGAATCCACCCCGCACTCGCCACGCTCGGGCACCCCTCAAAGAGGGGAATTTAAACAAGTTAGCTGTTTTTTGCCATAAAAAGCAATTTTGTATTGTGAATATGGATTAAATACATTGTGAACATCAAAGTTGAAAGCTCTGTAAAGTATGATTTGTTTAGATGGATGCGAGATAAGCATATCCCGGAAGTAATGAAAACCGGGCTGTTCGGAAAAGTGCAGCTATTGTCAGTTGCGGAAGATGAAAACGGTCGCATTACTTTTCAGTACATTATGAATGTGAACAGGTGCGGCATAGTTTGTAATTTTGGGTCCCGCTTTCTTTGGGAGGTGGGATTTTTTTTATTTTATCCGCGCGATAATTTCATCTCTCCACTTTTCGAAGGAACCTTCGATTATCTTCTCTCTCGCTGTTTTAACCAGCCAGGAATAGAAAGATAGGTTTTGGTGGGTAGCTAACTGAAGCCCAAGAATTTCACCGGATATAATCAAATGACGTAAGTATCCTAATGTGAAATTTTGACCGGCATAGGAGCCGACTTCTTCGTCTATTGGCTCGTCAGAAAGCTTGTATTGAGCATTTCTGATATTGATTTTCCCTCTGCTTGTGAATAGTTGACCGTTTCGGGCATTTCTGGTGGGTAAGACACAGTCGAACATGTCGATTCCTCTGTCTATGGACTCAAGTACGTTTTCGGGAGTTCCAACCCCCATAAGATAGCGGGGTTTGTCATCAGGAAGAAGTTCCGTAGATATTTCTGTCATTTCATACATTAATTCGGGTTCTTCGCCTACGGATAGTCCACCTATGGCGTATCCGTCAAATTCCATTTCTGTCATTTTTTCAATATACTTTTTTCGAAGAACTTTATACATACTACCCTGACCAATGGCAAACAATCTCTGCGGAAAATCATAAAGAGCAGATGAGTTCTCGAATGCTTTCATAGTTCTATCAGCCCAGCGAAGAGACAATTCCATAGATCTCTGTGCAATTTCATAGGTTGTAGGATAAGAAGTGCATTCATCAAGAGGCATTATTATATCAGAGCCCAGAAATCTTTGTATTTCAACAACTTTTTCAGGAGAGAAGAAATGAGAGGAGCCATCGATATGAGATTTGAATTCTACTCCGTCCTCGGTTAATTTACGAAGGTCCTTTAGAGAGAAAATCTGATATCCTCCGCTATCGGTGAGCAATGCTCCCTTCCAGTTCATGAATCTGTGCAAACCGCCGAATTTCCTTATTATCTCCATGCCCGGTCGAAGATATAGATGATACGTATTTCCGAGAATAATTTTAAATCCATTTTCTTCCAATTCTCTGTGCTGCATAGCTTTTACGGTTCCCTGGGTTCCGACTGGCATAAAAACGGGTGTAGGAATATCGCCGTGTCCGGTTTTTAAAATACCGGCGCGTGCATCAGAATTAATACTCTTTTTTATGAGTTTAAAAAAACCGGACATTAGTTTTCTTTCAAATCCAAGATTTTCTCAACTAACCTTTTTATAATATTGAAAAATATAATCGATAGTGATATACCAACAATATCAGATGCCCAATCAAGAATATCAGCATTTCTTCCAGGTACGAAAGCTTGATGAACTTCATCTAAAATTGCATATACCGCTCCCCAGATAAAGACCCAGGTACGCAGCGTTTTATCAGATTTGTAATGAAAAAAACTATAAAACGCTGCGCCCAGGGTTAAACCATATATAAAGAATGCTGCAGCGTGAAGCAATTTATCCATCATCGAAAAGGGATATTCTATGTTTGCCTGAGACATGTTTGATACCAGGAAGATCCCCGCAGTTATTATAATTGCCGGTGCTGATAGAATAATTTTCAGAAGGATCTTCGTCTGCTTTTCCATAAAATAAGATAACTCACTGTATAATAACCAGAGAAATAGTCGTACAGTTTTAATATTAATTTTATGAAGTGTTATACTTGTTGTAATATATTTATTAATCTTAGGGTATCTTGATTACCTGACCGGAGCCGCTAATGGAAGTTATAAGGTGAAACTGCCCTCCAATCTTACAAGTGACAAAAACCCCGTTTTTAATTCTTCTTTGCGATCTTAGCGTTCTTGGCGTGACAATTGCTTAATTACCAAAGTATAACTTTTAGGAAATATAGAGGCTGCCCCATAAGCTCGAAATTACGAATAAAATCCTTTTTAACATTTCGAGGGAACCAGTATTCATCAGATTCCTGCCCTGATAAGGCTGCATCTAAAGACATTCGCAGGGATGACATTTCCATACTTTTGGGTCAGCCTCAGGGTAAAAGAAAATGATAAGCTATGACAGAACGTGACTAAAATGGTATAGAGATATAAACCCATATTTTGCAATAGGATAAACATATAGTAGAATAAATAGCTTAATCCTAAGAACTTAACCACCCCTGTATCCCCTCCTTAGTAAAGAGGGGATACAGGGGTGGTTTCTCTAATTCTTTTAAATGTATTATGTTCGTAAAAGTGAGTAGTCCTAATGAAATATCCGGGATAAAGAACCCCTCGCTTATTATAAGGTGGGGATCATTATTTATAATTGAATATAATTTATGAGAATTACTATTCATACAAACTTTCCTGCTCGCCGCCTTGATCGGGAAGTTCGTTTTCTTCCGCATCATTGGTGTCCTCATCTCTGCTGACAATTGTGATATCGGCGATTCTGTCATCTTTTCCAAGGCGTATAAGCCGAACACCCTGAGTATTTCTGCCGATCGTGCGGATAGGTTTAATAGCCTGTCTGATGAGGATACCATTAACTGTCATAACAACAAGGTCTTCCGTATCCATAACATGTCTTAAGCCTATGACCTTACCGGTTCTGGAAGTAACATTCATAGCGATGACTCCTCTGGCACCCCGTTTAGTAAGGCGGAAATCCTCGTATTTAGTACGTTTTCCATAGCCTTTTTCGCTGACAACAAGCACTTGTGCATCAGGTCTGTCAACAATAACCAGAGAAACTACATAATCACCCGGGTCCAGCTTAATACCTATAACGCCAGTTGTAGCTCTTCCCGTTGATCTGACATCCGTTTCACGGAAGCGGCATGCGATACCTCTACTTGTACCAAGGATGATATCATACCTGCCGTCGGTATACCTGGCGGAGATTAACCTGTCATTATCTCTAAGATTTATGGCTATGATGCCATTAGAGCGGACGTGAGCAAATTCCTGGATCATGGTTTTCTTAACAATACCATTCTTTGTCGCCATGAATATATAACCTTCCTTCTCGAAGTCAATGATTGACATGTAGGCAGTGACATATTCATCAGTCTGCATTTGAATGATATTTGCCATGGAACGACCTTTGGAATTGCGGCTGCCCTCGGGTATATCATATACTTTTATCCTGTAACACCGCCCTTTATCAGTAAAAAATAGCAGATTATGGTGAGTGGCTGCCTGGAAGATATGTTCTATGAAATCGTCCTGATACGTACCGGCACCGCTGGCTCCTCTTCCTCCTTTGAGCTGCCGGCGATAATTTGACACTTTGGTTCTTTTAATAAACCCTTTATGAGTAATGGTAACTATCACATCCTCATTGGCTATCATATCTTCGATTTTGAATTCCTCGGCATCTTCTACGATCTCAGTTCTTCTAACATCGCTGTATTTTTTGTCTATCTCGTTTATCTCTTCGGAAATGATCTGCATCTGCAGGTCTTTGCTTGCCAAAACTGATTTCAACCACTCAATTCTTTCGATTATTTCTCTGTATTCTTTCTGAATCTTTTCTCTCTCGAGCCCTGTCAGCCGCTGCAATCTCATTTCAAGAATAGCTTTTGCCTGAGTTTCCGTCAATTCAAACTTTTGCTGCAGGCTTGCGGAAGCAGTCTGTGGATCCTTCGATTCTTTTATTATCCGAATTACTTCGTCAATATTATCCAGTGCCTTAAGTAGTCCTTCCAGAATGTGGGCTCTCTTCTGAGCAGCATCGAGTTCATATTCTGTTTTACGGACAAGAACTTCATTTCTGTGCTTAATGAATTCCTGCAATAACTCACGTAAGGTTAGCAGCTTTGGCTGACCTTCCACCAATGCTAACATGATAGTTCCGAAAGTGATCTGCATTTGAGTATGTTTGTAAAGATTATTGAGAACAACTTCGGGCATACCATCTCTCTTGATCTCGACAACTACTCTGATTCCATCGCGGTCGGATTCATCACGGATGTCGGAAATATCTTCAAGAGTTTTATTCTTAACAAGGTCAGCCATTTTCTCAATAAGTCCTGCTTTATTGACCTGATAGGGAAGTTCAGTTATGACAATAGCTTTCTTATGCTTTTGTTCTTCAATTACTGCTCTGGCACGAAGTTTAACACGACCGCGGCCGGTTGTGAATGCTTCTTTTACCCCCTGAGTACCATATATAAAGCCACCGGTAGGAAAGTCGGGAGCAGGGATGTGTTCCATTAACTCTTCAGAAGTGATTTCCGGGTTTTTTATCATTGCCTGCAAACCATCTACTACTTCAGCTAGATTATGCGGCGGGATATTTGTAGCCATACCGACCGCTATACCGCTGGCTCCGTTTACAAGAAGACTAGGCAGCGCCGATGGCAGGACAGCGGGCTCATCAAGAGATTCATCGAAGTTAGGAACGAAATCGACAGTATTTTTATCTATATCTCTCAGAAGCTCTGTTGCGATTGAAGCAAGTCTTGTTTCCGTATACCTCATTGCCGCAGGTGAATCACCATCTACCGAGCCGAAGTTACCTTGTCCATCCACAAGTGGGTAACGCAGCGACCAGGTCTGCGCCATACGAACCATAGCATCATAAACAGCTAAGTCGCCATGGGGGTGATACTTACCAAGCACTTCACCGACGATTCTGGCTGATTTTCTATATGGTCGATTGGGCAGTATGCCCATATCATTCATAGCGTAGAGAATTCGCCTGTGTACAGGCTTAAGTCCATCCCTTACATCCGGCAAAGCTCTGGACACAATAACCGACATGGAGTAGTCCAGATATGAGTTTTGCATTTCGTCTTCGAGCAGGGTTGGAATAATGTTTTGTCTTCCGATTAATGCCATAATAAGTCAATACTTCATATTTGTAAATAAAGAATTAATACATCATACAAAACTAAGAAATTAATACGAGAAATCAGAGTGATTTCTCAATTATTTTGACAATGAAAAACAAGTATTCATGGGAACTTTAAAAGATATTCGGCAAGTATTTTTTATATGGCAATTTATTGAGGCTGTCCCATAAGTATGAAAATCGTGAAAAATTCATTCTGTGAGCAGCTTAGAATCCGGTATTTATCAGATTCCTGCCCTGCTAAAGCAGGATCTAAAGACATTCGCAGGAATGACATCCATTGTCTTTTGAGACAGCCTCATTTTTTTGACAGTTATGAGGTTCGGCTATTCTCTAATTAAGTTTCTGAATTCTTGTTCATCTCTTATAGGTCTGAATTCTTTAGCATTTTTGGCAATTTCTTTCAGATTGGAATTTAAGCTTATTGCTTTAGCCAGAGGGGCATATACCTTTTCTTCTTCACCTTTTTCCAGATGCATTACTGCCAGATTGTACCAAGCAAATGAATATCTCGGATCAAGGCTGATAGCTTCGTTAAGAGATATTTTAGCTTCTTCGTATTTCTCCGCTTTTATTAGTATCTGTCCGCGTACAGTCCACGCCTGATGATCCAGTGAATCATATTCAATGACATGGTCTATATCTCTCAATGCTTTGTCATAATTTTCAAGAGAATAGTGGTTCATGCCGCGGTATAGATATAGATCGAGGTGGTCAGGATCCAATGTTATTGCCTGATCGAAATCTTCCAGCGAAAGATAGAACCTGCCGTTGTCAAAATATGCCAGCGCCCTTTGAAAAAACAAATCCGAATATCCCGGCATTATGTCAATAGCTTCGGTGAAATCATTTACGGCATCGGTGAAATTGCCTAATTCGTAATGGACCAGCCCCCTGCTGTAATATGCATCACCGAAGTCAGGATTTATATCCAGAGCTTTGTTGAGGTCTTTCAAAGCTTTGTTGTATTCTTTAAATATATGAAATATTGCTGCCCGTTTCTCGTAGGCTGCGTAATCTGTGGAATCCAAGCTAAGCACTTTTGAATAATCCTGCAGAGCCTGTTCATAATTCCCCATATCGAAATTCAGTTCCGCACGGTTAAAATAAGCGTCCAGGTAGTCAATATCGGACTCAATGGATCTATTCAAAAACCTGAGAGCTTTTTCAAAGTTTCCGGTTTGAAGGCAGCACAGGGCAAGATTGTTGTATGCTTCAGCGAAGTCTTTATCCAGGTGAACTGCATAATTAAAGTCAGCCATTGCCTGATCATAGCTTTCACTGTGGTAATAAGCAAGTCCCCTTTTGTTATATAGTGCCGCGTTTTCCGGCTGCAGGTCGATCGCATTGTCATATTTTTCTATGGCAAGCTCATACTGACCTGATTCTAAGTAGTTATCCCCTGCTTCGATATAATATTCTATTCCCTGGCTAAAAGTTCGGATTACAGCAGCCAACAGAAATATTACTGACAAAATTGTTAACTTTTTCATAATTCCAATTTAAATAAAAAATTGATAATGTCTCAAAAGAAATTTTAAATGTTTTGAAATAACAGTAATTAAACCAGATATTAAACTAATTCGTAAATAATAAATTGTATAAAACAATATTAAATATTTTTGATATTAAAAATAAATTAAATGATATAAAATGGACGAAGAACAACTAAAAAAAAGATATTTACTTCGCGACAGGGTAGTAAGAGTATTATCCAAAGACGGGCATTTTCGTGTATCCTGTATTAAAAATTCCAATTCAGTACGACTGGCTCAGACCCGGCATGGATTGGATGTTCTGCCGGCATATCTTTTGGCAAGAACGATGACCTCTGCATCCTTGATGTCCTCCTTTTTGAAAGGTGAAGAAAGGATTATCATTGAAGCAGAAGGGAATGGACCGATAAATAAAGTTTTTGCAGAAGCGATGCAGGTAGGTGAGATTAGAGGATACGTAGGATTTGCTGAAAACGGAACTAAATACGAGATCAATGATGTTTCCGAAGCACTTGGCGTCGGCGTCTTGAAGATTGGTAAGATCCTGTATAACAGATCTGAACCTCTAACAGGCATCGTACCCCTTCAAAAAGGAGATATTGCTGCGGATCTGGCTTATTATTTCTCTCAGTCGGAACAGATACATTCTGCTGTGATACTTGATTCTGATTTTGAAGAGGACGGTCTTCTTAAGTATTCCGGCGGGATATTGTTGCAAGCGATGCCCGGTGCCCCGGATAAAAAAATAGAGGAGGTATACGAGAATCTTCAAAAAATGCCTAAACTACGCGAATACTTCGCTGAGGAATACAATCCTCTTGGAATTTTAAAGAAAGTACTTCCTTTCGAATTCGATGTCTTGAAAAGTTCACCGGTGGACTTTCTCTGCCGCTGTTCGAAAGAAAGTTTTACGGAAAAATTATTAACTCTGGGCGAAGACGAGATACGAGATATGCAAAAACAAGACAACCGTGAATTGGTATGCCAATTCTGTAATGAGCATTATCATCTTGAAGACGATGATTTCGACAAGCTAATCCAGGAATTGTCAGCCAAGAAAAATTAATTAACACTAAGGTACTTATTAATAAATTGAGTCTGGCTCATAAGCGGGTAAATCGTGCCACACTTCGACTATGCTTAGATGAAAGCTCGTATGAAATCTCGTTTTTGCTATCCTTAGCAAAGTCGAAGGATAGTCAAAAATGACTTATTGGACACCATCTCTCAGTAAATTTTATAAGATTTAAAGAATATTTTGTAACTTTGTTTTTTAGTTTAAAACTATTTTGAAAATAGAATACTTAAGGAGAAAGTATGTTCGAATTTTTAAACACAATGATCGCAATGGCACCACCTTCCGGAAGCGGCGGAGAAGGCGGCGGCGGTGGATTGGTATCGATGCTGATAATGTTCGGCGCCGTCATTCTTGTAATGTATTTCCTTATGATCCGCCCGCAGCAAAAGAGACAAAAAGAACATCAGCAGATGGTGAGCAGCATCCAAAAAGGTGATAAGGTAGTAACAACAGCAGGAATACACGGCACCGTTAATGAAGTGACCGACAAGACAATCACTCTTACTATAGCCGACAACACACAGGTTACTTTCGAAAAGAACGCAGTTGCGAGTAAGAAATAATTAACTTTCATCGCCGTAAATTAAATATAACTATGACTTAAGTATTTGTCATAGTTATAATTTATCAAATTACGGGAATTCAAATAATGAATACTATAGAAGAAGCGCTAAACGATCTTGTCCAGGGCAGGATGATAATCGTAATGGATGACGAAGACAGGGAAAACGAAGGTGATCTGATTTGCTCCGCTGAATTGACTACACCGCAAACAATCAACTTCATGTCTTCAAAAGCCAAGGGACTTATCTGTGTGGCTCTAACTCCCGAAAGGGCAAGAGATCTTAAACTTGATGTAATGGTGCATGATAATACGGCTCCTCATGATACCAAATTCACCGTATCTGTGGATTATATTCATGGCACTACTACAGGTATTTCTGCCTTTGATAGAGCCGCAACAATTCGCGCAATTGCAAATAAAGACACGAAGCCGGAAGATCTTGGCAGACCGGGGCATATTTTCCCATTGATCGCTAGAAGTGAAGGTGTTCTTCGTCGTGCCGGACATACAGAAGCCGGTGTTGACCTTATGAGACTTGCCGGATTAAAACCCTATGCTGTTCTTTGCGAACTGATCAATGAAGATGGTACGATGGCTCGTAAACCTCAGCTTGAAGAATTCGCGAAGGAACATGATCTGAAAATAATTACCGTAAAGGATCTGATCGCTCACAGATTAAGAAGTGAACGTTTAGTAGAAAATGTTGCAACTGCACATCTTCCATCCAGATACGGAAATTTTGAGTTACGAGTATATGCAAATATTGTCGATGGCAAAGAACATGTTGCTCTTATAAAAGGCTCCTGGGATGAGGATGAGCCTGTATTAGTCAGGGTTCACTCCGAATGTCTAACCGGAGATGTGTTTCACTCAATGCGCTGTGACTGTGGATCACAGCTTCACGAAGCCATGCGTATTATAGATAGGGAAGGCAAAGGAATACTTATCTATATGCGCCAGGAAGGCAGAGGTATAGGCTTAGTCAATAAAGTTAAGGCTTATGAACTGCAGGAAAAAGGATACGATACTGTTGAAGCTAATGAAAAACTGGGCTTTAAGCCCGATCCAAGGGATTATGGTCTTGGAGCACAGATGTTGGTTGATCTGGGTGTTAAAAAGATGAAACTTCTAACCAATAATCCTACAAAACGGGTAGGATTACAAAGCTATGGTATTGAAGTTGTAGATATGGTTCCTATCGAAATCGAACCAAATGATGTTAACAGAGATTATATGCGGGTTAAGAAGTATAAAATGGGTCATATCCTGCGTCATCTGTGATATTCCTGTTAACATTTTATGATTTTACATGAATTTGCTTAACAATCCGTTACATTATAATTAATACACCGTGAAAATCCTGTTATTGAGAAATAAAATGGAGTTATCTAATGGCTAAGGTCGTATATATGACCAAAGGAAGAGTAAAAGAAATTGAAGAAGAACTTTACGATCTGAAGACAAGAGGCAGAAGAGAAATCGCTCAAAAGATTGCCGATGCGCGATCACACGGAGATTTGTCTGAAAATGCCGACTACGATGCCGCCAAAGATGAACAGGGGCTTCTTGAAATGAAAATCTCCAAACTGGAGCAGATGCTTGCCAATTCACAGATCATCGATCCCAGCGAGTTCCCTGACGATAAAGTTTACATATTATCCAAAGTGAAATTGAAAGATCTCGAGACCGGGGCTGAACTTAATTACTATATGGTCGGACCTGAAGAAGCTGATTTTGAACAAAATAAGATTTCAGTGGATTCGCCAGTTGGTAAAGCATTAATGGGCAAGCAGGTTGGAGAAATAGCGGAAGTCAATGTTCCGGCAGGAATTATGAAATATGAAGTTCTGGACATAAGCAAGTAAAATCTTTAAAAGATAGATAGAGTTTTAAAAACCGGAGAGCATTCTCCGGTTTTTTATTTAAATTTCCAGTCATTTACTATATTTATCCCAAATATTGCATTAGAAAAGTTGATTTTGCTTGTAAGTATCAGCAACAAAGTGCTTTAGCACTTTGAAAAGGATCTGAAAAACTTCGAATCACCAGCAAGCTAAAGCATGCTGTTGCAAGTGATTACAAAATCACCAGCAAGCTAAAGCATGCTGTTGCAAGTGATTACAAA
>CAZXYS010000018.1:0-79601 GCA_964645005.1 uncultured Hyphomicrobiales bacterium | reverse complement strand
TTCCTGCCCTGCTAAAGCAGGATCTAAAGACATTCGCAGGAATGACATTCTCTGACTTTTGGGACAGCCTCATCTGACATAAATATTTTTCTCATCCTCCCAAACACTCATAAAAGATATTAGTTTCAACAACTTACCCCCCCCACTTTAATATTACCAAGCAGCAATGATGAAAACTTTTATTTGGACAAAAAAAAGGGATTTATTAATTTAACAATTGAATATGAAATTGAAGAAGAATAATCCTTATTGAATTTTTTGTAAGATAAAGGAGAAAAAGTTTTCTTTTAGTTTTGCTATATAAATAAGCCCGACACCAGCGAGGATGCCGAGCTGCATGCTTAATCAAATTGGGTTAACCCGTTAAGATATTAGCCCAATTGATTGTAGTATGCAAAAATAAGCATCCTCCGGCGGAAGGCAAAATTAATTATTATTAACAAATTATCGGAGGATTTATGAGTTTATCAAAAACCATAATCGCAATGATTTCTTTTCTGATACTTTTCGCAATAAGCGGAATGGAAGCGGAGGCGCAGGATTGCCCTCCGGGCACATCCCCTCATATACTGATGACACCGGAATATCCAGGGTGCTCGAGTTTGGGAGTAGAATTTTGTGCCAAATGCAGTCCTACATCCGGAGATATGGAAATAACCATAATCCGAGTAATAGGGGCTTGCGACGGTGGAGTTTTAGCAAGCTATGTTGACTACTTAGTTGGTCGTATTATCCCAAATTATGCAGAGATATGCACTGGTGCATGGTCACCTTGTCCAAACAAAATAAATCTTGTAGTTTACAAGCCTCTTTGTTTTTATGAAAGTGACCAAGAGCCCAATGATTTTTTATATTGCAATGCATCATATTGTAAAGAGACATGGAAAGTATGTACTGATAATCAGGGAGAAGTTCAGAGGAACCTTGTCAGTAGTGAGGTAATAGGAACACTTGGCTGTTCGGAATTGACTTGGGAAGATGATCCCGAACCTGGTATTTGCTTTAGGATTGAGAGTGGTTGCGAATAATTTTTTTTATAGAGGGTAGGTAATGTATCTACCCTCATTATAATATTTTTTAAAAAATAATTGATGGTGACAAAATGAGAAATACAATATTTTTGCTTTTCTTCTTATGTATTTTTTATAAATTAAGTCTTGCTTCAGATATCGAATGGATTAAATACGGAGGAGGCATTTATCAACCTTATCATGAATTATCATTTTCTGATGGCAGCGATTATATGCTTGCTTTAGTGAAAATCACAAACCATAATTCGCAAAAATTTGAATTGCAGGTATGGAATAGCGCAAAGCTTGAAAAAAATGCTGAGATATCGGGGAAATTGTATCAAAGCTGGGATATTTCATATAATGGATTATTAGTAGCTTATTCGTACAAAGACGATAATCAAGATAAGTATTTTGAAATCCGAAATTGGAAAAAAAATAAGATATTGGCAAAGGATTCATTAAATGCTTCAATACTTGATTTACAATTCTTTACCGGAAATGAAAAAATAGTTATTTCCTGGGCTAATCCTGAAAATTCTGATTATAACTTTTTAATTTATGATTACATTAAAAAAACCATAGAGAAAAATTATATTGTAGACGTTGATAATAAAATATGGCATGCTTCATTAAGAAATTTTGAACTGTCAGCAAATAATCACTGGCTATTAGGCTCCTATACGTCGTTAGTAAAAAACGATATGAATATAAAAAATAATATATTTTTAGTGAATCTAGATAATGGAAAAATAAAAAAGAAAAAAATTTCTAATTACATCATAAAAGGATTTGCTATCTCACAAGATGCGAAATATTCCGCTGCTTTTGCCAATAAGAAAACTTATGGTAAAAGTGAACTGATAATAATTGATAACGAAAAATGGGTAAAAAAGAATCATTTTAATAATGATGATTTTAGGATAGATGATTTCAAGTTCAATAAATCAGGAAACGTATTAAAGGCAATTTCCAAAGGAAATGGAATAAAGTACTATGATATTGAAAATAATAAACAATTACTATATATGAAAAATAATGATTGGGCTTATGCTTTCGGATTTCTCGAAGATGACTTCTGGATTACTTACGATGATTGCTATGTAAGTTTGTTTAAATTACAGAACGACAGTATCAGACTTGAATCTCAGGTTTCTGATTATGATGGATACAACCATATAATGGATATTAATGATATAGATATTTCTCCTGATAACCATTATATAGCTTCGGCTGGGACGGATAGAACCAGAAGATTATGGAAATCAAAAGATGGCGTACAAATTAAAAAATTCAACAATAAAAGTTCTACCTATGGCAATATTGAATTTTCGCCGGATGGTAAATATCTTGCCGCAGCAACTTATCAACCATTAAATAAATTGGAGATACTCAACACTGGTGATTTTACTTTGTCAAATTCTTATGACTTCCGGAATGCTATTACGGATATATGCTGGTCTGCTGATGACAGTAGAATAGCGGTTCATATTATATATGATTCGGTTTTCATTTTAAATGCATACAATGGCAAAAAGGAATTTGCTTACTTTGACGAAAGTTCTTATGAATCATCTATAGCAATATCCAAAGATGGCAAATGGCTTGCGATCGGCAACAATATTACAGGCACCCTTTCTGTTATAGACATTGATACTAAAAAAATAATTCATAAAAAAGCATTCAATGATAGAGGAGTTTTCGATAATATGGAATTTTTCAAAAACGATAGTCTGCTATTGGTTTCTTATGGAGATTTTTATACACGAATCTATGATACTGAATCTTGGGGGTTAGTTAAAAAATTTGGGAAATTGAGAAATTCTTTTATGTCAAACGGAAATAAATATCTTATAGGAACAAATGGATCAGAAATTTTGATTTTTGATTATAAATCCGAAATGGAAATAAAGAGATATGAACCAATAAAAGATACTAACTATTTTTCACTAAACTATATAACAACTATAGCATTATCACCGGATAATACACATATAATTGGTGGAACATCCTATGGCGATATTTTCCAGCTTAAAGTTCTGGAAACTTCTTCTGTTGAAGAACTAACAAAGATTAGTAGCAGGCCTCACTTCTATGTAGCCGATCCAGTACCAACACCAGCGAAAAATAAAGCGAGAGCCAAAATTTACTGGGATACCGAATTCGACGTTGAGAATGCATCCAAACAGGTATATGATATTTTAGGCAGCAGAATTGGGAATGGGAGTAAAATTAAAGTCACAAACATACAGCCCCACTCAGCGGAAGTAGTCTGGGACTGCTCGTCGGTATCGCAGGGTGTGTACTTTATAGGGATAGAGTATTATAACAGCCTGCGGACGATACCAGTGGTTGTAGGGGATTGATGGAAACGCAGGAGGTTGACTCAAAAGTATGAACATTCGTAAAACGTCATTCTGAGCGCAGCTAAGTTGATCTTGCGAAATCCCGCTTTAGCGGGGAATCCACTCTTGATGGGCATACTGGATTCTTCAAGCCCCCCTGCTGAAGCATTATTTCGCTTCGCTCAACTTCGTTCATTTCGGAATGATGCTTTTGAAATACTGTGAATGATTATAATACTTTCTTGAGTTCTTTTTCAGTGCCTTTCCCATAACCAGCCCCGGAATAAGTGATTCTACCATTCCTGTCGATAATATAAAAAGTGGGATAACCGCTGACATTATCCTTTTTGTCAACTTTTTTATCAACAAAAATTTTCAAATAATCCACTTTGGTATGATCAAGAAATCTCAAAATTCTTTCTTTTTTCTTTTCTAAGTTGTCCTGTAAATTAACTCCTAAAACTATTAATCCGTCGTCTTTATATTTTTTATAAAGAGCATTTAAGTGAAGTATGGCTTCAATACATGGTTTGCAATACAATATAATTAATATTTCTATACTTAGCCTATATTCTCTTCAAAATATAATTCTAGGTATTCCTAAAATAATGCAAATTATCACTCGTTAAGTATTTATTTGTTTTTTATAATATAAGGAGTTGTATATGATTAAAAACATGGGTACTCTTGATAGAATTATCCGCACCTTGGCGGCTGTTGCTGTTGCGGTGTTATATTTCACTGATGTGATAGGCGGATGGCTTGCAATAGTATTGGGTATAGCAGCAATCATCTGGCTTGCAACAAGCCTGGTAGGGCATTGTCCGGCTTATCTGCCTTTTAAACTGAAAACTATGAAAAAAGAACCTGCTCAGGATCAGCAAACTGCGGACAGCCATTCAAATGCAGCATCATAGTGACCACTTGTAGTTTCTATTTATTTATCCCAAATTCAAAATACAAAATTGCATTTGTGGCAAAAAAACAGCTAATACGCCTCAGAACGTCGAGGCTGACTTAAAAGTATAGAAATGTCATTCCTGCGAATGTCTTTAGATCCTGCTTTAGCAGGGCAGGAATTTGATGAATACTGGATTCCCTCACTGATCTAAAAAGGATGTTACACAAAATTTAGTGCTTATGAGTCAGCCTCACTTTCAGTGTAATAAGAAATTCTTACACCCTTCTCCCGCGCGGGAGAAGGGCTGGGGATGAAGAGGAATAAGTGATTGTCTATGTTCTTATGTAAAGTCCGGGTTTATTTTTTCTTCGCCGGTCTGCCCCTTTTCTTTCCGGTTGCCGGCACCTTAGGTCCGCGCAGAAATTGATCCCAGTTGTACTGTCTTGATCGCGATTTGCCCGCTTTAGCAAGCTCTATCAAATAATCCGCAGTATTTTTCACCAGCCAGTTGAAATTGTCATCATGCAGGAACTCTTGCTCGATATTCGGCTGGGGATTGAGGAATTCGATGACAAAAGGCTTCCCGTCATGAATAGCGAAATCCACTGAATTGAAATCGAAACCGAGCGCCGAACTGATCTTAATGCTCAGCTTCTCGATCTTGTTTTTCAATTTTTCATCGAGTGTGAGAGGATTTGGATCATAGCGCAGATGCTGCGGTTTGGTCGGATCGAAATTCATTATCCTGAATTGTTTCTGCCCGATCACAAAGCAGCGAAAATACTTCTCAAAGTCGATGTTTTGCTGAAGGATCATAACTCTGCTGCCGGTAAGATCATAAGCTGAGAAGAATTCCTGTGGATTATAAACTTTATAAACATTATACAACCCATTACCTTTGTTAGGTTTAAGAAATGCGGGGAAACCAACGTAATTAAAAATATCATCCCAATTTAACGGGTATTTAAGATTGTTCATCGTACCGGATGAGGTTCCTGCCGGAAGTTCTTTGGTCGGAAGAACAACAGTGCGAGGAAAATCGATTCCAATTTTCTTTGCCAGCGATGCATGAAAGAAATTGTCGTCAGCGCAGCTCCAGAAGGGATTGTTAACAACTCTGCTGCCATTCAAAGCAGCATTTTTCAGAAAAGTTTTGTAAAAAGGAACAAAGTCGGAAACACGGTCGAAAATAACATGATAATTGGGATTATCATTATTACCAGGCGCGCCTATTTCAATTGTTTCGGCTTTTATGCCTGGTATTTTCATTGTATTTATTGTTTCTTCTACAGCCTGCGGGAAGCTTTGTTCCATGCCAAACATGATACCGATCTTTTTCATATCAGCCTCTCAGTTTAATTTAATATTTGTAATGTAAATGCCGGAAGAATTCTAAATTAAGTCAGGGAAAAAATCATTTATATATTTGGTACTTGATAAAATGTAATTATAATAATTTCAGGGAAAAAAACAACATATTTCTTTAAAATATTAATACTTTTCTTACTTATTTCTTAATTTGGTAAATTAAATAATCCCGGATTTTTCATTAATTATGTTCATTTATTTGTAAACAACTGCAACAGCAAGCTTTAGCTTGCTGCAAATTCGAAATTTCGCAACTGCTTCGCAATGCGCTAAAGCGCTTTGTTGATGATGGTTAACTGCTTTGCAAAGCGCTAAAGCGCTTTGTTGATGATGGTTAACTGCTTCGCAATGCGCTAAAGCGCTTTGTTGATGATGGTTACAATTAATACCAATTTTATTAACGCAATATTTTTGGATAAGCAACTTTATTAATTTTCATGCTAAATTACGAGAAAATAAACCTGAATTTCAACGGGGAAACCATCTTCAAGGACTTTTCCCTGCATGTTAAAGGGGGTGAGAAGATCTCTCTTATCAGCCCTTCCGGCGCTGGGAAATCCACGCTTATGGAAATGACTCTTGGCTTTGTTAAGCCGGATTCGGGGCTGATAAAAGTTGATAATGAGTTGGTTGACAGGTCAAATATTGAAAATATAAGAAAAAAGATAAGCTGGCTGCCGCAAAATCCCGAAATTATCAATAGCGGGAATGTGCGGCAGGTAATAATGAGCCAGTTCAATTATCAGGCGAATAAACACCTGAAGCCGGATGAATCCACTCTGCAGAAGTATCTTGAAATGATAAATCTAAGCGGCGATATTCTCGACAGCGACTACGAAGAGCTTTCCGGCGGTGAGAAGCAGCGCATTGGCTTGCTGATCTGCCGTCTGATGGACAGGAAGATCATGCTGCTCGATGAGCCTACTTCCGCTCTGGACAGCGACGCCAAAGGGAAGGTGATTCAAATGCTATTCGGACAAAAAGAACTGACGGTACTTTCAGCATCGCATGACGATCTCTGGCTGGACAGTTGTGACAAAATAATTGAGATAAGCAATGGGCGCAATTGACATACCGTGGATAAATCTCGCTTTAGGCAGTTTGCTGATACTGATCCCATTAGCAGCCCTGTATTACTACAAAACGGGACTGGGTAAACCTATTATCATTTCATTCCTGCGAATGGCTGGGCAGCTCTTCCTCGCCGGACTATATTTAGGCTTCATCTTTGAAATCAACAGCTTCTGGCTCAATTCCGCCTGGGTGATAGTCATGATTGCAGCCGCCACTCTGACTATCATCAAGCGCAGCGAACTGAAGTACAAATACTTCATATTTCCGGCAGCTACCGGCGTAGTCGCGGGCGTCACATTTACGGGGATGTTCGTAATCATACTCGTACTTGGCTATGAGAGCCTGTTCGAAGCGCGCTATGTAATCCCTATAGCCGGCATGATCGTCGGCAACTGCCTGACGGGCTCTATCATCGGCATGCGCACTTTCTACCAAAACCTGACCAAGGAATACAAGCGCTATAAATATGCCCTCGCCAGCGGCGCCACAAGGAAAGAAGCGCTATTTCCATTCATACAGGAATCGCTGTCGGCAGCCTTCGCCCCGCAAGTGGCAAACATGGGCGCCATCGGTTTGATCTGGCTGCCGGGAATGATGACAGGACAGATACTCGGCGGCAGCAGCCCGATGGAAGCCATCAAGTACCAGATACTAATCATCACCGGCATAGCCGCCGGAAGCATGATCACAATTCTTTTCGGCATCAACATTTCCAAGCGCTTCGTCTTCGACGATTTCGACATGCTGAAATCGGGCGTGAAGATTTTCGAGGCGAAGCAGAGGTGAGGGATTTAATTTTTAAAATAAATTAAAAAAATTATAAATTGATAAATAAAATTTTGGGGTTCTCGTTTGGGAGTAAAAAATGAAGTGCCTGTGTTTTTTGTTGCTTTTCCAGCTGTTTATGCTTGTTCAATCATGTAGTCACAAAATCTATCAGGAAAAAACCATTTTACAAACATAAGTATTATCAAATAAAAATTGATTCTGCGCCCCCAGTCGTATAAGTTACAAAAACCCGTCAGAATATTAAATTTAAAGTTCAAAATTTTAAAATGCTCATTTCGGACAAAGTATACCTATACCATGCATTCCGCTCAGAGTGACATTCCCATTAACTCTCTTTTTTTGTCGTCCTGAGTTTAGCTTGCGAAATCCCGCTTCAGCGGGACGGAGCCAAAGAATAAACAATACTAACTTAACTTCCTTCAACTGTATAATTACATCTATTTCAGGCATTCTCCCATCCATTTCATGTAGGGAGCATGCGATTCGTCAAGGGCAAATGAAAGAATTTCAGGTACATCGTAAGAATGTATCTCCTTCACTCTTTTTTCGAGTTGTTCCAATCTCTCTGCTGATGATTTAACAATAATAAGGAGTTCGCCGTCTTCCTCCACTTTTCCTTCCCAGGTATAGATTGAAGTTATGTTCGGGATTATGTTGCAGCAGGCTGCCAGTCCTTCCTTCACCAGAGTACCTGCGATCGTTTTCGCGTCTTCCAATTTGTCGATCGTAATAAAAACTATTCTATATTCTGTGGCTTTTTCCATAAAATTTCCAATATTTGTACTCAAAAAAATAGCAAGATAAATATACAAAAAAATGATCGAATTATTAATATTTCATTTACATATTTTAGCAGCGCTTTACGCATTTACTAAGAACTGGCAGAACCGCAGGTTCCGTGACGGCATTCTGGCAGTTCTTGTTATCGGGTTATTATTTGCTATTGGCTGGGCAATGACAGGCACATTGGCTTACCTGATCATGCCAGATGCCTGGAGAAGCGCTTATTTTACTCAGGATACGTTATCTCTTGTTTTGCTTGTCATTCCGGAGAGTTTTTTCTTTTACTTCTTCATATTAAAAGATACTCCGGCAACCGATGAGAAAGTTAATTAACATGAAAGCAATACCTGAATCATAGGAAAGCATATTAATGGCTTTAATAGACAATAGACCTTAACTTGTTCATTTCATCAAATTAATAAATATAATCCTAATTATTCATTTAATAATAAATTTAATATATTGAAACTTTAAAAAAAAACTTTTTAGAAACTGATTCAGGGATAATTATGAAGCGAGCAGTGATAATTATTATAGTACTGACCTTTATTTTTGGAAATATCAATGAAATAAGTGCCCAGGATGTAGAAAGGCGTGAAAAAGGCAATCTTGTAATTGAAGGCATACCTGAAATTCCCGATCAACTTAAAGACAGGATGAATCAATATCTGAACACCAGATCAGCATCTTTTCAGGGATGGGACGCCGAAGGTGAAGGAATGTACATCCTCACCCGTTTCGGTGAAACCTCGCAGGTGCATTATGTAGAAAAACCCGGCGGCTATCGCCAACAGTTGACTTTCTTTGAGGAACCGGTCGGCGGGCTTTCGGTGCGTCCACAAGAGGGAAATCCCGGATTTCTCTTCAGTAAGGACATCGGCGGCAATGAAAAATATCAGATTTATTATTATGACAGCGAAGCTGGGGCATATTTCATGCACACTGATGGGAAATCCCGCAATACGAGCTTTGTTTGGTCAAATTCCGGCGATTCTTATGCCTACATATCGAACAAACGGAATGGGCGTGATTTCGATGTGTACGCAGCAGATATGGATAATCCGGAAGAACCAGAAATGGTCTATCAGGCTCAGGGTTACTGGGCTCCGATGGATTGGTCAAACGATGATAAGGAATTGCTGCTGATAAATTATATTTCTATCAATGAAAGCAGTATACATATCCTCAACCTCGAAACAAAAGAAATTAAACCTCTTATGGAGACTGAAGGCAAGGTGGCTTTCGGCGGAGGTGAATTCGCAAACAAAGGAAACGGAGTATATTTTACGACTGATATGGACAGCGAATTCAAGAAGCTGCACTATTTAAACAGAGAAACAGGCGAGATCGAAGTTTTAACGGAAGATATTTCGTGGGATGTCTCGGGATTTATTCAGTCAGATGATGGAGAGCACATTGTCTTTATAGTCAATGAAAATGCCATGAGCAAGCCATATCTAATGGATACTAAGGAAAAAGCTTACGATCCCTTCGGCGATTTGCCTCCCGGCTTGATCTCCAGCGGTGAATTCACACCTGACGGAGAACATATAGCATTCTCGTTCACTAATCCGCAAACTGCAGGTGATGTCTATACTATCAATATCGCAAATGGAGATATGGAACGGTGGACTTATAGCGAAGTTGGAGGCTTGCAAACAGAAAACTTCGTATTCCCAAAGCTTATCGAATATGAAACTTTTGACAAAGAAGATGGCAAACCCAGAAAAATTCCGGCATTCTATTATAAGCCCGCGGGTGAAGGACCTTTCCCGGTTGTGATTTATCTTCATGGCGGTCCCGAATCCCAGTTCAGACCTTATTTCATATCTACATTTCAATACTGGGTAAAGGAATTAGGCATTGCTGTATTAGCGCCAAATGTCCGTGGCAGCGCCGGGTATGGCAAAAGTTATTTGAAAATGGACAATGCATATAAGCGAGAAAACTCTGTTAAAGACGCCGGAAAACTCCTTGACTGGATAAAAAAGCAACCCGAATTAAATGAAAACAAAACAGCCGTATATGGCGGCTCTTATGGCGGTTACATGTCGCTTGCGATGATGACTCATTATAATGATAGATTGGCTGCGGGCGTTGACATTGTTGGCATCTCTAATTTCGTCACTTTTCTTGTGAATACAGGCGATTATCGCAGAGACCTTCGCCGTGTTGAATACGGTGATGAGCGCGACCCCAAAATGCGGGAATTTTTAGAAGAAATATCACCTTTGAACAATGCTGATAAGATAACCAAGCCCTTATTTGTAGTTCAGGGATTGAATGATCCCCGTGTTCCGGCAAGCGAAGCAGAACAAATTGTGGCAGAAGTCAGGGATAACGGAGGCAATGTCTGGTACTTGCTTGCCAAAGACGAAGGACATGGTTTCAGCAAAAAAACAAACCGGGATTATTATATATATTCCGTAGTTTTATTCTTCCGGAAATTTTTATTATAGAACTTAATTGAAAATAAGTGATCATTGGGATTAATAATTCTTGACACTGTTTTTAATATCCCATAAGTTGTTTCAAAATTCTTCAACCCTGTCATCCTGCGACTTCACTTAGGATGACAGGGTTTGTCACATTAAGCTGCGTCGGAGTTTAGTAACATCATCCCGGATATTGCATTAAGAACATAAACAATCTCTTGTTCCCCCTCATCCCCAGCCCTTCTCTCGGCGGGAGAGGGGAGTAAGAAAATCTTATTATCTTGAAAGTCCCTTCTCCACTTGGGAGAAGGGATTTAGGGATGAGGGAATTCTTCTAATGAATTTCGGGATTATAATAACTTTAGTCAGCCAATTATTAAATTCTTTTTATTAAAGTAATTTTCGGATGCCGGTAGATTCAACAAAAAATCTTGTAAACTTGCTCCTAATCCAGACTGTTGAATAATTTTGCTGCATCTTTGGCGAAATATGTCAGGATTATATCTGCGCCGGCTCGCTTTATGCTGACCAGGGATTCCAGCATGAGTTTTTCTTCTTCTATCCATCCGAGCTTTGCGCCGGCTTTAATTATTGAGTACTCTCCGCTCACCTGATATGCTGCTGTCGGCATTCCGAATTCCTGCTTAATGCGAAAGATAATATCGCCATAAGCGCCTGCCGGTTTTACCATTATTATATCGGCTCCTTCAAGAATATCTTCTTCTGCTTCGCGAAGAGCTTCATCAGTGTTAGCCGTATCCATCTGATGTGATTTCCTGTCGCCGAATTTGGGCGCTCCTTCGGCAGCTTCGCGGAATGGACCGTAATATCCTGAAGAATACTTTGCGGAGTAGCTCATTATCGGAAGATTCTTGTATTTATTTCGGTCGAGAATATCCCTGATAGCTGCTACGCGTCCATCCATCATATCCGATGGAGCAACCATATCCGCACCTGCCTGAGCATGGGACAGAGCCGTCTTCGCCAGCATCATTATCGTTTCATCATTCACGATCTGTTCTCCGTGTAATATCCCGCAATGTCCGTGGGATGTATACTCACAAAGACAAACGTCTGTAATCACAAGCAGTTCGCTGCCAATTTCTTTCTTAACCGCTTCCACAGCCCGCTGAATGATGCCATCTTCGGCGTAAGCGCCGGAAGCCGCTTCGTCTTTGGATTCAGGAATTCCAAACAGTATGACAGCCGGCACACCCAGTTCCACTAACTCCTGGCATTCCTTTATCAAATTATCTATGGATAGCTGGTTTACGCCCGGCATTGATGTAACAGGATTTCTTACATTATCACCGGGGCAGACAAATAGAGGTGCTATAAGGTCATTCTTGGTCAATATCGTTTCACGGGTCATGTCCCGCAATAAAGGATTATTCCTAATTCTGCGAAATCTTCTGAATTCTACTTCAGGCATTTTTTTATCTCCTTAATTTGTAATATGTTTTTCCCAAATTTAAGTCTTCATGAATTAAATATCAAAGCTAAATAAATATATGTCATTATTCCTCAAGTTTTCGGATTATCTCGCCGGCACCCTGTTCCATTAGTGTATTCGCCAGGGAGCGTCCTAATTCTTCAGGATCTTCACCAACAATAGTCTTTCTAAAGCGCTGTTTTCCGTCAAGGGAACAAACCAGACCATCAAGCTTAATGTTTTGATTTTCCATTATTGCATAAGCGGCTATCGGTGTCTGGCAGCCACCACCAAGCCCTTTTAAAAAAGCTCTCTCAGCGGTGATCTCATTCCATGTCTGCAAGTGATTGAGTTTGCTCAAAGTCTGGTCGGCAAGAGCATTATCCTCGGAGATCTCTATACCCAGAGCACCCTGTCCGACAGCGGGCAGAATTTGTTCAGTCGGAATTATTGACGAGATATTATCTTCAAGTCCAAGTCTTTCCACACCGGCACGGGCTATGAGAATAGCATCCCAATCGGAATTGAGGAATTTTTCTATACGTGTATTCACATTCCCACGAAGTTCCTGAAGCTGAATGTCCGTCCGCAGATAGAGAAGTTGTGCCCTTCGCCTGAGGGAACCAGAAGCGGCTTTGGCATCCCGGGGTAGATCATCAATAGTAGTTCCTTTCTCTCTGGCTATCAATACATCTTCCACAGCATGACGTTCGCTGACTGCTGCAAGCTTTAGTCCTTGCGGCAAGGTGGTTTCCATATCTTTCAGACTATGAACCGCAATGTCAATGTTTTTCTTCAGCAGTACATTTTCAATTTCTTTGGTGAAAAGTCCCTTGCTGCCTATCTGGTGAAGTGCCGTATCCTGTATCTTATCCCCTTTTGTTTTAACGTATTTTATTTGCACGTTTATCTCAGGGAAATTCTTCTCGATCATGTTTTTAACGTAATTTGCCTGCCAGAGAGCTAAATCACTTGACCGGGAACCTATTGTTAATACTTTATCACTCATATAATAATATCATTTTGAAAACAAAAATTTAAGAACTTCAAAAATGCAAAAAAATTAGTTTAATAGTAAATTTTACATTTTTTCTGAATTTCTTTAATCATAACAAATAAGCTTATAGATTATTATTTCAGCCAAAGGACAGACTCTATCAGCCGTATATGGCAAAAGCAGTAAAATTTATTTAATTTCAACCGGTTTCATAAAAAAAGCTGCTCGGTTGAGCAGCTTGATTTTTAGGGCGAGCGACGCGATTTGAACGCGCGGCAACCAGAGCCACAATCTGGTGCTCTACCACCTGAGCTACGCCCGCCATCATTTGTAAATACAAAACTAATATTTTAACGACTCGAATACAAATAAATTTTAATTAAATAAAATTGAAAAAATTATGTCTCAATTAAAAAATTGTTTATTTTATAAATTAGTAAACTATTCGCTAATAAATTTTTTTAAAATGATGAAAAGAAAACTATTAATATTACTGGCATTTTTTATAGCAATAAACACCGCGGCTTTCTCAAAGACCAAAGTTGTCGAAATAACTGTGGATGAAGGTATCGGACCGGCAACCACCGCTTTCATCAAAAGCTCAATAGAATATACAAAAGAGCAGGACGCAGAAATTTTAATAATAAAGCTTAATACTCCCGGGGGTTTGCTTTCTTCAACCAGGGATATTGTTAATCATTTGCTGGAATCACCTGTGCCTACTGTAGTGTTTGTCGCTCCGGGAGGTGCGCGGGCAGGTTCGGCAGGTGTGTTTATAACACTGGCTGCAAATATAGCGGCAATGGCTCCCGGCACTAATATTGGTGCAGCCCATCCGGTTGGTATTGGCGGACAGGGCGGGGGTGATTCCGTCATGACCGGTAAAGTCACAAACGATGCAGCAGCTTTCATTCGAACGATAGCCCAGAAAAGAAATCGAAACCAGGAGTGGGCTGAACAGGCGGTAAGAGAAAGTGTTTCAGCAACCGAAAATGAAGCTCTCGAAAAAGGAGTTATAGATGTAATTGCGAAAAAAGTAGATTCACTGCTTGTAAAAATTGACGGAATGACTGTCGAGACTGACGAGGGTGAAGTCACTTTAAAAACAGCAGATGTTACTTTAGAAATGCGTGAAAAAAACTGGCGTGAAAAATTGCTGGGAGTGCTAAGTGATCCGAATATTGCTTATATCTTTATGATGCTGGCTATTTACGGCATTTTATTTGAGTTATACAATCCCGGCACTATTTTCCCCGGGGTAATAGGTGTTTTATCCGGTGTTATAGCTGCTTATTCATTACAGATGCTGCCTATAAATTATGCAGGGCTGGCTCTGATATTAGCGGCTATTATTCTGTTCATCATTGAAATTTATGTTGCAAGTTACGGCATGCTGACCATTGGCGGCGTAATATCGCTCTTTCTGGGGTCTGTTATGCTTATCGATTCACCTTTCAAATTTGTGAGTATATCGATGGAGATAATTATAACGGTTGTTGTTCTCACTGCCTTATTCTTCATTTTTATAATTGGTCTTGGTCTCAAAGCCCAAACCAGGAAACGTGCCAGCGGCAAGGAGGGGATC
Source organism: uncultured Hyphomicrobiales bacterium (assembly GCA_964645005.1). Classification (GTDB taxonomy): domain Bacteria; phylum Bacteroidota; class Ignavibacteria; order Kapaibacteriales; family UBA2268; genus CAZXYS01. The sequence goes on along the minus strand of CAZXYS010000018.1, from coordinate 64,882 downwards.
ATTGGTGAAACAGGCAAATCCCTATCTGATTTCAGCCCCGGGGAATCAGGCAGAGTGCGTGTGCACGGCGAGATTTGGAAAGCTGAAGCTGAGACCGAGATCATAGAAGGTCAGCAAATCGAAGTCGTAAATGCTGACAGTTTCGTATTGAAAGTCAGGGCTAAATCGGAGGAATCCGGTTAAAGTTTGTGCTTGAGTTATAGCGGTCTCGAGCAAATTTAAGCTGAAAAAAACAGCTAAAACCCGGATAATGCATTAGAACTCTTCAGTATTACTAACAAATTACAATTCATCATTTCAGAAGCTCCCCCGCAAAGCCTTCGGCTTTACTCCCCTTTTTACTAAGGAGTAATGGCACTAATTTAGTGTAATAATAGAAAATATTTATTATATTTGTATTTAGAATATTGCAAATATAATAGAGGTAAAAGCATCAAAGTGAAACGTTCTTTGGAAATCAGCACTCTTATCAAAAAGCAATTGGTTAGAGATCTTTCAATGGCTTTCTACGAATACTTCCCATTTGATTTGTTAGGGAAATATTCAAATAAGAGTCAATAATTATTTAAAAAGAATAATTCTAGGAGCCGCTGAAGATAGCGGCTTTTCCCTCAAGGGAGATATCATTCAAAAATTTTACGAGATTGATAAACCTGTATTTGTTGGCAAACTTGGGAGGAAATACAGCAGATGTCTCCGGGCAGATACGGATAAGCTAAAGGAACAAATCTTAATATTTTTAGTGCCGGAACGCCCCAATAGACATTATCCACGAAAAATAAAAGGAGGAAGATATAAAAAATACAAATAATAATTATTGCGTTATCATAGTGCCATTATTAGTAAAGGGGGACAAAAGGGGGAGGTATCAATTCTGTCATTCCTGCGTATGCGTTCATAATGTCATTCCTGCGTATGTCTTTAGATCCTGCTTTAGCAGAGCAGGAATCTAATTCTTTCTTAACAAAGGTGTTGTATCAATTCGTAATTCTTAATTCGTCATTCGTAATTGAATAAACGACACTGTGGGAAAAACAGTCGCGGCAGCGAAAACCGACGAACGTAGCGACAAGGCATGCCTTGTCGTATTCTTCCCATCAGCCTTCTCGCTGCATACAAACCATCCTAAACCCGCTCTGACATAATGGAAAACAAAATTTCCGAAATGTTGCACTTTGATTTTCATCATCCTAATCCCAAAAATCCCACTAACCCCAGTCCAAAGCAAAATCAGGGAAATCAGAATAATCAGCGTAAATCTGTGGTTCAGACATTAATCCGTAGGATTCAAACATCATACATCAGCTCTCTGCCGTTTAATCCCTACTGGATAACACCCCATACCTGGGACATCTTTCTACTAACGTCCAATCCCACGGGATAAGCCTTCTTACCAATTCCCCCCCCCCCCAGAATCCCTGAATCCCGCCAATCACTGTTCAAAAAAATCTGGAAAATCAGCATAAATCAGCGGTTCAGACTTCGCGTTCTTTGCGTGAATAATTCTTAACTTTCGCCTTTAACTTTTTTTTAATTCTACGGTCATATAATAAAATGGTAAAAAAAATAATATTCGTTTAAACATAAATTTATTCGCAGCTATAATTATATTTGGTATCTTAGAAATGATGATAAAGAAAAAAACAAATAATTTATAGGGATAAATCTATGGGTGGAAATAATTTTAAATTTTTGATTGTAATAATTTTAATATATGTAACAAAAAGCGCATTATCCCTTTCCGCCCAAGACACTTACCGCGTACTCCTCTCCGACAAAGGACCCGAAAAATTCCAGCCCGGCACGGAAATCTACCGCCGCACCTCCGAACTCATCTCCGACCGCGCCCTCGAGCGCCGGAAAAAAGTCCTGCCGTCCGATTCACTGCTCATGTACGACGACGCCCCGCTCTACCAGCCATACCTCGACTCGATAACATCCGCCGGCGCAAACATATTACTCCAGCTCCGCTGGCGAAACTATGCAGTCATAGAAGCTGATTCCGCCGATCTCCAAAAAATATCACAATTCTCATTCATAGAAACAATCACTACTACCCGCTCAAAGCTAACCACCCACTCAATCAACATAAACACCGAGCCCGACCACTCCGGCAGCATTCTCAATCTCCCCGGTAACTGCGGCGCCTTCGATTACGGCGATTCCTTCACACAGGCGGATTTCATCAATGTTGATGAAGTCCATTCGCTCGGCATAACAGGCAGAGGCGTTTTGCTCGGCTTCCTCGATACCGGCTTCAACTGGAAGAAACACAATTCCATGGACCACGCCGATGTTATCGCAGAATACGACTTTATCTTTCACGACTCCGTTACTGCCAATCAGGAAGCTGACACATCCGTCCAACACAGCCACGGGACAAACATCTTCTCCATTGCAGCAGGCTTCGACCAGGGCAATCTCATCGGCACATGCCCGAATGCCTCATTCATCCTCGCCAAAACCGAAAACATCCGCTCGGAAACTAATATGGAAGAAGATAATTACGCTGCCGCAATCGAATGGATGGAAGCCCGCGGCGTGGATATTACCTCGTCTTCCCTCGGCTATAAATCATTTGACAGCCTGCAGTACAGCTATCGCTTCAAGGAACTGGACGGCAATACAACTATAACTGCCCGCGCTCTCAATGATGCCGCCCGCCGCGGCGTCATCTGTGTAACTTCGGCAGGCAACAACGGTCCTAAGGGACATACTATCATAACTCCCGCCGATGCCGGCAGCGCCATAGCCGCCGCCTCGATCAAGATCGACAGCCTTGGAAATGTGGTTACTTCGGAATTCTCCTCACGCGGTCCCAATGCCGAAGGCTCTATAAAACCCAATATCTCAGCCCTCGGCGAGAAGATAGTCGGCGCCGATGCCTATGGGAAGGATAATTACAGGAAAGTCGGCGGCACCTCGGCATCCGCCCCGCAAATTGCCGGTTCCTTAGCATTAATGTTATCGCGCTTCCCGGAACTGCCGCCATGGAAACTCAGAGAACATCTCTACCAGTCCGGCGATCAGTCGAATAATCCCGATTCCATCCGCGGCTGCGGCATACCCGACATTTTCGAAGCCATAAAAAGCGCAGGGATAGTCATCTCTCCGCCAATTATTTATCCCGTCAAGGATTTCCAGCGGACAGCATTTTTCATCATTTCGGAAAATAATCTTAGCCGAGCTGACTTGTATGCCCGCTTCACCGGCAGCCTGAACTTCGAAAAATATTCTATGTACCCGACCGGTACTGATAATCTTTTCGCGGCGGATATTCCCCTTGACAGATTCTCCGGCGATTCCGCAGAGTGCTACATCATCGCTGACGAACACCTTTCGCAGCGCCGCTGCCCCTTCGATAAAGATAATTACTTCACCATATCTCCCGAGCAAACCACCATCCCCTGCGGTATCGATCCTTCAGCGCTCGACAGACTCGCCACAGAAGCGCCCACAGCATACGTCTATCCCACAGTTGTAACTGACAAACGCGATCATATCACTTTAAATGTCACTCTCGAAAAACAGAGTGATATTAAATATGATATATTCAATTCCGCCGGCGAGAAGCTATTCACGAATCATGTAAACATGCGCAGTCCCGGACTTTTTACATCGCACATAAAAATAAATTCCTTAGCTTCCGGCATATATTTCATAAAAATTGAAATCTCCGGTAGAAATGAAATAATAAGTTTCAGTATTACTCGTTAAATATTTTTTAGTGAATTGAAAAAAAAGGTTGACAAATTAATACAAATATCGTATTTTTGTAAGCCTTGCTAAAAAGCAAAGCACGTTCTTTTACATAACGGGTCCTTAGCTCAGATGGGAGAGCGCTTGAATGGCATTCAAGAGGTCAGGAGTTCGATTCTCCTAGGATCCACCAGACTAGAAAGTGGGTCATTCCGGGAGAGCGTCACGCCGATGGCGTGAAGGTCAAAAGTTCGATTCTTTTAGGATCCACCAGAAAAATATGGGGTCGTAGCTCAGCTTGGTTAGAGCGCCAGTCTGTCACACTGGAGGTCGCGAGTTCAAGTCCCGTCGGCCCCGCGCAAAAGCCCGCCAAAGAATGGCGGGCTTTTTTGGGTACTAATAATTTTTTATTCCCTACAACCTCTGATGAATACCTATAATATGCCCTTCCGGATCCTTACAGTAAGACTAGTAACCTACACCGGGGATTTCTGTCTTTTCGACGACAATCTCGCCGCCAGCATTCCGCGCTTTTTCGATATATTCATCAATATTATCCACTTCAACTTCACTCTATCTTCATCACTTTCCCCGTCTCCATTTCCCCATTTATTAATAGACGGTAAAAATATACTCCGGCAGCTAAATCCGAGCCGTTAAATAAAAATCTGTGACTTCCCGCATTATAATTTCCGTTAGCCAGAGTATTTAATTTATTCCCGTATAGATCATGGATTGTCAATGTTACTGCTGAAGTTCGGAGTAGATCAAGTTCAAACGATATATTATCTGAAAAGGGGATAGATAGCGGCTTCAAATTATAACTTTTTGATTGAAAGGTGCTTACTGCAGTCCCTTCACGCACTATAACCATATTAGGTTTATTCTCCTTAGAAGTCTTTAGTTTATTCTCAATCATTAACTCCACTGAATATACTCCCGGATTATCATAAGTATGTACCGGATTCCGCTCCGTACTTGAGTAATTATCACCAAAGAACCATGTGTAGCTGTCGGGATTTCCTGTGGATAGATCTGAGAAAGTAACACTCATAGGCGCCCTGCCGACAGTGTCGCTTATCGAGAAATCGGCTTCCATATATTCGAGCACTTCGATATAATCTTCCTTAACCAGAGTGTCGGCACCGTAATCATCTGTGACTATTAGTCTTACTGTATAAGTGCCTGATTCATTGTAAGTATGGATTGGATTTTGTTGATCGGAAGTTGTGCTGTCGCCGAAATCCCAGAACCAGTTTTGCTTTTCTCCTGTGGACATATCCTTGAACTCAACTGTGAAAGGCACCTCACCCAAAGTCTTATTTGCCTGGATTGCAGCATTAAGCCTCTCCCTGACCACTATGTATTCTTCTTTCACTAACGAATCTTTTTCCCCGTCCTTCCCGACAACTAATTTCACTGTGTATTTGCCGGTTTTCATATAAGTATGGGAGGGATTTTGCTCCATACTGGTCGAGCCATCACCGAAATCCCAGTACCACGAATCAGGCTCACCGCTGGAGTAATCTAGGAAATGCACCGGCTTTCTAGAGAATTTTGTTGTGGAATCGGCTGCAAATATAGCATTGAGGTCATTGGACAGTAATTTGGGATTGAAAATACGAATTTTGCCATCCTCGCTGCCGGTGGCAAAGGAGGTGGAGTCGGGGGAGATGGCGATAAACCATTTCATATTTGTAGGAAATTCGATTGAATCTATTCTGGCGTAAGCATCAATATCTCTGAAATTTATCAATTGTTTGAATTTATATTCTTCACCTTCTTTCCAATGTCTGGTATCGACTGTAATTAAATAATCATCACCAAGAGGGAAATCGATATCAGTAGGAAAATCAGTTACTTCAATACTCCTATATAAATTTCCAGTATTTGCATCCCATATTTTAATCATTTTTAAACTGGAAAAACAATATATTAGCCTATCATCATTTGATATAAATGCACCATAGAAACTTTCTAGTGATCCATTATCTTTCGAAGAACCACTGTATATACTATGATGTTTATTTAGTTTGAAATCTCTGAAATACAAGTTATTATATTTGTAAGTTAAGTATCCACCACCACCCCCAACCCAATAATTTATTTCGCTATAATGATAAGCAATAACACTGTTTCTATCTTTTGAATAATTATAGATGCAATATATAATATTGCCCGGATAAGTTGCTTTTTCTTCACCGGTTTCAATATTGAAGTAAACCCTAGCACCTATAGTTTTAGTATTTGGACGGAGACCAAATCCAGTTTCTGAGGAGCCTGCAATTACCATTAATTCATTTTTTTCACTGTCAATATATACCTTATTATTTGTTATATAGCCTTCATAAATATTTTCATCGTATTGTTTCTCATAAGCATCAAACATGTATCCGCTAGCATAAACAAAATAAAGACTATCTAAACTATGTAAATCATAAACAATGGTTTTATCCATTACTGTAAGCTTTCCGACAGCTAAATAGTCATCCTTTTGTCCTACTGCAATACTGCTTACATATATACCTACATCCTTAGACATTAATATCTTCCCCTTCTCCACATCCCATTTCCTAAAATAGCCATCCCCACTATAAGTATACAGGATTTTGCCATCATTTGAATATTGAATGAAAGAAATGCCGCCAACAGTTTTCTTCGACACAATATAACCGTCCTTCTGCTCCCAGCCGGATGTATCCTGGGAATACGCACTTATTACTGCCGTAATTACTAAAACTACGGCAGGCAGGATCAAATTTTTTAAAGTACTCATTTTTTTAGTACCCGGGTAATTGGAAATCATGTCTAATTAAATGACACATGAAAAGCAATTTTGTCTCTAAAAATTTTAAAAAAATTTCAAATGATGGCAGCAAAAATTTTTAAGCAATAATATTAAATTGAAAAAAATAAGAAAAAAGCTATATTGTTTGTAAATTAAGATTGCATCTTTAAAATCAATTTTTGAAGGAGAAATTAGCATGCATAATAAGAAATTAGAGATCAAAATTCAATAGCTTCCTGAAGAGTTTAAGAAGGAAGTTTTAGACTATGTTGATTATTTATTGTCGAAATTTCCGAATAGTTTAATGTATGAAAAAAAGAAATTTAAATTTGATTGGGGAAGGAAGATTATCCCCTTTAAAAGATAAGACTAATTCTATTGAGTTACAACATAAAGCTATGGAGTAGAGATAATGTTTTTAACCTGGATTCACAATACAAAATTGCATTTGTGGCAAAAAGCAGCTAACTCGCCTCAGAACGTCCCGTCAGAAGTAATATCTGACGGGATTCCCCTCTTTGAGGAGTGCCCGAGCGCAGTTGCAGCTCGGCGGAAACCACACTTTAGCGCGGCGAGGGCGGGGTGGATTCTTATTTAACCCTTGGTTTTTGATATCTCCTTGGTAGACCAGTGCTTACAAAAGTGCTAGATGGGATTTTGCATTAGGTACTCTTGAGTTCTACTGACAAATTACAATTCATCATTTTAGAAGAACCACCCCGTAAAGCCTTCGGCTTCACTCCCCTCCTTACTAAGGAGGGGAAAAGAAGGGGTGGTTAAATTTTTAGGGTTAAATTGCTTATGCTGATGAAAGAATAATCTAATGAAAAATATGGGATAACCCTATGGGAAACCTGTGCTTTCAAAAGTGTTAGATGGGATATTGCATTAGAACAAATATAATCTTTTATTCCCAATCATCCCCAGCCCTTCTCCACTTGGGAAAAGGGACTTAGGGATGAGGAAATTCTTATAATGAATTCTCCGGGTTAAATCTAATCCTGTCCGAAGTTAGCAAATTATCAATTATATTGGTATAAAAAGGATTTAAATCATATTGTATGTCCAGGGTATATTTAACAGCCGTTGTTATCTTGCTAAATTCTATGGATTCGTCAAGTGTTAAAGCTCTGCCTTTCCTGTTTTTGAGCCATCTTTGAACGGGTTTGTTCTTGCCTATTTCATATTCCCACATTTGCTCGGTTATATTTGAAAAGTATTGCAAATCATTGATTCTAAGGTTTCCCCTATCCTTATCAAATTCTATGTTACTTACTTTTTGATTGCCCTGCCCATAAAATTTTACTAATGGATCAGATAGTTTTTGAGAACGCAATAAATGCAAATCAGCAAGTTCCTTACCTGTTTTCGATACTTCATCAAAGATGTTGTAATCGTCAGGGAATGGGATTTTGGGGTAATCGATCATTAAAAGTTCCTGGAAGGCGTTGCGATACTCGTTGCAATGTAATATTGCATAAGTGTAATAGAATATCTGTTCGGTAAGGTCTTTTTTATTATAGATATCTTCCAGGGATTCTTCAAAAAGTGGATCTATATTGGATTTTTTGTTGCCGTTGAAAAAATCGTCATTTTCTGAGTAAATGTAGAGTGGGAATACATAAGATTGACCACCGAGAAAATTGACGTCAGTAACTTTATCCGTAACAAAACAATGATCATATTTTCTGTCATTATGTTTCTTTTTTATAACCAATCCCAGGTTTTTACCGAGCAGAAAATTTTTCATGACTGTCCATCTATCAAAGTCAATAAAATTAGTATCATAATAAATGAATTTTTGGGAAAATGGCTTGAAATTATATTCTCTAATTTTCTCTTCTTCAAATTCCTGAAAATAATCAAGTAAATCGGATAAGGAAAAATCTCGGTTGTCTTTCAATTGGTAAGTCTTCTTAATTAAATCCAATGGCAAATTACAATTTTTAAAAGAAATTATACGATTTCTTAATTGATCTTTAAAAATATCAGTAACAAAATGATCTCGATGAGTTTTTACCCCACTTGATCTATCAACAAACATTTTACTTATCGAAAAAAACGAATTATATAAATCCGGATCCCTAAAATTCTTTTTCTCAAAGAAGAAATACGGCTCTGATGCGGGAAGTTCTTCCCACTCTGTAGTTTCGATTGACTCTTTGAATAGGTAGGGGTATTTTATCTCTCTTGTTCCGTAAAGTTCATGGTAATATAAAGAAGCATATTCACTTTTTTTTGAGCCGTCTTTTACAAGAAATAATATAGCTGTGCCTACTCTTATGTCAAATACATTCTGGTCTTTGCCGCCTTCGGGTGTTTTTTCGTAGAGTTTGCCGTGCAGGTTGAGCACATAAACCCTGTCAAAGAATTTGAGTATCTGCTTTCTCATCCCTTTGAAAGCAGATGCGTTCAGATAGGTGTTTTTTGATATTATTCCAATGACGCCCCTGCCGGATTGTTCAATTTTCCAATGGCAGAAGCGAATGAATTTTACATAGTCGTCGGTAAGGATCTGTATATTTCTCTCGTCTTTTACATCCTTTTTGTACAGCTCCATCAGCCCGTCAATGAATGTTGACTTATTATAGGATGCCACCGAATATGGAGGATTTCCCATTATAACCAATATCGGACTCTCTTTCTTGATTTCGGTTGCGCGTTTCGACTCTTCCGAAAGCGATGACATCCCCGGAATACTGGTTTGTTCAAGGTATTCTGTCTCAAGCGTGTTAGTAAGGTAAAGATTGAAGCGCTCGTCATCATCCATGGTATAACCGAGTTCGTCAAGGACGAAGGACATTTTAAGATGGGCTATGGAATAAGGCGCCATCATCAATTCGAAAGCATAGAAATTTTTAAGAATATGGTCTTTTATGAAATTGTGCCTGGCGCCATCGCCATATTTATTTACAAAATCGCTAATAGCAAGCCTGGTTGTTTCCGCGAGAAAAGTCAGTGTACCGGCTGCGGGATCAAGCACGGTAACATCAGTATTGGCGAAACCGTTTTCTTTGCTGAAATTCTTTTTTAGTATATTATCAAGGGATTTTACTATATAATTAACCACAGATTCCGGTGTATAATAGACGCCTCTTTTTTCCTGCGTTTCGGGATCGTATTTATTCAGGAAAGTCTCGTAAAAATGAATTATAGGATCATTCCCTCTGCCCTTTTTATAATAATCCTGCAGGATCTTCTTTATATCGGCAACGTGAAGCACTTCCGCAATATCATCAATTATAACTTCCATTTGTTTGGATAATTTGCCAAGAGAGATGAAGTGGAAAACATCACGAAGAATACCGATAGTTGCCGGTATAAATTCGAAAGCCAATGTCCTGTTGAATATGCTGTTAGCCCTTGTTCTTGCTGCGAAGAGTCCGTATGTGATTGTTTGCGAATAGAGGTCGGCAAATTCTTCTTTTGATAAACCGGATATAAGATATTTTTGGAAAGCTTCGTAGAATCCGATGATATCGCCGCGTCCTTTTTTCTCTTCCCGGAGTTCTTCGTAGATGATCTCATCTTTCAGGAAGCGTGTCCTTTTTGCCAATTCAACCGCGAGATTCTCCGAAGTAAAGACTCTCGGAAGGGTGAATTCAAAAAATTTAAAGAGAAGTTCATTAAAATCATCTTCTTTTTCGGCTGGCGGTATTGTTTTGAGTCTCTCAGCGATAATAGGTCTACCTATAGAGACTTTGCCAATTAATTCACCATACCTATAAAGTCTGAACTCATAGAAATCGGTCAAAATAAGATTAGGAAATGTGAACCTATATCTTTCGAGTTGATCGGTATTTTCTATAGTCTCGAGATCAGAACCGGGAAACTTGGCTTCTATATATCCGATAATATGCTGGTGACCGTCCCAGATCCTGAAGTCGGGATTGCCAGCTTCCGTTTTTTTGGGCAGTACGGTTACGTGGGTTTTCTTTTTTGCGGTATTATTTCCAAAATCTTCAAATAAAGAAGCAAGGTGAGGATAGTAACTCTCTTCTCGCGCATCACCCTGATTTGTTGTGTCGAAAATTTTCTTTAGGTAATCATTTAACATCTTTTGTACAAGTCAATTTTAATTGGCTTTTGTCTATGTCATATTTAAATAGTGTAAATATACCTATTTTAAAAATTAATAAAAAATTTTTGTGGAAACGTTAATCTAAGATATGAAATTAAAAATGGTAGATCAAATATTGAGTCACGCCGCCGCCGCCGCACCGATCAGCTTCCTCTGCCGCAGCGAATATTGCAGAACTCCAATAGCGAGTATCAACGAGAAGACAGCAAGCGAGAATACACCGGTAAAGCCGAGCAGTTCGTACAGCCAGACGCCGATCAGAGGTGAATAGGTAGCGCGGACGCCGACCAATGTCAGGTGGACGGATTGGTAGTCGTGGGCAACTTCCTTCTCGCAGAAATACGACGAGCCGACGTTCCATAGAAGTATTACCATTCCTGAAAACATCCCGTAAAACAGGTAACCGCCTAATAGCACATAATAAAGGTCAATGCCGAAAAGCTGCGAACTGAAGGGCAGGTATTCCGTCAGCATAACCAGAAGTGTGTACAGCAGCAATGCACTAAAAGTGAAGGTCCCGAAACGGCGCGGATCGAGTTTGTCCAGCAGCCTGCCGAAAATGGGGATAATGATTATGCCCATGATATTGTAGATGTTCTGGTAGAAGGCGATGCTGGTGTAGCTGAGGTTGAGTTCCTGCGTCAAGAAGATCGCTGCGACAGCCTTGTTCATCATAAATGCCAGCCCGTAAAGCATGAAGCCTATCTCGAAATCGCGGTAAGGCTTGTTGCTTTTGATGATGCCGTACATTCGTTTGATGGATTCGCCGACAGAGGACCAGAGCGGCTTATCGATCACTTTCCTGCCGTTGTTGCCGTGGTCTATCATTGTCAGAAGGTAGATCGAAACCAAACCGAGGATGCCCAGCAGCGGATAGATATAAACAAAGGCGTAGGGATCGAAATCCAGCAGTATGCCAAATAAAAAGGTGGACGCGAACATCACGACTTTACGGCTGGTGGTTGCGTAGCCGAAGAGCCTGCCGAAATGCTGAGGCTGGTAATTGTTTTTGAGATAGTAATTAATCGAAGGGTAGGTTAAAGGCTTCGAAAGGAAGAAAAAGAGAAATATGAACAGAAATGCAAGGTGGTAGAATGTGCCGCCGGTCAGCACTTCGGGATCGGTGGGGAAGAAGAAAAATAGCACGAGAGGCAGTCGTGTCCCGAGCGCTACTATCCGCAATAAGAATCTCTTGTTGCAGCGTTTGATTATTTCGTTGAAAACGGCGGAAACGAGGAAAACTACCGCACTGAATTGAAACAGCAAACCGAGTTGAAAGTTAGATCCTTTCAGGCTTTTGAGGAAAATGAACTCATTGAGCAGAAATGCGCCGAGGATCAAGCCCTCTATCACCGAGTAGATGAAGTGCAGCTTGAATACGCGCATCTCATTTTTATGCATCACCTTCGCTATCAATGCTTCCCCTTATTCCTGCTCAATAATTCTTTATGGAACAAAACCGTTTGAAAAAAGCAATAAGTTGTTGGAAATAGGTTATAGGTTTAAGTTTTAAAACATATTTGGTATTTGCTAATGATTTAAACAAGCCAGTTAAATTAACTTTAACCGTTAGCCTTAAACCGTTAACCCGTGTTATTATTCGATTAATCGGTTTAGTGTTATAAGCTTTTAAAAGACGAAATTTAGACGAAAGGGGGGCTTGATTAATTGTCATCTCCGGCATTTTGCGCTTCGGGCGAAAGAAGGAAGAAGCGCTCGACGGTGGCTTCGAACATGGTGCCGTCCTGACGGCGCATCTGGTACGAACCTTCCATTGTACCCCAGGGGGTGTTCAACGGACAGAAACTAGAATAGGTGAAGCTGTCGCCGGGTTTCAGTTCGGGGGTGTAGCCGACTACGCCCTCGCCGGTGACTTCTTCTTTTTCGCCGTTGGCATTGATTATAACCCAGTGGCGGGAAAGTAGTTTCACCCATTCGCCGCTCTCATTTATGATGGTAATACGGTATGACCAGACATACTTCGCGTCCACGTGGACGCTGCCATCCGGTATGAATTCCGGCTGCACCCGCACCTTGATTCCATTTGTCACTGCTTCGGAACTTGTGTCCATTGTTTTTGTCCTTTATTTCTCAAATACTTTTGTACTTTATACTATGTAACTGAATTTTTATTTTATCCTGAATATTGAATTTATTTTAATTGCTAACAAATAAATCAATCTAAAACAAGTTTGGTATTAAATCCGTATATACAGAAAATTTAATTACGACATTAATATAGAAGCTGATGAAGAAGATATTTGTAATATTTGTATATATATCATTTATATTTGAAATATCGTTAGCAGAGCCGGCACCTCCGGCAGACGGTGCGTCGCTGAGTGGTTATATTCTGGAGAGGTCATCCGAGGAGCCAATGGTTGGGGCTTCGGTTATAATCCCGGGAACAAATTACGGTGCTGTGACTAATAAGAGCGGATTCTACGCTGTTACGAATTTGCCTCCCGGTAAAAAGACAGTCGTTGTTAAATATATTGGCTATGAGTCTCTTGTTGATACATTGAACTTTAAGAAAAATCAAAAGATACGCAGGGATTTTAAGATAACGGAAGGGGCTGTAACTACAGAGGAAGTCTCGGTGGAAGCTGATCGAGCGGAAGATGAGAGCCAGATAACAGTCAGCAGGGTCGATATACCTATGCCGCAGCTAAAGAATATTAGAATAGGCGGCGAGGCGGATATTTTCAGGTCTCTGCAGTATATGCCGGGGATATTGACTTCGTCGCAGATATCGAGTGGTTTGTTTATAAGGGGCGGTTCGCCGGATCAGAATCTCGTGCTGCTGGATGGTTCGACAGTGTATAATCCTACTCATTTATTCGGATTCATTTCGACATTCAACTCCGAAGCTATAAAGGATGTGGAACTTATCAAAGGCGGTTTCCCTGCGGAATATGGCGGCAGGCTGTCTGCCGTGCTGAATATAACTCAGAAGGAAGGCAACAGGAAGAAAGTGGAAGGTGTTGGTTCCGTTGGTGTTATATCATCAAAGGCATCGGTGGAAGGTCCATTGGGAAACGGAAGCTGGTTTATTGGCGGCAGGAGGACTTATCTTGAGTTGATAAAGGCGTTTATTCCTGAAAATCCTGAAGAACCTATTCCTGATTTTAATTTTTATGATGCAAATGCGAAGGTGACGCAGAATTTGGGGAAGAATACCAAATTTTATATGAGTGGATTCATTAGTGCAGATAATCTTTCCTACGATGGTTTTGGCATTGCTGCTAACCTCAACCTTGGTAATAAGGCTGCTTCTGCCAGATTGACGCATATTTTCGGTGATGATCTTTTTATGAATATGAACTTCACTGCCAGTCAGTATGATAATGATCTAAACGGTGACCAGTCAGGCTATAAGTTCATTTTTGATAATTCGATTACGGATTATACTTTGAAGGGATCGCTGGAGTGGTTCACTTCGGAGAGGATCACTCACAAGTTTGGATTCGAGGTATCGAAGTTTGATTTTGCGTATTTGGCAAATTTTACCGGGGAGGAAACCATTGATGATACCAGTGAATCATTTGGCGCTGTCGATCTGACAGTTGAGGATTGGAATTATGCCGCCTATGCACAGGTGAACTATCGTCCTTTTGAGCTGACTTCCTTTCAGGCGGGATTGCGTTCAAGCTACTGGCAGCTACGCGACAGAGTGCTTATGGCTCCTCGACTTGCAGTTCGAAGGCAGTTACAGGAGGATATTGCCATAAAAGCTGCATGGGGGATTTATTATCAGAATCTGAGACTTGCTACCCAGCCGGATTTCTCATTTTTTGATACGTGGCTGCCGACGGATTCTACTTTGCCTTCAAGCAAAGCCATACATTATATTCTTAGTCTGGAAACCAAACCTTTCGAAGGATATGAGCTTGATTTTGACGTATACTACAAGAGGATGTTCAATCTTAATGAGATCAACAGGTTCCAGTATGAACAGTCGAATACGACAGCAGATGTATTTTTCACGGGCGACGGTTGGTCTTATGGCGCTGAAGTATTTCTGAGCAAAAAAATCGGTAAATTTACCGGTTGGGCTGGATATGCGCTGGGTTTTATAACCAATAAATTTGATGAAATAAATGATGGTGAGGAATTCAGACCGAAATATGACCGCAGGCACGATTTTAAAATCGTAGGACAGTATAAGCTGAATGATCACTGGGAATTTGGCGGGACCTTCGTCTTTCAATCCGGGCAGTCATACACCGGGGCGACATCGAGATTTCAGATACGCCTGCCGGAACAGAACTATGGGCAGGGGGTGATGGTTCCTTCGCAGAGATATGGTCTAAGGCTGCCGCCGTCGCATCAGTTGAATTTGAACGGATCATATATGTTTGAAATTTTTGATCTGCCGGCGCGGTTGACCCTGGATATATTCAATGTCTACAACCGCCGGGATATATGGTTCAGATATTACGATACACGGTCGGACGGTACCGCTGTGAAAGATGTGCGGCTGCTGCCAATACTTCCGACTTTGTCATTTGAAATAAGATTTGCGGAGAATAGATGATGAGAAAAAGTCTGATAATAGTGATATTCTCTCTTTTAGCAGTGGTTTTCCTGTTTTCATGCGAAGACCTGCCGCCGGACAAATATGTTCCAAAATACTATGTCGAGGCGCTTCTGATAGTGGATAAGCCGATAGAGAATATTATCATTCAGCAATCACAGCCTGTTAAGGATAGTTTTGATTATAAGGGAAGTCTGATCAGCGATGCCAATGTTAAGATCACCGATGATGAGGGAAATGAGTATGTGCTCGAGTTCCGCGATACTCTTAAACCAGGATTTTATTATCCTGACACAACGGTTCTGGTGAAGCCGCAAAAGAAATATTATCTTGAGATCACTTTACCTGACGGCTCAATAGCAACAGGCAACACCATGACGCCCCGCAGATTTGACTGGATTACCCCGCCAAAAGATACAATTCAATATCCACAAGATACTTTGAATTTGCCGGCGGTAGATTCAATTAAATTCAAATGGGAAAATGTCTCGCCGGCACTGGGGTATTTGCTGACAGTAACCTGTCTTGATACAACCGGTTACGGGAAATATTTGACGCCTCCGACCGAGGAAAAGAACCGCCGCATAGAGCGTCCATGGGATGATGAATCTGACGAGTACAGGGATGTTGCTAATTGGATAGGACCGATTCCTAATAATGAGGTGCCGGTAGTATGGAATGGTCTTAAGTGGTACGGATTGCACAATATTTCCCTTTATGTGCCGGATATTAACTTTATCCGCTGGTTTTTGCAGTATCAGCGGTCGATTTTCCATGAATCAATTTTAACTTCGGTGGATGGAGCAATAGGTGTATTTGGATCTGCATCGGTTTTATCTAAGCGGGCTTTTGTGAAGAAGAATCAGCCGTGAGTGCACATCAGTATAAAAAATGTCACAGAGAATTTTGTTCCCTGTGACATTTATCGCGGATTCACAATACAGAAATTGCATTTGTGGCAAAAAACAGCTAACTCATTTATATTCCCCTCATTGAGGGGTGGCACGCCGCAGACATGACGGGGTGGACTCTTCAATTCCTCGTTCGTAATTTTTAATTCGTAATTGAATATCCCTTAACCCTGGAACGAAATCCGCAGGATTTCAACGCCACTCATCCGCCCACTACCGTTTAATCCCTTCGGGATAACAACCCATACCTGGGACATCTTTTCTACTAACATCCAATCCCTACGGGATAGCACCTCTTACCGACCCCCGATCCCAAACCCCCGACCCCTGACAGAAATCCGTAGGATTTCAACATCGCCATCCCATCACCAGAATTGTAAATTGCACATTGATAATTTCTTCAATCAGCAGCCAAAATTGATACCACTAAAAAAGCGGTGTCATTTGGCGTCAAACAGAATTACAGTTCTTTGAAAACCGCGCCTGCACGAACTAAACCAATTGAAACACCATGCCGTCAAATTGAAACCTAACTTCAAAAACACGTACATTGAAAATCAAAAATCATTGAAAATTTAATCTTATTATTTATATTGCAATTTTAAAAATTATATGTACCAAAAAATCATCAAGGAAAGCTAAGCATGGAACTAACTACCTACGCAGAGAACTTCAAACCCGCGCGCCTCAGCTATTTCAAATGGAGCCGCGATATAGCGCTGACCCAGAAATTGCTCTTAGCTCTCGGTTTCGCATTAGTCACAGGCTTACTTGCACAGGTAAAGTTTTATCTGCCGATCAGCCCGGTACCTATCACCGGACAGACTTTCGCCGTATTCTTCAGCGCCATATTACTGGGCAGATCGTGGGGCGGCATCAGCCAGATATTGTATGTAACATTAGGCATCGCCGGCGTTCCATGGTTCGCAAACTGGACTGGCGGAATCGCAGCGCTCGCAGGACCTACCGGCGGCTATATCATAGGCTTCATCATAGCGGCATTTTTTCTTGGATATTTTGTCGACAAATACGTCAAATCCCGCAAATTCATCAATATGCTTGCTTTGATGCTCTTTGCGAATTTCATCTTAGTTTACGCTCCCGGACTTTTACAGCTCAATCTTTGGCTTTCCTTGATAAAAGGTCAATCCATCGGATTCATGGAACTGCTCGGCATGGGCGCTATACCTTTCGTCATCGGTGACATCTTCAAAATAGCGCTGTCAGCTATTATAGCGGGCGGCATCACCCCGAAAGAAGGATTTAACAAAGAAGCTGACGGATGAAATCCATACAAGAAGGTACGTTTATTTAATCAAAATAAATTTACCTTCTTGTTTTTCACTATTGACTTCAAGAATATAATAATACACTCCACTCTCACAATCCGCCCCATCAAACTCGACCGAATACTCACCTGCTTGATGATATTCATCCGCCAGTTGCGCCGCCTTCTTCCCAAACACATCATAAACACTCAATTCCGCATATCCCGCCTTCCCGATTTGATATTTTATAGTCGTAGTCCTTGAAAAGGGATTGGGATAATTCGATATAACCTTCTCTTCCCGATCAGCAGACCGCTCAACACCGACGACAGGTTCAAACTGCTCATTACACAGATGCCAGTCAAGTATTTCATGCACCTCGTACCCGCTCCCGGTACCCGCCGTAAATCCGGCATAAGAATAAAACCCATCTTCCAAATTTATCAACTCGTGAAGCTTAAAATCAGTAATAACCAGCGCCGGCTCATAGAAATTTCCTGTCGTATCCAAAAACACACGCAGTTCTTCACCCGCAGCGTCATATTCTATCCTTACATAATAAACATTGCTATCCGCGCGAAAATCAACAATATCTGTCGCTGCGCCAAGCTGCGCTGTTGTATTGTGATTATTCGAATTCGGCTCTGTTCCGTTTGAGAAAACGGCTATGTGGTTTGAGTTAGGATCATTAATATTTCTTGAAGAATTCCCGTGCGTATCAAATTCTATCGCCGCGGAATTTGGTATACCTTCAAACCCAATGCCACCGCCGGAAACACCTATTTCATTATCGGCGTTACTCTGAATTACAAAAGCAATACCGTCCGCACCTGGCGCAGAATTATCATCGGCAAATTGTCCTTCCGAAAGCCTGAAAGTAAATTCCGTCGTGAAGCCATTCCGCACGGGAATTTTCTTGCTAAACCATGCCGCGCCTGCCATAGCTTTCTCTGCAGGCGTCAATCTCATTTTTCTGCCTTCAGGTTTTGCTGATCCCGCAAATTTCATATTAAAATTTCCATGCTGCCAAGGATAATTAATACTCGACTGCCCGCATTCCGTCAGCTTCATAAGAAATACATCCCGCCCCCTGTTATTCCTCAATTTATACTTATGCGAAAATTCCACCGAATCATCGAATTTCCCCGTTGCATATATCTCTTGCCTGCTTCTAACGGCAACGTCATTCAGATACTCATTCTCTGTTCCTCCTGCGAAATACCCCCATTCCGGCGCACCCTCTTTATCGAGCTTGATAATATAAATGTCATCGCCACCGCGGCTTGTCGAACGCAGCCCGCCGCCGAATATCCCATTCGACTGATATATCCCGCCATACAAGAGATATTCACCATAAAAACCGTTAATCGTCAAAGCTTCATCTTTCCACGGTCCGCCGGTCTGCACAACCCAAATATTATCCATGTTTTCATCATATTTGGCAGCATAATTATCATAGCCGCCAAAGCTTGCAAATTTTATATCCTTACCGAAATTCGCAGTCTCAGAGAAATACCCACTGGCAAATATATTATTGTTATCATCAACATAAACACCTTTCCCCGCATCATTCGCCAATCCGCCAATCTGGTGGATACCGGAAACATTGCCATCGCCGTCATACTTCGCAAAAAACGAATCTTCCTTCCCTCGGCTGCTTAGTTCATTGCCATTGCCAAAATCAATAGTCCCAATAAAATCTCCCGTAAGATATACATTCCCATCATCATCAGTATATACAGCAGAAGCAGTAACATCCTCTTCGCCATTAATTGTTTTAATCCAGGATATTCCCCCATCAGAAATTTTAAGAACGAATATATCAGTTTTTCCTTCCGCTTCTATCGAATTTCCACCGTCAAATTCCGCTATCCCTGCAAAATCTCCGGCTATAAAAATATCTCCCGAATTATTTGCCGCTATCGATTTCCCTCCTATGGCTCTGTCACATTCAGCAAAAACCGCATTTTGACAATTTCCGCTGCTATCAATCTCAGCATAAAAGAATCCGAAATCACCATCTTCAAGATTTTTCTCAAATCCATTTCCAAGATCAATAACATTATCAAAACTGCCCGTCAGATGATAATTCTCACTTACATCCACCGCAATATCGCTGACGATCTGGTTACCTTCTCCACCAAATTGATTCACAGCGAGAAGCTTCCCCCTCGAATTATATTTGGCAAAAAAAATATCATTCGAATCTTCGCTAATGATCTGCCTGCCGTCTTCAAATTCCAGAGTATCGGAAAAATACCCGCCCACAATAATATTACCTGAGGAATCAATAGCATGCACAGAATTTTTATCCCCGGCACCCTTTAATTGCCTTACCCATTCCACATAAGGCTGGGCATCATCAGCTTCAACTGAATTAATAAATAATATAACAATAAGCGTGGTAAATAAAAATTTCATAAATATTAATTTAAATTATGAAAAATCCTTGAATATAATTTGGGGTAACGTTAGCCGTCGACCGTTAACCGCCCAGTAAAAACGTATTAAATTTATTTACATAATCTATTCACTCAAAAGCTGGTAACTTCAACACAGCCTCCCCATTCAACCTGAGCTCATCAATATGTCCCGCAATTTTCTCATCATTCGACAGCACATGAACATGCATATTCGAAGTATGATGAGTGAATATCCCTTTATGATTTTCCGAATAAAAGCCCAGGATCTTTGCCTTCTCTTGCTGTATTTCCCCCTGCAAGCCTGAAGTCCTGTGTTTTTCGTGAGTATGCACGGTATCGCCTTCTACCCAGTCGATAACATGCCATTTCGCATAATTGATTTCACCTTCAATCATGAAGGGGAAAGCGCTGTCTTCATCAAGTCCCATTTCAGTTGCGGCGCTTCGTATAAAATCTTCGATTGCCCCTTGCTCATTTATTTCATCAGGTATCTCCACTTCCCGCCAATTACTCACGTAAGAATAAACAAGCAGTGCCGCCCCCGTATTAAAATCATTTTTGATATCAATCTTATTATTTTTGACAGATGCAATATAAGGCTCACCGTCAATCACGAGTATCTCACCTTTCAGCTCCCCAACCGCACCAAGCGCATACAGTTCTTCTTTGGGTTCTATTTCATCAAGATTTATCAAAGACGAGATCTCAGCATCTTTAATAAATCGCTTCATAGCGCCAATATGCTGCACATTATTATAAGCCACATCCTTTACGACAGGCATCAGCAGGAGAAAGCTTACTATCATTGCAATTAATGGGTACATATTTTCTTTAAGTTTATTTACAAATATTTGCTTTTGACGAATTAATTCTAAGTTTTACAAACACAATAAAAACTAAAAATTCTCTATAATCTGCTTCAACATTTCTTCGGGAATAGTTGTCCTTTTCGATGTTTCCTTTACCGAGCCGGTTTCTTCATATATTCTTTTAACGAATGTATCCAACGTCTCCCCTACTTCCAGTAAATGCCCGTCCGGGTCGAAGAAGCGAGCACTGAATTGCCCCCATGGCTCTTCATGTATCTCATGCATAAATTCAACGCCTCTTTCCTTCAGCTTTGCGAAAGTATCCTGGATATCTTCCGTCTCAAAGTACAATTCGAATCTATTCCCCGGCGCTTTCACCTTATCCTTCAAACTATCCGGTATAACATGCCCGGTAGTGATTTCCCAAAGAGTTATACCCGAGGTAAATCCTACATTTTTCCCAAAATCGAATTCCAGTTGTTGATCCAGTGTATTCTCATAGAAATCCTTCGATCTTTCGACATCATTTACGAAGATTACTACCGAATGATAATGTAACATGACTTGAATTCCTGTAACTTTTCTCTAAAAAAGTAAATTCCTATAAAAGTAATTAAATTTGTGGTTATATACAATTATTAATTCAAATCAAATTAATAATTTAACAATCCTTGCAACTTTATTACAAAATGCAACGTACTCTTAGTAGAAATTTTTCAAAATAATTGGAAAAATCAATATGAGAAAAAGACTTTACAGATCGCGAAAAGACAGAATGATAGGCGGCGTTTCCGGCGGAATAGCCGGCTACTTCGACATCGATCCCGTCATAGTCAGGGCGCTGTTCATAATAACCACCCTCGGCTGGGGATTGAGCATTGTCGCATATATCGTACTGTGGATCATCGTTCCCGACGAGGAAAAAGTCAGGGGCTATGCAGAATATCACACCGAACAATGCGATGGGCAAGGCTATGAAGAGTATCCCTGCGATGAACACAAAGACCGAACCGACCGCAGCGTAGTCGCCGCAATAATACTCATCGCTGTCGGCATACTGTTTTTACTGGATAATATTGCCGGCTGGTTGTCATTCGGACATGTCTGGCCGCTCGCAGTAATAGGTTTCGGCGCTTATATACTTTATAAAAATTTACACAAAAACAACGACTCTTACCAGGAGGTAGAACGATGAAAGCATCAGGAATTTTCTGGGGAAGCCTGCTGATTTTCTTAGGGCTGTTTTTCCTGCTCGACAATATTGACGTCATGGAATTCAAAATCGACAACATGTTGCAATACTGGCCCATAGTTCTTATAATATGGGGCATTGCCCTGCTAAAAGTGCCGCAGATCGTAAAAAGCATACTGGCAGGCTTATCCGGCATACTTGCAGCGCTGTTGATAATAGGTCTGGTCACGATCAACTGGAAGTTTGATATGTTCGATGACGACGACGATGACAAAGATGAAATCGAATTCTACGGAAATGATGAAGAATACGAGGAAGGAGAAGAACCGTCGGTATTGACGGTCCCTTTTGACTCAGCGTACCGCTCTGCCAATTTCAATTTCAAGGGCGGTGCGGGAAAATTTGAATTCGGCGGCACAACCAGCGATCTTGTAAAGATCAAAGCCAGCGGCACAAGCCGCGACATTAACTACACTGTATCCGATGACGGCAAAAGCGTGGATGTAAGCTGCAAATTTGACACAAAAAGCAAATTTTTCAAAGGAATACAAAAAGAAAGAGAAGCTGAGATAAATCTGAATCCTGATCTGTACTGGAATCTTTTCATGAAGGTCGGAGCTTCGGACATAGATTGCGATCTGAGCGAATATATGGTTCGTAATGTTGAGTTAAAAGCCGGCGCAGCGGATATGGAACTAAAGGTAGGCAACAGGACTGATACGACAAATCTGGAAGTGGAAGCCGGCGCAGCGAACTTCGAGATCTCTGTTCCGAAATCCTCCGGATGCGCTATATTTTCGAAAACCGGACTATCCAACAGGGATTTCTACGGATTCACATCATACGGCGAAGGAAAATACTTTTTTCGGTTTCAAAAAGGCGATACTGTTAAAACATTTACATCATACGGCGAAGGAAAATACAAGACCCCCGAGTTTAACGAAAGTAAGAAGAAGGTATTCATCAAGATATCCGGGGGTGTTTCGAACTTCGAAGTTGAAAGATACTGACAGAACATGGATTCAAGGGGCTGTCCCTATAAGTTAGTGAATGTCATTCCTGCGAATCTCTTTAGACCCTGCTTTAGCAGGGGCAGGAATTTGATGAATACTGAATTCCCCGCTGAAGCGGGATTTCGCAAGCTCAACTTCGCTGCACTCAGATTTGCCGATCAGGCGGATAAATCACTTGAAATTGTCTCATAAGCAAAGGAAAAGCCATAGTCGAAAAGGAATTGAGCAATACGGATATTCCGTTTGCTATTCTACGTCCTGCTGTAATTTTTGCGATTGATGATATACTTCTAAACAACATCACTTGGAAGATAAGAAAATTTCCTATATTCGGAATTTTCGGCGATGGAAAGTACAGATTGCAGCCAATTTACGCCGAAGATTTCTCCAAACTCGCTGTCGAACAAGCAGAATCAAGCGAAGATACTATTGTAAACGCCATCGGACCGGAAACTTTCGAATATCGAGAATTGATCGAAAAAATCATGGACATCATCAACGTCAAAAGACCTATAGTCAAACTATCTCCAATACTTGCATCTACGGCAGGTAATTTGATGGGATTTTTCCTCAGAGACAACGTTATCACAAAACAAAAAATTGATGGTCTCATGTCCAACAAACTATATGTAAAGACTGAGCCTGTCGGAACTACCAAATTAACCGATTGGCTGCAGGAAAACAAAGAATCTTATGGACTTAGATATGCAAATGAACTCGCAAGAAGAAAATAATAAGATTATGATGATAATATTTCTTCTACTATCCTCCGCATCCTTTCATGGTGGCTTCCTTCCCAGTATATCTTTCGGCAGTTTGCACAGATATGGAATATTTTAAAGTTTTTTTTAGTTCCGGGCAAGAGCCGGTCGGCAATCTCATCTTTGCTTACCTCTTCGAGTTTTCCATTGCAATCAAGACATAAACTAAATGGCTGCACAGAATTTACCAGATCAAATTTCCTTACAACTTCTTTTGCCTGCTTGATTGGATCCTGACTTCGAACGAAATATCCGCGCCGCACTTCATTCCTCTTAAGGATTCCAAGATCACGAGTTATGATAATACGTTGCTTTTCGTTGGCTATTTCGACAATTTCAACGTCTTCAAGATCATTCCTATAGATTGTATCAAATCCCAGCAGTCGTAGATATTTCGCAAGCTTGCCAAGATTTACATCCACAATGAATTTTGTATCACGCAGCGGTTTTTCGCGTAATTTCGTAACTTCCGAAATATCCAGAGCTTCAAAATTCGGATAAACCGAAATTCTATCGCCGGGATTGACTATATATTCAAATCCAACAGATTCGCCATTTACAAGGATCAAATCGACTTCAGTATGCGGCACCCCCTGCGCTTCTATCAAATCCTTCACTGATTGCCCGATCTGTGGATTCAATTCAAAGGTGATTTTTCGTTTATTCTCAGGCAGCAAATCATTAAGCTCTTCGTAGAAGCGAATTTTAATTTTACTTATGTTATTTATGTCTATCATTATTTTTTAAAAGAATGCGTAGACAAAAAATTATTTGTTAATAATTCATAACATAATTTATGAATTAATTGATGGCTTTGAATTGAAAGTTTAATTCCAAAAATTACCCCTAAATCCCCCCCCTTTTTTTGGAGAGGATAAAGGGGATTTCCACATCAGAACTCAAAATCAACGTTCATAAACACATTTCTCTCTGCGCCGGGGAAGAATTCCATACCTTCCGCCCCTGCGGCGTAAATTTCATTAAGCAGATTATTCACTCGCAGATGGAATCTCAACTTGCGGAATTTGAAAACATTCTCGATAGTATAAGCAAGATCGAGATTCATCACTGTGTAAGGCTCTAGAACATTGTCATAATAATATGTTCCTTTATTCTGTAAGTGATTTATCAGAGTCTGATTATTCTGCAGCATATCGCCGAAGCTGTCCGTGCGATATTCACCAATATGATGCCCGTCAAGAGATATATAGGCATTTTTATATTGATAAGAAAATCCGAAATTAGCCATAAAATCTGGGAAGCCCGCTATGGAATTACCGCCCAGCGGGACTGTTATATCTCTGCCGTTTTCCTTGCCAAGCAAATAATTATACTCGATTATCTCATTCCGGCTAATAGTTGAATTGGCGTGTAGTTTCAGTTTCCCGTATTTACCTTCTAAAAGCAAAGCCGTTCCTTGCAATTCAATTCCTGCGTGTCGCGAGCGAGGCGCATTACCGTCAATCGGTTCGCCGTGAATATCCACTTTGCCGCTTTTCACAAGTTCATCGAAATATTCCATCCAGAAGCCGTTCACCCGAAAATTATAACGCTCGTCGCGATAATTCCAACCCAGTTCCAGATCGAGCATCTTCTCCGATTTTACAATCGGATTAGAAAAATCATAAACATCCGTGCCGTCCTCAAGAGTGTCCGATTCAAACAGCGGCTTATCGCCCCAGTAAGCGGAAGAGGCATTATACAGATTTTTCATGCGGGGGTCGCGCTGAGTAAACGCCGCCGAGCCGTAAACTCTCATATTCTCTTTATAATTCCATGTAGCTCCGAGCCGGGGATTCAAGAACCACCAGACGGTAGTAAACAGCCTGCCGCCGCCGCTTACAGTGTCAATGCCGCCGCCGACTTCCCCGCTAAGATATTTCGCATATACTTTTCCTTTCTTCTCATTTTCGATGGCGTAAGTATGCCTTACACCCTGCAATTCAGCGCTGACGAGCAGTTCATCGGACAATTCATACTGCTCCGATACAAAGAGAGAGAATATATCTCTCACACCATCATAACTATAGAATTTATAATCGGGATTTAAATCACTCGGTAGATTAGCAGCATGAAGGATCTTACCCCAATGATCGGAACGATGGAGCCTTATCTCGGCTCCCGCAGTGAATGTTCCCCTTTTATGATCCAGTACCAGACGTGGTATCCAGCCGCCGTGTTTATTGCCGACATAAGCTCTTACAATTGCCCGCTCCGGACTTAGTGTAGTATCATAGCCATATTCCGGTTTCAATCGGAATTGCTCAGGACCAGCCCAGGACTCATCATAATCAAAATATCCGTCGCCGGTATAATAAAACAGGGTCGATTTCAATGCGATGTTTTCATTGATTTGCCAGTCGTTGAGCAATTCATAATGCGGCTGAGAAAAATATTCCTCTTCCTGGGGGCGGCGTTCGGTAGTATAAAGTATATTTCTACCGGTAGAATCGTATGCAAATCCTGCATAAGCGAGATTCTTTCTTCTTTTAGCAAGGTCATCGACCCATTTTTTGGGCAGCCCGTTATAGACGAGCCCGTCTCTCAGCGGTCCGCCAAAAATGTTGATCTGAGTAGTAAAATTATCATCAAAGCGGGCGCCGCTGAAGAAAAAACTGTTCAAATTAGCCCATGAGCGGTCGCGGTAGCCGATGGTATTTACTTTGGACAATCTGCCGTAAAACGCGTAATCGCCAACCATTCCTGAAGAAAATTCAGCCATATATTTGCTCATAGCCTGCTCGTACTTGGTATCACCGGAAGATGCGTATTCCTGCCAGCCAAGCCCGGTACTTATCTTGAGTTTCTGCCTCTGGGTGAAATTTGACGTCTGCAGGTTAATGCTTCCGCCGATAGCCGCGGCGCCGTAGGTGCTTATCCCCGCGCCGCGTTGTATTTGGATATTCTCCAGACTTTCCGCCAGATCGGGGAAATCGATCCAATAGACATTATGGTCTTCGGGGTCATTTTGCGGTACGCCGTTAATCATAACAGAGATCCGACGCTGATCAAAACCACGCATATTAAGCTCCGAGTAGCCGATATTATTCCCGTTATAAGAATATACGTGAATCGAAGGCAATCCCTTCATAAACTGGGGCACATCTTCGTTTGTATATTTCATCTGTATATCGGACTCGGTAATTTCAGAGAAAGGCACGGGCGATTTATTCTCTTCCACCCGATTGGTGGATACCGTAATGCTGGGTACAGTGTATACCTTGAGTGAATCTTCCTCCTTTCCATTTTCCTTTTGCGAAAAAAGGAATACGGGTAAGACCGTAAGTAAAATGAGTGAGAAAAAAATCCGGTTCATAATGATCTCCATATAAATTTATTCTACAATTAACTTATGGAGTCTTACAACCGGCAAGGGTTTTACTGAGAAAAGTCTTTGTGGTGGTCTTAGCACCGTTTCCCTACGCAGGCATTAACCTGTTCAGGTTCCAGGAGTTTTTCTCAGCTTCGCCTTACTCGGCTAAGCACCTCCAACGGATACAACAAAATTAATAAAATATAAACGAAAAGTAAAATTATTTAATTCATTAAAATAATAAACGATGTAAATTAATAATATACGGGTGCTTAGTGAATACCGCCATTATTTTCTATCAAAATATTGTAAAATTGATTCAGCTAATATCCTATAATTTATTATAGTTTTATTATCTTTCATAAAATAGTTAATAATTTACACCTCCTCCGTTAAATCACAGTATCAGACTGTAATGTTAACATTTCATTTAATTTTTTTTCTAATAAAAAAAATTAAAAATTATGATATTAAAAGTGTTGAAATTACCAGTAACTAATTCTGTTTTAATGTTTTATTGCTATAGAGATATTATTTAAGGTTTCCTCAAAAACTACAGTTTTTATCTAAAATTAATTTTTTTGATTAAAATGAATTTAAATTTTAAAATTTTGCCTTTTATTGAAAAATAAAAAAAGAATTAATTTTTTTAGTACTCAACTCCACGATATTCATTACGAAAAAGATACATGCTATCCAACTCCCCTATGTTTTGCGTAGTTTTCCCTCGAATTATCGGTCTGACATGCGGTTGGCTTATGCTTACTATTCTGTCGCCGCACCGGTTTATACGATCATCGTACATCTGCTTTTGCTGCCTGTAGATCTCTTGGATCACCCAGTATATTTGCTGATCTCGCGCTGTTAATGGAAAGCGGCTTTCGCCAATCATGTCAAGTAATTTTTCTATGTGAGATAAATTCCTTCTCAGGTAACGGAGTTGCTTGCCTATTGCTTTCCTTAGTTCTTTCTTGCTTTTTTTCTTTTTCTTTGCTGTCGATAAAAAGTCATTGCGCGCTTTGCGACGATAAGTTCGCGGCTTCGTGGTCAGATCGGTCTTTTCATATAACATATCTATCAGGCGTTCGCTTTCCTGGCGGCTGTCATTGAGCAGTTCAAGATCTCATTAGGATATTTTATTGCCTGCTCAGCTACCGTCGCATCCAGGATTAATTTTCCTTTATTCGGACTGTCCTTATCACTATTATCACTGCTGCCATCGCCCGTTGAAGAGCCTCCTGCCGGTGTAGTTTTATTTCTACCTTGTTTTGACTTTTTATCCCCAGAAAAAGCTTTATCCATGATTTCCTTGTTCATTTCATCGAATTTATCTGCGCCAAGACGTTTGCGGATTTCTACGAACAAACTTGGTACGAATACCGGTTCCTCGGTGAAGCCTGTAAAACCAAGAAAATATTGCATGTACGGGTTCTCCTGAATCTGTCTGACTGTCTCCTCGTCGGAAAGATTCAGCTTATGTTTTATTATCATAGCTCCGATTACCATGCGGGCATCACGGCACGGAGCGCCCTGATCTTTAGACATATTTCCATAGTAAATTTCCGCAAGCTTATCCCAGGGAATCTGCAAGCTTAATTTTGCCCATCTGTTTTCCGGATTAAGACTTTTTTGAAAAGGAGTCTTAAATTCCTCGATGCTGAGTTGATTTTTTGAGTTGTGACGTACCATAAATGCAAAGTTTTTTATTGGTAAATTAATAAAATTTTTGCATTTTTAATAAATTACTTTTCCACAAATTATTAACATCTAAGAAGTTATTACTTTTTGAGGAAAATTTAATTATGGTATAATTTTCAAAACAAAATGTCATTGCCGTCGGATTTATTAGAATCCTTGTTATTGTCGTCATAATCATCGTCAGTATAATCCGTATCGCCGCCATCGAAGTTATCATAGCTGTCGAGTATCTCACTGTCATTATTGTCCGTACTCTCGGCATGGTTCTGAGCTGATTCATCCTGATCTTTTTGCTCGTTTCTATTTTTGCGATTATCAAGTATAAGAAGATGGTGTGCGAGAACTTCCACGACATGTCTTCTCCTACCGTTTTTATCCTGGAAATTTCTCGTTTGAATTCTGCCTTCTACATATACCTTCGACCCTTTTTTGACTATTTTGTTGATAACTTCAGCCAATCCTCTCCATGCAACGACCGTATGCCAGTCGGTCTTTTCTCTGATCGATCCGTCCTTTCCTCTTTTTGCTTCGGAAGTTGCAAGTCTGAAATTGATAACAGGTATACCGCTTGGGGTGTACCTAAGCTCAGGGTGCTTTCCTACATTACCGATCAGCATCACTTTGTTCAACGTTCTCGACATTCTATATACTCCTAACTATGCGTAAAAAATCCAATGAACGGTGTATCAATATAAGTAATTTTCTACTAAATGTAAAAAATATGAAAGAAATGCAAATATTTTTATCGATTGCACCTATTATTTTTACAAGTTGTTATAACATAATAAATTGCAAATATCACTTTTGATGATTTTTAACAAATAAACAAAAATTTATCCCAGATTTTGCATTTGAATAGACTTATATTTGAATAAATCACTTATTCCCAAAAATTTACCCCCACCCCTTCTTTTCCCCTCCTTTGTAAGGAGGAGAGTGAAGCCAAAGGCTTTACGGGGCGGTTCAGCTAAGTTGTTAAATATCATTATGTTAGTAATACAGATCAAGTTCTAATGAACTATTAGGGGTTATTCAAAAATTTTACGCTAAGGAAAAAATTGAAAATGTCTGGTATAATAAACGTGAAAATGGAGGGTAATATTGAAGCAAAAAAGAGACTTTCCCGAAGGTCAGGAAATGTCATTCCTGCGAATGTCTTTAGAACCTGCTTTGGCAGGGCAGGAATCCGTTGAATACCGGATTCCCCGCTAAAGCGGGATTTCGCAAGCTCAACTCCGCTGCGCTCAGAATGACGTTTTCAAAATTATCATACATATATGAAACAGCCTCTTATTGATTTTGATTATTTTCGGATGGTAGTTGTTGCAGTATTTTTATTGCGGTTTTTCGTATAGTCTCATAGCTATTATAAAAACCGTCGTCAATTTTTTGCTTGATCGGTATTAATTTTTTGGCTTCCTCAGATAGTTCCAGTTTATCGGTAGATTTACTGACCGAAGCTCCTTCGCTGGTCTGATAGTTTTTCTCTACCTTACTCTTTTCATTCTGAGTGTTTGTTGGTTTTCCCGGTTGAACTGGTCCTAATTTCATTTTTTCTTCTCAGATTTATTTCAGTATTTATTTTTCTTTAGTGTAAATTAACACGGATTTCTGTTTATTTAACTGCTTCAGATCGCCTCCTATCTCCTTTACCCTTGAGTTTAATTTGTCCAGATTTCTTTTGTCGAGCTCGAGGACCGGATTAATTTTACTCTGCCAATCGTTCTGATTTTCCTTTAAAAATATCGAACCTTCTTCAGAATTCAAAATTTTTTCCAGATTCTCTATGATTTCCTTTCTCTTACCATATAAACGATTCAATGTATCTATCTCTTGTTCCTGCAGTTTATCGTCTTTCGACAATATCCTGTCAATCTGGTATGCTCTGCCGGAAAAATCATCCAGCAATCCGTATATTTTGTTCTTGTCAAACTTTGACATTGGTTACCTGTCCGCTTCCGAATGTTGATGCTACAATCCTTGCGATCTTCAATGTAATTTCCG
Source organism: uncultured Hyphomicrobiales bacterium (assembly GCA_964645005.1). Taxonomy (GTDB): domain Bacteria; phylum Bacteroidota; class Ignavibacteria; order Kapaibacteriales; family UBA2268; genus CAZXYS01. Next base: position 34,385 of record CAZXYS010000018.1, on the reverse strand, counting down.
GCGGGAATTGCTTGATAAGTTCTTCTGTTTTTTTATCGATAATTTTGAGAATGAGCTTGTTAAGCTCTTTATCCCGTGAAAATTCAATTGAAAGATCGTCATTGCCTAATAGTCCTTTAATATTTTTAGCCAGTTCGTCGAAATCTATTTTTTTCTGTCCTTCGTTTTGTTGATTATCCTTAACGGGCTTATTTTTATTTTCCTTTACGTTTCTGTTCTTTGTTTCATATGCCCTGTTAATCTCAATTTCCGCCGAAGCCTGCTGTTCGCCTTCCCTAACATTCGTTCTTAGCTCTTTATCTATTTCCTGAACAACTATAGGAGGTAACCCTTCTATTGAAATAATCATTTGCGACCTCCATAGAATAATTATAGTTGATAAACTTAGAATAAGCCGCCGCCGGATGAACCGCCGCCGCCGGAATAATCAAGCAGAGTCTGGTATTGCGATTCTGCTTCCAGGTAAACTTTGAGCACTCGTTCATATTCTTCTCTTAGAGCTTCTGCTTTCGAGTCAATACGTTCCTGTAATTTTTCTTTCTTCTCTACTGTCCGGTCAATTTGTTCCGAAAGCGATTTTGTCCTGCTTTTGATTAAACCATCTTCGCCGGTAAAACTCTGTATAGCTGATTCCAGCTTGGCGGCAAAGCCGTCAGCCGAAGTGAATAAATTAGCAACCTGCCCGGGATCATCTTTAAGAAGTTCCTCGAGTTGATCCGTATCGGTAATGGAAAGCTTCCCGTCGGATCCGACCTCGATGCCCGCGGACATCAGATAGCTCGGGACGCCATCTTCAAGTCCGGTAACTTCCTGCGATACCACTCTCCTGACATTTGTATAAAGACTTGAGACCGAAGGATCCTGCCGCTGCTGATTTTTGTTGGATTGTAAGAAACTTAATAGATCATTATATTTGTTAATAAATTCGTCAATTAGACTCTTTACTGCTTCCGTATCTATATCAGTGGTCAGAGAAACCGGCTGATCGCCCGATTCCTGCGCCTTATGCAGATTCAACGTGACGCCGCTCAACAGGTCGTCGATCGTATTTGAATCCCTGACAACATTTATTCCATTTATATTCAGCGATGCGTTGAGTTGCGCCGAATCCGCCCGCTGGTATCCCGCAGTAGTATCGCCGACGACCGTCCTGTTATTCGGATCCGAAAACAGCGAAGCGTTCAAGCCGACATTTGCAAGGACTCCGTCGGTATCGGTGAATGTAATGGCATTGGTGGTACCGCTTTCGGAAGCATTGAACGTCAATCTGCCGGTATCAGCGGTGTCCTTGATAAACGCAGCCGATACGCCGGTATCATCCGCGTTATTGACCGCAGCGACAATTTTGTTTAGAGCTTCTTCGTTAGTCTCCGAGCCATCGAAAGTTGCATTTACTGTGGTAGTGTTCCCATTGACAGAAATATCGAAGCTCTTCGTTCCGGCAGCTTCTCCGAAGGCATCGTCAAGATTCACTCTGTCGGAAATAAGGATATCGCTTGAAGCAAGTCGGTTGACAGTTATCTGGTTAGAGCCGAGCGCCGCCTCGCTATTCCCCGAGGCAGTCAAAACATCCGTGTTCGACGAGGCGGCCTTCCTTGTCACAAAGTCCTCGTTGGCGCCATCAGCCTGGAATTTATCCAACTGAGCGATCAAAGAATTGAACTTCGAATTCAGATTATTGAAGAACTTCTTCCTCGTCTCCAATTCCGATTTCTTTTGGTTTAATTGATTGACTTCAGACTGCCGGGAGGCTTTGTATGACTGCACCAATTCATCCAACTGGGTGTTCCCGCCGCCTCCGGTTTGGAATATGCTTGACAGATCAGCCATATTTGCACCTTTTACTCATTATTCACCGTCTGCTGTTCCAGATTGAATGCTTTTGCCCATGTATCTCTAAGCTCTCTTATAATTTCGAGCGCTTCGTCATATTTTTTTTGAAAGACACATCTCTGACAATATTCGTACAATCTGTACAAACGCGTCGAAGTATCTTCATATTCGAAATTCAGAGCGCCCATCAATTCAATTAGCACTTTGCTCATCTTATGAGTATCCTTGCGCTTGCAGCTAACGATAAAAAGATCATACATTTTCAGGATGATCTTCTCCTTGCTCCAGGACATAACTTCCTGTTCGAGATAGGTGGGCATTTTGCCGTCGCCTTTATTCCCGTAAGCTTTGCTTGCTGCGAGTTTTTGAGCTGCTGATGCCATTATAATTCACCATTTTATTTATAAATCCTACAAAAGGCGGGGATTTCCAACCCGCCTTTTGCACCGGTTATTTCAGTTTTCAATATTTATCGCCGACCATTAGCTGAAGAGCTGTAGGAAGGTCGACGGATTCTGATTAGCCTGCGCTAACGAAATTACCGAAGACTGTTGCAGGAACTGAGACTTGATCAATTCAAGCTGCTCGGTTGCAACATCTGCGTCTTCGATCCTCGATATGGCGGCGTCATAGTTAGTTGTCTGCGATTTAAGCAATTCCTCCTGAGAGTTCAATCTTACCTGAATACCGCCAACATAAGATGCAACTTTGTTGACATTATCCACTGCATCCGCAAGACTACCCAGCGTAGTAGCAATATTTGCCTCGCTGAAGACACCCAGATCGGATGTCGATACAGCATTCAAGCTTTGCATGTCTAAGCCTGTTACGCCTGCAAAGTCGCCGGTTCTTCCGGCTTCCGCCTCGTCGGTAGCGTTCAGGTTGAAATTATTGCCCTCAACGTTGAAATCGGTGTTACTTGTCGTCAGGTCAATACCAAGAGTAAGCAGGTCATTATTAGCCAGATAACCTATGGTAAAGTCACCTGAGTAAGCGCCCTGCAAGAGCTGACTTCCGCCAAATACTGTCGAATCAACAACAAGCTGTACCTGCTGTGACAGTCTGAACGCACTTTTTGCCAGTGCTGCTTTTTCGTCGGTTCCCAGAGCGCCGTTTGAAGCAGTAGCTGCATTATCTTTAATATCGATAAGCAGATTGTTGATATTATCGAGGGCGTCCTGAGTGATCGACGTTACATTAAGAGCTTCGCCAGTTGCATTCAGCGCTGCTTTCAGAGCGCCATTCCTTGCGCTCAATGAACGCGATGTAATGTAGCCTGCAACATCATCGGCTGCCGCATTGATCCTTTTACCCGTCGAGAGGCGTAACTGTCGCAATGCTATGTTATTATTGGCAGATAACAATGAGTTATATGCGTTCTGTGCCGGAATATTGGTGCGTATCTTCGACCCACCTGATATTGCTGTTGGCATAAAAACCTCCGTGTATGTTTGTTAATAATCGGGCGTCCTGCCAACATTATTTTTTTTATCCTGTCTAATTACAATATTCGACACTTTTCTCAAAGACTTTAGAATTTTTTTACATTTACGCTCTATTTTGATTTAATTTGCGTAGAATTACTGATGTTATCAAAGTCAAAATTATGAGCTTCGTCTTAATTTCTCATTAATTATTATTAATTGTCAGAGCGTATAAAGCCTCATAGAAATCCGCCAATATAGCTAATCAATTGTCAAATAACGTATGAATATTGGTAGATGTGCCGCACCTGCAAGGCGCGGCGCATCTGAAATTTTCCCGTCCGGTCAGGCGTTACAACTGACCGCTAACTTAAAACTTCTCAAGTATTTCCGCAAAATCTATGCCGGATAGAACTGCATTTGAGCCAGGCAATGTCTCGATAATTACATATTCGGTTGCGGGCATGCGTGTGTAACCGGTGTGTACCGTGTCGCAATCTACAGTCACGTAATAATACCTGCCGTCATTTTTTATCACAACCCTCTTCGGTTCATTATAATCGAGCTTGATCGAATCCACATCAGCTATGACTTCATTATTCTCTTTCAAGACAGAGCCTTTAGGCGTATAGTCGAAAGTGATTTTCGGCTGCTGCTCATACTTATTTCGGACAGTCCTGAAGGCGAAGCGAATGCCCTCGCCGCCATCGACTTCTACTGTGAAATCAGCGAGAAGCTGTGTCACTTCCATTTTCCTTAGCGAACACATTCCGCCTTCGTATATCTTGAACTGATTGGTTCTCATCTTTTCTACGCTGTCCAGCGAAGTCATCTTGTATCCTACTATTCGCTCGGGCATTTGCTCATCCAGCAGGAAATATTCCGTCGCGCAGGATGTTATAATAATAGCCAGTGCAGCTAAAAATATGGTCAATATTTTCATCTTCTTCGCCATAATTATTTATCCTTTTTATTATATCGTAAATGTTGAGGATAAAAGATGTTATCGGGAACATTAAGCATCACCCCGAAATATGCCCCGGAAAATTCCTGCGGCGTACCGAAAGTATTCCTCACTTGGTTCCCCATATCTACTTCAGTGCTGCCGGCAGCATAGCCGAGAACAGCGCTAACATTGAAATACTCATGTATCCTGAGATTCAGCCTGCCGCCCGTATGGAAGAAATTCGACGGATAGTAATTATATTCGATAAAAGGTTCAATTATAAGCTCGTCGGGGATCACCGTCTGAAAATATCCCACACGAATAGGCAGAACGCCTGCACCCCATTCGCCTTCATTAAGCCCGACAAAATTCACAAGCGAAGTGCCTGCATAAAACTTATTGTTCAGCACAGGGATAGCCGTTGATGCATTAAGCAATCTGATAAGCATTCCATTGATAAGAGCTTCTTCATCCTCTTCATCCGTATCGTCAGATCCTCCGGTTAAACTTCCGAGAAATCCCCACTGAAGCACTCCAATATTCCAGCCGGAATGGGGATGGTTTTTCCATTCTATCTTTGTCTCTTCAACGCGATTGAGAAAATCAAGGAAAGAGATGCCCAGTCCCGCGTATGGATATGTAATATCCTGCGCTTCATCAGTGAAGCGGCTCTGTTCCACCTGCGGCGAATTGCTGGGATTCCTGCCCGCGGCAAATCCTGCGTAAGCCCTGAAATTCAACCCGGAAAGCGAGCCCAGATCAAGTGATGCGGATACATTGAAATACTGCGAGGGCCAGAAACCTATCCCAAATGCAGGCGTAACAGTCAGATACGGAATAGTTTCCTTGAGAAAAAATCTTTTTCTCACGTAAAATGAAGGGCTGACCAGCCATTTCTCTACTCTGGCATCGGGCATTATTGTCTCGTACAGGTGTATACCATAAGTCCAATTAGGCGCATCACGGAACCAGCGCAGCCGCCATTCGCCTATACCTAATCTGTATATCCCGCCGCTGAAGAAATAATCCGAATTGCCCCGAAAATTCCGCCAGTCCTTATCCCAATCATGGAAAATACCAAACATACCTGATCCCAGCGCATTATCTCCGCCGGTTCCGAAAGTTCCGACACTCTCGAAAACGCCAAGCCTGATGAAATCGGGATATTTCCTGATGACCACGCTGTCTTCCTGCAGCAGGTATCTCTCTGATTTGAACTCCCGCGAGGATGGATAGATCACTCCGTTATCGCGGTTTCCCGGCGCATTTTTCACGAAGAATTTATCCGTGGAATCTCTGTGGGAAATGGTATATGTATCCTCTTCAATCCGTGTATAACTGCCACATCCCCAGAGAGATAACAGTATTGCCGCCGCTAAAGTCAGTAATATCAGTTTTTTCATTTTTGACTATTATTTATATTACAAAATTTCGTTCGAGTTTTTCTACCCCCCCCCTTAATCCCCTTCTTTGTAAGGAGGGGAATAAAAGGGGTGGTTAATCAATATCAATTTTCAATTCAGTATAACCCTTCAGTTCCGCAGCCAGGTGATCGCCCGATCTGACCTGCCCGACACCTTCCGGCGTCCCTGTGAAAATACAATCGCCTGCTCTCAGAGTGAACACAATCGAGAGATATTCAATTAACACGCTGACCTGGCGCTCCATATCTCTTGTATTGCCGCGTTGTCCGGGCTCTCCGTTAATTTTGAGTTCAAGTTCGAATTCATGATCGGCGCTGCCAATTTCCTCAAAAGGAACTATCTTCGAAATCGGCGCCGCTCCCGTAAAACCCTTTGCCACTGCCCATGGATGCCCTTTCTCCTTAGCTTTCGCCTGAATATCGCGGAGAGTGAAGTCGATTCCAACACCGAAACCGGCTATGTATGAAGCAGCTTCCTCTCTTCCAATGTTGGAACAATCTCTGCCAATAACCACCACCAGCTCGAGCTCATGATGGACATTTTCCGAAAAATCAGGCAATTTCAAAGAACTGCCGTCCGGCAGGTAAGCCTGCGGCGGCTTGAGGAAAACTACCGGATCCGTTGCCGGTTCGCCGCCCATCTCTTTTGCATGAGCGGAATAATTCCTGCCAATGCAAAACATAGTCCCAATCGTAAGCTCTCTGCCGTCCGTAAAATTATAATCTCGTCGCGCCATTACTGCTCCTGGTTGATATTTTCGCTCTCTTCCTGCTCTCTTTTTGGCAGTTCAGGAAATTGATTTTTCTTTTTATTCTGCTCATCGTCTTCTACCATATTATGCTCTTCCATCAATTCGCGTGTATAATCATCCATTTGCTTGCGCATATTTTTCACACTCGTGGAATCAATCGTATTGAAGTTGAACTTCTTCTGTTTAAATGGCAATGACTTATCGGAATATATCTTATTCATGAGACGACCCCAGACCGGCGCTGCCGCCTGACCGCCCTGTCCGTAATTGCCGAAACTTATTCTCTGATCGTCAAAGCCTACCCAGAGCCCCGCGACCAACTCCGGCGTATATCCCACGAACCAGGCATCGGTATTTCCGTTAGTGGTGCCGGTTTTGCCCGCGCATTCCGTCTTGTCAAAGTATTTCTTTATACGCCAAGCAGTTCCGCCCTGAATAACCTGCTGCATCATACGCGTCATTGTTATTGCTGTTTGCTTCTCCATGGCGTCTCTAATGCGTGTTGCAGACTTTTTCTCGTAGAGGACATTGCCGAAGCGGTCTTCAATTTTTTTGATGTAGTAAGGTTCGACGTGATACCCCTTATAAGCGAAAGTGCCATAGGCGGATACGAGTTCTATCGGTTTGACCTCGCCGCCGCCGCCAAGCGCTATCGCCGGAACAGAATGCAGCGGTGAATCTATACCCATCCTTCTCGCAAGCGACACAACCGCACGCGGATTAATCACCTGCGTCACCAGCCGCGCCGCTACTGAGTTGATAGAGCGCCTCAGACCTTCCTGCAGCGTTACTTTGGTTCCGGCGGAATCATGTGTACCGCCGGGCGTCCACTTATCGCCGGTTATAAGTTCGTAGGTATAATGACCGGATTCGACTAAGCTGTCCGGCGTAAGACCGGCTTCAAGGCAGAGGGAATATACCAGCGGTTTGAATGCTGAGCCGGGCTGCCGGCGGATTTGTGTGGCATGATTGAGAGAATATTGCGAATTGGGATGATCCCGCATATATTTCGGCGAAGCGCCCACCATCGCAAGGATAGCGCCTGTCTTCGGCTCGATAACCACCAGCCCGGTCTGTATCGTAGTAAATTCATTTTTCATGGAATCGACAAACTGCTCGTCACGCATCAGCCGATTTATCATGGCTTTCTTTTCATTTGGTACGGCGGATTTATAATCAGGGCGCTTTTTGATAGCTTCTCTTAGTAAAGTGTCCAGCAGCTTTTGATGCCAGCGCCAATTCCAGTTTCTGTCGAATAGTTTCTGAAATTCTACGAGATGCTCTTCGAGAGCCTGTTCCGCATATTTTTGGACTTTTGTGTTCAATGTTGTATGAATTATCAATCCGTCGCGATAAAGATCATATTTTTTATCTATAACCGAATTATCCCTTCTGAACTTCTGCCTTATCATCTCTACATAATGAGGCGCTACGGACATCCTCGTGGTTTCGAAAGTTCCTTCTCTAAGTTTAATAGGCTTTTTCTTTGCTTTTATATATTGACTATTTGTAATAAAGCCCTGCTGATGCATCAATCTTAGCACGAGGTTCCTGCGTCTGACAGCGACGTCCATATCTCTGCCGTTATATTTTTCCGGTGTTTTGAGAATGCCGACGAGGAATGCTGTCTCTTCAATTTTCAATTCATCGACATCTTTGTCAAAATAAGTCCTTGCGGCAGTCTGCAAGCCGTAAGCGCCGCGACCGAATGCCACCTGGTTAGTATATAGCTCAAGTATTTCGCCCTTGGAATAGGCTTTTTCTATCTCGACTGCGAGGAACATCTCGCGGATTTTCCGCTTGATAGTAGTTCTCTGATTAAGCCATTGATTGCGGGCAAGCTGCATCGTGATAGTCGAACCTCCCTCGACAATCCCCATAGCCATAAGATTTTTCACCATTGCGGCAAACATTCTCTTCAGATGTATACCCCAATGGTTATAGAACTGGCGGTCTTCGACGGCTATCAATCCGTTTATGAAATCTTCCGGTATCTCTTCGAGTTCGAGTTTTACTCTGCGTTGCTTATAAAAATGATCCAGCAGTTTATCATTACTGCTGAAAACCTGTGTTGCCTGATCCTGTCTCGGATTCTCAAGCTGCTCCAGCGACGGCATCCCGGAAGACACCACGCCGTTCAAATATATTGCGATAATCCCGCATCCAAGCAGGAAAATTGCCGTCAATATTATTAAAAATCTCAAAGGTGTCATTATCCTAAAAAAATAAGTTTATACAAGTCACTTAAAAAAGTCAAGCATCTGCAATCAAAACAGCTATTCTGTCTCTAGTACTTTCTCCAAAGTCACACGACGCAGACGCTTTCGGTACATTTTTTCATTCTCGCCGGGGCGTCTTGCCAGAGGCTCTTCTTCGCCAGCCGACCTGCCCTCGAGCAGATCTTCCGGCACACCCCGCTTAATTAGCTCTTTTATTACAAACTTAACTCGATTCATGCCGAGAGTCTGATTATAGGAAACACTCGCCAGATAGTCAGTGTGCCCGACCAGTATTATCTTTTCAATCCTATCCCGAGAAATCAATATATTCTCTGCAAGCAGATCCAGTTCCCGCTGCCAGGTTCTGTTAGTTTCGACGCCGTTGCTGTCGAGCACATATTTATAAGGATCAGTGTGATTATCCAGCGGGAAATTCACTCTAAGCTCAAATTTCATCGGCAGATAGAAATCCTTCTGCACCGTTTTGGTAGTATCTTCTTCATCTACCCTTATCTTGAAAGAATCAAAGAACAGATCCTTCGCTTGAGCGGTTATCTCAAATTCCTTATCCTTATCCAATTGAATCTTATACTCGCCTTCCTCATTGGTTTTCGTACTGTCCACAATCTGTCTGCCGGGAATTTCCCTAACCTTAATATCCGCATTATTCACCGGCTCCTGCGTAAATTCATTATATACCTTACCTGTTACGTCAAAAACAGGCAATTTTTCAGTGTCCGGCATTTCAAGTTCCTGCTCCAGATCCGGCTCAGCTTCGAGTTCCGTTTCGACTTCGCCATCTTCCCTGCGCTTCTCTTCAGCAAGATATGCCATTGTAATTTTATGCCGCACAAACATGTCGAAACCGCCCTTCCTCAAGACAATACTCGTCTCCTCGGCATTCTGATTCGAACTGTAATATAAGATCGAATCAGGATCGCCCGGACTCGACGGGTATATCTCGTCATGTTCGGTGTTCATTGGCGCGCGCATGTTCTCGACTTCCGTAAAATAAGTATTCCCCTTCAATTTATTGGTATCCCCGCTCTGTGTATCTCTGTAGAATTTATCTGCAATTTGCGCTTCGAAGAGGTCATATCCGCCAACAACAGCACCGCCGGCAGAGGAATACAAAAGCTGACCGCCGTCCTTAGTCACGAACGGCGTCAATTCATCGCAGTTAGTATTTATCGCATCGCCCGCATTGATGGGTTTGCTCCACGAGCCGTCCCGCTGCTTGATCGTGTACCAGATATCCGTTCCGCCGCAGCCGCCCGGTCTGTCGGAAGAATAGAACACCACATTTCCGTCCGGCGTCAGCGCCGGCTGGGACTCCCATGTATAGAGATCATAATTGATAGCCCTGCCCATCGATTCGATATCCGTCAATTCATTGCCTTTTATCTTCGCGCGGTAAATATCCACATTCCCCATGATCTCATAATAAGGCAGCTTATACATTATTTCTTCATCAGATTCCCGATCGGCTTTATTCTGATAATATTCCTCGATCTCCTCTTCCGTAGCGGTATTAATATCTATCTCTTCCGTCGCATTCGACGCAAAAACCGCAAAATCACCGCTTGTACTCAAATTACCAACATGCCCGTCCTTAGGAATATACATTCCCGATTCCATCATGAATCGATTGGGCTCGACCATTCGCGACAGCATCATATTCTGTTTGTGTTTATCAGTATAAGTCAGGGCAGCCACTCTGTTGTCAAGAAAAGAAAAGCTCCACTCATCATCCGGCGAATTTATCTGCTTGACTGTTTCAATTTTATAGTAATAACCGGTTACCTGGTTCCCTTCCTTTGTTGTATCAAAAGCCAGACCGTTCCATACCTCCGGGAAGCAGTCCTGCTCTGGCTCTGGGCATTCAATCTGCTTCGGACGTGTAGGATTATAGTAGCACCCGGCAAAATACACCGCCGGTAAAATGACTAACATATAAATTAAAATTTTCTTCATGTTCTTTGCAGCTTTTGTTTATTTTTGGTTACTGTAACAGGTATAGAGTCCGTTCGATACATTTCGGAAATGCCAATGATATATTGCCAGTATATATCTGTAAATTATAGAAAATTTGCAAATTTTTAAAGTTTTTTTTCTGATTATTGGAATATTTCTTTGGTGTAATGGTTCACACGGCTCAGATGTGCCACACCCGACAGTGGTGGCACATCCGCAAATTCTAAAAATTCTTCAAAAAATCATTGAGCAATCTAACACCGACTCCGGTACCACCTTTACTGCGATAGCTGTCATTTTTATTAATGAACGCGGGTCCTGCTATATCAAGATGGATATACGGATAATCAGTGAATTTCTCCAGGAATTTACCGGCTGTAATTGCACCTGCTTCCCTGCCGCCGATATTCTTTACATCGGCAATGTCCGATTTAAGCATCTCGGAATATTCATCCCAGAAGGGGAACTCGGCTATTCGTTCGTAGACATTATTGCCGCTCTCAGTCAATTTATTGAAAATATCTTTTTCGGCGTTGGTCATCCCGACAATACCCTGACTGCCAATTGCCACTGCCGCAGCGCCTGTAAGTGTTGCCAGATCAATAACTAATTCCGGTTCGTACTTTTTAGCATAGCTAAGGGCATCAGCTAATAGCATTCTACCCTCTGCGTCGGTATTCATAACCTCCACTGTCATACCGCTGTGCATATTAATGACATCTCCCGGTGCATAGGCATTTCCGTCAGGACGGTTATCAGTCGCCGGAACAAGTCCAATCACATGCACCGGCAACTCATTTTTTGCAGCGGCATAGATTGTTCCGATGACTGCCGCAGCGCCTGCCATGTCGGATTTCATCTCGTCCATACTGCCTTTGGTTGGTTTCAGGCTCAACCCGCCCGTATCGTAAACAACACCCTTTCCGACAAGTACTATTGGTTTCTTATTTTTTGCTTTTGGCGGTTTCCATTCAAGAATAGAAAACGTAGGCGGATCGATGCTGCCCCGGTTAACTGCCAGCAGCCCCCCCATTTTTTCCAGCTCGATCTTCTTTTTATTAAATACAGTAACTTTAAATCCGGCTTCTTTTCCTAAACTTCTTATCTCATCGGCTAATTTTGGTGCTGTTAGGTAAGATAAGGGTTCATTTACAAGATCTCTGGCATGAGTTGCGCCATCCAAAATATTTTGGAGTATATCAACATCTTTTTTGGCAATGTCTTTATCGAATATATCTATGTTTTTCAATGAATTAGCTTTATCCTTCGCATCTCCAAAATACTTGAGGAACTGATAGTTGCTAAGCGCCAGCCCTTCCGCAAAAGGCAGCAATGCCGTACGAATTTCAGCTATATTCAACAACTGGACTTTCTCTATCTTTTCTGCAGCTATTTTTGAGTGAAGGCTGCTGGCGGCTTTTCGGGCTTCCTCATGAATACGGTAAGCTGGCTTTTCATTTTCGATTATCTGAATAAAAACCCATTTATCGTAATAATTTAATGATATTAACTTACTGTCATCGTTGATCTTTTTAGTAATATATTTCTTTTCCCCTTCGGAAAAACCAAATTCATCAAAATTACTGTCCTTTTGAGCTAATATCACTTTGCTGGCTGATGGCGACAGCTTTGATATTTTCTTTATCTTGACATTCATTAATGCCCCCGGTTAAATTCATAATTTTAATTATTTAAAAAATTTACGAATTAAACCGGGGGGTATTTTTTGAAAGATTTCAAATTAAAGATTTATGTGAAAACTTAATATTTCCTTACCCTAAATTCGCCGTTAGTAACGCTAATTTTTTCAGTTCCGTCTTGATTAGTAGCTTCAAATTCGAAAGTTCCCGTAATGCTGTTATCCGTATTTGATGTGATGTTAACTTTACCGGATACAGCGGTGAATACTTTCGAGTCACCATTATCAAAATAGCTGAAATTGACGAGAAGGTTTTCCGGAGAAATATCCATTTCACCTTCTGCTGTCGAAAGATCAGCAGCGAGCGAGTTGATTGATATATTTGTAGAGTTTTCGTTATTTCCTTCAGCTCCAACTATAGTATTTGCATTGTAAATACAGGCTGCTGAAAGAGCTTCGAAAGAACCGTTGAGATCACCGGATAAATCTGCGGTCATGTAATAGTCGCCGTTCAAAGGTCCAGTGCCATTTCCGTTATCATCATCACTGCATCCGAAGAAGAACATCATAGAGACCGACAAAAAAGCTAAAGTTAAAAGTTTGAATTTGTTACTCATAACAATTCCCCTAAATGTTTGAAAAAAAAATTAGGAAAAAACGACCCCGACTTTTCTAATAAAGAACCATGAGACATTTTTTCAATTTGCATTAACTGCGCTTAAAATTTAAAATTTTAATTATATGTAACTTTTTTGTGATTTTTATGTTATTCTAACGGTCAGTATTACATTTGGAAATGAATTGTATTAGATATATATGGAGAACAACATGAAAAACATTGTTACTTTTTTGATGATCTTTGCTGCTATCACTACCAGCCTTTTCAGCCAGCAAAAAGGCAATTTTGTGACTACCATCGATTTCGGTTCTTCAAGCAGGGAAAATGACTGGAACGAATGCTGCAATTTCATTTTGGATGCTGAATTCCCACCGGGGAAAGTTCAGCTTATCTCGCCGGAAGATGGTGCCATAGAAGAAGATACCGTGGTTGCATTTAAATGGAATAAAATCCCCGACACCGATGAGTATGTATTTCATTTGATAAATCCTGAAACTAATGAAGTATTATTAGAGGCTAATTTGGAAGATACGACATACACCGCTCATATTCTTGTTCCACCATATACATATGAATGGTTCGTGACAGCTATAAACGACGCTGGCAGCGGCGAATCATCTGACGCATGGTCCTTTACAATCAAATCCGATGCGCCGGACGAACCGGTTCAACTCCTCGAGCCCGAGGATGAAGCAAAAGATCAGCCTGTTAACGTAAGGCTGAAATGGATAGTCGATCTTAAAGCAACCGCTTACCACGTACAGGTATTTGAAGACACCCAGAGTTTGCTTATTTTTGAGGATGATTCCGTTACTAATGCTGGCGATGCGACTGCCTGGGCAGATCCCGAAAACCTCGTACCGTCTCGTCACTATAAATGGAAAGTACGAGCAAGAAATGTATCCGGATTTGGTCCTTGGTCGGAAACATGGCGGTTTCAGACGGTTCCACCTCCACCTGAAACAGCACCAAGACTTCTATTCCCAGAGGATAGCGCTAAACATACGGATCTTGAGCCAACTTTCAGATGGGAAATTGTTAATATGGCAGCCAGTTACCGATTCCAACTGGAACGTCAGGATGGCTGGCTTGAAATCGATGATGACGAGATACCAAATGATTCCAAAACATTGATTGAATATAATGTTGATAATCTTGAAGATTCAACAACTTATCAGTGGCGTGTTCAGGCTGTAAACGCAGGCGGCGATGGTCCCTGGTCGGAATATTGGACATTTACTACACAGGAGCCTCTTAGTGTGGATCAGGATAGAAACAACATTTCCACCAGCTATGCAAGTCCAAATCCGGCGGAGAATTCCGTTACCCTGAATCATAATATTTCGGAACCTGGCAATATTAAATTCGCTATCTATGATTATTCCGGGAATAAGGTCGCCAGTTTCGGGAGGCAAGTGGCAGTTTCAGGTAATTATCATGAAAAGATCAACACCGGAAACCTTTCCGAAGGGATATATTTCTACTCAATACGTATGAATAATAAAATTGAATACGGAAGTTTTGTGGTATTGAGATAAAAAACTTAAATTTTGCACCAGTGGGGTTAAATTAGAATCCACCACGCCCCCGCCCCGCTAAAGCGTGGTTTCCGCTGAGCTGCAACTGCGCTCGGGCACACCTCAAAGAGGGTAATTGAGGCTGACTCATAAGCACTAAATTTTGTGTAACATCCTTTTTAGCTCAGTGAGGGAACCAATATTCATCAGATTCCTGCCCTGCTAAAGCAGGATCTAAAGACATTCGCAGGAATGACTTTTCTATACTTTTGGGTCAGCCTCGACGTTCTGAGACGAGTTAGCAGTTTTTTGCCACAAATGCAAGTTTGTATTGTGAATCCTGGATAAAATGAGTTTGCTGTTATTAGGACAGTAGTTTAAGCCGGATTTTGTCACTTTTACTTTGGAAAAGCAACACCCTGTTTTTTTTTATTATATCTCGCTTGTTTATTCCAAGATATATAATTTACCTGACAAGAACTCCGATATCCATAATTTACCATTTTGGTCGATTTTCGCTCTGGTAATCGAGAATACAGCGTCGCCGAACTGCCCGCTCATATAAAATGAGGAATTGTAAGTATCGAAGGAAGTCTCGCCATAGGGATAGTTAACTTCATGAAGCAGCTCGAATTGCCCGCTTTTGGGATGGTAAGCTATAATATGCATATTTTCTTTACCATGAGAAGTGATAATGAGCTTATCTTTCCAGGCAAAGAAATTATTTGGCTTACCCAGGTAAGGAATTTCAACAGGTTTGGTATCCTTCGATACTTCCTGGATGGAATTTCCATGATGATTGAGGACATAGACTCTGCCGTTCAGCGGCTCGAGCTTCAAAGGTCCATCCCCGGTTTTAATTTCAGATTTATCATAAGTATTTTTATCAAAATAAATTATATTGTCCGAATCAAAATTAGCCGTATAGATATTATTTTCCGTTATTAGCAAATCTGTAACATTCAATCCTATTTCATATCTGGCTGTCATTTTGTTAGAGTCGAGGTCAATTTCCTGCAGGATGCTCGGATCGCTGTCTTCTTCGGCGGCACGGGCAAGATACAGATTATGCGCGGCGGAATCGTACTCAAGAAGGCGCTGAGTGGTTTCGCGCTGGATTGTGTCGCCGGTTTTGATCCTATCGCCGATCTCGAATTTACGCACTTCGTCTTTAAGAACGCCGATGAACTGCTCCCGGCGCCCCCAATTGTTCATAGCCATGTAGAGTTTGCCGTTTTTGCCGAGTTCCATATCCATAGACTGTGCAGGGATGCGGCGATCGTAGAATTGGAATGATTCTTTGTCAATTTTTAAAATTCCGTTTTTAGCGCCCCAGATATAAACAGTGGGCCAGTAGCTCTGATGAGCGCCGTAAGATAAATATATATCACCCTCGGGATCGTAAATAGTTCTGATGGGAAAATCGAATGGGAGAGGATAGAATTCAACGCTTCCGTCGTATTTCACTTCCGCAAAATGGTCTTCATTGTTGAATAGAATGAATGAGTTCCTCTTTTTAACTTCTATCAAATCTATTGGCGCCCAGCCGGTGTAGATTTTTTCGGTTTCTTCTGTTTCGGGATCGAGCATGGTCACCGCCGCGCCGAAACAGCCGTTGACCGCCGTTGCACCGAGCGGATAGTACAGCTTGTTGTTATTCGGATTGAAGCACATTGCGAACATGTGGGGGATTATACCGAGGTCGGTTATCCTTCTGAGGAACTTCCTCTCGCGCAGATCCACTATTTCGACTTCACCCTTTGCCCAGCTCGCGATGTAGAGAATGTCATTCTTCACATCGATAGCCGTTGCGTCATTGCCAAAGGCGGGGACAGCTATCTCGTCAATTTTGCCATTTTCATTAAAATCAATGACATGCACCGACGGATTATTGTCATAAGTGATATAAGTTTCATTCAGTTTAATATTATAACAGATGCCGACGGGCTCGGAATAGCCCTCGGGCATTTTCACGACCAGGTCGTCATTGCCGGTGACATCAATCACAGCAGCCTGATCTATCCTTCTTTTAGAATTTTCCGTAGCGAGGAATAATTTGTGCGTATTGTGATTATAGCCTGCAACGTGCCACCTGCCGCCGGAAGAAAGTTCAATATCACGAGAAGAGAGAATCTTGCCGGTCTCACCGTCGAACATGTAAATCTTAGATTCGAAGCCGTCGAGGGCTATGATCTGCCCCAGTTCATTGGCAGCTATGACTCTGCGGATAGGCGGCGGCGGGGTTTGGTTGAGATTTATAAGCTTTTCCTTATGTTCGAGCCAGTCTATCTTTTTGAGCTTACCCTGAGAAGCATCATAAATATACATTTTATTGATTTCTCTGCCGCAGACGAAGACATTACCCGAATTTTCATCGACAGCTATGGATTCAAGCTGGATTTCGGTGTCAATTTTCTTAACTTTGCCGTCGGTTGGAATTATCATAAAGCATTTGGTGGCAACGAGATATATGCTGCCGTTTTCTTCATTGACAGTCATTGAAGCTGCTTTCAAATGTTGCAAAGCGCGCGCTGGCACGGGTATATTTGTCACTTCATTAGTTTCCCCGTCAATGATGGATACTGATGAACTCAGAGTATTCGCGGCGATAACACGATTATTAGCGGCGTCGCACTTAACGATTACAGGACCTATGCCGTTTACATCCAATCCGGCTTTTTCGAGCAGGTCGATCTCAGTGACTTTTGCATTCAAATAAACAAGCGATATGAGAAATATTAGAACAATAATACTAACTTTTTTAAGCATGTCAGTCTCCGGTTTCTAAGAATAGATTAATTCACATAAGAATATACTAATATTTTCTTATATAGAAAAGTTGAAATTCAATTTATCTATTTGTTTTATAGAATTGATAAATTTCATTAATTTGCGGTTTTTGTATTTATAACTATCTAAAATGTATATTTTTATAGTGTTTATTATAGATGGATCAGTAATATGAGTAACCGTAATTACTTTATACCTGCGGTTACGGGGATTGTCATTTATTTGGGTATTACTTTAATAATACTGTCACTTACCGTATCAATGAATGACGGTCATCTTATCTATGATCTTGACGATCCGTACATTCACATGGCAATAGCCAAGAACATGGTTCAGCATGGCGTATGGGGAATAAACAGTGATCAGTTTACTTCCTCATCCTCTTCCCCATTGTGGACGTCACTTCTTACAGGCATGTATTATCTTTTCGGCGTAAAAAATGTAATCCCCCTGCTGATGAACATTTTTTTCGGAACAGCTTCCGTTCTGGTCATAAATCATTATTTATACAAACATTCCATTAAGCCGCTTTATTCATCTGTACTCATTGTTTTTATAATTTTCGCCGCGCCTTTTATATTTATTACTTTCACCGGAATGGAGCATTTAATGCATATCTTCTTCTCAGTGTGGTTTGTATTCGTTGCGCTGGATGCAATTACCAAAGATAAATCAGTTAGCCGGGATATTGGATTGTTGATACTATCTATGTTTGTTTCTTCGGCTCGCTATGAAGGCTTGTTTATAGTTTTCGCGGTATGCCTGTTTTTGTTTTTCTATAAAAAGCGCTGGGTTTATACGATAATTCTCGGGATAACGGCTTTATTACCATCGATCGCTTACGGTTTGTATTCGCTTACGAAAGGCTGGTTTTTCCTGCCCAACTCAGTTTACTTGAAAGGAAATGAACCAAATCTATTGTCGCTCAAAGGAATAGTAAAGTCGTTGGGCTATGATGCGATGCAGCATTTTATAAAGTATCCCGAATTTATAGTGTTAACTTCAGCGGCAATTGTCCTGTTCATCATTTACTACAGTAGATCCGGTTATAAATTCACTCGTTATACGATTTTATCCGGATTATTCTTATTTATCTGCATAGTGCACATGCAGTATTCCTATGTTCTGGAGATACACCGCTATACTGCATACATAATGACTTTGGGGACAATGTCTGTCTTGCTGATTACTACAGATATAAACTATTCTTTCAATGGAAGTAAAATATTTGATATTACAAAGGAAAATTTCAGACGAAAAAGAGTTATTCTGATAGCACTGACATTATTTCTTATAGTGCTGATACTTTCACCGTTCTTCTACAGGGCAGGCAGAAGTATACTCTTCACGACCTATGGAACTAAAAATATCTATGAGCAGCAGTATCAGATGAGCAGGTTTTTGGATCGGTATTATTCAAACGAAAAAGTAGGTGCGAATGATATCGGCTTCATCAATTATAATTCGGATATAATTTGCTATGATCTATGGGGCTTGGGCAACTATGATATTTTGAGGAACATCAAGAAAGGCAATTTTACTCCTGAGATGCTTGCTAGATTAACAAAGCAGAATGATGTCAAGACAGCTGTTATCTATGATTCGTGGTTTATTAAATATGCCGGCGGAGTTCCATCCGAGTGGGAAAAAGCCGGCAGCTGGATAATCCGGAATAATTACATTTGCGGTGATGCAATGGTATCATTTTATGCTGTGGATGAAGGTGAAATAAATAAGCTTATCAAGAATCTCAAAGAATTTTCGGATGAACTGCCCGAATCTGTCTCCCAAACAGGTTTATACACTAAGAAAAATGAAAAAGAATGAAAATTGGGATTTTATTAGTATTTATAATAAATTTTATTTACTTTATTCATTATTAAAATTACAAAAAGTGATAACATTTGTTTTATAGCTAAATTCTTAAAAGAAATTCTATAAATTAGGAATTAAATGAATTGGTTCAAGAAATCCTACCCGTTATTAGGCGGAATAATTATCTACTGGATAACTATTTCGGTAATGTTGTTTCTATCACTGAAAAGTAATGACGGAAATCTGGTTTATGATCTTGACGATCCTTATATTCACATGGCAATTGCCAAGAATTTTGTTGAGTATGGCTCATGGGGAATTAACAGCAGCGGCTTTTCTTCATCGACATCATCGCCGCTTTGGACCATGTTATTATCCGGGGTGTACGCTGTATTTGGAGTTAAAGACGTAATACCATTGATATTGAATATATTTTTTGGAACTGCTTTGATATATCTGACATGGTTTATTCTTCAAAAAAATAATGTTAAAAGCTATTATATTTTATTTTTTCTCGCTTTTTTTGTATATCTCATGCCGCTTACATTTGTGACTTTCACAGGGATGGAACATAATATGCATGCCTTTTTAGCTTTGTGGTTTGTCTATCTTGCTGTTGAAAATATCAGCAATGGCACTCAGAAGTTCGGTTATGCGGGGATTCTGCTTTTATCTGTTCTTGTAACAGGGGCAAGGTATGAAAGTCTGTTCCTTGTCTTTACGGTATGCCTGTTTTATTTTTTTTATAAAAAACGTTATGCATTTACAATAGCATTAGGATTGACATCCTTGCTGCCAGTTATAGCTTATGGAATTTGGTCGGTAACTAAAGGATGGTATTTCCTTCCTAATTCAGTCTACTTAAAGGGTAGTACACCTAAATTGCTATCTATCAAAGGAATTTTAAAAACGCTCGGATTCAACGCTGTTGAAGAATTTCTACAGGATCCGGTGCTGCTCGCTTTGCCGATAGCAGCTCTTATGATAATGTTCTACCTGTTTATCAAGAATAAATACTCATGGGATAAATTCACTGTATTTCTGTCGATATTTATTATCAACAGTGTCTTTCATATGCAGTACGCTAAAAATCTCCCGAGATACACTTCCTATTTGGTCACTTTCGGTACTATAGCCATATTTTTGGGATGTCTGCTGTTAATTAAGGATTGGAAAGAATGGCAGGCTGAGAGAAGAAAGTGGCTCCCATTGCAAGTGACACAATTTTTAATATTGTTCTTTTTTGCCCTGCCGCTTATATGGCGCAGCGCTGAGCATGCTTACGTTACAACTTTAGCTTCTAACAACATTTACCAGCAGCAATTTCAAATGAGCCGTTTTTTAGAGCGTTTTTATAATGATGAAAAAGTAGCGGCAAATGATATCGGATTGATCAATTATAAAGCAGACATTGACTGTTATGATCTTTGGGGACTTGGTAATATGGAAGTGGCGGAACTGCGAAAAGCAAGAAATTACACAACAGAAATGATAGATCAATTAACAAAAAAGAATAATGTTAAGATAGCTATCCTCTATGATTCATGGTTCGATGGCAGTGCTGAACTACCTTCAAACTGGATCAAAGCCGGAGACTGGATGATCGGTACGAATTACGTATGCGGCGATTCGAAGGTTTCCTTTTATGCGGTTGACCCTGATAAGAAAGAAGAATTGATAAGGAATTTACAAAATTTCTCTGATAAGTTACCTTCGGGTGTGTATGAGATGGGATTGTACAGAGAATTAATGAATGAGAACGAAACAAATGATTGATAAAGCGATGAATCTTTTGGCAATTTTATTAGCGGTGATATTACTATCTTGCAGCACGGATAATAAGGCTTCAAGTTCAGAAGATAAAAAAAATGAAAAAAAGGAAGTATCACAGGAAGTAAATAATACAGATTTAACTACTGATACTTCATCAGAATATGAGCATACAAAAGGAGATCATATCGTAGAAGTAGTTAAAAAAATCGATCATGACCCGGAGGCTTACACTCAAGGATTTTTTTATTATGAAGGGTATTTATATGAAAGCACAGGTCTGAGGGGTCAATCCTCCCTGCGTAAGATTGATCCGAATACCGGCGAGATACTTAAGAAGAAACCCGTTCCCGGAAACTTATTTGCTGAAGGAATTACAATCTATAACAAAAATATTTATCAGCTTACCTGGCGGGGAGGAATTTGTTTCGTTTATGATATGGATTCATTCGAAATACTTGAAAACAGGAACTATCCGGGTGAAGGATGGGGATTGACAACTAATGGTGACAGGCTGATAATGTCTGACGGTTCTGACATGATAAGGTTTCTTGATCCCGAAACATTCGAAATTGTCAGCCGAGTACACGCTTACAAGCAAAATGAAAGGGTATCATTTCTTAATGAACTGGAATATATTAACGGCGAGATATATGCAAATGTATATGGCAGAGATGAAATTGTCAGAATTAATCCAAAAACAGGAGAAGTTTTAGGAAAAATTGATCTTTCACCTTTAAGAGAATATATCACAACTGAAATGAATGTCGAAGTTCTCAATGGGATAGCGTATGACAGTGATAAAGGCAATTTATACGTGACAGGGAAAAATTGGCCCTTCATATTTCTTGTCAATCTTATAAGTATATGAATTTGTATTAATCAAAAAAATTAAAATAGTTATAAAAAGTTTTGAATATTTGTAATACCTTTGTTAAGTTTGCAAGGCATTGCAATCGATAAGGGTGAAGTAACTTATTAAAAAGGGAAAATAAGTAATTAAAGTACCCCGGAGATGTAACAATCAAATATAAGGGTTAATGCATGATAAATGGTACCGCGTTGTATCACTATAAACTTAAAGACAATATGCAAACAGAAACGGCAGCTGGGGTATATCAATTCGATCATATAGGGTCGATTCTCAATAATAAGAAAAGATATCATGCTTTTAAAAGATTCCTTGATATTTTCTTTTCAATAATATTATTGATATCATTAGCTCCACTATTTTTAATAGTTCCTGTTCTGATATTTTTAACATCACCCGGTCCTGTTTTCTTTAAACAGAAAAGGCTGGGATACAGAGGTAACTTGTTTACCGTTATCAAATTCAGAACGCTTGGACATCAGGAAGAAGAAGACCCGGGCAATTTAGCAAACTTCGCTTTTGTCCATGGTTATGAAGATCCGCGAATAACCACTATCGGTAAAATATTGCGTCGAACAAGTATCGATGAACTCCCCCAGTTATTTAACGTCATTAAAGGCGAGATGAGCCTTGTAGGACCCCGTCCGTTAGTACCTAGCATGATGGTTGGCTACGAGGGATTCAGTCAGATTCGCACACTCGTAAAACCCGGTATAACCGGACTTTTCCAGGTTCGTGACAGAGGCAGCAAAAACTTTGTCGATCCTATGATCAAACATGACGTAGAGTATCTGGA
Organism: uncultured Hyphomicrobiales bacterium; assembly: GCA_964645005.1. Classification (GTDB taxonomy): domain Bacteria; phylum Bacteroidota; class Ignavibacteria; order Kapaibacteriales; family UBA2268; genus CAZXYS01. The sequence continues at coordinate 11,997 of CAZXYS010000018.1, read as the reverse complement.
AAGATGTAATATTTTTCTTGATTTCAAAATACTATTCATGACAATACCTGCTGTGATCAGAGGTCATGGTGCCTTTTGATCAATAAGAGTGATATTTTTTTAAAAATTTTAAATTTTTTAAAATATTTCTGAGACTTTTTTCGGGTTAATGTGTCATTGTGTATTAGAACCTGTTAATTCAGGAAAAAAAATAAAATTTAACATTACGGAGGTTAATGCACCAGTTTCTACTTAGTTGTAAGTAGAATTAATAATGAAAGGAATGCATGGCTTAAGGATACAAATTTTGTATCACTAAAATTTCTATTGCTATGCATACATATTTAGATTCCGGTGTATTAAAGGCTGACCGCAAGATCATCTCGGTACAACCAAGGAAATCCTACCTTTTTGCTAAAAGGCTTCTGGACATTTTTCTTTCTGCTTTTCTTTTGATTATACTATCCCCTGTTTTTATAATTACTATTATTCTACTGTATTTTTCAAATACAGGGGGTGTTATCTTTTTGCAAAAGCGTTTGGGATTGAAAGGTAAATTGTTTACGATTTATAAATTCCGGACAATGAAGGATCTGCCGGGTTCACCAGCCTATATGTATAATCAAACAAACAATCACCACAATGGGAATGGTTTCCACGAGCATTATAACCCAATTCACTTTGCCTGCAGTCATAACGATCCGAGGATAACACCCTTAGGAAGGATACTCAGAAAGACAAGCATTGACGAACTGCCCCAACTTATCAATGTTTTGAAAGGTGATATGAGTCTCGTGGGCCCACGCCCTCTTATTCCCGGAATGATGCTGCAGCACGAAGGTTTCAGTAGAACCCGTACACTCGTAAAACCGGGCATTACAGGATTATTCCAGATTCGCGACAGAGTCAGTAAAAACAATGTGAATGCCATGATCGTGCATGATATGGAATATTTGGAAAAACTTAATCTTTTGCTTGACCTGAAAATTCTGATAATGACTGTGCCGGCTGTCATAAAAATGAATTGTGCTTATTAAAAAAATTGAATTGCAAAAGTGAATGAGGTTTTAAACAAAAGAAGCGGCGCGGTCTGTTGTAAATACGCATAGGAAGCGCCGCTTGCTTTATAAGATATTAAATAAATATTGTCAACCCTGTTAATAGACCATATCTGAGTTCTTTGGTATTTAATCCGGTTTTCAGTCCCAAATCCATTTCAATATTTTCGTTCAAAGCATATACGATGCCGTTTACAAAGCATAACGGGGGTGAATAATTACCTGGCTGAGCATTTCTGTCAGCAGCAAGGTTCATGACCGCTTTGAACCTATCATTTAAGTCAAACTCCGCAGCCAGGGAAATATGCCAAAGGCGTACCCGCTCATGGATCCTGTTTTCATTTGATAAATAGCCTGCATTAAAATGTAAAGTGACAGGTTCATAGTGATACGAAGTAATAAAAAACAGCGAATATGTGAAATCTCCGCATCCCAAACCCTGCTTATGATCTCCTGTCGGTATTCCGAAACCGGGTTTCAGAGCGAAGTTAAGTCCTTCAGTCTTATAAAAATTCCATTTTACTTCGAATGAAATGTCTGAGAAGCCATAATTCATGCTGGTCTCCTCCGAAAATCCAGCAAAAATATAGGGTATACCTACGACAAAATCAGCATTATCGAAAATGCCGTAAGTGAGAGTTAAAGGAATTTCTGCTGCACTGCATTCAGTATATCTCTCATATTCGGGTGTGAACTCTATTTGTAGATTTCTGCTGCCCTGAGTTTCCGTATCGTCCGTGATTAACGGATGCCCTGCAAATAAATTTGCGGCGGCAAAAAACGCCAGTACGAAAACATATATGTTACAGTTTGTCATCATAGTATTTAACCTTTTTGATTTTAATAGAAATAGGTAATCGTGTTAGTATTTTCTTTAATAATATGTTTGTTATAGCTAATATCATAATTTTGTATTTCTAATATTCTTTTTAATACAACAAAAACAAATTTTCATTTAAAAGACAAAAGTTAGCAAATATCTATATTCGGCGTGTTGTGATAATTGTATTAAGTTTTACAACAATCTTTTACACAATATAAATAATAAAGCGTTTTTATGGATGTATTTATTAAGTTAATTCCGCTTTTAAAAATTTAATGATATAAAATTTTCACAATAATCAGAAGGAATATTAAATGAATTTAATCTTTTTAGGACCTCCGGGCGCCGGCAAAGGAACGCAGGCTGAATATATTTGCAGGGATTTTGGCGTAGTACAGCTCTCCACGGGCGATATCCTTCGTGCGAACAGGAAACAGGGTACCGAACTCGGAAATAAAGCCCAGAGTTTTATGGATAAGGGCGAATTAGTACCCGACGAGATAATCGTAGATATGATAAGGGAAGAACTGAAGAAGCCGGACCTGCAAGACGGATACCTGCTGGACGGTTTTCCCAGGACAGTCCCTCAGGCGGAAGCCCTTGACAAACTGCTCGATGAAATGGGGCAAAAGCTTGATTCGGTTCTCGTGCTGGAAGTTCCGAATGATGAGCTTGTTAAAAGATTGACCAATCGCAGGACTTGCAATAACTGCGGGAAATCATACCACTTGATATTCAATCCTCCAAAAAATGACGAAATTTGTGATAACTGCGGTGAAAAAGCACTCTACCAGCGCGACGACGACAAAGAAGAAACAGTACGCAACCGCCTGAAAGTCTATGAGAATCAGACTTTTCCCCTGATCGACTATTACAACAAAAAAGGTCTGACCAAAAAAATTGACGGCGTCGGCGATCTGGGGCAGGTATATGCAAGGATAAAGAGCTTTTTGGATAAACTGTAAAATTAATACTTATATTCTCCAGCGATAAGAAAAGAGAAATGGAATTATTTTGCGAGCGATTCGAAGCGGTCTTTTGCTGATAAGATTGCTTCGTCGCTGCGCTAATCGCAATGACATAAATTTTGGAATCTGAACAGTTTCAAATCTATTTAAAATTTAAACAAATATAATTCTTATTTAAGAAAATTGCAATATTCTTAAATAAGGGGATATGTTATTTAAAATATCATTATCATTTTTAAATAATGGATTTTGTTAATTAAAATTATCAATAATGTTATAAATTTAAGGTCTTGTGGCTCTTATTATATTCCATGTCTCCTTGACATGGTGCCAGCGAACATTTGTCTGACCTATAACAAAGCGAATTGTATATCTCCCATTAAGCTTTGTATGGGTAATGAATGCCCTGCCTGTCTTATTCACATTCTCAAGTAACCGGGCATTGAGGACGTTTAATTCGGTTTCGTCCCTGTCGCCGGGATTATACCTGAAGCAAAGAGTATTGAAATTCAACGGTGCCAGCATCTCGAATTCGGGGTCGGCATTAATCAGATCCTTGAGTTTATGAGCCATGTCTATATGTTCTCTTACCTTTGCGCGCAAGCCTTCCACTCCGAAGCTGCGTATCACAAACCACAGCTTAAGCGCGCGGAAGCGTCTTCCGAGCTGTAATCCCCAATCACGATAGTTATTGACCTGAGTGTCGACTTCGGTTTTCAGATATTCCGGCATGATCTCGAACGTTCGGATAAGTGCATCTTTGTCACGAACAAAATACGCCGAGCAATCGAAGTTCGTGAACATCCACTTGTGAGGATTGAATACGTAGGAATCTACATATTCGATACCTTCGAGATAATGCCGCATTTCTGGGAGAAGCATCGCCGTCCCAGCGAAAGCAGCGTCTACATGCACCCACAGTCCAAATTTGTCAGCGATCTTTCCAGCTTCTGTCAGGTCATCTACTGCGGTGGAGCCTGTTGTTCCGAGTGCTGCTATTATACAAAGGGGTCTGTAACCCTTCTTGAAATCATCATCAATAGCTTTCTCCAGTTCCGAAGGAATTATGCTGAACTTATCATCAACCGGCACTTTTACAACATTGTTCTTGCCGAGTCCTGCAATTTTAGCGGCTTTTTCTATAGAGGAATGTGCTTCCGTCGAGCAATACACACGATAGCGGTTACCGCCGGGGTAACCGGCTTTATTAATGCCGTAGTTCGTAAATTTTTCTCTTACCGTCAGAATTGAAACAAGTGTGGCAGTTGAAGCCGTATCCTGAATAACGCCGTGGAATTCCGGGGGCAGACCCGTCATATCGCGGAGCCAATTCATGACAACCTCTTCTAATTCGGAGGCGGCGGGTGAAGTCTGCCAGATCATACATTGTGCACCCATAGCTGCTGTCAACATCTCCCCCAACAGTGACGGGTAACTATTATTCGCCGGGAAATACGCGTGGAAGCGGGGGTGCTGCCAATGTGTCATGCCGGGCAGAATGATGTTAAGAAAATCGGAAAAGATATTTTCGAATTTTTCTGCCCGGGCAGGAGCGCTTTCGGGTATCTGCCCCAGTATTTGTCCCGGTTCGATGCCGGGTTTTACCTGCATGTTTTCCAGATCCTCGAAATAATCTGCTATCCAGTCCACTATTTCGTGTGCATGTTTGCGAAATTCTATGTTGTTCATATCTAATTCTATTATAATTTAACATTTTAGCTGTAATTTAATAATTGTTTAGCTAATATCATAGTAAGTGTTTTTCTTTTTTACCCATGGTTTTATTTCACATTTCTCGCTTTTAGTTAGTAATGTCGCTGTTTTGGCTGCTAGTTACCGGCTGCGGGCTGATGAAATTGTCAATTTTGTGGATATGGTTGGGCTGGAGGTGTTGTTTGCGTTGGCTGCCTGATTTTCTTTGACTTTCTGACTTGTGATTTATAGGATTGGCGGGGATACCATGATTGTAAGAGCAAAGTGCAACTTTTCAGAAAATTTGCTGGCTAAGTGCAACTCAGTCAACAGGATGTAAACTGGCTATCAGAGCGTGATTTGGTATGGTTAATTGTTACGACAAGGCGTGCCTTGTCGCTACTGTGCGAATGTATTTCACATAGTGGCAGACATTCAATTACGAATTGAAGCATGTTACAACCCCCTGTGTACCACTTTTTAAGGTAGAATAAAGACTCCTGCACTGCTACTAAAGACATGCGCAGGAATGACATATTTTACTTCTTCAGTTCGCCGTTTTCGAATTTGTCGACTTCTTTCATTAATTGCTTCTTGCGGTTGAGAATCATGCTGTAGTAGAGGCGGTTGTCGAGGTTGCCCAGGACTTTGTAGGCTTCGTTGATCTCTTTGAAAAGCTCGAGGGCTTCCGGGTCGTCGGGATTTAGGTCGGGGTGGTATTTGCGTACGAGTTTGCGGTAGGCATAGCGGATGTCCTCGGCAGATGCCGTCCGCTCGATGCCTAAAATTTTATAGTAGTCCTTTACTTTTTTTATTACAGCCATGATCTATTACAATATTATTCCGTATCGCTTATAGTCCAATCAAAAATAGCTATAATTGCAGCGTTCCGGCAATCAGCAAAAATACTGAATTACGTGTCTGCTCACTTTCAGCCGGTCTCTGGGGTTGGCTGCCCAGCCGAGATGTTCGCCAAAATCTCGATGTCTGTGTCTGCCGGAAGTTCGGTGTAGCTGATCACGCTTACCATAGGATAGGCAGTGTGGATCATCCTGTAAAAGTACGTGCGGATCTGCGCAGAGCAGATCACGACCGGCATGTATCCGGCGATTGTGACTTCGTCGATCGCAGACGACATGTTTCTGTTGATCTCGGTGATGACTTCGTGGGAAAGTCCCAGTGTCGGGCTCGCCGTAGCCTGATTATTGCTCTGAAGCACGTTGGTCATCGTTTGCTCGAGTTCGGGATCGAGCGAGATAGCATGAATGACGCCGTTTTGATCTTCGAACAGTTTCTTTATAGTCTCTGACAGCGAATGACGTACGTATTCCGTCAGGACGTCGATATTTGTCGTGACTTTGTAGTATTCGAGGAGCGCTTCGAGGATCATCGCCATATCGCGAATGGGAATTCCTTCCTGCAAAAGATTCTGCAGGATTTTCTGAATTGCCGCCATGGGAAGATTTTCCGGCGTAAGCTCTTCGACAAGCGTGGGATAATCTTCCTTGAGATTGTCAATAAGATGCTTGACGTCCTGTCTTGTAAGCAGCTTGTGGGCGTTCCGGCGAAGCAGTTCTGTCAGGTGCGTCGTGAGGACGGTAGCGCCTTCGACGACAGTGTAGCCCATTATCTCTGCATTTTCCCGCTCATTCATGGAAATCCACACTGCGGGAAGTCCGAAAACGGGCTCGGTGACTTCGATACCGCTGAGCTGCCCTTCGGCGGTGCCGGGGTTCATAGCCAGCAGCATGCTCGGATAGAGCTTATTGCGGGCGACTTCGTTGCTGCGAATTTTAATAACGTATTCCTCGGGCTCGAGCTGCAGATTGTCGCGGACGCGCACAGGGGGCAGGATAATCCCCAGATCAGCAGCGAGCTGCCGCCTGACGTTGGTTATCCGTTTGAATACATCGCCGCCCTGAGTCTCATCAACGAGAGCGATGAGGCTGTAGCCGAGTTCTATTTCGACGGGATCGACCTTGAGCAGTTCCTCGACGGGCTGCTCTTCGGGTTTGGCGGGCTCTTCGGCTTCTTCCATTTCGCGGCGGATGCTTTCTTCCTGCTCGCGCTGAATATGTTTTGTTCTGAAATAACCTGCCGCAGCCGCCAGCCCTGCCAGCATCAAAAACGGTACCGACGGAAAGCCGGGCAGGAAGGAGATAAGCACCAGCGCGCCGGAAGCCGCATAAAGAGCCTTCGGCTTGGCTCCGAACTGCGAACTGATTTCCCGGTCAAGATCATCCGACGATGCCGAGCGCGTCACAACCATACCGCCGGAAACCGAGATGAACAGTGCCGGGATCTGCGAAACAAGTCCGTCGCCGATCGTCAGCACGGTATAAGTCGTCACGGCGCCGGAAAAAGTCATATCTTTCTGCAGCAGACCGATCAGGAAACCGCCGATAATGTTTATTATCGTTATCACAATTGCGGCGATGGCGTCCCCTTTTATAAACTTCGCTGCGCCGTCCATAGCGCCGTAGAAATCGGATTCCTGCGTGAGGGCTTCGCGGCGTTCTTTGGCGGTTTGCTCGTCGATGTAGCCTGCATTGAGGTCGGCGTCGATACTCATCTGTTTGCCGGGCAGAGCGTCGAGGGTGAAGCGTGCAGTGACCTCGGCTATACGCGTCGAACCTTTGATGACAACTACAAAGTTAATTATCAAAAGTATCAAGAAAATGATGAATCCTACGACATAGTTACCTTTAATCACGAATGAGCCGAATGCCTGTATTATCTGCCCAGCGTATGCTTCGCCGAGAATAAGGCGCGTTGATGCGACGTTCAATCCGAGGCGGAATAAGGTCGAAATTAGCAGTATAGTTGGGAAAGCAGAAAATTCAAGAGGCGTTCTGAGATATATAGCCACAAGTAAGATCAATACCGAGATGGCAATGTTCGTAGCAAGGAAAAAATCCAGCATGAACGGCGGAATCGGGATTATAAGAAGCCCCAGTATCAGTAGAACGCCGCCGGCAATCGCTATATCGGGACTGCGGGAAATGAATGGGAATACGATGTCCCTTACTCTTGCGAACGCTCCTGATTCACCGGATAATGCCATCTGTTGATTTTTAGCCATAAAGTCTATTTTTTATTTAATTTCTACCTAATATTTTCGATTTGTCATTTAAGGCAAATAGTTTGCCAGAATGTTTTTTAGATAAAGCAGCCTCGTAAGTCGTTTTTGTCTATTCTTCGACTGCGCTCAGGATAACAAAACGAGTAATTCTTAGATTCCTGCCCCGCTAAAGCGGGATCTAAAGACATTCGCAGGAATGACAATCAGATACTGTAGGGACAGCCACATCTAAGCTACCACCTTGTTTTTCAGCCGATAGACATACGCCATCACCTGTGCCACAGCCTTGAACAGGTTCTCTGGGATTTCCTGGTCGAGATCGACGGAATAGAAGAGCGTGCGTGCCAGCGGCGGCTCTTCGACAATAGGGATACCGTTTTCCTTCGCCAGATCTATTATCTTGAAAGCGAGGTGATCCGCCCCCTTCGAGACTAACCGCGGCGCAGGCATTTTGCCGGGCTTGTATTCGAGAGCCACGGCAAAGTGTGTGGGATTGGTGATGACCACGTCCGCTTCCTCGACTTTTTTCATCATGATCTTGCGGATCTTGTCGCGCATGATCTGCCGCAGCCTGGATTTTACCTTGGGATCGCCCTCAGCCTGCTTGCGCTCTTCCTTTATCTCGTCTTTAGTCATTTTCATGTCCTCCTTGAAGCGGTATTTCTGGTACATTAGATCAATCACGGCGATGATTATGTACACTATCCCTACTTTTACGACCAACTCTAAGCTTAGCTTCACCATATACGTTGCAACTGCCATGAATGGCTTGTCCAGCAGACCGACTATGTTCTCGCCCTGATCGTACAGCACCCAGAACACTACGCCGCCGAGAATGAATATTTTGAATATGCTTTTTACAAGTTCAAAGAGCGACCTGCCGGAAAAGAATATTCGTTTGAGACCATTCAGCGGATTGAAAACCTGCTTGAACATAAGTCCTTCGGTGAATTTCTTGTTGGCTATTTTTAGCCCAACCTGACTGACTTCCGCAATAAAACTGATAAGAAAAACTATGACAATGATAGGTACAAGCGCTTTCCCAAGAAAGAGCATAATGTTATAATAAATTATATGCGCATTTTCCAGTGAGAGTTCCATGATTCCGGCTTGCAGGAACAGGAACTTCATGAATTCCCTGTACTTATCCATTAAATTGGTGCCGAGAAGAAAGACTACCAGCCCGCCGAACAGCATTACCGCCGCCGTCGTGACGTCGAGACTCTTCGATACCTGCCCCCTCATGCGCGCTTCGTGCAGCCGTTTCGGGGTCGCGTCTTCAGTTTTTTCCTGTCCCTCTTTGTTCTCAGCCATAAACCTTTGGTTTAATTTTTAATCAATTTTTAATGTTGAATTATTTATGATTAATTGTGTCATTGCGAGTGTGAATGAAAATCCAATAATTAAACCTGAATACTTCATTAGAAAACTCGAATTTGTTGTAATCCTTTTCAACAAAGTGCTTTAGCGCTTTGCAAATGGTCTGAAATAGTTAGAATTAGCAGCAAGCTAAAGCTTGCTGTTGCAATTGTTTCCCAAAAATTAATATTGTCTAATGCAATATTTGGGTTAAAGATTCCTGCCCCGCTAAAGCAAGATCTAAAGACATTCGCAGGAATGACATTCACTAACTTTAATCCTCATTCCCAAATTGTATTTGGGAATGTTACTTTCATGCGAAGATGCATTTCGCCATTCCTTAAAGAATAACACTACACCCTTCCCGGATTCAGACTCATCAGTATTTTCATTGTCTCGGTTTCCATAGCGTTGAGCCCGTATTTAGCCATGAGGATGAATAACGGGACGCCGCCGATCAATGTAAGCAAGCCGACGAGTATCTTCATCTGGAAGCTGAGGATGAAAATGTTCGTCTGCGGGGCAACCCTCGCCAGCAGCGCCAATGCCAAATTTGTCAGGAACAGCGCGACGAGTATGGGCGCCGCCATCTTTACCGCGATGATGAAGATGGATGTCGCTAGTTTCACCAGAAGCTCAATTGTTGATTCGGTAACAGTGAAATATGTCAGCGGGACTGCCCTCGCACTGGCGTATAATGACTCTATCACAAAATGGTGCCCATTCAAAAACAGGAACAGCATTAAGGCGGCGAGGTTTTGAAGCTCGCCGACGAGTGTGGGCGAGGTTTGTTCCTGGGTGAACAGAGACGCAGTGTGATAGCCCATGTCGAAGTCTATCAATCCGCCTGCAAATCTTGCCGCAAAAAAGACCATGTTCGTTGCAAAGCCTATGATCGCGCCGACGCCGAATTCTTTGATGACCAATAGCAGCATGTACCACAGATGGAAATCTATTGGCGGCTGTTCCTCTGAGAAGGCGCTGGTCATCGCTATCGCAAGGAAGAAGCTGAGGAAGATCTTGACCTGGGGAATAATAGCCGTATTCTTGAAAAAAGGTCCGGTGATCATCATTCCCGAGATGCGTACGAAAAACAGCATCCCCACAACGAACTTACCCATTAGTATTTCAAGCGTTGCTGTGTCGAACATTGGCGGAACCGCTTACTTCAATTCAGGTATCATTTTGAACAATTCTTCCGTGAAGTTTTTCATGTTACTCATCATGAACGGAAGGATGATGATACTTACGATGAAAACCGTCAGTATTTTGGGGACAAATGTCAGTGTCTGCTCGGATATGGATGTAGCTGCCTGGAAAATGGAAATCACCAAGCCCACTATCAGCGATGCCAGAAGCAAAGGTCCCGCTACTATCAGTACGTAGTAAAATGCGTCGCGCGCTATTGATACAATCATTACATCGTTCATAGTTTTCCCCTTTTTTAGTTTATGTTCTTTTTTGTTGTTGTCATTTTTTCTGAGTTAAATTCTTTGTTCAGATCGGTTAACGGTTTTTAACCACCCCTTTATCCCCTCCTTCAATAAGGAGGGGAATTTTTTTCCTTCGCTGTTCTTAACTTTAACCTTTTGCCGTTAACCTTTAACCTGTTTATTAAAACTATATAACTTCGAATAACCTGTTAAATTTCAAAAAGATACTCCCCCTGAACAAGTTAAGTCATAATACTTTTCATCAGTGAGTCGATCACAAGATACCAGCCGTCCACAATTATGAATAGCAGCACCTTTATCGGCAGCGATATGAGCTGCGGCGGCAGCAAGAACATACCGAGTGACATGAGCGTGCTCGCTATTATCATGTCCAGCACCAGGAACGGCACGAATAGCAGAAAGCCGATCTGGAACGCCATCCGCAGTTCGCTCAGTGAGAATGCGGGTATCAGCGTCCAGGTGGAAACATCTTCCATCGATTCGGGTTTGTCGCCGCCGCTGAGCTTGATGAACAAGCCGAGATCCTTCTCGCGGGTGTGTTTTATCATGAAGTCGCGGAAGGGCTCGATGATATTGGTCACGGCTTCTTCCTGCGTGATCTCTTCCTGTACGTAAGGCTGGATGCCGTTTTTGTTAGCTGTGTCCAGTACCGGCTGCATTACGAAAAATGTTAGAAACAACGCCAGACCTGTCAATAGCTGGTTGGGTGGCTGCGTGTGCGTACCCAGCGCCGCTTTCAGGAAGTGGAAAACGACGATGATCCGTGTGAAGCAGGTCATCATGACGAGAATTGACGGCGCGAGCGTCAGGATAGTCATGACAGCGATTATCTGAAGTGTCAGTACAAAGTTGTCGCCTTCCTCATCATCGCCGCCGACCTGCACGGAAATGCCGGGAAGATTCAATTGCTGTCCACCGGGCTGCTGCTGCTGGGAATTGAGTTCTTTCCCCGAAAGAAAAAAGAATAAAATCAGAACTAATAAAAAACCTGACGATCTATGTAAATACTTTTTTAATCTAAAATTCATTGTTTCATTAATTAATTTTAAGAATTCTTCGATTTGTTTCACAATAGATGTGCCAAAGAAATATTTGTTAACAAAGAATTGATCGGAAGTTATAAGTAGTTGAAAATAGGTTTAAATGGGATTGCGGAATATTAGCCGGAAATATTTGGCGAGGGAAAAGTGGATAATATCAGACAGTTGTCGATTATCGTGCATTTTTCAGTTTTTTGAATTTGCTTGTTTAGTTCGGGTTGATAGTTATTGGAGAGAGGTTAAAGGTGAATGGTTAAAGGTTAAAGTTAACCCAACTTTACCATTTTGATAAAAGAAAAAAAGTATAACCATAAACAAATCAAAAAAATAGCTGTAATCAGCAAATTTCCAATGGTGACTACGGATTTTTTATGTTTCCGTTTTCTTAATACCTATTGGATCGGGTCTGATATTTAACGCCGTATATATTTCACTGTGATAATACTCCGGCGTCGATAAGAACCGTCGGGCGGCGCTGAGAAGCGCCGTGATTGCCTGCCGCCGATTGCAGCTGCTTTATCATGCTTATAAGGGTAGTCGGT
>CAZXYS010000017.1:62302-81592 GCA_964645005.1 uncultured Hyphomicrobiales bacterium | reverse complement strand
CAAACCGGGTCCTCTTTTTGTTGAGAGATCAATTGTACATGCCTGCTTTAAGAGGTATATTGAAAGCCAAAGGGCTTGTTTTGATTGTGGTCACCAGTTTGATGATCATTACCGGCGGACTGCTTATCGGCGGGCACCTCCCGTTTACTTTCTTTCCGCCAAGCCCTTCGGAAATGTTCAATTTTGACCTGGCGCTGAAACCCGGCACAAACAAAGAACTTACCAAAGAAAAATTGTTGTGGGTTGAGGAAAAACTCTATGAAGTCAACCGGGAACTGATGGAGAGACATGAGCGATCCAAACCTTTTGTAAAAACCACCCAGATCAATTTGGGCAATGCTTTTAATAACGTAGAAACCGGGACGTATGCCGGCGTGATGCGGGTTTTCTTAAATCCACCGGAGGGAACAAACGTTACGGATAAGACCATCCAAAACGCGCTGACTAAAAAAATCGGACAAATCCCTGAAGCCTACAAGTTTGCAATGGGTACTTCCAGCGGTCGTGCCAAACGTTTTGGCGCTCCGGTATCCATAGGGCTGCTGGGGTATGACCTGAATACCCTGGAGAAAGCCAAAAAAGAACTAAGAGAAGCGCTTTCCGGAATGGATGCTCTTTATAATATCACTGACAACAGTCAGTTGGGAAGCCAGGAAATCAGGATCGGTTTAAAACCGAAAGCACATACTCTCGGCTTAACGCAGGCATCATTAATGCGGCAGGTTAGGGATGCCTATTACGGCGCCCTGGCGCAGCGAATACAGGACGGAAAGGATGAAATATGGTTTTATGTCAGGTACCCGGAAAAAAACAGGGAAACCATCGGACAAATGGAAAATATGCTGGTACATACCACGAAAGGGAACTATCCCCTTTCAACCGTGGCGAATTTGTCCATGGGCAGGTCCCTTAGTAAGATAAACGGCTACAACGGCAGGCGGGTGATCCGTGTGGATGCCTACATGAAAGACCCGCGAGCTTCGATAACCCCAATAATCGATGAAGTGGAAAATAACATACTGCCCGGTATTATGGACAAATACCCCGGAATCACCTATATCCACATGGGGCAAAAAAAGGATACCCAAGAGCAAATACAAAGCCTGGTGAAATATTTCGGGATGGCATTTCTTATTATTGTACTCATTGTCATTATCTACTTTAAATCTCTCCGGCAGGGCATGATGGTCTTATTGTCCATTCCACTTGGCATCCTGGGAGCCATTTGGGGACATTCCATCCATAATGAACCCCTTTGCATGTTCAGCGTATTTGGAATGGTGGGGCTTACCGGGGTCATTATAAACGATTCTGTAATTTTTGTCTCCAGATATAATCAATTACTGATAGAAGGCTATAAGGCATTTCAGTCTGCTGTGGAAGCTGCTAAGTCCAGATTTCGTCCCATTCTTCTGACTACGTTAACCACTACTGCCGGGCTCATGCCGCTTATTCTGGAAGACAGCCCGGAAGCTCGCTTCCTTAGTCCAATGGCTATCTCTGTAGCCTACGGCGTCCTGTTTGGAGGCTTATTCATCCTGCTTACTCTACCGGTTCAAATATTGGTCTCGAATAAATTGCTGGTAAAAACCAAAAGATTATTCGGAAAAAAGGATATCACTCCTGAATCGGTAGAAGCTGCCATTATTAACCATAAAATAGATCAGCAGGTAAAGGAAGATATTAAAAAAGGAGAATCGGGTGAATAAGCAGAATCACTCAGCCTGGTTACAATCAGGCTGCATGTTATTCTGCCTGAATTAAAAAATAGAAAAACTGAAAATTATGAAGAAACTTCTTATTGCATTGTTCGCTATTACAACCTTAAGCGCTTACGCACAAGAGAGGCAGGCGTTGCCGCTGGAAGATGCCGTATCAACGTGCACAAGATCGAAAAGAAATTGGAAGCGCCCAAACCTATGAAGTGTTGCAGGCAAAAAATGCATTCCTGGAAGATAGTTCGGAATATCTCTCTGTCCAATCGTCTTATAATAAAGAAAACCTGGACGCAGCCGAACTGAATCTGAAAATATCCAGGGAAAAATACCGGAACGGTACCATCAATTCCTTTAATTTCAGGGATGTGCAGCAGCTCCATCAAAATGCTGCTTACCGGTATCAGCGGGCTGTCTTTAATGTGATCCAAAGTTATCATACGTTATTGAGATTGACGGGAGGTATTATTGAAGAATATGAATAATATTTTAGTATATTTGCATATACTTAATAAATTTTATAATTTTGCGTTATTAATAATAAATAATTGTTAAAGCAAATAAGGAGGTCAATATTGTTTATAATCTGATTTATTATAACTCAGAATGTTGAGTAAATAAGATTATAAGCCCTCAGATGTTATCAAAAAAGGGGGACATTTCAGTTAAAGTAAATAACTTGTTATAATTTTAGATAAAGCTATACTATGAAAACATTCGATTTACAAACTATGTCAGCCTATCCTTATGAACAAAGGGATAAGAATGTGCTGTATCAAGGAGAGACGTTTAAAACAAGGATCATAGAACTGAAAGAAGGAGAAACACTGCCGCCCGATGAGCCCTGTGAGATGGAAACCTATGTCATTTTTTACATCGTTTCGGGGCGAATCGTTTTAAACATCGATAACGAATACGTCGAAGCAGGAAAAGACCAGTGCGTCATCTCAGAACCGGCTCTTTATCAGATGGAGGCATTAGAGCCTGCTAAAATACTTGGGATTCAGATTCAAAGGAGCGAGCAACAATGACTATACTTTTTGTCATAACAGGCGTATTGCTGCTGGTATCATTCATTGCCAACCGGCGGAAAACTCTGAGCGGGTTGAAAAAAGGAGCCATGCAATTTCTCAAGCTGCTGCCTACCCTGCTCACGGTCATCATCCTCGTAAGCGCGGCAATATTTTTCATTCCCGAAAAGCTATTGCCCACCTATTTTGGTGATCATGCCGGTATTTTGGGCTATCTCTCGGCAGCGGTCGTGGGCAGCGTGTCCCTGATACCCGGTTTTATATCCTTCCCGCTTGCAGGAATGCTGCTTGAAAGCGGAGCAGGCTTCGGAGTGATTGCCCTGTTTATCACTACACTGAAAATGGTGGGCATCATGACCATCCCCGTGGAAGCCAAATACTTCGGGATGAAAGTCACCCTGATAAGAAATGGCTTAAGCTTTTTGGGAGCCATCGTTATCGGTCTCATTATGGCAATTGTTTTTGCTTTAACTTAAATAAATGTGAGACAACCCTATGAATTTCAATAAACCGGCAATAAAAAAACAGCTTCAAAAACACAAGTTCGACCTTCCGGTCATCCTCCTGTTCGGGAGTTTTATCGGTATATCCTATCTGGTTGATTTTACAACCGGTGAGCAATTATTCGAAACCACCTTTTGGCGGTTTTTTAGCGAGATGCTCATGATCCTTCCCTGTATGTTCGTCATTATCGGGCTTTTCGATGTGTGGATTCCCAGAGAGAAAATTGAAAAGCATATCGGAAGAGGCTCCGGCATCAAAGGTATCGGCATGATGCTGCTGCTGGCTGTTATACAGCCGGGTTCCCTTTACGCAGCCTTCCCTTTCGCCTGGCTTTTATGGAAAAAAGGGTCCAGCCTGCTTAACATTTTTGTTTACGTGGGTATGTTCAGCGCCGCCAAAATACCCATGCTCACCTTTGAGATTGGTTTTCTGGGATTGAAATTTTCTATGCTGCGGCTAATACTCACCATCCCAGTGTTCATTATTATTGCCATTATAATGGACAGGATGCTGCGGAACAAATCGTATGAAATGACGGCGCCGGAGTGAGGCAAATCTTAAAAAAATCCCAAGCTGCGCAGTTTCCTTCACAAACTGGCACAAGCCTTCGCTATTACTCGTATGTAAATATATCTACTAAAAAATGAGATTTTAGCCTTTTAAAATTTTGCTTTACTCTTCTAATCACAATAATCACAGTTCAGACAATTAGCTATTCATCCTTTGCGTCCTTAGCGCACTTTGCGTGAAAAAATTCCAAACTTAAAATTTAGAACTTAAAACTTAGAAGTCTAAACTTAAGAGTCGAGGTAAAAAATAATTATTTGTCAACTAATAATACTTGCAAAATCTTAAACACTTTTCTAAATTCGACTTTAAACCATAATTACTAAACTAAATTCCGAATGCGCAAATGAAAAAATGGACAATCGACGACGCAGCCGAACTCTACAACATAAAAGGCTGGGGCATAAACTATTTCTCTATAAACAAAAAAGGCAATGTCGTCTTCCAGCCGAAAAAGAACGGACCGGAAGTCGATCTGAAAGAAGTAATCGATGAACTAAAAAAGCGTGATGTCACTGCGCCGGTTATACTGCGCTTCCCGGATATCCTCAATGAGCGCATCGAGACAATGAACAACTGCTTCAAAAAAGCTGCCGAAGAATATGAATATAAAGGCACTTATTACAATATATATCCCATCAAGGTCAACCAGGTGCGGCAGGTTGTCGAGCAGATCATGAAATACGGCGCCCGCTATAATATCGGACTCGAAGCCGGCTCGAAGCCGGAACTGCACGCCGTTCTTTCTTTCACGCAAAATGACAATGCGCTTATAATCTGCAATGGCTACAAAGACGAAAGCTTTGTTGAGTTAGCCCTGCTCGCACAGAAAATGGGCAGACGAATATTTCTCGTTGTTGAGAAATTGAACGAATTTAAACTAATTGCCGAAGTCGCCGAAAAATTAGGCGTGAGCCCGAATATAGGCATTCGCATAAAGCTTTCCAGCGAAGGCAGCGGCAAATGGGAAGATTCCGGCGGTGACCGCAGCAAGTTCGGACTCAACGCCAGTGAACTGCTCGAAGCCGTTTCCATCGCCAAAGATCGCGACCTGATGGACAATATCAAGCTGATACATTTCCATCTCGGCAGCCAGGTGACTAATATAAGAAAAATTAAAATAGCCCTGCGTGAAGCTTCTCAATTCTACGTGGCAATGAAAAAATATGGCTGTGATGTGCAGTTTGTGGATATCGGCGGCGGACTTGGCGTCGATTATGACGGCACCCGCTCAGCCACGCCGAGCAGCGTCAACTATTTCCTGCAGGAATATGTAAACGACGCCGTTTTCACCTTCGTGGAAGCCAGTGAAAAGAATGACCTGCCCCATCCCGATATAATCACCGAATCCGGCAGAGCCTTGACGGCGCACCATTGCATGCTAGTGATAAACGTGCTGGAAGCTGCATCCCTGCCGAAATGGGACGATTCCTTCGAGCTCGGCGAGTCGGATCATGAGTTGGTCACGGAACTCTACGACATCTGGGAAAATCTCTCGAGCAAGCGTATGCTTGAATCCTGGCACGACGCCCAGCAAATACGCGGCGAAGCGCTCGACCTCTTCTCATTCGGCATGCTCGACCTTAAGACAAGAGCTATTATCGAGCGCTTGTTCTGGTCGATCACAAGGGATGTTTACAGGCTGAGCCTGGACATTCGCCATCCACCGGAAGAATTCAGGAAGCTGTCGCGAATGCTCGCCGATAAATACTTCTGCAATTTTTCCGTATTTAAATCGCTGCCGGACTCATGGGCGATAGATCAGGTATTCCCCATAATGCCCATCCACCGCCTTCATGAAAAGCCCGGCAAGACGGCTGCCCTGCAGGATATTACATGCGATTCCGACGGGAAGATCGACCTCTTCCCCGGCATCCGCGACAATGCTAACTACCTGCAAATCCATAATCTGCGGAAGAATGAGTCCTATTATCTTGGCATATTCCTAATCGGCGCCTATCAAGAGATTTTAGGCGACATGCACAATCTTTTCGGCGACACGAATGCTGTCCATATAAAAGTAGGCTCCGGCGATTACCAGATAGAGCAGATCCAAGACGGACACACCGTCGATGAAGTACTGAGCAAAGTCAATTACAATCCCAAGCGGCTGGTAAGGAATGTTGAAACTTGGGTCGCAAAAGCTGTCGAGGAAGGCAGGATTTCTTCGAAGGAAGGCAAGGAATTTTTGTCGAATTATAAATCGGGTTTATATGGCTATACGTATTTAGTTTGAAAATGAATTTACTCGTAATCAAATTCAGTTCCGAAGACTTGCGGCAGGCGGAAACTGTGATTGGCAAATACAGAGAAAAGCTGGTCACTTGAAAGATTGATGCCAAAAGAATTATTGTCAAAATTATAAGCCAGGTCTATCCCCAAAGCGCTTTCATCACCTCGGGATTTCGTATTGTGGAATCTTATTCCTATTCCAACGGAATTATGCCACCGTGTTTTGGTCAGATGTGTATCCTGGAACCACACCGATCCCGTATCATAAAACAATAAGCCTGACAGCTTCGCTATCCAGATCTTATATCCGGGAAAGAATCTTAACTCCAGATTACCAATTATCCTATTATCCCCGGCTAATCGATTCAACTCGTATCCTCGCAGCCCGGTGCCGTTATCAAGAATTAGCTGGCGCAGCTTACCCCAGTTCCACACTGTCTGCTGACGTATCCGAGATGCAAGCAGCCAGTCTTCTCCCAGCCGATAGAATCCCAGCCCGTAAAATTCTTCATAGGTATAAACACCTCGCGCCCTTTTAAAACTGCTCGCCCCTGTAATCTGTCCAAAAAGATACAGACCATTGTTATAATAAGACTGCTCACCTTGACCTGCGAGATAATAAAGATTTTCACCCTTCGAACCGACAGGAAATATCTTTCCCAAAATAGCCTGTCCCCAGCCGCCGATGGGCAGATCATCCGTCTTATAATCATTCAGCTTGCTGGTAACCAGATAATCTCTTGCAACCGACGAGAATGAAATAAGGAAAACCCCCGAATTATCATAAGCCCTTTCGTATACTGGTTTTATTCTGTTAACATCATTAAATGATAAATATCCCGTGGCGAATATCCTGTCTTCTCTCATCCACGCTTTCGAAAACCACCCGCTGTAATTTCTCTCGTGGAAGGGCATAAGCCGGCTTGAATCATCTGTGACATATAGAAAATCACTACCGAATGAATTGTTTACTGAAGCACCGTATGAAAGTTCCGTAGATAATGTTCGGTAGGGTTTATAAAGAGAAATACCCTGTTGAGTTCTGTATTTATTTGACAAAAGCCCTGCATTCAAAGTATACTCCGAGCGAAATATCCTGCGTTTGGATAATGAAGCAAGTCCCTGCCACTGTATATTATTTTCTGTTCTGTAAAGTCCCTCGAGCACCACTCGTGTCCCCGTACCTAATAAATTGAGTTCTTCAAATTTAGCGCCGTATTCCTGTTCTTCGCCGCCGGTGCCTATTAGAGCGCTTACCTGTGTAGACCAGCGGTCTCGCGTGACTACATATACATCATAAGTAGTGTGATTAACAGAATCAAGCTCTATCCTTACTTCGGAAAATAAACCGGTAGATCTTAGATTCCTCTCTGTTTCCGAGAGAAGCTGCGGCTCGATCTCTTCATCATGCTCAAAAAGAAGTTCATCTTCGATGATATAGGGGCGAGTGTCATAATGCAGGCTGTTCAAAAATTTTGGGCTGAGGAATAAAATACCTTCGGTGGAGTCGAACACATTCCGCTGATCTATATATATATCACTGATATAGGCTTGCGGAAAAACAGAGGCAGACCAAATAAAAGCGATAATAATAACTACTAAACTTGACTTATATTTTTGCATTATTAATTTTAAATGCTGCGTAAAATTATTATTCCAAATTTAAAATAAAACGCATTTATAATGCTAAAATTTTACAAGTAAATAATAATCACAAGTTTTATTATACGGCATTGATTTACTCTGACCACAACCTTCACTTATTCTATCGCAATTGTTCCGATGAATTACCTCAAAATTATTCTTTCACCCATATCTTAATCGGTTCAACAATTTTGCGAACCTTCGATGATGAAATAAGTCTCATCAGATTTATATCCGTAACGTCTGTTCCTTTTACGAGCAGGACGTTTCCTTTATCATCGATAATATCGTCAGCCAAAATCATGTTAACCCGTAGATCTCTAAAAGGAATTGCTTTTACCACGGCTCTTTTCTGCACAGTCCCGGTGATTTCTTTTTCAAGCGCTTCGAGAACTCTATGATCGTACTTTTGCTCATTCTGCAGCATTTGTTTAAATGCCATGCTTGACGATTTTCCGGTTTGCATTAGTGTGTCAAAATCGGTAACGACCTTTAAAATCCTCGATATGGTAGGTAAGTCACTCTCTTCCACATTTTTTGACTTTGTTTCAACTTTGTCAAAACTAATCATTTGTTTGCTAATTGCTTCGGAAATCGATTCCAGTCGTGGTATATTTTTAAGCAGATCCCTTGCAAATGAAGGGTGGTTAGAAAATAATTTTTGTTCGGAGTCAGTCAGTTGTTTTCCTTTGAATTTCTTCTCAAGCAATTCCTCCGGAAGTGCAATGCAGCCTATTTGCGACAGTAAAGCTGCAATTTCCACTTCCCATAATTTATTCAGTCCCATTCTGATAGCGATGCTTCGGGATAAATTACGCAGCCGTGTTGCCTGACTGAAAGCTGTTTGATTTGCTGCTGATAAAATATCTATCAAAATTTTTATACTACCCTTCAAGGTTTTATCCAGAAGCTCTTTCTCAGTAGTAACCAATCTGAATTGCTCACAGGAATCATTCAGAACTTTTTTTAAATCATCCGGGGAAACCGGTTTTGTTAAAAAGCGGAAGATATTTCCTTGATTAACAGCTTCAATAGCCGTCTCCAAATTTGCATAACCAGTAATGATTATCCTGACTGTTTCCGGTGATACTTTTCTAACCATCTGCAGCAGTTCAATTCCATTCATTTTGGGCATGGCATAATCAGAAATAACCACAGCAAACTGCGGCGACTCCTTGATTACATCAAGCGCTTCATAAGCGCTGGAAGCTATCTTGATCTTGAAATCTTTCCTAAGATTTCTTTGATACCCCGAAATAACATCATAATCATCGTCTACAAGTAAGATATTTTTATTCATAGTTTATACTCAAATGTTAATTTTAATAATTTTAACTTTTGCAGCTATATTTTTCTTAGTTCAGCAGTTTCATTCCACCAGTATTCAACATTTTGAGAACAATGCACTGTCTCCAAATAATCCATATCAAGTCCCATTTTTTCGACATCAAACTCCTCACCTGAATAATTTTCAAAAATATCGGCTGTATATAAAGCAGTGAGTACATTAAAATTGTCCTGGCTCAAATTCCCCGGTCTATGATGGAATGCCGCTGCCTGCACTACATTTTTAGGAATCCCCCAGAGCCCCAGCAGATAAGCTCCAACCCATTCATGTGATACATTCAGTATTCTAAGGTCGGCATTGACAATACTTAATCCTTCCCGCTCTCTCAACTTGCGCCGTTTCTCAATAAATCCCGGAACCCGAACCAATATCAAATTCCCAATGTCATGCAATATCCCTGCTATGAAAATTTCATCCGCGGTAGTTTTGTCACATTTTTCGAGACTGGCAATAGCTTTGGCTTGTTGGGCGACCCTGAGACTATGCTCCCCTATACTTTCGCAATAGAAGCGATGTTCGGGCTTCATATTATCAGCCGAAAAGGTATATAAATAAAGTACTATCGATTTGATAGTATTTGTTCCCAGGTATTGGAGTGCTTCCAGTAAATTAGTTATCTCAGCCCTTAATCCGAAAAAACCCGAATTCACCGTATGCAATATTTTTGCTGTAAGTCCCGGATCCCGCGAAATTATTTTTTCAATATTATTAAAAGATGGCTCCGTAGTATTTATCTCTCCTTCCAATTCCATAAAGATATTTGGCAAAGAAGGCAGCTCGCCGATTCCATTAATTAATTTCAGCAAATCCTGATTTTCAAGATTATATCTCAAAAGATAAGCGTTTTCGATAGTTTTTCTTATTTCCTCTGCATCACAGGGTTTTGTAAGAAATTGATGCGCAGTTTTTGTAGTTTTAATAACTTTGAATTTATCCTGGCTGCCTGAAAGAATTATCCTTAAAATTTCCGGGTGCTCTTCTTTTACTTTTTCCAAAAGCTCAGTACCGTCAATATCGCTTAATTTAATATCAGTTATTATAACGTCTATATCTTTTTCATTTAATATTTTAAGAGCTTTTTCTCCGGTTGAAACCAAAAAATTATTCCAGCGCTTTCTCATGGAATAAAGCATTCTCTTATATCCATCAAGAGCATCTTTGTCGTAGTCAACAAACAATATGTTTATTTTATTTTCTTTCATTAGTTCGAAAATATTGATGCTAAAATTAAACAAAAAATAATAACTTTTATCCGGGATTCAAAGGTAATTTGATATAAAATATTGCTCCTTCACCATTTACAGAATCCACAGTTAAGCTTCCATTATGTTTGTTGCAAATAATATCATGCACTATTGCTAAGCCCTGACCCGTTCCTTCACCAACTTCTTTTGTGGTAAAGAAAGGATCAAATACTTTGTTTAAATTTTCCTGAGCTATACCCGAGCCATTATCTTTGATTGTTATAACTGCATGATTATCATCAAGCGCTGTACGTATATTGATCTTTCCCTTTTCGGGACTGTTTTTGCCGTATTTCTCTGTTATAGCATGTACCGAATTAATAATCATATTCAGGATCACCTGATTTAATTCGTCAGGAAGACACTCAATTGGAGGAATGCTGCTGTCAAAGTCGGTCTCTATCTCCGAAGTATATTTCCATTCATTCCGGGAGATTGTTATCGTATCTTCGATACCCTTATTGATATTGACTTTTGTCTTCTTTTTGCCGCCCGGGTGAGCAAAGTTCTTCATAGCTCGAACGATGTTGCTAACTCTCTCTATTCCACTGCGGGTTCTTTCAATAGCGACAGGAATCTCAACTTTTAAAAACTCAATATCGTGTTCTTCTTCTAATTCATTGATTTTCAAAGTCAAATCTTCATTATTTTCACTCAAATAATCTTTGCTTTTATTTATGAAACTAATTATTTCTTCAAATGCATCCTTTAAAAAATATGTGTTATCACCAACGAACTGCATTGGTGTATTTATCTCATGGGCTATCCCAGCAGCAAGGCGTCCGACCGATTCCATTTTTTGAGCCAGAACCAATTGATTTTCAACGGCTATCTGTTCGGTTATATCCTTGAAAACAAAGATTATACCTTTATCTTTGCCATCCTGAAGGTCAATCAGTGAATAGCTCGCCGAGACAATTTTCTTCGAGCCGTCTGTAGAATTGATTTTAATTTGCCGGTGTTTGATTTCTTGTTCGGATTCATTTTTTGAGGAAAAAGCACTCCGGATAAAATCTTTGCAGCTATCATCCAGCAAGGGCTCGACAATATCAAAGACCTTGTTGCAGCTTACATTCCTTACTTCCTGCTCGATTAGATTTTCCGCCGCAGTATTTTTGATTACAACCTCGCCGGTATGATCGACAACTATCACCCCTTCAGCCAGAGCTTCAAGAGCGATACTCAGTTCCTTACTTTTTCTCTGCAATTGTCTTGATTGTTCTTCAAGTTGCTGCTGTTGTTGCTGCAATTTCAGGAATATATTCACCTTATTTTTCAAAATATCGTTATCGACAGGCTTGTAAATATAGTCGAAAGCCCCTAATTTATAGCCCCTAAGTGCGAATTCATCACTATTATAAAATCCGGTGATAAAAATAACAGGCAAATCTTTCCATTTATCACTTGCCCTGATTTTTTCAACTACTTCGAAACCATTCATGCCGGGCATCTGGATATCCATAAGCACAAGTGAAATATATTCTTCTTCATTTAATACTTCCAATGCTATTTCCCCGGAATCAGCAGTTAATATCTCTCTTCCGGAACCTTTCAATACAGCTTTGTAAAGCTTTAAATTAACTGTATTATCATCGACAATTAGTATTTTTAACTTTGGATCCATTAAATAATTAGAAAATATTTAAACATAATATCCTAATATCATTATTAATAGTATTCAGATAAACTTTATTTATTGTTTTCACAGG
This sequence comes from uncultured Hyphomicrobiales bacterium, assembly GCA_964645005.1. Lineage (GTDB taxonomy): Bacteria > Bacteroidota > Ignavibacteria > Kapaibacteriales > UBA2268 > CAZXYS01. The sequence goes on along the minus strand of CAZXYS010000017.1, from coordinate 69,598 downwards.
TTTACCAATTTTCCTAACTCCTTAATTTTGGTTAAATCTTTCCAAGGAATGAAATAGTTTTTTAATATATTTGCCCTTATAAAATCAATGTCTTTGGCAAATTTATTATTTCATACACAACCATTTTTTTTTTTACTCCTTTATTATAAAATATACAAATAAATCCAATTGCGTGGTATAGAAGAAAATGCTAAAATTTTGTCGCAAAATTTGCGATCTTTTCAACTGTTAATATAATAAATATTTATTGAAACATAAATATTTAAATTTCGTCTTAATTCTGACAAAAAGTCAGTAACATATATGGATAAAATAGTTACTATATTCGGCAGTTCGGGCGTTTCCGAAACTGATGAACACTACAAGTTGGCAGAATATCTCGGCAGGGCGCTTGCAGAAAACGGCTTTGGAATTGCTACAGGCGCATATTCAGGGATAATGGAAGCTGCTCTTAAAGGAGCTTCCATCCGACCAGGCAGAAGGATTGGGGTAACAACCCGGGAATATCCGGACAAAATGCCCAATAAATTCGTATCCGAAGAAATTAAAGAGAATACGTACTTTGACAGATTGTACAAATTAATTGAGCTTGGGGGTGCATATTTAGTATTTCCCGGCGGAACCGGTACCCTGCTGGAATTAGTTTCTCTATGGGCAGCATTCGAGCGAAATTTTTTAAAAGAAAAATTAATAATTTGTATTGGTAACAAATGGGAACAGCTCATTAGACAAATAACCTTAACTTTAAATCTGAGTGAAAATTTCAGAAAGTTCCTTTTATTTGAAAATAATGTAGATAAAGTCACACAAATTTTGTTAAACCATTTTGAGAACTGAATGGGGCAGATAATAAACAGGATGTTTAAATTGATAAAATCCAACATCAATAACACTACTCGTTATGATGAAAAGAATATAGATCAGGATGAAGAACTTCGGCGAATTATTGAAGAATTAAACGCCGAAAAAGAATATAAACGTGATGGATCACGAGCAAGTAATAACAGCAGAAATTATCAAAAGGTTGATGAGCAGCTCACTTATCTCAGAGCCTGCGAAATTTTAGGAGTTGAACAGAATTCTCGAAAGGAAGATATCCGGGCAGCATACAGGAAGAGGATGAAGGAATATCACCCGGACAGAGTTGCTCAGTTAGGTCCGGAGCTCAAAGAATTAGCTGAAAAGAAAACCAAAGAAATAAATGAGGCGTACAAATTAATTTTGCAAACTAAAGGATATTAATAGGTGGAAGAAATGAAAAAAATTATAATAGAAATAATTGTTATTGTCGTTGTGTCGGCAGTTGCAGCGTTTACTTACAATGCATTATCTTCGAATCCGCTGCCGCTTGTACCCAAGCCAAAAGATGAAATGGCAGTAAAAGACGACTGGTTGTTCGGCGATAATTATTCTACAAAAAAAGAAGATCTAAACTACAGTGTTACATATGAACAAATGCGGAAAATTGCCGGCAGTTCTGAATTTGTTATAATTGATGCAAGAAGACCCGGGCAATTTGAACAATCGCATATCCAAGGTGCAATTAATATATACCCCCATACCCAAAACCAGGAAATTTATTTCGAAAAACTTGCCACACTGCCGCAGGGCAAACCAATTGTTTGCTACTGCGACGGAGGTACTTGTGATCTCAGTCATATTGTAGCGAAAGAACTTATCTCTTTAGGATACGAAAGGGTATTCGTCTATCAAGGCGGTTGGGCTGAGTGGTCTGAAAATCAATAATTTATCAGTATATAAAAAATAGTCTTTATGGCTCCGGAAAAAGAGAAGAATATTTATAACTTGCTTCAACTGCGCTATGGTATCATAGGCAGATCCCAGCCAATGCAGCAGGCAATTGAGATGCTTCTGCAGGCTGCGCCGACAGATCTCTCCGTGCTTATCACCGGTGAAACCGGTACCGGGAAAGAAGTCTTTGCAAACGCATTGCACGGACAGAGCCACCGAAATAAGCAGCCATTTTTAAGCGTAAATTGCGGTGCAATACCTGAAACACTCCTCGAATCAGAGCTCTTCGGTCATGAGAAAGGAGCCTTCACCGGCGCTTATGATTTGCGAAAAGGTTATTTCGAAGTTGCTGACAAAGGTACCATCCTGCTTGACGAAATTGGTGAAATGCCGGTTGGGACGCAGGTAAAGTTGCTGCGTGTATTGGAATCCGGTGAATTCTCACGGCTTGGTTCAACATCAACTAAAAAAGTCAATGTACGTGTCATTGCAGCTACAAATAAGAACCTTGAAGAAGAGGTTCAAAAGGGCAATTTCCGTAAGGATCTTTATTACAGGTTGAAATCTGTCCATATCGACCTGCCCCCACTCCGAAAACATACCGAAGATATACCGGAATTAGTCGAGTACTTCGCCCAGGATATCGCCGGCAAGATGAAATTCCATTTCGATGGTATTGCATCCGATGCTTTAGGCATCCTCAAAACCCTGCCATGGCAGGGGAATATTCGCGAGTTGAAGAATCTTGTAGAAACCATTGTCACAATGGAAAAAGGAGCTTACATCACTCCTGAGCTTTTGCGAAGATATATTCCCCCGCAACTGCCCCCCTACGAAGCAAAAGAACAATCACCGGAATCATCCCTTGTCCGAAGAGCAGAAAGGGAAGATTCAGGACAATTTGAACTGGGACTTATCTTTCGTACCCTGCTCGAATTAAAAAATGAAGTCTCCGATATGCACTCAGCCATTGATAACATATATGACGAACTTCACAGCTTGAGAGAAGCACAGGAAAGCTTCAATACAATGCCTATCGAAGAAGTCATAACCCCCGAAAGCTACGTTAATGACAGCGATCTAAAACTTCACGATATGGAGAAAAAAGTAATCGAAATGTCACTCCAAAAATACAAAGGTAATCGCCGTCAGGCAGCCAAAGCTCTTGGCATTAGCGAAAGAACCCTTTACAGAAAGATCTCCGAATATAATTTAACAGAATATTAAACCCAAATTCACAATACTAAAATTACATTTGTGGCAAAAAACAGCTAACTTGCCTCAGAAAGTCCCGTCAGATGTTATATCTGACGGAATTCCCCTCTTTGACCCAAGTTTACCAAAACAAGCAAAGAACAACATAATTTCCACAGAAATTATGAAATTTATCAACGTAAGCCATTGATTTTTCGTAAGTGATTAACGGAAACAGCCGATGTAGTTATTTAGTATCATATTATTTTTCGATTCTGCGCCTGTTATGTAAATACCATGTTCACCATTCCCGGAGATAATATTACTGATATAATCGCCCGGCGCACCTATAATATTCCCTTCGGAATCTTCAATGTTAATACCTGCGCCATCATTACCTATTGCTGTTTCACCGGCGCCAAATGATAACTATATTATATTCAGGCTGCAATTCACCATAGATTTCAATAGTCTTATCTATCAATGGCAGCGGTGAATCAATCTTAATCTCAGGTACATTATCCCCTTGAATATTGAATTGCACTTTATTTATACATTCATTGACCAGCGAATTCTCAATAGCCGCCCTGAATGAGCATTGCGCGTTGGGCGCGTATCGGGATCGCTATCACAAAAACCGTAGACAATATCGTAATCCGCAGCATCAGTAGTTACATTTACTTCTAAATTCGGCAGTCTCTTGAAATTGGCTGCAATCATCAAGCCGCTATCCTGTGTAAAGTCGAGCGTATCCGCATCGCTGTCGATACTGCCGCTTCAGCCCGTAAACACCCAGTCCTTGTTCTCTTTATACACCAATTCCATCGTTTCACCGGAATCTTTCCTGTGATAACCGGCGCCGGGATTTATCCAGCAGCCTGCCTCAGCAGCTTCCGGCGGATTTATCCTGAGGTCTAAATTGAGCTTCTCACTGTTCCACCTTCTTATCTGTCTCGAAAAACCTCCGCAGGCTGCTATCTCACCATCATAAACACTTAACGAAGTGACTCTCCCTTGCAATCCATTACCAAAACCTTCCCATCTGCCGCCATCCCATGCCGCTGCGTAATAGAAAGCACATTTCCGTCAATACCTTAATTACATAGAAAAAATATTGAAAAATTTATAATTAGATTCTTAACAACTCTATAATTAACAACTATATGAAAGCATGGCAATATATTATTTAAATGAAACTAAATTCATAAATTCTGTCTGCCTAACGTCAACTTATTGATTTATTTGCATTTATTTCTTTTAATATTTTCTTTTTTGGATTAAATTTCCTAAGTTGTTAATAATAGTATCACAGAATATTACTATTCAGTAATTTAGGAGAAGAAAAATGAAAAAGCTGATCTACATATTGCTAATCGCTGTTATTTTTAGCTGCACTGAACAAAAGCAGAAGACCGATAAACCGGAAAAAGAAGAACAAAAAGATGTACCTATGTACACCGATGAACAGGTCAAAATGAAGAAAATGACCTGTATCTTTATTCTCGACAGGATGTTCGAGAAAAAAAACGGTAAAGACTACGTCCGCCTTAAGACTAATATCGTGAACAAAGGGGATAAGGATATTGCGCGAATAAAGGGGGAACTCGTTATAAAGGATGACCTTACCGGTACTGAATTCTGCCGTTACCCTGTCGATTGCAAGGAGACTATTAAAGCCGACGGCAGGATTATGTACATTACTGATCTTCATCAATGCAATAAGGATGACCCCAGGAATCAAATTGTTCTCGATAAAGAGCCGGTAGAGATGAATTCCTGGGTGTCTTGGAATGTTGAGAAAATAGTCTTTACTGACGGCTCTGAAATGGTAATGGAAGAATAAAAATTTACACCTAAATAATTATTAATTATTAATGTTTAGGCTAATCTTAGGTTCTTGCTTTTAATTAAAATAGTGATTTTCAGCGCTTAATATTTATATAAATAATTGTAAATATTATGACTTGACCTTTGCAAATAAGAAAACTAATTAGTATATTCGAACGCATTGCTATACAGCAATATAACTTGATGGTAATATAGAAAGGCGGCTTATGCAGAAGACATATATTTACGGATTAGGAGAGCGGATATGGCACTGGGTGCAGGCGTTAGGCATAGTGGTTTTGCTCTATACGGGATTTAAAATTCACTTTATGAATCCCGCGGGCAATGGTTTCCTTGATCTGTACCGCTGGCACTATGTTTTTGGATTCATTCTGATTTTTAATACCTTTGTAGGAAATATTTATTTCCTGTCGAATCATACGGTTTCGCAGTTTATCCCGATAATGAACTCGCAATTCCTCGATGGCTTTTTCGAGCAGGCTAAGTATTATCTTATGGGCAGATTCAAAGGAGAAAGCCATCCATTTCATAAAACACGGAAGGAAAAGCTTAATCCATTGCAGAAAACGGTGTATTTCGGAATGCTGTTCATAACCCTGCCGATTCAGTTTGTTACCGGATTGATGCTGCTCTACGCGAAGGGCTGGCTGTCGTTTTTAGTTGGCTGGGTCGGCGGTTTCGCGGTGGTTTCAATTGTGCATGTGATATCCGCGTTTTTATTTATGGCGTTTTTGGTTGTGCATATTTATCTGACTTTTCTTACCAAACCTTTTTACAAGAATTATTATGGCATGATAACCGGCTATGAACCGATAGAAACAACGGAAGGAGGAGCAAAATGAGGTATTCACATTTATTGTATATGTTCATTTCAGCGGCGATGTTATTAAGTATGACGGAGCTATTTGCTGACAAAACCGCTGATCACAGTGAATTCAAAGAACTGAAGCGGGATTTCCAGGACGCCGCGGAAGTTACCGAAGCCTGCCTGTCCTGCCATACGGAAGCCGGCAAGCAGATCATGGATAATATACACTGGACCTGGACATACAAGACGGAGGGCGGCAGGATTGCCGGGAAAGCGGCTGTAGTCAATAATTTTTGCGTTCATATAGAAAGTAACGAGCCTCGCTGCACAAGCTGCCATATCGGTTACAACTGGAAGAATAAAGAATATGATTTCACAAAGCAGAAGAACATAGATTGCCTTGTATGTCATGAGCAGACGGGAAATTACAACAAATTCCCGACTGCAGCAGGGCATCCGGTTTACGAAGAAAAAATGTTCCAGGAGAAGAAAAAGTTCGTTCCGCCCGATCTTTCAAAATCCGCTCAAAGTGTTTCCAGACCACAGGTGGACAATTGCGGCACATGCCATTTCTATGGGGGCGGCGGCAATGGCGTGAAGCACGGCGATCTGGACAATTCGCTTTCGACGGCTTCGAAAGATCTCGATGTTCACATGGGCGGCGAAGATATGCAGTGCGTGGACTGCCATAAAACTGAATTTCATAAAATTCCCGGCTCTAATTATGGTTATAGGAAAGAAGAGAAGCGTCCGACCTGCTTGCAGGGCTGTCACACTCAAAAGCCGCACAAGATAGCCAAGCTGAACGACCACACTGATAAAATCGCCTGCCAGACCTGCCATGTTCCTCAATATGCCCGCGGCGGCAATCCGACGAAGATGTGGTGGGATTGGTCGAAAGCAGGCAACCAGAAACGGAAAAATACAAAGACATATAATGTGAAGAAAGGTGAATTCCGCTGGGGAGAGAATGTCGAACCTGAATACCGCTGGCATAATGGCGATATCAGGAAGTTCTTCCTGCCAACGGATAAATTTGATCCGCAAAATGCGCCAATAACGATCAATAAGCTTGACGGCAGATACGACGACAGCGCCTCTAAAATATATCCCTTCAAGGTACACCGCGGTAAACAAATCTATGACACAAAGAATGATAATTTCATCATACCGCATCTGTTCGGAACGATTCAATCCGGCGCCTATTGGAAGATTTACGACTGGGATAAAGCGGCAGAAGGGGGAATGAAGTATGCCGGACTGCCCTACAGCGGTGAATATGGCTTCATCGAAACAGAAATGTACTGGCCCATCACCCACATGGTATCGCCCAAAGAGCAGGCTCTAAAGTGCAATGCCTGCCACACCCGCGGCGAGGACAGCCGTATGGCGGGAATTAAAGGTGTCTTCCTTCCGGGGAAGGATCATGTGCCTTGGATTGACGCAGCCGGCGCAGCGCTGGTGGTACTTTCGCTTCTGGGAGTTATTACGCATGGTGTGATAGGGAGGATATCTCGGGCTGTTCGGAAGAAAAGAGAATTAAAACGCGATTGATTGATCAATCATAACCCTGAATTTTCATTAAATATGGACATTTATTTGTAACCACTTGCAACAGCATGCTTTAGCTTGCTGCTAAACTTGCAACAGCATGCTTTAGCTTGCTGCTAAACTTGCAACAGCATGCTTTAGCT
>CAZXYS010000017.1:0-62202 GCA_964645005.1 uncultured Hyphomicrobiales bacterium | reverse complement strand
ACTTGCAACAGCATGCTTTAGCTTGCTGCTAAACTTGCAACAGCATGCTTTAGCTTGCTGCTAATTCGATGTTTTCAGATCTTCTGCAAAGCGCTAAAGCGCTTTGCTGCAAAAGTTTATAACAAATTCAAATTTCTAATGAATTTTTGGGATAAACGTCAATCAACATAAGCTCTGGTTTTGTTTTACCGGGGTGTTTTCGGACATTTCCGACCCGTTTAATGTATCTTTTAAATACGCATAAGGATCGTGGTATATTGCACCTTTCGGAAGCCATTCCCAGAATTCACCCAAATCACGGCGGATAATATTTATGTAAAATTCAGGAATTATATTAGATTCCTGTTCAAAAAAGCTGCGAAATTGTCTGTCTTCTTCCAGAAGCGAGAGTATCTTTCTGTAATGTCTTATTCTACCGAAACCTTCTGAAGATATTGCTCGAACGAAATTCATCCAGCGAGGCACGAACGTTTTGTTAGCCATTAGCCTGCGTCTAATAGCAGTTGGTGACATAGAATATTTTGTCAAATCAATAATTTTTTCGTAAAAATCATGCCAGGTGTAATTTTTCAATCTAATATTTGCAGCTCTGCTGTTATCGATGAAATGGAACGGAAATCCAATTATTCTTCCTTGTTTCTGCAATTCAAGATTCAATGGCGCCGCCTGTCCGAAAGCGGAAATGATCGAATTCCCGGGGAAAACGCCGGGAGAAAGATCAATAAACTTTTTAGTTAATTCAAAAGGTTCTTCGCCAGAATCAGAATCCAATCCGAAAACGAAATTAGCCTGCAGATAAGGAATATATTTCATAATCATATTCACTTTCTCGGATATCTGCAGTACCTTTTCCTTGCCTTGTTTTTTCCCGGTTTTAGATTTATTTCCCATGTCATACCAGGATTCAATGCCGGGCAGCAGAGCTTTAAAACCATTTTCTTTTAGTCTTTTCACCCGGCTTTCGGTTAGTATGGAAAGGTTGGTCTCTGCAATGAAATCTATGCTATTCGGAGGTATACTTTCTTCGATGGCGCCGATGAATTCATTGAAATTAACACCGAAATTAGGATCGTGCCAGGCAACTTTCGGGCGCTTGAATTTTGTGAGTAGAAACTTTAAGCTGTCTTTAATTTGTTCCAAATTAATACGTTGGTATGGAATAGTAGAATCGATACAGAAAGGACAACTATAAGGGCAGCCTAAACTACCAAGCATAGGAACTATTTTTATCCACGGGGCTTTTTTCAAAGCCGCATCGATATATTTCCAGCGTGCTTGTATACCGGGGATCTCTTCTAATTGTTTTTCTGCGGAGAGAAAAATGCCGTTATTTTTTCTGGGATATCTTTCCTCTAAAACTCGTGTTATTATACTTTTATCAGTGAAGCCCAGCACATAGTCAAAATATTTTACTGCATCCTGCGGATAACATCGCGCGTGGGGTCCCCCGAGAACTGTTATCGCACCCCTGCTTTTGAAAAGATTGCTCAATGCATAGGCGAGTTGGGCGCTCTGTGTAAAAGAGCTTATTATCAATACATCACATTCAAGGGAAATTTCTTCAGCTAAGTTTTCAAAACCTGTGTAACATATATAATTAACATCATGCCCTTCTTCTTCACACCAGACAGACACAACCTGGGGCATTAATCCTGCAAGATTTGGATACATCAATCGAGCATACAAAGTTTTTGTCGAAGCATTACTTACAAGATCTATAACTGAAACTTTTAGATTCTTTCTCATTATTTCCTTTGTTAGATTCTTTCTCATTATTCCTTTGGCAAGTAACTACCTATTGAGAGCAGTCTAAAAAGTAATTTATTTTTATAATAGTTTACAAAATTAATGTTTTTTTCGTAAATAACAATCATGTTTTCTATTTTCTCTCAATTTCCCCATAAATAAAAGAGTCGTTTAGCTAAGTCATTTATTTTTAGGGATGGATTTTTTAACCCAGATTCACAATACAAACTTGCATTTGTGGCAAAAAACAGCTAACTCATTTAAATTCCCATCTTTGAGGGGTGCCCGAGCGTGGCGAGGGCGGGGTGGATTCTTATTTAACCCCTGGTTTTGATAAACCTATGGGAAACTTGTGCTTACAAAAGTGTTAGATGGGATTTTTCATTAAATATGTACATTTATTTGTAAGCACTTGCAACGCACGCTTTAGCTTGCTGCTGATTCGAAGTTTTTCAGATCCTTTACAAAGTGCTAAAGCACTTTGTTGTTAATACTTACAAGCAAAATCAACTTTTCTAATGCAATATTTGGGTTTAATATGCATAATTACACTTATTGTTTCTACGCGGCAAAAACTTCTCTATTTTTCAATGACTTGCGAAGGTTTAGGTCGGAGGTCAGAATAAATACTAAAATGTCATTGCGAGCGAAGCAAACTAAATGAGGTCAGGAATGCTTGAGCGCGGCTCAACTCACAATGACAATTGTGTGTTTGTGTTTCAGAAAATTAAAAATCTATTATTAAAATAGCAGTTTTTTTCTTTATTCCACCTCCGTCAGTTTTATCTTTTCTTTCTGTTCCTTCGAGAGTTCCTTATGGCAGGTGGAACACTCGTCCAGCCATGGTTTGCTGACTTCCGCTTTCCGCTGCTTGTGGCAGGGAATGCAGGTCTTATGCATGGCATCCATGTAACTGTCAGCATGGTAGAAGTTAACCAGCGTATCCCGAGCGCTGACAAGATTCATGTCCTTATCATGGCAGTCAATACACTGCTTGGCATTTTCAGGCGTTTTTGCCTGTCCTTTTGCGTGGCAGTAATAGCAGGAATGATTCTCGGGATGTAACCCGCCCATTCCTTGATCTTCCGCTACTTTGATTGTATGGGCGTCGTGGTCGAAGATCTTCGTTTCATTGACCATGTGCCTGTGGCAGCGGAAGCAGGGCGTTGATTTGTCGCCCGGCATGGAAATATGGTGGCATTCCATGCAGGATTCCTCGCCGCCGAGCCTTTTCTGGTGATCTTTATGTGGGAAGATGGTTTTCACGTTAGATCTGTTCCCGTCTATATTCAGGATCGTCCGCTGGATATTATGACCTGCTGCGGGTTCGATATTTTCCTTTTCAGGTTCATCATAAGGGGGATACATGAGAACGAAAGCTGCCGGCAGCGCAAAAACCGCAATTATCGTTACTCTGTGTAAACCGCTGTGCAAGACATTTTGCCAGACTCGCGACAGAGAATCGAATGCTGACTGGAAAACGCCTCTCGTAACGCTGCGCTGCTTCCACTGCTCATCGAAGATTGTGAAGTATTCGGCAACATAAAGAAATGCCAGTCCCGCAGCAGCGACGACGCCCATACTAAGCGCCCACTCGGCAAGCGACGGGAAGTAAACCGTTCCGGCATCCCTGAAATATCCGAATATACCTACATCCATTCGATTAAGTGCAAGTCCGAAAGAAGCGGAAAATGCCGCGGCACCAAGTCCGTAGGGCGAGTTCCTGGTTCGGTTGATAGCTGCAAGTGTAATCGGCAGAATAGCTGTCATTAGCAATTCGAAACCGTAGAGCCAGCTTTCCCATGTTCCTGCGATCAGAGCTTGCCAAGAGCCGTTGGCTATAAGATCATAAATTTTTATGAGCAGGTAAACGCCAAGGATAGAAGCTGCAATTATTCCGAGATGGCTAAGCATATTCATGTCTTTGCCGTAAACTTTCTTAGCTTTGGGATGTTTGTTACCGTTAATAGTGCAGACGAGATTATTGAATTTAAAGGCTTCCTGTCCGAATACTGACTGCGGATCATACCAGCGGGCATAGAGTATCTTGACGAGTATGAGGAAGAACATACCGCAGCCCATCGCAGATATGATGAATGCCAGCGGCAGCAGAGGTGAAAACCATAGCTCATGCAGTCTCTGCGGCGTCACCAAAAACAGCGAGCCCAGTGATGAGTGATGCAGCGACGACAGCGAAATGCCGACGACAACTACACCAATGGCAATTTTATGCATGAAATGAGTAAATTTTTTTGCGTTGAATCTTTCTGCTATGTTTGGCGCTAATTCGAGAAAAGTTACCGTGAAATAGAGCATGACACACCAGAAGACCTCGAACAGAAATGAGTGTTCATTCCAAAAAATAAAGGGGTGCCAGAATCTCTGGGGCAGCCCTATGTCGAATAGCAGCGCCAGACAGGAGGAACCATATCCCAGAAACGCTATGAGTATTGCCGGGCGAATGAGCGGCTTGAATTTTTCCATTTTAAGAACATATACGAGAAATCCAAGCGTGAATCCGCATGTCGAAAGGGCAACGCCGGCGACCATATTGAGTATCTTCCACAAGCCCCACGGAACAGCGTCAGAGAGATTTGTGGTGGCGCCGAGCCCGAACCACAATCTCATAATTCCGGCAATCAGTCCGAAAAATGCCAATAACCATAGTGTATCCTTCAATCCGCGAACTTTATCATTCATTTTTATCGTCCTCATTTTTTTCGGAATAATTTTTTGCATTTTCCTTAGCCAGCTTGTTCCGCCTGCCGATGATCCAGTTTAATCCTATAAGCCCTACAGCCACGCTGCCGCCGATGACAGGCGTTTTCTCTATCAGCGGTTCAGTCAGTGCCGGTATAGGTCTTGCGGATTCGGGGAAGCCAAGCTGCTTCAAATCAACATCGGAAATGTAAAGCACAGAAGTGCCGCCGAATTCTTTCTCACCCCAAATATGGTTTATATATGTCCCTGGGTCGGCATTTATCTTTTGTCTGGCTAATTTAAGCATATCCTCTCTATTGCCGAAAGCCATCGCTTTATTGGGACATGCTTCCACGCAAGCCGGCTGTTTGCCTTCTTTCAGTTTATCGTAGCACATCATGCATTTTTTCATGAAGGGCTTGGTTTCATCCCACTCATAACGCGGAATGTGGAACGGACACGCCAACATGCAATACCGGCAGCCAATACATTTATCAGGATCATAGATTACCGGTCCCTCTTTCGATTTTGTAATGCCGCCCACGAGACAGGCGGAAACGCAGCTTGGTTCCTCGCAATGCATACAGCTTTTTCGAGCGAAGTGATCTTTATCCAATTTGATAATGCTCAGCAGGCGGTTGTCTGAGAGTCCGTCCTTTGTGGTCGCTCTATCGACATCCGCTTTATAGGGATTCAAATTATTAGCTTCTATACATGCACCCACGCATTTTTCGCAGCCGGTGCATTTCGTTATGTCTATCAGAATACTATACATTAAACTTTAGCCTCCTTTCCGAACAGAGCTTCCGCAACTTTATCGCCGGCGCCCGGCTTAAGCTGCCAGTGCACAGGTGATAATCTATCGAAGAAGTACAGAACAATATGTGCAAGTTTTGTGAATGGAATTACTATAAACAACGCTTCGGCGCTGAGAAGATGTCCCAGCATAGCTACTTCCCATGTGAAGGGATTCACGTTAGGATGTCCCGCCAGATAGCCGAATGTAAACGGCAGCAGAACCATTACCAGCAAAAGATAATCCAGCCTGCCACTCATGGCTCTCAGTCTGCGGATAAATATTCTGCAGAACAGAAGAGCTAATATACAGCCGATTGTTATTAACGTAAGAATATCGGCGAGACCTCTGCCAATAGCGGGAAGATTGGCATTCAGGAAATCTTCCCATAAAACAATGTGATCGATCAATAATACCGATACAAGAATCACACCGATATGAAAAATGAAAGAGAACGTCGAGAAAAGCACCGTCCCTTTGATAAAGTGCCTCACAGGAACGATCCATGAGAACATATCCTTTAAAATTGTTTTCCAGGGGACGTTCTTCAGGCGCGCACCTTTCGTTATGAAAAGCGAATATATCTGGATAATTACATGCCTTGCCAGTCCCAGTACCATTATTAAGAACGTTATTGCGAATAAGGGTCCTTTCGCAAAATCAATCCACCATTCCATTTTTAAAACCTTTTATTTATTTCAAAATTTTCGTTTTTTTTGATATAAACCATATAGGGTTATTATTTTTTCTATCAACCATAGGGTTAACCCTATGGTTGATTGATTTGATCCCTTATGATTGATTCCATACAGTTTATTATTCATACAACTAATTCCATTTCCCAATTCTTTCCCCTCCTTACTAAGGAGGGGATAAAGGGGTGGTTAAATCTTACATCTCAAACATTGCTGCTTCTTCTTTCCTTTCCTGCGGCGACTTGCCTCCGGGAATATGTATCGCCTTCAGGATCAGGTCATGCAATCCCATGACCTTGCAGGGAAGTTCATAGTATTCAACCAGTTCTTTCAACTGCTTCTTGCAGTTTGCGCATGGCGAGATCACTATATCCGCGCCGGTGGCACGCATTTGCTCAGCTTTTACGCGACCGCCGATTTCCATGCGATAGTCATGGATTTCATCTACGGAAACGAGTCCGCCGCCACCGCCGCAGCAGAAGTTATTCTGACCATGCGGCTGCATGTCCACATAATTTTTTACAAATGATTTGAGTATCTCCCGCGGTTGATCGATTATCCAGCCTGAGCGCGCAATGTTGCACGGGTCGTGATACGTGACTTTTTCCGTAATCACATCAGGATCGAGCTTTATCTTGCCTTTCCTTATACAATCGAGAGTATATTCCATAAAGTTATATACAGGATAAGGATTTTTTCCGCCGAAAACCGGCACGAAATCGTGCGCTGAGCGGGAAGCATGACCGCACTCGCCGATAAGGATCTTCTGTCCGTTCAGCCTGTCAACTTCGCCTATCAATTGTTTTATGATATTTTCGAGGTGCCAGTCGCTGTAGAACAGTCCGTAGTTGATACCGTCATAGTTGCAGGTGCCGATAGTCCAGTTATCCCAGTCGCCTGCCGCGTAAAGTACGGCTGCGTTACCCATGAGCGTTTCCGGTTCCATCAGGTAATCGCTGACGGCGCAGAAGAAGACGTATTCCCGGTTTTCCTTATCGCAGGGGAATTCCATCTTTACGCCGAGCATGTCATCCAATTCTTCTGATAAAAATTCCAGCGTATTCATCAGTGCAACTTTCGGAACTTTCGAAGTGTTATGAGTCTCTCCTTCGAGTTGTTCCCTTGTACTTACTTGCAACGCCTTGGGTACAATGCCCAGCAGGCTAAGAATATAGCGTCCGAGTCTTGTAAGTAAGCCGTGGTCAATGCCCATCGGGCATTCCCTGCTGCACCTTCTGCAAGCCGTGCAACGGTAAAACAGGTCGAGCATTTCATCAATCTTATCTTCGGTCAGTTCGAAAGCATCAGTAGAAAAGCGAGATTCGAACCAACCGCTTAAAGTAAAATAACGCTTGTAGGTATCAAGCAGCATATTGGTTTTGTAACAGGGTATATCTTTCGGATCGCCCGTTGTCAAAAAGATCGGACATGCAACAGCGCAGCGGTTGCATTTGGCATTTGTCGTGCAGTAAGAATCCAACAGCGGTTTGTAATCCGTGTAGTTCAGCACCGCCGCAAATGCCTCGAGAAACTTCGCGACCCGGTTTTCCGTCACAGGATTTTCAATATAATAAGGATATCTGTTGTTTGTGCCGGGAGTTGTGGTTTGAGTTTCTTTGTTTGGCTTATTGTCTGTCATAGCGAAATCTCCGTATTATTTTTTGTTTTTTATTACAAATTTTACAATTACTATACCGAAATTTCCGGCGGGCAACGTTGCAACATACGGTGCGACAATAATTCATAGGATTTCGTATATTCTGTAAATTATTTATTTGCAATATTTTATAAAAATTTTAGCGCCTGTAAATCGCTTTGTTTTTGTTGCAAAAAATTCACAAAACAAAGTTATATTTAGCAACACTTTTTGTACAAATTGACTCAAAAAGCGTTGCACTCGTTGCAACGAAATATTGCATTGCAACATTATTGCAACAATTATTGCGTTGCAAAATTCAACTTACAAGAAATTTTAGAATTTTTTATTTGAAAGCTTACATAATTGATGGAATTCCATAACTCTTTATATAACAATAATATACAAAAGTTTTAACTTCGCCCATATCCAGATTTAAACCAGTATTAAATTCAAATATTTTATTAGAGCTTGATAGCGCATATAATATATTGCAGTATATAAACTTATATCAACCACCCCTTAATCCCCTCCTTACTAAGGAGGGGAAAAGACGATGTAGATAAATTGTTGGGATTATTCTATTTATTTGATTATTACACATTTTAAATGAAAATTTTGGTTGAATACTTCCTCTGTTGCACTTGGCATATAAGTTGCAAATTTTGAAACATAGAAAGGAGAAGTGATGATATTTGGGATTCCATTATTCGGAAGAAGGGTTGCCCCAAGATGCAGCATAGCAGATTCAATCTTATTACTGCGGGTGACCCGAAACAAAATAGCAACAAAAAAACACATAAATTTAGGTGAAACATCATGGTTGGATCTGCTGAAGATGTTACTTGACAATAAAGTTGATACTCTGGTGTGCGGTGGAATTAATACGGAAAACAAGGAATTGGCTGCATCACAGGGTATATCGGTGATCGACAACGTAGCGGGTACGGAAGAAGAGATAATTGAAGCTATCGAGCAGAAAAAATTGCGCCCCGGATTCGGATTATCTGATATATCTTTTGATTATAATGAGAGTTATGAAGAAGATGATTATAATTATAACGAAAAGATAGTTCCACCGGATTTCGATTGTCTCGCCTGCATCGAGAAGGATTGTCTTGCGGGAAAAAGATGTATGTTCATTGAAAATATAAAGTTACCGGCGGAAAGCAAAGAGAAAAAAGAAATGCTGGACTCAGCGATGGATATTTCGCTGGAAGAGGAACGCAAGCTCTGCCGCTTGTCGGAGCTTGTGTACTTCGCGCTGGAGATGAAATATAAGAAGATTGGCGTTGCATACTGTACCGATCTCGTCGAGCCTACGGAAATTCTGGTCAATGTTTTGCGGCGATTTTTCAAGGTCTATCCGGTTTGCTGCAAGATTGGCGGTAAAAATGTAAGCGGCAATGAAGTCCCGATAGAATCTTCGAAAATCGCCTGCAATCCGCAGGGACAGGCGGAAGTTCTGAATAATATCGGCACAGATCTTAATGTAATTGTAGGTCTTTGTATTGGCGCCGATTGTATTCTGGCGCAGGCAAGCGCCGCGCCGGTAACGACATTGTTCGTCAAGGATAAGTCTCTGGCGAATAACCCAATTGGCGCTGTTTACTCGGATTATTATCTGCGCGAAGTTTCAACGACAACGCTGGAATAAAAGTAGTAATTGTTAATAAAAAGGAGGATTTATGGCTACCCCAACATTTGATGCAATAGGTTTTTGCGCTCATTACTCGGAGCAAGGTGACTGGGCATTTGATTATGCACTGAGATTATCAAGGATGCACGGATTTAAATTAAATGTTTTCCATTTTCTTAAGGATCCGTATGTTCCAAACGACACCCAAGCTGAAAATCTCAGCCGAGAAGAGCGCGAAAAAATGGCTGTCGAAAGAGAAAAGGAACTCAGACTTTATTATGATCAACGCGCGGGCGATTATCTCGATGTCGGTTTCCGCGTATGCTACGATGAAAGCTGGACGGAACTGCACCGCTGCCTGCTTATTCGCGAATTCCAGGTGCTGGTACTCGGCTATCCGAATTTCGGCGCATATTTCGCGAAAAATCCAATAGAAGAGTTTTCCGAGAAATTCGTAACGCCGGTAGTTCTCGTTGGACCGGAAAGACCTGATCAGTTTTATCTGAATCATCAGGCTGAATTTATGATACATAAGCTTGATATTCCTGAGGGTAAATGGTCGTCGATAAAGCAAACGGTGGAGTGATGTTGTTATATCAATCATTGTGTTTATTTTTAAGGGGGAATAAGATGTTACACCCCCCTTAGTCCCCCTTTTTTAAAGGGTAAAGAGTTGTTACAACCCCCTTAGTCCCCCTTTTTTAAGGGGGACTAAGATTCCTGCCCCGCTAAAGCAGGATCTAAAGACATTCGCAGGAATGACATTGTCTGACTTTTGAAATAAGCGCAATAATAAAATGATATAATATTTCGGTTGTATTATTGAAGATAATTTGTTAAATATGTCTTACGATTGAAATTAATTTTCGATCGTAAGATCGGAGAAGAAAAAATGGGCAAATTGAGCGATATAATATTCAACAGCATCAGCGACGGTGTTTTCACTGTCGATAAAAGATGCAGGATAACTTCTTTCAACCGCTCTGCCGAGCAGATCACGGGTTTCAAGGCTTCGGAAGCTGTCGGCAAACACTGCTTCGATATTTTCAGGACGGAAATTTGCAATAAGCAGTGCGCCCTTAAAGATACGCTGAAAACAGCAGAACCTATTGAAAATGTTCGTGTTACGATCATTTCGAAGGAAGGCTGCGAAGTGCCCATAAGCGTTACAACGACGCTGCTGCGCGACGAGAATAATCAGGTTATCGGCGCGGTGGAATTTTTCCGCGATATAACCGAACTGGAGCATCTACAGAAGCATTTCGAGCAGCAAAGAGCGCTTAAGGAAATTGTGAGCGTCAATCCCCACATGCAGCAGTTGATTAACTTGCTGCCGAATATTGCCGAATCCGATTGCAGCGTTCTGATACAGGGACCGAGCGGCTCCGGGAAGGAACTTTTCGCACAGGTGATCCATAACTTAAGCCCCAGAAAATACGGACCTTACATTAAAATCAACTGCGCCGCGCTGCCCGCTCAATTGCTCGAATCCGAACTTTTCGGCTATGAGAAAGGCGCTTTTACGGATGCCAAGAGAGATAAGCCCGGGCAGTTCTGTCTCGCCAATGACGGCACGCTGCTTCTGGATGAAATAAGCGAGATGGATATTTCTTTGCAGGTCAAGCTCTTGCGCGTCCTTAACAATGGCGAATACCGCCCCCTTGGCTCGTCTAAAACCATGCACTCAAACGCCAGAATTTTAGCCTCAACCAATGCCGACCTCAAGGAAAAAATTGCCGACGGCAGCTTCAGAGAAGATCTATATTACAGAATTAATGTTGTCGATATAAACGTCCCGCCGCTCAGGGACAGACCGGAAGACATTCCGCTGCTGGTGAACCATTTCATGAAAATTTTCGGAAGTAAAATACGCGTGCCTGCAAGGAAAATTTCGCCTAAAGCCATGTCTATTCTTAGAAAGTACCCCTTCCCCGGTAATGTTCGCGAGCTTGAAAATGCAATAGAACATGCTTTCGTGATGTGCCGCGAGGAAGAGATACAACCGGAACATCTGCCGAAAAATATTATTACACACAGCCTTTACACTAATGGCGGCAGCCAGGATAACGGCAAAAACGAAAAGGAAATGATCCTGGAAACCCTCAAGCGCTATAACGGGAATAAGTCACGGGCGGCGGAAGAATTAGGCATGCATCGTTCAACTCTCTGGCGGAAGATAAAATCACTTGGGATAGAGAAGTAGATTTCTTGATATTCATTTTAAAAAGTAAATAATATTCTCCTGCTCCGGAAAATTTTCCGGTTGTTGAAATATCAAGGTTTACTTACCCAATTTGAACCTAGATTTTTCATTAAATATGTACATTTATTTGTAATCACTTGCAACAGTATGCTTTAGCTTGCTGGTGATTCGAAGTTTTTCAAATCCTTTGCAAAGTGCTAAAGCACTTTGTTGCTAATATTTACAAGCAAAATCAACTTTTCTAATGCAATATTTGGGTTGAAGCAATTCATTAATATCAATTAGTATTTGCCAGATATTCTTTGACTGCCTCGTCGATATTTTTTTGCTTTGTTCTGAATATTTCAATGTTTTTGTCGAACAGATCTCTATGCATGAATCTGCCTACTGCATTGACTATTACCGCTTTGCAGTCCTTGATATTTTCCACGAGTTCGTCGTGGCTGTGTTCTTCTTCTTCGCCGATATCGTTGTGACCGTGGTTCTCATGAGGCGGATTCACGCGGTATTCTTCGCAAAACATTCTACCGTTTTTAATCTCAATAACCAGGAATCCTGCGGATTGTCCCGTGCGTGTGTTAATATTTACTTTGTCGTTTGTAGGTACTGCGATTTTCATTTTGTACTCCAAATAAGACTAAAAACTCTAATTTACAAAAAAAACCTTCCCATTGTACCGGGAAGGTTTTATTTTTCGGAGATTTCGCTATGGCTGATTAATCAATAAACTGAGAGGAGAACTAATATGCTATGTACAACAAAAATGCTCCGAAAAAAACGAACTGATTTATATATAACTAAATTTTTTGATTATACCAAATTTATTATTCATTTCGCCGAATTTTTTAGTTCTGCGAAATAAACCGCAAACGGACGATAGAGAAAATGTGTCCATTTGCCGAAGGGTACGATTATCATCGCCCATTGAGCCAGAATTATCAGGTGAACAATATATAGCCAAATATTATTTTCTATCAGTCCGCTGTCCACGAATATGCGCGTGACAAATGCCGAAAGCGCCATAAGGAAAAGCCAGATAACAAAAAGCCAATCGCTGGGATGTGAATGCTTGTTAATTTCTTCATTCTTTTTGATTCTGTCCAAAACAAAATCAAAGGTAAATATGAATAAAATGCCGCTCATAACATAACCTAACCAGATTATGAAAATACTATCGGTAGATAACCAGTTAAGGAATACCGTAGTGAAAAGTAATAGTATATATCCGTAAACGATCAACAGATGCTCCAACCAGCGGAATTTATAATTTTCACAGGTTAAGAATTTCTTTTGGGTAACAAAATGAGTGATCAGTTCTTTTAGTTTTGAGAAAAATATTAGCAAGGGGACTTTGACCCCCTCCTTTTTCACTGTCAGCCAGTACATTCTGATAATATTTGGTATCAGTATCACAACTGCAACTGATAAAATAGCTATTTTTTCGAAATAATGACCGAATTCCATTACAGCTTCGGTCTTGAATTGATATGCCCAGCTAACACCTATTACAAGCACTGCTATTAATAGCATCCCGGTTGTTAACGCAGTTTCCGAAGTATAGAATATTTTGGAAAGCCCGGTCCAATCATAAACCGAAATCAGATAACGCCTTACAGACATCATCATCTCACCCGGATTTGACTGGCGGGGGCAGGTCTCGCTGCAATCACCGCAGTAATAGCATAGCCAGGGATCATTGGTTTTTTGAATATCGTTTTCCATACCCAGGAGAGAATATCTTAGCAGCCGTCGCGGAAAGGCGCTGTTTTCTTCTTCTACCAAGGGGCAAACCGCCGTGCAATGCCCGCAATTCATACACGCCGTAAAATCAAATGCGCCAAATTTACTTATTTCAACCGCAAATTCCGGATTCACTGTAGCCATGATTATTTCCCTTTTCCTTTTGCTTTATAATAATAATATTCGTCCATATCGTCGATGTCGCCGGCTTCGATTTGACCGTATTTCAGTAAGGTCATCACATGATATGTTGTCAAATCCTGAGACAAATTTGCCTCTTCCGCGATCTGAGGAATAGTTTTAGCTTCGGTTTTGATGGTTTTTAGTATAGTTCTTTTCAGCTTGTTATATTCCTTTAACATATCCTGCAATTCATCGGGGACCTTCATTTTTTCTTTCAGGTAGTCGATTGTCATTTTTTTATCATCGTCTTTGTTTTTCATTTTTCCACCTCGATTTCTTCATGTGCAGCTAAAGCATCGATCATGCTTTCGATAGCTTGATCCTTATATCCAATTAATTCGATTGCATTATTCGGACAAACAGGCAGGCACATGCCACAACCCTTGCAAGTTGCAATGTTGACTTTGGAAATTGTATTGCCGTTTTGTTGTATTGGCATTATTGCATCGTAAGGGCATACCTTCATGCATTCGCCGCTGCCGTCGCAAAGTTCGGTATCGATAGTTGCAAGTGTTGGCTCGAGTTCTATCTCACCCTTTCTGATCAGTGAATTAGCCTTGACTGAAGCTGCAAGAGATGATTTGACCGTCTCAGTGATATTCTTTGGTGAATGACATGTTCCCGATAAGAAGATACCGTCGATAACCGTTTCGACCGGCTTTAATTTAGGGTGCACTTCCTTGAAGAAATTATCTTTTCCCATTGGGGCTTTCAATAGCACAGACAGGGGTTCATTTTCTCTTGGTATCATACTTGTGATTAGTACAACCAGATCGGATTCGACTTCAATTTCCTCATTCAAAGTCAAAATATCATTGATCTTTATGACGGTTATCTCTTTTCTCTCTTCGACTACAGGCAATTCGTCATCTTTCGATTGGAAGAAGAGATCGCCGTTTGTCGAGGCTTCCTGGTAGAGCGGTTCGAGTTTCCCGTACGTTCTCATACCCCTGTGGAAGTGGAAATTGCGTATATCCCTGAATTTGTCTTTAGCGAGTATTGCTGTGTGCACCGCTGTAGCGCAGCAATATCGTGAGCAGTACTTTTTATCGCCTTCAGTCTGTCTTGCGCCGACGCAGTAAATGTAAGAGATATTCTTTATTTTTTTATTATTATAGAATAGCTGTCCCTCGCCGTTCATTTCTATCAATCTTCTGAATTCAGGCAGAGTTATAACATTTTCATTCTGTTTATAGCCGAATTCGCCGTCTTGTGGTTCGTAGGTGTTGAAACCTGTGCTGAGAACCACAGCGCCTACATTTATAGTCATATATTCTTCTTGCTGGTTGAGATCAATCTCTGGACAAACTTTAACGCATTCACCGCAGAATGTACAGTTTTTTTTGTCTATTGCCGGGAATTCAGGGTATTGTCCGATGTGATTTCTAAGAATGGCTTTTCTTTTTGTCAAGCCGTAATTGAATTCATCGGCTGTTTCTTCGGGGCAGATCTCTATGGCTTTTTGTACTCGTTCATTAAATTCATCATAATTTTTTATTGATGGTTGAGTTTTAAAATACCTGGGCTTTATCTTAAGCTGTATCTCGAAATTGCCTGCGCTGCCGGATTTGGATACCATTTCAGTTCCGGTAAACAAATTGATCTTGTCCCTTTTCTTTACTTCTTCGTATAATTTGCCGATGAGTTCGGGACCGTTTTCTTCCGTGGTAAATACCGTTCCCCATTGCGAGACTCTTCCGCCGATGAAATGTTCCTTTTCGATCAAATATACGTGAGTTCCCATGTCGGCAAGTTCTATAGCTGTTCTCATACCGGCAATACCGGCGCCAATGACAAGCGCAATATTTTCCGAATGCACTTTTGGCGGTGTCAATGCTTCGGAATACCTTGTTTTAGCTATGGCTGCTCTGATTGTGCTTACGGCTTTTTCGGTAGCTTCCTTTGGGTGGTCGGAATGAGCCCATGAAGTTTGTTCTCTGATATTTGCCTGAGTGTAGTTGTAGGGATTCATTCCGGCTCTCTGCGCGACATTCCTGAAAGTGAACAAATGCAGCTTTGGTGAGCAGGAAGCTATTACCAGTCCGTCAAGCTCATTTTCCCTGATATCCTGCATGATTTCTTTTTGTGAAGAATCAGCGCAGGCGAACATAGTTGTCTTAGCTAAAATAACACCTTCTTCCTTTTCGACCTCGTCTCTTATTGCCTCGCAATCGCAGTATTTGCCGATATTTTCACCGCAATAGCAAACATATACTCCTATTCTGCTTTTCATACCGCCCTCCTTAGATAACTCGCTGTTTCAGCAGCGGCGGCACCCGCGGATGCTATTGAATCAGGTATGTCCATTGGACCGGATGCCGCCCCGGCGACAAATACTCCCTCGATGCTTGTCTTAGCGGGATTTAATGTCTCGTCTATTTGCTTTACGTAATTGTATTGGTCCAATGCCAGACCATCATTTTTGAATTTTTTTTTAGTATCTTTGTTTGCCAGTATTCCTACTGAAAGCACTACAAGGTCATGCTCCGCAGTTTTTATTCCTCCGGTTTCGAAATCCTCGTATTTTAATTCCAGATTGCCGTTATCTTTTTCATCAATTTTAGCGATTTTCCCTTTTACAAATTCTACACCCATGCCTTTCGAGCGCTGGTAGAATTCTTCAAAATCTTTCCCGAAAGCTCTAATATCGATATAGTAAATAGTCACATCAGCCATTGGCAGCGCCCCCATCGCAAGCTGAGCCTGTTTGATCGAATACATGCAGCAAACCTGCGAGCAGATGGGGTTGCCGACGGTTTCATCTCTCGATCCGGTGCATAAAACATAGGCGATGTTGTCCGGAACTTTGCCATCTTTTGGTCTTAAAACGTTATTATAAGGTCTGGTAGGCGAAAGATGGCGTTCCATATCCATAGAGGTAACGACGTTTTTGTATTTCCCATATCCGTAATTCTTCATTTTTGTTGGATCGAAAAGATTGAAGCCAGTAGCAAGAACTATTGATTTAATGTCAATGTTGATGTGTTCATCTTCCTGCGTGAAATCAATGCAATTTGCCGGGCATTTTTTCTCGCAAACACCGCATAATATGCAATTGTCAATGTCAATAGCCGCTACTCGCGGACTTGCTATGTCATAAGGGATAAATGCCGCCTTTCGACCGACGAAGCCGTATTGGTATTCATCTTTGACCACTACCGGGCATACTTCCTCGCAAACCGGACAGCCTGTGCAATCTTCCTCTCTCACATAGCGGGGATGTTTCACCAGGGTACCGTGGAAAGAATTATTAGAATTTTTCTCTAAAGAGTAAACTTCGCTATTGGTATAAATATCGATATTCGAATGCCTTGCTACTTCCGATACTTTAGGGGTGGCAATGCAGGCAGCGCAGTCCAGCGTCGGAAAGACCTTGCTCAGAAGGATCATTTTTCCGCCAATTGAATAGTCTTTTTCCACGAGCAATACTTTATAATCCAGATTAGCAAGATTTAGCGCCGCTTCTTGTCCTGAAATACCGCCACCAATAACAAGTGTGTCATAATTTTTATCCATCATTATGCCTTAGTTTTTTCGGTTACATACTTCCAGCTTTGATAAATATTCAGTAAAATTTTTCATGTAATTGACAAAGGATTCCGAGCAAACAGAACATATAGCCGCCATTTTTAAACGAGCTTTATTTATGTTTTTGTTATCCATCATTTCCTGAGTATGGGATACGATCTCAGCGGTTCTTTCGCCGCATTTTTCGCTATATGGACAGTCGGTGCCGTCGGCGGCTATGAATACTCCGCAAAAACCATCATCGAATGCCCTCATTATCCATTTGGGTTTTATCCCGCTTGAACAGGGCACGCTGATCACCTTTACCGATGGCGGATAATGAAGTTCCAATAATCCAGCCATATCTATTCCCGGGTCGGATATCTTCTCCGTCGAGAAAACCAGTATCTGTGGTTGATTGTTTGTTTCCATTTTACTTATTTCTTTTTGAGATAAATTGTGAAATAGCCTGATTCATCAACTGTTCCAAGGTATTCATGACCTTTCTTTTTTGCCCATTTGGGTACATCTCTTTTAGTTCCCTCGTCCGAGGAAATTACCGCCATGATCTCGCCTGAGCTAATATCTCCGATGTTTTCTTTTGCTGCCAGCAATGGTCCGGGACAGGCTGTACCTCTTGCATCAACTATTCTGTCCGCCTCGATGGTTTGCAGTTCTTCGGTACTCATAATTATTCTCCTCTTTTTGTGATATTAAACAAACAAATGCATGTCTGCTTCTTCAATTGATGTTATATATTCGCTGATACCGCATATATCATCTACGATATTGGCAAAATCTTCAAGTTTTTCACAGCCCCAGATCTTTCCTGCAGTGCCGCAAACGTGGATCTTTACATTAGCCATTTTCTTGGCTTTTCTGAAAGAATCAATACAACAATCCACTTTGAGCTTGTCTAATGATTGCAGGAATTCTCCTCTGAGTTCATCATTCTCCGCGAGTTTCAGTAATTCTTTGGGATTTTCGGCAAATTCCTTTTTAAAAGAGCGTGCCGCATTCAACAGAATGAACACTTCGACATCCAGATCATCCGCAGCAGCTCCGCCCAGAATTATACCGGCGGCAGTGAGTTTGTCTATACCACCTGAACAAAGACCTATGGTCATTTTTTTACCCATGAAATCCTCCGAATTATTAATTAGTCTATAATAAATCTGATCCGGCAGATTATTGTTATTATATTTTCTATTGTTGGGGCTGTTTCATAAGTCGTTTATTTACATCTTTTGACTCCACTCAGGATGACAAAAACAAGTGTTAATAAGAGTGTCGCACTGAGCGGAGTTGAAATGTGACACAATCATCTCCTTTATGGGACAGCCTCTTTACATATTGAGCGGTTTTAATAAAACTGTCAATGAATATTTCTTAAACCCAAATAATTCAATAGAAAAATTTATGTTTGTAAGCGTATGCAACAAAGTGCTTTAGCACTTTGCAAGGGAACTGATAAACTTTGAATTTGCAGCAAGCTAAAGCTTGCTGTTACAGATAATTTCAAATAATTGTGATTCTCTATTGAAACATCCGGGTTAAAGAATGTCCTGAGAATGATCAATCATTCCGGGTGAACGCCATGTCTTTGCATCGCCAGCATTTCTGATCTTCATAAGGAAGATCAGGATCTACAGGCTCATCGCAAAGCCACCAGCATCCGTCTTTGTCCACTACAACTTTCATAGGTCTTGCACCCGGATGCTTAATGCCCCTTCCAAGAATATCTTTTCCGGGATATTCTTCCTGATAATCTTCTTCAGGTATATTTTCTTGTATCATTGTATCCTCCGTCTATTAGATTAACATTAAAACGCTTATAAGTTAATTGTTCATTGGTTTAGGCCCAGTAGGCTTTTCATCCAATAGATCAGTCATTAACTGATTGAAATTTACTTTGGAAGTTTCTACTACTACAAGAGTCCTGCCTATTGCGCAAATTGCAACTTTATCGCACCAAAATCCCCAGCCGTTAAGCTGTTTGCAGCCTTTGCCGGTTCTTTCCATAAATTCTGCAATCTGTTGACTAAAGTGAGTATTATTATAGGCTGACATTTTTGCTGCCATCAGGCTCATTTTTTCCGTAAGGTTACCAACAGTGCGGATTGGATTACCATTTTCATCGAATTGTCCTGCTGCAATGAAACCGGGGAGCTTCATTATGTTATCGAGTCCGATCATTTTTTTTACCCCTTTAAATATTATTAAAGCTACTTTCTTTTATTTGTAAAAATTAAATGCCATAATTATTAAAAATCTGGGGGAAGGTTTATAAGTATAATGATAATAATGCGTTAGAAAAAGAACTGGCGCGGCTTTTATATTGCTCGTTGGCAATATTAATGCATTATTGCAAAAATTTTTATACGGAATTATTGCATAATTGCAATTATGATTTGTTGTTTGGTGGTTTCATGTTGAGTTTCTTTAATTTGCGGTAGAGGGTAGAAGGGTTAATATTGAGTTCTTTAGCGGTTTTTTGGCGGTTCCAGTTGTTTCTTTTCAGGGCGGCGATAAGGAAAAGCCCCTCCATTTCCTTCAGATCAGAAGCTATCTCTACGGCTGGGATGGACTGATTCTCCTGGAATTGTTCGGGCAGGTGCTCCGGGCGGATGATACCGCCGGGACTTATAACAAAGGAGTGCTCAATAATATTCTCGAGTTCTCGGACATTGCCGGGGAAGTCGTAATTCATGAGTTGACTCATGGCATAAGGACTAATGCCCGCAATATTTTTTGAATATAGCTGATTGAATTTTCCTATGATGTGATCAATCAGAAGCGGTATATCCTCTCTTCTCTCGCACAGGGGTGGAACGTAAATTCTTATTACGTTTATCCGGTAATAAAAATCTTTACGGAATTTGCCTTCCTTCACTTTTTGGGAAAGGTTCTGGTTGGTTGCTGTTATTATCCGGACATTCGCTTTTTCAGGTTGGATGCCGCCGAGCGGCTCGTATTCTTTTTCCTGGATGACGCGTAGAAGCTTTACCTGGATCAACTGGGATAATTCGCCTATTTCATCGAGAAAGATAGTGCCGCCGGATGCTGCATCGAACCTTCCTTTCTTGTCTTTTTTGGCATCGGTGAAGGCGCCTGCTTTATAACCGAATAATTCTGATTCCAGCAGGGTATCCGGCAGCGCCGAACAGTTAACTGTAACGAATGGCATGTTTTTCCTTGAGCTTAGGGAATGAAGAGCTTTAGCAACGAGTTCTTTGCCGGAGCCGCTCTCGCCCTCGATAAATACAGTGGAATCAGATTGGGCGACTATTTTTACGAGATTGAACAGGTCTTTCATAGGTTTGCTGCGACCAATCATATCTTCGAAGGTGTAAGATTGTTCCAGTTCCTTACGAAGGGTTTCCACTAAACTAAGGTCGCGGAAGGTTTCGACGCCGCCGATGATCTGACCATTATCATCCCTTAGCGCTGAAGTCGATATGCTTAGCGGCAGGCGCTTTTTGTTTTTAGTCATGCATACCGATTGATTGATTATCGGTTTGCCGGTTCTCATTGTGGCTTTTAGCGGACATCTTTTGTCGCAGCGTTCAGTGCTCATTATTTCGCAGCATTTCTTGCCGACAGCATTCTCTGAATCAATCTCAAGGATGTTTTCTGCGGCGCTGTTAATGAATGTAACGTTAAAGTGAGTATCTATAGCAAGGACGCCGTCGGAAATGCCGTTTACGATGGTAAGCAGCTTGTCTGCAGTAAGTTCTATGGTGGATATATCCTGTGTCATTGCAATTCTGCAATATTCTTACTTTTCTATAGAAACGAACGAAAAGAAAAAAGTTTTAAGACAGAAATATAAATTTGTTAAGCAAAAGGATTTTTTTTAAATTTACATAATAAGTCTAGATATTTGGTTTTTTGAGGTGTGACTAAGATTGGATTTCCCAATTATTTCATAATATCAAACTCGGGCTTGCATCCTCAGGTATTTGAGATAGATATCCGTAATGCTCGTTGAATATCTTCAATCTATGTTCCAGTTCCATAAATTGTTCCCGGTGTGCTAATGAAACGCAGAACCTAATGCCTTCGTTTCTCTCGCTGATTGTGTTCATTTATTTTTTTGTTTAAACATATTTTATAACTAACAATAATCATGTTAAAAGCTCAGTTAAACCATTCGATAGATTGATTTGGATCGATCATCTTTATGTATGCTCTTCCGGTATCACGCGCCGAAACTTCCCACATTTTGTTAGAAAAACCGGCAGGGTCTTTATCGGGACATAGCTCCTCGCAGGATGCTCGGCTAAATCATTATTAGGCTGAAGAGGATTAGCGAGAACAACCGTATCGACCGGAACAGAAATCTTTTGCCCCTCGGAATCCTGTACGATAACGCTGTCATCCAGTATTTCAAGTAATTTGCTTTTTTTGAAAATATTGACATTAACCTGCTTCAGCTTCTTAACATAACGCCAGATATATGAAGGATTTACATCTCTGCCAAGCTTCTTTTGCTTCTCACCGCATAATCTACCAAATCAATATTTCCTAAGACTATATTACTATAATGGAAATTTTCAAATTTCATAATTCTTTTAATATTTTTCTTAAAAATTTACGGTTGTATTTTGGCTGCGGGATTTAAGTTATTGATTATAAATTGGTTCCAAATATTTATCCATAATCAATAAATATTTTGAAAAAAGGAAAATAAATGAGAATCATTATCGATATTTTATCCAAATCTTTAAAACTTTATTAATAAGAAAGATTTTTATAATTTGTAAAATAAATATTTTTTAAAAAGTAGGTAATTAAAATGAAAATAATACACCAAATACTAATAACTGTAATAATCATTGGATTAGCTGCAGCCTGCAACAGCAAAGAAGCTGAAAAGCCTGATTTGCCTGAAGGTGTTCATCAGGTGATAGTGAAAGAAAAGAAAGACACTGATAAATATTCTTACATGAAAGTCACCGAAGGCGGTGAAACTTTTTGGATTGCTGCAACAGTTATTGATGTAGAGCCGGATGATACTCTATATTTCTCGCAAGCTACGGAAATGAAGGATTTCCACAGCAAAACATTTGATCAGACTTTTGAAACCATTCTTTTTGTCGAAGATATAACTAAGAATCACGGACAACAAAAGATGACGGCACAAAAACATCCGGAAATTAAGACACAAAAAGATAAGAAAATCGATGTTGAACCGGCAAAGAATGGTATAACAATTAAAGAATTATATGAAAACAAAAAATCCTATGATGGTGAGACAGTTCGCATAAGAGGCGAAGTCACAAAATTCAATCCCAATATCCTGAATAAAAACTGGCTTCATATTCAGGATGGTACGGGTACGAAAGAAAACTTTGATCTGACTGTAACTACTCAGGATTTCGTCAATGTAGGCGATGTTGTCACTGTAGAAGGCACCGTAGCTTTGGATCAGGATTTCGGAGCCGGTTATACTTACGATGTTATTCTGGTTGAAGGTGAGATCGCCGGGGGAAACAAAACGGAAGCTGATAAAGCTATGTAGTTACACAAAGCACACACTAACAAAAATTTGAGATTGAGCGGAATCGAAGATTGTATTTTTAATTTTAATTTCATACTTTGGTTCCGCTCGATCTTGTTTTTAATTGTATTTTAATATAATATAGTTTAGTTCCGGAAATTGAAGAATTTTATTTTATAATTTGAATTTTAATCGAAATTTATTGATTTTGTAGCGGAAAAAACGGAACATTTTTAAAAGATATTTGACATTATCAGCAACTGATGAACAAGACCAAATTCATAAAAATTATAATCTTTATTATACTTTTCTCTGCGATCCGGTTAATAGCGGGTAACTATGCTGTTTATATTGATGATCAACAAGTTGGCACATTAACGACAAGGGATTTTGGGGGCAAAGAGTATATAGACCCTGAAAATGCAGCTAATTTTATATTCCCGAATAATAAATTCTATGTCAACAAGGGTGAGATCATAAGTGGATTTAAAAGGATAAAATGCACCCCGGATTCATATTACCTGCTATACGAAAAATATGAAAACGTCAGGATATCAAAAATGAATTCCCCCGCGATTCTCGTTGGCAACAAAGTTTATCTGCCATATCCCGATTATCTCATCTCATTAGCTGAAGTCAGCGACAATGATATAAGCTTTTCAAGACAAAGTATCTTCATAAAAAGTTCAAAATATAAGAGTAAATATAAAGCTATTTTCCCAAATTTATCAAAGGAATCACTACGGAAAATTGAAAATGACTTAGATCAAAAAAAGAAAAATGATGCTAATGAATCTAACGAAAATGATGATATAACAAATCTTGACTCGAACTCTAAGCCTATAATAAATAAATACATAAAACAAAAAGACAGTCAGGATTACGAGTACCATTACAGAATACCTAAAAAATTAAAAAGGGAAGAATTAAAGAATTATCGTCGTAAGTATGATGTTGAAGACACTTCAAAAACATCCGGCAGTATATTTCATCTGCCTGATTTTTCTGTTGATGAAAAAGTAAATAGTTCCCACAGTCAAAATCTTCTTGCAGGGGCTAATTTTTCCCCTGCGGCAAATATGACAAAAATCATTGAAATATATGCACAAGCAAAAGATTCCCTTACCGAAATTCACCTTAAAGCCGACGACATTATTGTCGAATATCACAAACCTGAAATAAAGGAAGGACAATTAATACTTCGCTTACCGGATGTAATTAATGGAATTACGGATTATTCTAAAATTGAGAGGGTGTTTCCTTTTGATAGTGTCCATCTGGAGATAATCAGAAATTTCATATTATATAAAATTGATCTCAGGGGCAATGTGACCAGGCTAAATTGTGAGAGAAATGGTCCAGCCGAGCTTATTTACTATGTTTACCACGACGGGACTAAGCTGAAAACCCCGCCGCCTGCCGAAGAAAAAAAATCAATTGATCACGATACTGCAGATTCACCTGTTGATCTAAGTGATATTAAAATTGATAAAGATAAGTGGAAGCTGGATGTTATCGTTCTCGATCCGGGTCATGGGGGTAAGGATCCCGGTGCTGTCAGTATACGGGGCTATCACGAAAAGGACCTTGCGCTGTCCATAGCTCAAAAAGTTAAAACTCTGATTAATAGATTCATGCCTCGGACAAAAGTTGTAATGACAAGGAACGACGACACTTTCATTGAGCTGTATCGCCGCGGTAAAATAGCAAATGAAAACAACGGCAAGTTATTCATAAGTATTCATCTGAATTCCATGCCTAACAAACCCTGGCCCTCCAATGGTTTCGAGACTTACATACTACGTCCCGGCAGGAATGAAGATGCCGTTCGCGTTGCCGAAAAGGAAAACTCCGTTATCCGGCTGGAAGAAGATAAATCCAAATACAAAAAACTTACCGAAGAAGAACTCATCCTTGCTGCAATGGCTCAAAGTGCTTTCGTAAAGCTAAGCGAGAAGTTCGCCCGCATCCTGCAGGAAGAGGTTGATAAAACTACTCCTCTGAAAAATAGGGGGGTGAATCAAGCTGGATTCTATGTTTTAGTCGGAGCCTCAATGCCCAATGTTCTGTTCGAGGCAGGGTTTCTTTCCAACAAGAATGACGAGCGCTACCTGATCTCCGATGCAGGGCAGAACAATATAGCAAAGGGTATGTTCAATGCAATAGAAAGATATATTGAAGAGTACGAAAAGCTGGTCAACGGCAGTAAATAATTGATAATATTGAATATAACCACATATATATCTACAAACTTATCGATTGCAATCCTATAATTGCTATCTATCCGTTTTAGTTTTTATATAAAATTAAATTCTTTAATTTTGAAGATAAAATCGAATTTTTAATCAGGTAGAGTAATGGATTATGATGTATTGATAATTGGGGGCGGGGTAATTGGACTTTCAACTGCTTGGAAGTTATCATCATTGGGGATGAACACTGTTTTGACGGAGAAACATTCTTCTTTCGGTCAGGAAACGAGTTCCCGTAACAGCGAAGTTATACACGCCGGAATATATTATCCCTCAGATTCTTTAAAAGCAAAATTGTGTGTGCCCGGGAATAGAAGACTTTATGAATGGTGCAAAAAAAGAAATGTCCCGCACAACAGAATCGGTAAATACATTGCAGCTGTTAATAATACGGAATTAATTGATTTGGAGCGGATATACAGACAGGCTAAGAGTAATGGTGCGGAAGGGATAACTGAAATCACCGCCTCGCAAATTAATAAAGAAGAACCCTATATAAAAGCTGCGGGCGCTCTGTGGTCACCCGCCACTGGCATAGTTGATTCCCACAGCTTAATGCAGAGCTTTGAACAATCAGCTATAGAGAATGGTTGCGATTTTGCCTGGAAGCATGAGGTAAAATCCCTTCAGCATATTGGTAATAGCTGGGAAGTTGAGATTGCCGATCCTGATAGTGAAAATTTTTCTGTAAATGTTCAACGAGTGGTGAATGCTGCGGGGCTGGATGCCGATCTTATAGCCGAAAAAGCCGGAATTGACATTGATAAATACAATTACAGAATAAATTTTGTCCGCGGGCATTATTTCAGGATAGCACATTCGAAGAAATATCTTGCTAACCACCTGATTTACCCGGTACCGGAGAAAAATATTCGCAGCCTCGGCATCCACATCACTAAAGAATTGGATGGTTCGCTGAAATTGGGTCCTGATGTCCATTATCTGGATGAACGTATGCAGGATTACTCTGTTCCCGAAGAGCTGCACGATAAATTCCATACGGCGGCTTCCCGCTATGTCAGGGAGCTTGAACCGGAGGATATTTATCCCGGCCAATCGGGAATACGCCCAAAATTGCAGAAAGAAGGCGGGCAATTCCGGGATTTCATAATCAGTGAAGAATCAGGCAAGGGCTTCCCCGGGCTGATAAATATGATAGGAATCGAATCACCCGGATTGACCTGCTGCATAGAAATTGCGGAGATGGCAGCGGAATTTTTTGAATAGTCACATATAAATTTGGAATATTAAAAAATATTAAGACATTAACAAAGTAGAAAAATAATATTGGAAAAAATCAATTATTAACAATAATTAATTAATCAAGGTTTGGAAATAAGAAAATTATTATTAATTTATGGATAGCTTGTAACATTAAAATAAGAAAAAGGGGCATTACTAATTATATAGAATTCTTGTATTTGAAAAAATAATATTGCAAATATAAGAAGAGGTAAACTTTAATTGTATAAAATGTAATAGCAATGAAAAGGTAAAAAATGGTTTTGTAAATGACAGACAACGCTGCAAATGCAAATTTTGCAATTATAACTACACTGTCAAATTAAAATCAACGGCTAAACCGGATAATATTAAAAGATTAGCTATAATCTTATATCTAGAAGGACTTGGTTTTAGAGCTATCGGTAGATTACTTAAAGTAAGCAATGCATCTGTAAGGTAGAATTGGTAATGACAGACTATTGGAAAGCTTATAAAGAATTTTTACCAGGTAATATACATATCCAATCAAAAAAAGAGACATATAATGTGGAAGGATATAATGTGGAAGGATATAATGGGTAATGATAAACTTTTTAGCTAGATTGCACAGGCGAACCAAATGCTATTCCAGAAGCATAACGTTGTTACTTTATTCTGTAATATTATTAATGGCGAAAAGAAATGGCATTTTATCTATTATTAGTTAGCAATACCAAGCTATCAATAAAGTTTTGTATAAAATAAAGAGAGGCAGGACATCTCAAAAGTGTTGAAAATATATTAGAAAAACTACTGATGAAATATGTAAGTATATATTATATAATAAAATACATGGTTTATGGTTCGCACTGCGCGGAGTCGGAGGATAGACAAAAACAACTTTTGAGTCAGCCTCAAAATACAAGGTGGTCGATTGGCTGGAATTCAAAATATTTATTGATATATTGTAAATTAACATTGTTTTAGATTTAATGTATATCTGGGGACTGCACATATTGGATTTCGCGATTGTCATCATCTACATTTTGGCAATTATCTGGCTTGGAAAGCGAGTCGCCGACAGAACGAAAAACACCGAAGACTTCTTCCTCGCCGGTCGGAAATTAGGCAAATTCTACCAGTTCTTCCTGAATTTCGGCAATTCGACAAATGCCGATCAGGCGGTGGCTGTCGCCCGCGAGACCTACCGCATGGGTGTCGGCGGCATGTGGATACAGTTCCTAGTCTTGTTCATAACGCCGTTTTACTGGTTTACCACCCTGTTCTTCAGGCGGGTACGCTTGACAACCATAGGCGATTTCTTCACGGAACGATTCAACAGCAAGTTCCTCGGCGCTTCTTATGCTGTGTTTATTCTTTTGCTGTCGATAATTGGCGGCGGTGTGGGCTATCTCGTTGCCGCGAAGACCACTATGGCTATGACACCCAAACCAATCGAAAAATGCTCCCCGCAAGAACGACAGAGCATAGAACAATTCCGCGAATTCCAATCCCTGAAATCCCAGCTTGACGAAGGCTTGACCGAAAAAGAGCAGCACCGCTACGACATTCTCTACGAAAAAAATAAAAAAGGAAAGCTAAAATCATTTGTCTCTTATGTGAAGCCGCTGCATTTTTATCTGGTATATGCCGCTGTGGTGGCGATATATACTATCCTCGGCGGATTTCGCGCCGCCGCAATTTCGGACGCAATACAAGGCATACTGATTATTATATTTTCTGCAATATTAATACCTGTAGCGCTGGCAAAGGTCGGCGGCTTTTCAGGATTGCACGAAGTTGTCCCCGACTTTAAATTTCAACTATTTGGCTCTGACGTGCTGAGCGAATACGCCTGGCACACGATAGCAGCAATGGCTCTGGCAAATCTCGTATCGATCATAGCAGTTGTTTCGGGAATGCAGACCGCCGGCTCGGCGAAAAACGAAATGACAGCGCGAATAGGTATGATCGGCGGCATGTTCGCCAAGCGGATAATAATGATATTCTGGATGTTAGCCGGGCTGCTGGCGATAGCGCTGTATGCAGGGCAGTTGCATGATCCCGACCTGATCTGGGGTTTTATGTCGCGGGACTTGCTTATCCCCGGCGCTATCGGTCTGATGCTGGTCGGGATATTAGCGGCGAATATGTCCACACTCGACGCCAGCGCAGTATCTTATTCGGCGCTTTTCGTAAGGAATCTCTACAAGCCGCTGCTGCCGGATAAAACCGAATCACATTACTTATTTGCAGGCAGGACAGCCATTGGTATAACACTGCTGGGCGGTATAGCGGTAGCTTTGTTTGTAGATAATCTGCTCGAATTATTCAAATATATCATTTCGATACCGGCTATTTTCGGCGCGCCGATATGGCTGGGATTCATCTGGCGGCGGCTGACAAAATCAGCAGTGATAATACAGGCCGCTATCTGCTTATTGATCTACGCTGTCATTCCCAATATATTCCAGACACTTGATTCTGTCAAATACAATGACTACTTCCTGAAGCAAACAACAGAAAAAAACGTCACCTACGAAACGCAAGCCCTGAAAGAAGATGTAAAAGAAGGCAGGGCAGACCGCCCCGGACAGATAATCACCAAAGATAAAGAGATCAAATCCGTAGGAATATATTTTGAAAGCGTGGCGGAAGTCGATCCTTCAAACCCGGCATCGTCAAAAAAGGTTGGGCTGGGGCGCTTCCACGCCGAGATATGGCTGCTCGATCTTGCAGGTATGGATTTCTCAAATTATTCGAAGGCTGGACTGGTAACGACAAGATTCATTTTCGATGCAATTTTACCGTTCATACTCTTATTCCTGGTATCTTACCTTACAAAACCGTTGGAAAAATCAAGACTAAACAGATTTTTCGCCAAGATGCATACACCAATAAAAGAATCGCCGGAAGAAGAACGGCTCGCCCTGCTGGATTCCTACGAAAATCCCGGTAAGTTCGATAAAGACAAGCTATTCCCCAATTCCAACTGGGAAATCATGAAGCCCCAAAAAATGGACTGGCTCGGCTTCGGCGGAAGCTGGATTATTGTGGGATTGATAATCCTTTTATTGTGGTTGATAGTTTCAATCAAATAAAAATTATTCCGGCTATTTCTCTGAATTTTGCTTCGGATTTTTCAAAATATCTTCGGCGCAATCGTCCATGAACTTCTCGTAGACTGCTCTGTAATGTTCTTTCGTCTTATAAAACTTCTCGAATGCCGACAGCTCACCCGCTTGAATAGCCTCTATTCGTTCCTTTATATCATTCCATACATTATCGCCTTCGAGATTTACATTCCAACCTTCCAGTCCAAATGTCTCCGAAAAGCCGAGCCCGCGGGAATCGAGATTTACATTTATAAACGGTTTACCCATACCGCCTGCAAGTATTGTCGCATGAAGCCGCGTACCGATAACCATAGAAGCGCTCTCATAAAGGGGGTAATAGCCGCTCGCATAATTAGAGAAAAACAACCTCTCCTCAGGGAAAAGCTCCTGCGCGGGGGCAACGTCCCGGTCGTCATGACAGGCGATTACCGTCTCGATACCCAATCCCTTAAAATACGAGAGTAATTGTTTTATTAACTCGGTTATCTCATTGTAAACATCAGAATTCGAACCTCTAATGACAGGAAATGGGAAAGTCAGCAGCACTGGACCATTTTTTTTCAGCTCAAATCCCCGGTTAAATAGATAAGCAGCCGGACATCCGGTAATGATATGCTTTTTCACGCCATTCTCTTCCAGAAATTTATACGTCCGTTTATCACGAACAGAAGACATCGCAGCATGATCATTAGTAACTCTAATATCCTCGAGATACTCATTCTTCGGTATATTCGGTTCTTTATGCAGCCCTTTCGAAGAAATGCCGAGCCCGATCAGATAAAATGGCGGCGCCAGATGGGGAATTTCATCCTGCCTTATCCGCAAAGACCAGCCGTTATATTGATCCGAACCACCGATAATAACCGCGTCTGCGTACTTCGAGCTATAAGTTATGTTTTTCCCAGTGAGTCTTGCCGGTTTGCCCCAGCCGCGGTTAATAGCGCACGGCTTGGGTATGAAAATGGCATTTGGTATCCGCTGCTTCAGGCTGTTTCTGATCGAATGTATTACAAAATGATCCCCTGCATTGTATGTATGCGGACAGTAATGATGTATAACTATCGTTTCCCGGGGAATTGGCTGATTTACCCTGCAATTTTCAGGGCTGACAACTTCCATTTTATTCTTTTTAAAAATCTTTAGCATGATTATCCTTTCTTTGCGATGGCTTCATACACTTCCTCAGGAGAAATACTTTTCAGGCAGATATTATCTCCCCGCTCGCAATGCTCTAGGTGAACGTACTGCTTGCATGGGCGGCAGTCGATTTCCTTTATGATTATATCGACATTATCACCCAGTGGTCTCACTCGCTCATAATTGCCGGGTCCCCAGAGCACAACTGTCTTTTTATTCATCAGATTGGCTATATGCGCCGGTCCCGAGTCATTGCCAAGGAATAATGAGCAATAAGCAATATTGTCGATAAATTCTGTCAATGATTCAGTCTTGACCAGTTCTGTATTTGAAGGCAAATTATTATGATTAAAGTAGTTATAAAGTTCTTCATCCATAATGCCTCCGAAAAGCACCTTAACCGGCTTATCTTCAATCTTTTCAAATAACTTCAGAAAATATTCCTGCAGCCAGCGTCTGGGCTTCCATTTAGCGCCGGGATGCACAGCGATATAATTTTCGGAATTATTATTCGAATCAAAAAATTTTTTCGGTTTAATTTCAGGATAAACTTTGCTAAATAGACTCTGGTAACGGTTTTGGACATGCTCATTCTTCTCGGCATCATAAAAATTATTATACGCTATTCGGGCACCTTTATACTTTCTGCCGTTTACCAGCATTCCGACTTTTTTCGACGAATAGGGAAAACCAGCAAGATATGCGCACAGCGGCGTAAGACTGCACCCAAAAACAGCTTCATATTCTCCGGATAGTTTTGCCTCTGCAAGATCATTCAGAAAGCCATTAAAACCAATAGAAATGTCCACGGGGATTATCTTATCATCTGGGAAAAAATATTCCCAGAACTGGGCATAGCTTCCCGGCACGGCAAGTTCAGGCTTAATCCCGATATTTTTCAATCCTCTAATGAACGGCGCCAGCAAAGCGGCATCCCCAAGTCCCGCGAATTGCAGCACAAGAGCCTTTTTATTTTTAATATCGATTTTCTTTCTGTTCTGTCGGGAAATGCCCTGATAGATCAGAAATTTTTTATTAATGGAACGCAATATTTTCGAGCTGTTTTTCATACTATAAAAATTAAGCCTGAATTTCTTGATCAAAAATAAGGAAAGATTATCCAAATTCATTATTTTAATGAAAATATGATATTAATAAATAAATAATTATTATGAAGCGCAGAAATTTCCTTAATAATGCGGCGACGATTTCGGGCGGATTCTTCCTGACGAGGATTTCTTCGTTTTCTGATCCCGGCATCAGTTCTGATAATTTGGACACTCTTGTCAGCTCAGATTTTTCCTTTTCTAATGACCTTATCTACCTGAATACCGCCGGTATCGGCGCAGTTCCCAAACCTGTCCTCGACAAAGTGGAAAGCTCGATGCGGGAAGACCAGTTATACCCTAAGCCCGGGCATGATCTCGGCAAATGGAATGAGATCAAGGATAAATTCGCTGCATTTTTGGGCAGGAATGTCAAGCAAAATGAGATTGCGCTCATCGGCTGTGCTGCCGAAGGAATTAATGTCATTTTAAATGGTTTGGATTTGCAAGAAGGTGATGAGATCATCACTTCCACCCATGAACACCCTGCCCT
Source organism: uncultured Hyphomicrobiales bacterium (assembly GCA_964645005.1). Taxonomy (GTDB): domain Bacteria; phylum Bacteroidota; class Ignavibacteria; order Kapaibacteriales; family UBA2268; genus CAZXYS01. The sequence continues at coordinate 30,547 of CAZXYS010000017.1, read as the reverse complement.
GCATATTCCTTTGTTAAATAAAGTTAAAAATATAGGGATAGCGTTAAAGACATTTGAGCCGGACAGGCAGGATGCATTAAATAATGTTCAAAAAATTAAAGAACTAATCACAGATAAGACGAAGTTGATCTTCATAAGCCATGTTACCTGCACCACCGGACAGATCTTTCCTATCCGCGAGATTGGCAAGCTCGCCGGAAAGAATAACATCTTATTTGCCCTGGACGGCGCTCAGGCTGCGGGCAGTGTCCATGTCAATCCGGCGATGGATAGTGTTGATTTCTATACATTCAGCGGGCATAAATGGCTGCTGGGACCTAAGCGTACCGGCTTGCTCCGGGTAAAGGAAGACTTACTGGATAGATTGCAGCCAACAACCGTCGGCGCCTATTCCGACGCAGGATATGATATTTTGAAAAAAGAGATAAAATTCCAAAAATCCGCACAGAAGTTTGAGTATGGTACAGTTAATCATTCGCTATATGAAGGGCTGGAAGAGGCTCTTGGATTTATAAATTCTATGGGAATCAAAGAGATAATTAAACATAATAAAACTCTATCCGAGAAATTCTATTCCGGCTTAAAAGATATACCCAATACGGAAATTATTTCCCCCGAGGAAGAAAAATACCGCTCATCAATTATTTCCTTCAAATTGAAAAATAAAGACCATACTGAAACGGCAAATCATTTGATGAGAAAGGGAATGCGCGTACGCGTAGTCAATGAAGTCGGACTGAATGCAGTACGCGCTTCATTCCATATTTATAATAATGAAGATCATGTTGAAAAAACATTGAATGAAATTGAATTATTTGCGAAGTCATAGTAAACTACCCCGTAAAGCATTCGGCTTCACTCCCCTCCTCAGTAAGGAGGGGAAATAAGAGGTATAATGAATTTTTAAAATAAATTATCAGTACCATGAAAATAATCGAAGCGCTCAAGAAAGTTAAAGAAATCCAATACCCCCAAAATTCGCCGCAGGTAATTGAAACTGCCGCTGATGAGATAAAAGAATACATTGGGAATAATGACCTTAAATCTTCCGCAGTAAGCAAGTTGAAGGAAAAGAAAGGCATACTCAACATCGCCATTGTTTCCGATAAAACCATAGAAAGACTTGAATTGGCGAATCCCAAGGAAGAGGAATACATGTATTTTCAGATAAATGATCACGGTTCCGGCTGGCTTCTGTGTTCAAAGTCATATTATTTGTTCTCTTTTGTTATTAATATTTTAGAAAATTATTTAAATGCTGAGATAAATGATTTCAGAGACGGGAAAATTTATACGCCTGCGTTCAAATGGCAGCGTGTCTCTTATGATTACTTCCTTACTCAGGAAGGGCGTATCCAGAGAGGTCTGAACAGGAAAACATACATCCGCGAACTCGCCCGACAGGGATTCACCCACATTGAGGTCAACGGGCTGGCTTATCCGATGTCTCTCGAGACAGGTCCGCCGGGTGAAACGTATCCAATGTTCTACACTTACGGCGCGGCGCTCGACCAATTTGTCGCCAGCAGCCTGAACGAAGGTCTCTACCCGAAGTTTTATCTCTCAGCTAACATGCGCTGCATGAAGGAAAATGCCGATTTAGCGCGTAAATACGGACTCACGCCGGGCATATTCAGCTACGAGCCTCGTTCCGTGCCGGAGAAATTCTTCGAGATATATCCTATGCTGCGCGGCGCGAGGATAGATCATCCATTCCGCAGCTTCAAACCGCGCTATAACATGACTATCACCCATCCCAAAGTCTTGCGGCACTACGCCGAAATGCTGCAAAAAATCATGCAGGAAATCCCGGAACTCGGCTTCATGAGCATCTGGACGAATGACAGCGGTGCCGGTTTCGAGCATACGAAATCCCTCTACGTCGGTCGCAATGGCAGCGCCTACCTTGTTCGCGAGTGGAACGACGACGAAACTATCGCCCGCCTCGCAGGCGAAAATGCCATCCGCTTTTTCAGGACGCTGCTGAATGCCGGACGCGAGACGAATCCCAATTTCCGCATAATGGCGCGCCTGGAATCTTTCTACGGCGAGTATGAGACTGTCTGGAATGGACTTTCCAATGGCATTGACGCTGAAACGAACACCCTTCTCGGCAGGGGCTGGGCTGTGCCCTATACCCATCCGAAATATCCCGACGTGAAAGAGATCAACGGCGGCTCTGTCTATCAGCAGGATTTTAAGGATGAAGAGCACGAATATCTCGATCAACTGAAGAGCAAGAATTCTCTCGCCCATTACTTCTTCTCTGCCGGTCCTCATTCCATATTCGAGCCGCTGATGGGAATTCCCTGCCCATTCCTCACTCATCAAAGATTGCGAACTCTGCATAATAACAAAGTCACTCACATAGCTCATACAGGCGGGACATGCCCGCATGAGCTTGTACCCTTTAACATAAATCATGAAGTATCGAGGCATTTTCAATTGAATCCGGAAATTGAAATAAATAAAGCTGTTACAAATATAGTTAACCAATGGGCTGGCGGGAAATATGCTGAAAAAGTCATTTCAGCATGGAAGAAAGCTGAAGAAGCTATCCTCGCATTTCCCAACATTACGCCCCTCTACTCGACTCATGGCTTCACCTGGCAGAGGCTGTGGGTGCGGCCGCTCATCCCGAACTACGAAGCTGTCCCCGAAAAAGAGCGCGCCTATTACGAAAATTTCATGTGCACAACGCCGCACAACCCGAACAATGTTGACTTGAGCAGGGACGTACTTTTCCACATCACCTCGCCAGAGAAATGCACCAAAATTGTTGAGAGAATGGACGCCAATCTCCGGAAGCCGATGAACGAAGCCATAGATTCCTTCGGTGATCTTCTGAAAAAAGCAGGCAATGATTCAAATGAAAGCCGCTTTTTCTTTGACCAGTATGTCAGGCTGCGGGGATTGCGCTGCTGGTTTGTAACGCAGCACAATGTGGCGAAGTGGATTGTCTGCGTGCATGGATACATCAATTCCGGCGATAAGCAGGATAGGAAGTATTTTGCTAAATCTCTCAAAGATATGATTGACAGCGAGATAGCAAACACCAGGGAACTGATCGACCTCCTCGATACGAATGTCGAATTCATGGCAATCACTGACAAAGGTGAAACGCCGCTGGTTCACGGCGATAATCTGCCATCCCTTCTCAACAAGCGAAATGAGCTTATGGAAAAACATAAGAATGACGAGCCTTATATAGATGAGGATTATGTTATGAGGAAGGCGGGTGGTACACTATAAATTTTAATCGAATAGTGAACTCTGAAAAACTATTTTCTCCGGTTCATGATTATGAATTTTGATATTGTCTTTTAATTCAAAGTTGCAAATTAACGCTTCAACTATCTTATTTCTATTTTCAAGCTTACCGCCTGAATGATAGAAATGATCTCTTGTAATAATATTAAAATTATTCCAATATTTCTTTATCATCTCATTTTCTCTGAAATTGTTGTGATGCCAGGTTGAAAGAATGAATTTTGCTTTTGTTTTTCTTAAAAGCTGATATAATAGCTTTTCGTCATCTTCAGTCCATCCGTTATAATAATCGACATATCTTCCGAAATAGGGCGGATCACAATAAATAACATCATCTACATTAGCTAATTGTAATACTTCTGAAAAAGGCTTGTTAATAAAATTCCAATTCTTAGTTATCTGTCTTCTAATATTCATTACTTGATTCACAATTTTCGTTATATATGCAGGCGAAAATCTATTTGGCTTCTTGCAAAAGGGTATATTCCATTTTCCTTCTCTGTTAAATCTCATCATACCATTAAATCCGGCTCTGGACAAAAACAGGAAATCCAAAGTAGAAAACTCTCTATTAAATCGCTCTTTTATATACCTAAAATGTTCATATCCATCTTCTTCAGCATTCTTTAATTTCTCTCCCTCTTCTTTTAGATATTTTCTAACGATTTCCGGGGTAACTCTATCATTTTTTATATCTTGATAAAACTTAATTATATGAGGATTAATATCGTTCAATAATGCTTTTTCAAAACCCATATTAAAGGCAACAACACCAGTACCTAAAAATGGTTCTATCCAGCGACCGGTTGTATCAGGAATAATCTCTTTAATCCATGGGACTAACTTTGTTTTAATCCCCTGACTTTTTATGGGCGGTACTATTATTTTCATTTTTAACTTTTTTCATTCTTTTAGTTGCCATTTTATTTACAAGATTCTTGTTCTTTCCTTTAAATTCAAGAAAATCTTCAAGCCTTGATATTTTTTTTGATTTACCATTTTTCATCATCATTACATTGCCATAATTCATCCAGTATTCATCAAACCATTTTTCACCAAGTTTAGCAAATACACCATTCCCTTTTTTAATATCATCAATTTTAGTTATGGACCCAATATTAGCCGTATTGTGCGAACCACTTCGATCACTTGCTATTTCCCATTTTTCCTTAACAAAAAAATCAAAATCTTTAATAACTGAAGTTATTGATTTAAGGTTTTTAACTTTAGTAACTTGCCTTGCGCCTATTCTTTGGGGAATATCCTTTTTATCCTTTAATTCTTCTGCATTTACTATTTCAGTTTCACTTATATAGATTGAATCTGCTCTTGTATAAATAATACCTAAACAGAAATGTCCTATATATTGTGAATAAGGGAATTGTATATTTTTAGTACTGTTTCTGTTTTTGAAGTAAGTTCCATGACTTCCTAACGTAAAACCATTTATATGCTTTGGATAATTGGGCTCCCTGTAACTTGTCTTTAAATCTAAGGCAAATTTCACATTTTCATTATCGATCTTTATAAAAGTAAGATCCGGATACCAATTTTGTTTTTCTGCAAGAACTATGGAATAACCAAATTCTTCAGCGAATTTCAAAATTTCAGGGAACAAATGTATTTCAAGAATTTTTGATACAATTTTTGTATCTGATGATATAGTATAGATATTCTTGTAAATATCAATAAATCCTTTAACTGTCCACTGATCATCATCGGAAGATACATAAACTTTGAGTTCATTAACAAACTTCTTTAATGATTCCTTAAATATTCTTTTGTGCTTTTCTTTTTCTTTCTTTGTCATATTTTATAAAATATAAATATTTCGAGTAATATACTTCTGTTTAATAATATAGTGAGTTCTATTTTTTGAATTTACCTACTCTGCTTTCTTGAATTACAAAAAACAATTTACTTTTTTCCACTCAATTATTCAAAATTTTATTCAAAATTTAATAAATTTGATTCAATTGATAAATTGATTTTTCATATTTTAAGAAAAACGGAGAAAAAATCATGGAAGTATTGGATGTAATCAGAAATCGCAGGACAGTGAGAAAATTCAGGAGTGATCCACTGCCCGAAGACGTCAAGAACCGCATATTCGAAGCTGCAATGTGGGCGCCGTCCCATAGAAATGAGCAGCCATGGGAATTTTACGTAGTCGGACCCGAAACGCGTAGACAGCTTCTCGACCTTTTTCAAAATGCAGTTACCATGCTTATGAAAAAGCCGGAAACAACGGAAATCGCAAAGAAAAACATGGAGAAACTCAAGGATGACTTCGGCGGTGCGCCAATCATGGCAGCGGTGCTTGCCCGTCCCGCGGATGAGCATGTGCCGGACTTTGAAAATTCTCTGGCTGCTGCTACAGCAGTTGAAAATATGCTTTTACAGGCAGAAGCGGAAAATGTAAGATCCGTATGGCTGACTGTTGGCAGCACTCCACCCGCAAGAAATATCTTACAGGTACCCGACAACTACAAAGTCATTGCTTTGCTTGCTATGGGTTATCCTGACGAAGAGCCGCCGGCACCTCCCCGGGAAGATTACAAAGATCATCTGAAAGAGCTTCCGTAAGAAACATGATCTGAAATTTATAACAAAAAGTAAAGGTATTTCAGGACAGCAATATCCCTATTATTAAAAAATAAAACTCTTAGAAAAATACGACCTGAATAAAGTTGACCTTTTTAGGTTACTTTTTAATTGTGAAATAGCTCGTTTTTTTTCATTTTCTTTTGAATTTTTTATTATATAAGTTAAATTGCTTTAAATATGATGATTAAAACGGTCACGATATATTAATTTTCCGAAAGGTAAACAAATGAAAAAGATGATCCTTTCTCTAATCCTTGTTCTTATTGCTGCGGGCAGCGTTTTTGCTCAGCAAAGAGGATTTATCGAATCGGCTCACCAGGCAATGGAAAACAAAAATTACACAGAAGCCGAACAGAACTATACTCAGGCAATCGAAGTCAATACAAATTATGCGCCTTCATTCTACGGCAGGGGGCTTGCACGTTACTACCAGGAAAAATACGATGCCGCTATTGATGATTTTTCACAGGCAATTAACCTGAATCCAAGCTGCTACGAGGCTTTCTACGGGCGCGGTCTTGCCTACATGAAAAACGGAAATATCGGCGCCGCCATTTCCGATTTTCAGCGTGCTGCCGACATTGATCCGAATTCCTTCAGAGCCTTCTATTCTCTGGGTAAAGCCTATGCAGACCAGAAAAAACACGAAAAAGCCCTCGATGCATATAATAAGGCAATTGAGCTAAAACCGGATTACGGCTTGTCTTATTACGGCAGGGGGGTAGTACATGAACTTGAAGGCAGAAAAGATCTGGCTTTGCAGGATTTCGAAAAATACCTTGATATGAACGGCAACGCCGAAGGACTGGCAGGCGAAGTACAGCGCCTTATAAGAGAGATTAAGGAAGGTGAGTAGTTAAGTTTTTAAGGATAATTAATAAAAAACAAAATGACAAAGATAATCCCAGGTATTATTTTAATTTTTCTGGCAGTTAGCAGTGTTTTTGGTCAGAGTTCAGGGGATTTCGGTCGTTTTTCCGGGAATTTTCAGATTGATGCGCAATATTACAATGAAGACCAAGCTATTCAAGCGGAAACACCCGATGAAGAGCTAATGTCAAAATCTTGGCTTTATCTTACTTACAATCTGGGAAATTTTGAAGCCGGCATGCGATATGAAGCCTATTTGAATCCTACCTTGGATCTGGATCCCCGCTATGAAGGTCAGGGCATACCTTTTTTATACGTTTCCTACAAATCAGATTTGATAGATATTACCGGCGGCGATTTCTACGAGCAGTTCGGAAGCGGATTGATTTTCCGCGCTTATGAAGAACGGCTGATTGGACTTGACAACGCTGTCAACGGTGCCAGAGTCAAGCTGCGTCCAACCGATGGCATAGAGTTAACCGGGCTCATCGGGAAACAACGCCAATACTGGGATATGGGCGAAGGAATCATACGCGGCGGCGATGTATCCGTAGATATTACCAGCATTTTTAACGGGATACTTCCGCCAACTTACTGGTTAGAACTGGGTGGTTCAGTTGTGAGCAAATATGAAGATTCCGCCTCAACCTATTATAAACTGCCGCCGAATACTCTGGCATGGTCGGGGAGAATGACACTCGCCGGAAGCTTCTTTACCCTCGACGCTGAATACGCCTACAAAAACAATGATCCCCACACTGCGAACCTGTATAATTACAATCCCGGACGCGGATTCATGACAAATGCTTCTTTCTATGGTAAGGGCTTCGGCGCAATCATCAACGCGCATTGGATTGACAACATGGATTTCCGCAGCCAGCGAACGGCTACTGTGAATGACCTCTTTATAAATTTCATTCCACCTTTAACCAAGCAGCATGCATACAGTCTTGCAACGATTTACCCTTTTGCTACTCAGTTCGGAGGTGAGGGGGGCATCCAGACGGAGATTACTTATAAGATACCAAAAAATACATTACTTGGCGGCGACTACGGGACATCCGTAAAAGCAAATTTTTCTATGATAAAATCTATAGATACTACACAAACTCTTATTGATACAGTTAGAGGTCAGGCTCTCGAATATGACGCCCCGTTCTTCGGCATCGGGGACAAAACATACTTCAGGGATTTCAATATCGAGATATCCCGCCGATGGTCTGACAAGCTGAAAACCCTTTTCACTTTCATGAACTTTAAGTATAACAGGGATGTAGTCGAAAAACAGGGAATTCCCGAGTACGGTTTTGTAAACGGCAGCGTTGCAATAGCCGAGATCCGCTACAGGATCTCATCAGATCATACAATCAGAACGGAACTTCAACACATGTGGTCAGATCAGGATTCAGCCTATCATGCCCCTGATTTCACTTACGGTAACTGGGGGGTGTTTCTCGTGGAATATACTATAGCGCCGCACTGGTACATCTCTTTCTGGGATGAGCTCAACTATTTCGATACAAAAGACAAAGAGGGGCATCAAGTTGACAGGGCTCTTCATTATTTGAATGCCTCAGTGGCTTATGTCGAAGGATCTACAAGAGTGCAGCTCGGATTTGGAAGACAGCGCAAAGGAATATTATGTGTAGGCGGTATTTGCAGGCAGGTGCCGGCTTCGAGCGGCATGTTTTTGTCGATAAGTTCGTCATTTTAAAAAATTTTTAAAAATCAATTTTTTAAGAAATCAAATGAAATTTTTAAAAAATATAATACCCGCAATAATACTTGCAGCCATACTTTTCTCGCCAGGCTGCGACGAGATAGATGCACCCTATACAAAACAGTTTTCCGGCTCAAATGGAGATACTGACAAAGTAGTACAGAAAGTCCTCATCGAGGAATTCACAGGCTACCGCTGCCCTAACTGCCCGGCAGCCTCAGCAGAAGCTATCCGTATTGCTGATGCTTATCCCGACCAAGTCTATGTATTGACTATCCATGCCGGTCCATTCGCTTTTCCTGTGGACAAGGAGGCTTACGATTTCCGTACTGATGTAGGAGCCGCCTTAAAAGATGCATTCAATATAGTCAGTTTTCCCCGTGGACTGGTAAACAGGAGCGAATATCATGGTGAACTCGAACAGCCATCGGATAACTGGGGACTGATCGTACAGGAACTGGTTAAGAAGGAACCTAAGGTGACAATTGAGCTTGTACCCTTTTATAATGATAATGATAAAGAACTTGGTGTGGAAGTGACTGTAACATATCTCGAAGCCGGCAGCTCCAACGAGGCTCTGTCGGTTTACGCAGTCGAAGACAGCATTGCAGCCCGCCAGATCGACGGCTCGGATATCATCGAAGATTATGTCCACAAGCACGTTCTTCGCGGCTCTTTCAATGGTGTCTGGGGTGACCAGCTTAGCGACTCAGATATTCCCGCAGGCGAAGTTATCGAAAAAAATTATTCCCTTGCTATTCCTGATGAAAACCTCCCTAACGGCGAACGCCCATGGAATCCTGAAAAGATCAAGATCCTGGCATTTGTGCACGATTTTAACCGATCGGGGGAAATACTTCAGGTTGAAGAAGCGGATTTGATAAACTAAGGGTTTATAGATAAAACCCCTCCAATTTATTTTTTGGAGGGAAATCCTTATGCCTTATATTTTTTTCAAACCCGGAATTATTTTTCCTCAAGTTTACTTTATTTATCTTTTGTAAAAGGTGTTCATCTATTACTCGCTGTTAAGCATATTTGAGTAAGGTGGATTCTTCCATTCTTCGCTGTTTGCAGTCAGCAGTTTATTTAATATCCTGTTCAAAGTATTGTGCTCCTTTTTAGTCAGGATTTTATAGAATTCCTGGTCTATTTCTTCGAATTTATTTAAGGCATCTGATGCCACCTTGTATCCTTTTTTGGTCACATTTAAGATTTTCGCACGTGAATCAACAGGATGCTCTTTTCTGCTTACCAGACCTTTCTTTTCAAGGGTGCGCAAAACATTAGATGTCATCATAATGTCCATGTGAATACTTTTAGCAAGAAGCACCTGGGTAATCATAGAGATATTGCCTACTTTCTTGCCCCAAACCAGACAAACAAGCAAAACAAGCTGCAAATATGTCAAACCAAAATTCTTCAACTTTGAATTAACGCTTCTTTGATGCAAGTGCGACAACTGCCAGAGCATAAAGCTGGTAGCAGTATCTCTGTCCTGATACTGAATTGGAAAATTAATATCCATAAAACTTCACCAATTTAATTATTAAAAATATCATTTTCAAACCATTAAGTTTACCAATATTTATTGTGAATATTTATAACATAGATATTTAAATTAATAAAAAAACAGAATATACAAAAATATTTCTTGATAAATTCCTTGCTATTTATCAATTTTTTAAATTACTTTTCAGAATAATACTAATATTTTTCTTACTTAATTAATAATATCCTAATCTCATTTATATTAAACGAATAATATATGAAAAATTTTTAACGAACATTGTTTTTTTTATTTGCAATTTTTTAATTTCTTGAAAATAACGAAATATATTAAATTTATTCAATGTTTTTTTAAATTATATATGTAATCAAATATACATTTTATTTTAGCTTAACTAATTCAATTTCTTCCAGTGTGTCGGGGTCAATAACTTTTAGTATCACTTCCCTCCCATCAATTTCTAAGAAACAGACTGCATACTGTGTTGAGAATTTTTCAACCCAGGGCGTCCATGGCAATATTTCCTGTCCGTAATAAGGCGCCCCTGCCGAGCCGTTAGTTATATGCCAAATAGGGCGTGAAATCTCAATTCGCTCTCTCTGCCAGTCATCAGGATATATCTTTGTATCCCTGGTTATTTTCATCCGTGAATAATTATGTTCATCTCCGGCAAGAATAGCAACAACCTTCGAACTGTTATTGATAAGCAGATCCAGAAATTCATCCCGGCGCTCAATAATTCCTTTATCAACAGCCTTTCCTGCAATATAAGGACGATAACTATTATCTCCTGCGTACCACATATCATCGTCGGAATGTCCTCCATTCGGAAATGCAGGAGTATGCAATGTTACAAAGACATGATCTATATTTTTATCTTCTTCTAATTTTTTAATAGTTTCCTCAAGCCAGTTAAGTTGGTTATCCATGATATACCCATGAAGGCCGCCGCCGATTTTAGGTATTTGTCTCCGTGACGGCGAATACCAATAATTGGAGTTTAGGGAAATCATTGCCGCATTGTCATAAACATAATAGAAAACATTTTCTTTGTAAGATGGGAAATCCCTCCTGTTTGGATTGGGATCATATTTCGACCCATCTTCGCTTTCAGGTCCGTTCAGCGGATTGACAACTGCTTTTGCAAAAGCCGTCTCCCCGGAAGCTGTGTCATAAGGGAATTTATCAACAGACAATCCATTACCCTTGGAATTGCCAAATTTGTAATTCAAACTCTCATGATTTCCCATAGCCAAATTTACGGGAATCCATGCTGCAAAAGGCTCAATAGACCTCTTCCAGTTGGTATACTGCAAAAGTGTCCCGCTCATACTTGTCAGATATCCGTCAATAAGATCACCCGTAAATTGTAAGAAAGCTGCATCCTGTTGAGTACACAACGCTGCAATTTTTTTCATTATGTAAGCATTTGCTCCATAAATATCTCTCTCACCGCCGCCTCTGCCGCTGCGGCTGTCACTTGCGAAAGCAAAACTGAACTTACTCCGCGAACCTGGTTTGGGTGCAGTTGTGAATTCAGCCCGGTCAGAATTACCTCCGTAGTTTACTTTATAATTATACATTGCTGCAGCTTTAAGCCCATCTATCATTATTTCATGATCCATTCGCAGTTCGCTGTCATTTATCATTCTGTCATCAACTTCAATAGATGTCTTACATTTCACATTCGTTTTAAATGATATGACTGCGCTGTTATGGGTCAATTTGTTGAGGAAAGGTCCTTCGATTATCGATGTATCAACCCTGAATGAATCCTGATAAGTTATATTTCTTTTCCCGTCATAGATAATTTGTCCTTGCTCATTGACAATTCTATAGCCGATCTTTGCTTTTCCCTTTTCCTGCCATCCGGGAAGATCATATTTACCGGACAAATTTTTCTTGATATTGATTTTGCAAATTCCGCCTATAATTTTAGCATACCTCTTGAAATAGACAGGATAGGGATATTCTCTGTCAGATAATATAAACCCGTAATATAATTTGCCGTCGAAGTATATATCATCAAAATCGAATGTGATACCGCTATCGCTGCCAACCGGATCGATCTCAAACTTATCGAGAGTATATACCGGATCAGGAATTTGGAGATATCGCTTCAGTGAATCATTGCCTGATTGCTGATACAATCTACCGGATTCATCATATTTTAAATTATGAAGCACTGACGGAATTTCAACTTTTGGATAGTCTGATACAATTTTTTCGGGGGCTACTTCAACTTTTCTTTCAGATTCACATGAGATCAAAATTGCGGAAAGCACAACAAGTATAATTAACCCATAGAAATTCATCCTTATCATTTTAATCATTCCTTAAATTTAATTTTAATAATTGACAAAGATAGAATTTTTTACTAATTGACTCAAATGAATTTTCCTTAAAATTGAAATAAGAAAGAGCCTGCTATTTTGATGATGAAATTTGGATTGCCGCAAAATAAAACCGCCATCCATATGTCAGGGGGCGATTTTTTGACAAAGTTTGTCAGGGTTAACGCCTTTGTGGATGGCGGAAATCAAAATTTTCTAATTATCTTCAACTTGTAAATTGCCAAATTTATTAATTTTTCCGTAGTTTTCAAGAGTTTTTACTTCAAAATTTACATTTGTATCAACAATTAATTTTGCATTATTCTCTACAACAAGCACATTACATTTTACATTCTCCCCAACCTTAACTACTCCATTAAGGAATACCCTGTCATTATTGTCAGGGATTTTTCTTCCTATCCACGTTGCTTTTTCATGCCATTTCCCGCCTTCCCTTGTGGATAGTATACTCTCGGATTCATCATATACTTCCATGGTACAGCCAATAATGTTCATCGCGAGAACTAAAGCGCCGATCGCAATAATGGTGAAGTATAATATGTTTGTTTTTTTGGTCATGTCTATATTCAAGAAATTAAGAATCTTATTATAAAAATGCTGATTTGCTATCTATTATTCAATACGTATAATTACTCAAATTTTCTATCTTTGTTTCACTGAATAATTTACTTTTTCATTCTTTTCTCAAATCCCCATTTTTCCTTATATTAAAATTTTAAAAATACAAGCATAGTATTCACCATGATTCCAACATTAGACGACATAAAATCCGCTGCTGCGAGGATAGAACCGTATGCTCACAGAACGCCCGTGATGACGTCGAGAAATATCAACAATATCACCGGTGCCGAATTGTATTTCAAATGCGAGAATCTGCAGCGTGCAGGCGCCTTCAAATTCCGCGGCGCATGCAATGCGGTATTTAGTTTGAGCGAGAAAGAAGCCGCTAAAGGTGCAGCTACACATTCCTCGGGCAATTTCGCGCAAGCATTGGCGCTTGCAGCAGCTATTCGGGGGATAACAGCAGCTATAGTCATGCCCCGCACAGCCCCGCAGGTAAAGGTCAATGCAGTCAGTGGCTATGGCGCTGAGATAATTTTCTGCGAGCCGACTCTCGAAGCGCGCGAAACCACCCTGCAGGAACTTGTCGATAGAACGGGCGCGACATTCCTGCATCCGTATAATAACTATACTGTAATTTACGGTCAGGGAACAGCAGCAATCGAACTACTCACCGATTTAAACGATCTCGACATCATAATGACCCCCGTCGGCGGCGGCGGTTTGCTGAGCGGCACAGCTATCGCGGCAAAATCACTCAAACCCGGCATAAAAGTCTTCGCCGCCGAGCCCACAGGCGCCGACGATGCCTATCGATCTTTGCAAGCCGTATCCATTATTCCATCAGTCGAGCCTGACACCATCTGCGACGGTCTGCTGACCTCGCTGGGCGACCTTACTTTTCCAATTATCCAAAAATATGTCGATGAAATAATCACTGTCAGCGATGAATACACAATAAAAGCCATGCGCCTAATATTTGAGCGCATGAAGCTTGTCGTTGAACCTTCCGCAGCTATCGTTTTAGGTGCTATCCTTGAAGGAAAGCAGGATTTCTCCAAAAAGAAGATAGGGATTGTACTCTCCGGCGGAAATCTGGACGTGGATAAATTTCCCAGGTAAAAAATCGGTCAACATATTTCAGGACATATTCTCTCCAGCATTTAACCGATTTCGTCATAGATAAATTTCAATTAACCGTCTTCCGTTAGCCGTTAGCCTCTCCCCATGAGAGATTAACTATAATAATAAACTTTCTACAAAAGGATATCACCCCTACTTCGCCAGAATCTCGAACACCGTTCGTCGGTTTTCCGCCCTGCCTTCCTCGGTTTCATTTGAAGTTTTAGGTACCGAATACCCGAAGCCGCGCCAGCGAAGGCGCCGTTCGTCTATTCCTCTCTTGACAATTTCATCATAGACAGCTTTGGCTCGTCGTTCGGAAAGCTTCTGGTTATATTCCTGAGTACCAATATTATCTGTATGCCCCTGTATTTCAAGGCGTATACGCGGATTCGCCATCATCACATCGACAATTTCATCTATAATATAATAAGATTCTTTCTTCACGACCGCGCTGTCGAAATCGAAAAGTATCGGACGTTCGAATGTATCGCCCGGTCCCTTCCATAAGTCGGAAGTATCGTACTCTCCGTGCGCGAACAGAGTATCCGTCCGCGGCGGGACATTCAGTGCCGCCAGCACCTTGTGTAAACCCCAGTATTTCGGCGGTTTATAAGTGATGTAGTAGTAATAGCGCAGGCTCATATAAATGTCGCGGAAAATCGCGATAAGCTCTTCTTTCGTGTATGCTTTATAAAATTTGCCGCCGGTGTTTTCAGCGAGATATTTCAAATTCTCATCTTTGGAATAACCCCAGGCAACCGTGAACATATTGATTTTCTCTTTCTTGGCTCGAGCTACGAGTTCTTCCACTTCCTTTTTGGATTCATTGTCGTCGCCATCGGAAAATACTACCAGCACCCGCGGTACATCCATCGATGTCCCCTCATACTGATCCATACATGTATCCACGGCATTGTACATCGCGGAATAAGCGCCAAGACCGCGCTGCCTGCGATCTCTGTAAAGATTCAGTATCCTGCTGGAATCTTTGAGCAAAGGAACCTTAAGATCATATTCTTCACTGAACGAAGTAAGTGCTATCTTGTCATAAGTCATTTTCATACTAACGAAGAGTTCCGTACCTTCATAGATAGTATTCATTACCTGCTTCATCGAGCCGCTGTAATCGACAGAAAGCACTATGTTATAAGGTATCGAATCCCCCGCGCCAAACTCGCGCACATGGAAGGAATCTATCGGCACTTCACGCTTCTTATAGACTTTTCCGAGTGTTTCCGTTACACTTGTGAAATATGTATTGGTATCCTCCTCGTCTTTATAAGGATTTGCCATGTTCGTTACGAAATTGCCGGTCGAGTCATAGACTCTGGCATATATCTTTAAATTGTCAGGATATTCGTCAATTTCGATTCTCCAGATATCGTAGATCAGCTTGTGTACATCCACTGAATCAATGGGTTTGGTACCGGTAAGGTAGATTGGCTTGGTAGTGTCATCTTCATTTATAGTTATATCTCTTACTTCCGCCATCATTTCATAGCCGGTCTTTCTTTCCCGCGCGCAGGAAGAAGCTATCAATGCTATTAAAATTGCAAATAATAAAGGTGCGAAAAACTTTTCGATTTTCATTGATTTCATCTCTTTAAATTCGGTTGTTCAAAAAACAAACCGTAGCAATTGTCTATAATTTTCTCCTATTGTTTCTTCAATGCCATTAAAAGTCCGTCGCCTGCCGTAACTAAAGTAGTTTCAAAATCCTCATGATTCTTCACATATTCATTGAACCTGCGAACAGCCCTGACTTCTTCACTGTCTCTGTCCGGCTCTTCGCTCACGATGTCGCCGAAAGCCAGCGCATTGTCCGCAGCTATAATGCCGCCGGGACGCACGCGATTCTCAACCAGCTTGAAATAATCCTCATACTCTGTTTTCTGCGCATCCATAAATACAAAATCAAATTTAATTTCAGGATTATATTCTTTCAAAAAGATAACCGCATGATTGTTATATATCTCAATCTTGTCTTTCAGACCAGCTTCGTAGGATTTCTTCTTAGCAAATTCAGCAAAATTCTTATTTACCTCGACAGCAGTCAATAAGCCGTCTTCAGGCAGCGCACGTGCCATTGTTATCGCCGAATAGCCTGCTAATGTCCCAATTTCCAGAACCCGCTTCGCCCCGATAGTCTTCAGCATGAATTGCATGAAAGCCGCCTGCACAGGCGATATATGTATCTCGGGAATACCTGCATTTCTTGCTTCTTTTTTCAGATTGATAAGAAACTCATCATCCGCTGAAAAATTCTCGATCAGATATTCATTTATTTCATCAGTTATGGGCGTTGGTTTTAAAGACATTTGATTGTGTTAATTTTTATTTCAAAAATTCTTATAATTTCAAGTGAGCGAGCTAATTACGGTCTCGTTCCTAATCTGACGTTTGTATTCAGACCGTATTTTCTCAACTGCTCGACGAACATGTTGAGCTCTTTCATTACGGAATCAATTTTCGAAGAATACTCTTCATCAAACATGATTTTATTCGCGAAACTGTCACTGCCGCGAAAATCGCTCGCTATAACATTGATCTCATTAACCAGCTTATCGGCTTTAGCTATAACATTTTCCGTATTAGCGATAAGCGCTCTCGTATCCTCGAGCGTTTTATCCGTATTGTCAAGGACATCCTGCAGCTTCGGTTCATTCTCTTTGACGGCGGTTTTCAAATCCTGTGACAGCACCTTGAGATTTCGGAGCGTCATGTCCAACTCATCGACATTATTATCCAGCAGAAATTTCATTTTACTGGTAATTTCCTCGGCATTGGCAACGGTTTTCTTCAGTCCGTATGTAAATTTCTCATCGCGCATCAGTTTCGTTGCATAGCCCGTCAAAGTATCCAGCTTAAGAACCAGTGACGCAGCATTATCGCTAACACTTCCAATCAGAGCGATTATCTCTCCCAGATCGGAATTTGCCTCGCCCCTGATAACAATGGAAGCATCGAAAGGCTTTTCAACATCCCCAGGGCTGATATCTATCTTTTTGCCGCCGGTGATCTCCTGGATTAATATTCTCGCATGAGCGTTCGCATGCAGGTCATCAATTCCATTTATTGCAGCCGTTATCAGCACGGAATCGCCTGCATTTTTAATACTTGTGACTGTACCTCTTTCAACGCCGTTCACTGTCACCGGCGCGGTATTTTCGATACCGTTCGAATGGGGGAACTTCATCTCAATGGTTTTCCGGGATACCGCAACATCATATTTTTTGCCGAGGGTTATCCCCGCTATCAATAATATAATTCCAACTATCGAAACTATCCCTACTTTTATTTCCGTCGATCTGTTTTGCTGCATCTTTCTCTATATATTATTAAAAGTAAAATATAAAACACATTATAACTTGACGATTAAACGCAAACATGCTTGAAATAATATAATGTACAATTTAAATTAATTGAAAAAGAAAGATTAGAAGAAATAACTTCTGGGATAGTCACCTGTATATTAAATCAATCTCCTTCAACAAACACCAATTTCCCATCCGGAGTGTAATGCAATCCGTATTCTTTCCCGTCCATTTCTACTTCTATCTCGAATAGAATGTCATGCTCCGGCGTTTGAACGACTTCTTTATCTGCTATTTCATAATCCTTATACTTGGAATTCTTAAAGGCTTCCATGATTGTCTCGGGCACACCGGCTCCTAACAATTCATTTTCCGTCTTAACCCAATCACCTTCGGGAGTAAAAACAGCTTCATAATTTTGATTATTCAATTTAAATTCAGCTTCAAAATTATCACCATCCTTCTCCCAGCCTTTAAGTTCACCTTCGGGGAATTTAGCCTGGCAAGCCTGTTTCACCTGAGCAGGAACATCATTTTCACTGAGCTTCTCATCATCCTTTTTGTCATCTTCAGCGAAAGAAACCAATGTAAATGAGAGGAAAACGAGCAATAATAGCGTAGTTCTTAACATGTTGCACCTATTTTTGTTTACAATATTCTAATTGATTACTAAAACAAATTTAATATAATTAAACGACTTAAAAAATTATTGATTTTTGCTTCTTACAAAAAGCACTTCCACCCTCCGATTCCTCGCTTGCTCCTCTGAAACAGGATCAGACTCCCCTTTCGGAATAATTTCCATCTTTCTGGGTGAAAATCCTTGATTGGTAAGATTATTTGCAGTATTGCGAGCCCTTCTCTTCGACAGATGCAAATTATATATCACAGTGCCGACTGTATCCGTATGTCCGGTAATAACTATCTTTTCAGCATCAATATCGAGATCTTCCAGCTTCTCGCGGGCTTTTTCGTTCAATTCATCACTGTTAAAATCGAAATAAATTGTGATCGAAGTGTCCGGCAGAGGCTCCTTGCTATCCGAAACAACCAGATCAATATTAACAAACTCCGGCGAACTATAATCGGAAGGTTTCTTCTTAGCAACAGCCCTCACACTATCATATTTATCACTTACCACATCCAACTGAATATTATTCAAGCTCTTATTTTCAATCAATACATATTCCCCGGATGCCGGATCAGTTATATCATAATTGTCACCTGAACGGACTTTGACCTTCTCATGCAAAGTATATGCATTCCCCTTCTTTCTGATTTTAACTTTTCCATAGACAAGAGCATAAGGTTCAGGGCGCAATTTTTCGGGGATACATATTTTATAAATGCCCGGTCGTTTCGTTGTCGTGTCATAGGAGACAACAAACGCCGAATCGCCCAGTGCCGTGAGATAAATGCTCTTATCGTCCCTCTTGGAATTAATCTCATCACCCAGATTCACCGGCTTCGACCATTTTTGCCATGAATCACCCAATCGCCGCGTCATGAAAAGATCGAGCTTACCATGCCCGTCATATCCATCCGAAGCAAAATAAAGCGTTTTTCCATCGAATGCAAGGAAAGGCGAAGCTTCACTGCCTATAGTATTGACATCATTACCCAGATTCCTCGGCTCAGACCAGACACTATCCTTTTCATTGAAAAACGAAACATAAAGATCATGACTGCCATAAGAATCATCTCTCACTGCCGACAACAGCAATACTTTACCATTATAAGAAAGATACCCGTAGAACAATTCCGACTTATTATAATATTTCTTGATATTCAAATGGCGGTCGTACACCCATTTGCCAAAGACTCTTTTGAGCAGTGCATAGCCGGGATCACTGCTTCTTTCTTCGGTAAAAGTACCATAAGCAAGCGCCGTCTGTTCATCAGGAGAGATCGAAAAAAGGACATCATTGTGCTTGGAATTTACCGGCTCAGCTAACCTTATCGGCTCAATCCATCTTTCACCCTTTTTCTTTGAAAGCCATATTTCATCCTTATCCATGAAGCCGCCGGTATTTTCCGGATGTTCCTGCCGATCGAAATAAAGCACATTCGACCGGATATTCACAACCGGCACCAGCACCGGCTGACAGCTGTTAATAGATTCATCGAGTCTTATCTTACAGACCGTACTATCCTGCGAATACAATTCACCGGCAAACAAAAACACAAAAGCCGCTATAAATACTACAGACTTACGAAATGTGCTATCCCAATTATTACTTTTCATTAAAACAATATACTCATATTAAATATAAACTAAAAATAAAACGAAAAAAGCCGGAAAAAAATTTAATCTCTTTAAAATATCGTACACAAGGGTTTGTAACAATAATTCCCCCTTTAAAAAAAGGTGGACAAAGAAGATTGTATTCTTACCCTCAACCGCTGGAAGAGGGCTGGGTAAGGGTCTATTCTCCCCCTCAACCGCTGGGAGATGACTGGATGAAGGCTCTTATCCCCCCTCCTTGAATAAGGAGGGGGTTAGGGGGTGGTTAAAAAATTGAACCAATGAACCACCCAAAAACCAGTTCATTTAGGTTCATCAGTTCTTTGAAAACCAGACCCGCAATGAGCCAAAAGGAACTGAGATGAACGAAAATGACATTATAAATTAAATATTAGTCATTAATAATTCATTGAAAAATAATAATTAGAAATTGGAAATTGAAATTGATACCCGCGAAAAATCGTTACCAAACGGTATCACATAGCATCACAGTTCTTTGAAAACCGGATGAGCTCTTGCTTAACTAAAGATACCAGTTTCGAACCATGCAACACCTAATGCTAAAAAAACAAGCTCATATTAATGGTCTTACATCAGATTAGCTGCCCGGAGTTGTTGCGCCAGCTTTTTAGGTAGTTTACCGTCATTTTGTCTGAGCATTTGTATTGTTCTTTGTATCTTATCCTTTTCGCGGTTTTGCATATATATTTTTATAAGATTATAATATGCATCATAGAACTTGGGCTGCAGTTTAACAGCTTTTAGCCAGTTTTCCTCAGCTTTTTGATAATTTTTCAAATAAGCATGGCAAACACCAAGATTCATATATGCCTGCGGAATGTTCGGATTTCTCCTGATAGCGCGATTATAAATATTTATCGCTTTTTGATATTGCTTAAGGTTAAAATAAGCCATGCCAAGATCAATAAGCCATTGAGGATGTTTTTGATTTTTAGTAACCGCAAACTCAAGGTGCTTAACAGCTTTCTGCCAGTTTTTCTTAAGGATATACGCTTTACCCAGATTATAATGCGCCAGATGATTATCCGAATCCAACTGTAAAGCCTTCTGGGCGTAAGATTCTGCCTTGTCATATCTTTCGGTTCTAAGATAAACGGCGGAAAGGTCAATGTAAAGATTGAAATTCTTAGGATTTAGTTCAATCCCTTTATGATAAAGCTCTTCTGCTTTATCAAAATCTTCCCTTACGTAATAGGCTTTGCCAAGATCAAGATAGCCGCGGGATTTGTAAGGATACACTTCAATAGAATTCGACCAGTATGTCGTCCTGTTCCTGAAAATCGGCTGATATTTATAGGAATTATAAGCCAGTGCACCAATGATTGCAACAGAAATTATGATCGGTACAGGCTTCATAAAATTCACTTTATTAGCTCTAAGAATTTCCATAAGAATTATCAAAATGCCGAGCATAGGCAGATAAGCCCTGTGCTCCGCATAATCGAAGAAATCACCAACATAGATTATTCGTACAAGCAGAGTCGGAAGCAAAAATAACATAAACCAGAGAGCGCCGAACAGAATATTTTTATTATCCGTCTTCTTCGAAAAGTAAACCCCTGCTCCCATGCCGATAATGGCTGCTATACCACTGATTATAGCCATCGGCTCGTAATTTGAAAGGGCATGCATCCTAATTGGCAGGAAAATTTTCCCGATAAGAGCGAAAATTGTCGGATAGTTCTTGATAAGAGCATCCAGACCAATAGTGTCAGGAGAATCAATATGCGCCGTTGCGTTATGCCGCATAGCAAACCAGATCACCCCGGCAATAAACCATCCGCTGATAAGCGATATGGAATTTGTTGTAAACGGTCGATCTTTTCTGAAAAATATAATATACGCGAAGAAAACAAATGGAATGAACGCCGCCGTTTCCTTAGTATACAAACTTAACGCATAGGCAATAATGTGGAAAAAATAGAAAAGAAATTTCTTAATCCCAGAAGTTTGGAAAAAACCTATCATTAATATGAAAGACAGCAAAATAAATATAGTTATCATCGAGTCGTTTCGACCGGATATCCACGATGCCGACGGCGCAAGTATCGTATGCGCCGCAAAAAACATCCCAAATAAAAAAGATGGAAAGCGCTTATACCCTAACTTCACCAGAGTTAAAAACAACAGCAAGGAGCCGATAGCATGAAAAATAAGATTTGTTGTTCTATAAGTCGAAGGATCAGTACCGCCGATCTGATGATCTATAATAAATGAAGAAGCCAATATTGGTCTGAAATAGGTTGCCCCGAGAGTTTTCTTGAAGGAATTGACGATATTGTCAGGATCGCTGTTATATTGTTTATAATCCTGAACGAAGATATTATCATCGCAATAAACAAGACCATAATCAACGGTTCTGTTATAAAGCAGAAATGCAGCCAGAACGATGATAGCGCTGTATACAACCACTTCGATCCATGGTTGAGCCCAAACCTTCCCTTCAAATTTATTAACTATCTCGGTGTGTTTCCGGTGTTTTACAGATTGACCTTTTTTAGCCGTTTTCTTCTTCTGCTGAATATTTTTATTTACATTCTTTTTAGTGTATTTCTTTTTATTAGCCATCTTTTATTTAAACTTTTTACAAACTATATTTTACCAGAAAAACAATATAATAGCAAAAATACAAATAACAAACTACCAGAAATTTTTCGAAAAATCTTATTTCATTTTTTCCTGCTTTTCTTTCTGAAATTGTTCATAATCGAAAATTTCAAGTTCGCAGCCACCATGCACATCCTGCTCAGCTTTTTTAATATCATTTCTAATAAAGCCGCCGGTCTCCGTGACAATTACTTCTCTCTGCCTTTTATTAGATGCGGCAGCCGTTTTATCAGCAAATTCATTCTGATTAAACTTCCACACATCATAAAGCAAAGCTCCGGGATAATTGCTTCCTACTTCAATTTCATTCGGACCGGCAGAGCCTTTAAATTTATTCTGAGTGATAAAAGTATCAAAATGCTCCCCCTTCAACAAAAGAGCCGTATTGTTATTTTCAAGCACATTCTGCTTAACTTCAACTATACCGCTTATGTTTAGAAGTGCAATACCTGCTTCTCCCGCATTTTTGACATAGTTATTATTAATTGAAGAAAGATCGGCTGTTTTCTCTATACTATCGGCGCCGAAGCAGATTCCATATAGATCAACATTACTGATCTCATTACCTTTTTCTTTGCCGATATCATTTCTATCAATACCTGCCGACGAAGGATAGATCAAAATGCCGGTACCGTCATACCAGGACTCATCGTCATTAATACTCGAGATATTTCTTATCTTATTACCATTTATTTTACACAATGGGGTGCCGTCCATAAAAATACCATAATTACAATTTTCTATTCTATTATTTTCAATAACATGAGAACCTGTATTATATCCAAGATATATACCGGCACCGGAAATATTTTCCACATCCAAATTATTGGTTCTAAAATTTCTAATAGTGAAACCTTTGATAGTTATCTTATTCCCGTAAACCCAAAACCCATTGTGAGTAAGCAAAGCAGAGGATTCAAACTCACCATCAATGATCGGGTCATTCACCCCGACAATCTGAAAATCGAATTGATCAGAAGTAATTCTAATACTTTCCTTATAGACAATCCTTTCTCCGGTTTCACTGTGCTTGCCTTCTACATGCACCACATCACCTTTGGCAGCAATTTCGACGGCATGCGAAATAGTTTTCAACGCAAATTTCTTCGACTCGTTCGACCCGCTATTCTCATCATTGCCATATTCACCATTGACAAACAAATTTCGGGACAAGCCTGAGGTAAAACTCATGAAGAATAATGTTAGTAATAATATAGCTGTTCTCATAATTGATTACTCCACTAAATATTTAATTACAACTTATCATGCAAAAATACAAAAAAAACGGCGGGTTAAGAAAGACCCGCCGTTTTTTTATTTCTCACTATCGAAAGCAATTATTTCGCTACGATAAACTTCCTAATTATCACATCCGAATCACTCTTGACGTTGAGTACGTAAGTACCTGATGCAACATCACCAAGATCAACCTTGACCGGATAGTTACCGGCATTGTAGGATTTACCTACAACCGGAGTGGAAACTATTCTACCGGACATATCCAGAACTTCGATAGTCAAATTCTGTGCTTTCTGAAGTTCAAGATTAAACTCGATCTTGTCTGATGCAGGAACAGGTTTGATCTCGGATACGTACAAGTCGCCGATTTCGCTCGGTCTGCTAAGGATCATGAGCGGTTTCTCTGAAAGCTTGATCCTCTGACCGTCGATTCCGACTGCTGCCAGCTTGTACATGTATTCCTGACCGACTTGGAGAATGTTATCTTCGTCAACGAATCTGTATTCGTTGTTCAGTTCTCCTTGAGCGATCATGTTATCATCACTCTGGTAGCTTGCGATCTTGGTATATTCTGCTTTAGCAGAGCTGTTTTGTTCGTCAATGTTAGCTCTGTAAAGCTCGTATCCAACAATACTCTGTTCAAAGGTAGTTACCCAATCAAGATATGCTTTTCTTTCATATGAATCAGGTGTGAAGTGATCCAACTCAACGAATATACCACCGGCGGTGATCCTACAGCTAGGTATCTGTTTACTGTTAGGATTGAATGAACCAAGGCTTTCGAGATAGTTTACAGTAGCTGCCTTAGCATCACCCGACAGATTATCATTATGACTGTAGTGACTAGCCTTGAACCAGTAGTATGTATCGTCATCCAATTCGCCGATCCATTCAGTGAGATATGTACCCGTACCTTCATTGAATACGGCTCTGGAGTGAGAGGCTTCTACCTGGTCGCACTGATCGAATGGTATGTTCGTATAATTGCCATCATTCTCTGTAGATCCCGGATCATACCATTCACCGTCGTTAGGTACATTAGGTGTATTGTTATTTCTCATGACTATGATCGTACCATTGTAGTTGGAGCCGAATCCAGGTCTGTATCTGAGTTTCAGATAACCTTCATCGTCCTGGCAATCGACACCGTAGCCGACTATATAGAGTGCTTGCTTGTTGGTGTCAAGATCTTTAGCTCTGAGTACAAATCCGTCATGATCCGTACCGTTAGGATCGGTATATGTTGTTTCTGAGTATCCTGTCATGTAACCGTCAGCTTCAGCCATCAGTTCGTTGAAGGCTCTACCGCGGTTATCATCATCGGAATTCCATACAAAGCTGTCGAAATTAACACTATAAGTCGAAGAAGCTATAGTTTCAGCAGCGTTAGAAACAGTACCGGTACCATCATAATCTGATGTGACATCATTCAACGTTGATTCATCAACCGGTGTAACTTCAACCGATGCTGAAGCACTCGGAGTATAGTTGTTTCCGGCTCTGTCTTTTCTTGCAACTGTAAATGAATCGAATGTGGAATCACTGTATTCCAGACTGCTCGGTCCTGATGTAAATACGAGCGGGAACATTCCGTTCGGGTTGAAGTCCGCACACATATGATCGGTGTTATATCTCTTGACAGAGCCCGATCCTTTGTATGCATACAGATGAACCACATAGTTTGTATTTGCGGAAAGTCCTTCTACTCTAATAGGACCGGTGGAGCTTGTCAATGCCGATCTTTCAATGTCACCGACTACGTGATAATCACCGTCAGAGTAGTCACTCCAATTTCCGTGATTACTTCCATCATCAACATCTGAGACGTTGTATGGAGAGGAAGTATAATCAACGTTATCCGTCGGAGTCCATGTAAAGCTCGGACTGCAAGGCTCGGTCTGCTGCTTCATGACGATCAGAGCGCCTTCGGCGGTCACTGAGCCGTCATTCCAATCCCATTCAAATTCGAAGTAGTTGCTTGAATTTTCAGTGAAGTTAATATCGATTATCTGATTATCAGGTTTGGCTGGTACGCCTGTACCTGAGACGTATACATAATCGATATGATCAATGTATGCAGTAGGATAGCATGTTGCTGCTTCCTCGATCTCAATGTTAGCATTGATATTCGAGGCTGCATCCTGCGGCTTGAAGCGTACATCCAATGTAAACGGATTTGAAAGCCCTGAGAATGTATTGTTTGTATGCCATGATGAACCACCGTCAACACTGTATTCGAAGTGTACATTGCTATTGTAGGTAGCAGGTACTGTTATGGTTACGTCATAATCAAGTTCACTTAAATTTACTGTTGTACTTCTTGTGAAGGTTGATGTTGTGCCTACCTGCACATTACCAAAGTCTGTCAATGTATTACTTGTTGCTGACACTTCAGGATGCTGTGTCGTAATCGTTGTCGTTTCTGACAAGCCGTTACCACAATCATTCTTAGCTCTCACATATACATCATAGGATGTGTTCGGAGCAGCATCGCATTCTGAAAGATCATAATACTCATTTCCACTTGTTGAAGTCCAACTTATGATATTAGATCCTCCTGATTCATCAACCTTGACTTCATAATCTGTTACTGGTCCGGTTGCAGGCGGATCCCATTCTACGTGGAATGATGTATTCTGATATGTAATACCGCTAAAGTCAGCTAATAGATTCTGTGGTTCGCTTGGTACCGTATTTACAGTAGCTGTTGCTGTCGCACTGTTTACGGACAGACATGGGCTGCATGTAAATGCTGACCATACATCTGCTCCATCCCAATCAGCTTTTGAAGCTCCATCTACCTGCAGGTAATTTTCATCACTTGCGAAGTATGATATGGTGGCTCCTGTTGGTGAGTCAACTCCGCCCGGATAATCCGGTAATGCATGTACTGATCCACCGGCATCAGTGTACCATCTTTGCTCAGGTGTACAGTTATTGCTGGATCCGCTTGATACGAACTGCAGAGTTGTGCCTTCACATATTGTACTGTTGCTTGGTGAGGAATTTACGATAGGTTTGTCTTTTACGTATAATGTATAAGTACTTGAGTAAGTTATACAAATACCGTTACTAGCTTCAACCCATATCTCTTTGCCGTCCCAATCCGCATAATCCAGATCAGCACCGCAAATGGTCAGAGTTGAGCTTCCGCCGGTTGAATATGAACCTGAAGGCATTGGATCAGTACCGAAGGTATATCTATTCGATCCATCTCCCCAATGCCAGGTAACTGTACCTGAACCTACGCCTGTGATATCAGCCGGGAATACAGCGTCACTTCCACCACCACAATCTGTCTCTTCACAGATAGTTTGATCGTCCATTCCGGTCTCATCTATTGAGGCGGCAGGTGCACCGGAAACTGTTACAGTGCTCGAGTTAATTGAGCATTCGCCATTTGTTATAACAGCCCAGTATTTATCATCAGCGTTTGCTGTTGT
The DNA here is from genome assembly GCA_964645005.1 of uncultured Hyphomicrobiales bacterium. Lineage (GTDB taxonomy): Bacteria > Bacteroidota > Ignavibacteria > Kapaibacteriales > UBA2268 > CAZXYS01. The sequence continues at coordinate 3,661 of CAZXYS010000017.1, read as the reverse complement.
AGATATAGAGGCACTGGTACCTGCAGTTGTTATACCAACACCATCACCTTCATCATCATAATACCACTGAATGCTGCCAGTGGATACGTTTATCCAAACGGTAATCGGATCGCCGTCGCAATGCTGTCCTGTCGGATAAATTGCCGGACCTGCTGTAACGCCAGGCTGTTCATCAACTGATATCTGCTCTGGTGAAGTATAAGCTGCATCATCAGGTGATCCATCCGTACATGTACCGTTTTCGTACTTCACTCTGAAGTAGTCATCATTATATGTTGTCTCATTACTTGTAATTGTCAATGATGTATTGGAAGTTACAAAATCACCACCGGAAACATCATTAAATGTCGAGCCTCCATCAGTACTTATCTCCCATGTTACATTATCAAATAGTGCCGATGAGTTATCAACATCAAGAACTATTTCTTCTGCTTCACAGAAATCGAAGTCTGTAGTAACCCATGTTCCGGCTGCCGGAGCTTCGTCTATTGACAGAGTTGATTGTTCTGCCGTCAGATCCGCAAGGTAACCCGGTGAACAGTAAGACTGGTTCTCCCAAACAGATCTTATCTGATAGGTGTCAGCATCCGCATCTAGATCCCAGATTGTCAATGTGTAAGGATTGGAACCTGACGATGATGCAGTACAACCTGCTGAGCCAAATGCATTGTTTGCATTGTTCAAATCAACTGTTGCCCAGGATGAGCCGCCGTCTGTCGAGAATTCCCAACGCTGGAAGTTCGGCATCGGATCGCCCGCAGCAGCCTCGGTATTAATAGTTATAGTACCCGAGGTTTCACATACAGTTGAAGGACTAGTAGGTGTGATATTAACCACTGCCGGTTCCTGAACTTCAACTTTCACTTGGTCGTGATCTTCATCGATCAAGGCAAGTTTACTATTGCCATCTCTTGCCCTCAGGAGTTTATAAACCTGTGTGACAGTTGGTGTTTGAGTATAAGTTGAAGAGTATGTTGTCGGGAATTCTTGTTCCGAACCGCTGTAAGTTGAGTATACAAACTGTGCGTTATTCGGTACGCTTCCGACTAACCCGCCTTCCATCTGGAAGATAAGGTCGATCGAACCGCCGTCACAAATGATTTCGCAATCATCAACCGGAGGTGAGTAAGCACATGTCGCAGCACCACCGCTGATGAACATGCTTGCTCTTGGATAAGTAGTGTATGATCTCGGGTTTCTGCGTGCCGGATCAGGTGATCCTTCGATTGTTGTGTTATAGTTGGCAAGTCCGTTTCTTCCGTTAAAGGAGAAGACGCCGACTGAATATTCGGTACCGGGATCAAGAGAATTGATCGTAACCATTCTCATCAGCGGGTTATAGAGAGGATCGTCTGTAACATCCCTCAGTAGAACCTCCGCGCCGCCAACAAGGCTGGTACCGGAGCCGAAGCTCTGTGTTGTATTATCATCCTGACCTGTATAGTCAGTTCCGTCTTTCGGATAGTCATCATTGTCTGTCAGAGTGCTGGATTCTTCGATAACAGCAACGACACCGTCGCCGTCGCCATTGATCCATCTCATCTTCATTTCGGTATCCGGATTCGAAGGTCTCAGGAACATGATATATCTTGCCGGTGTAGGCAGATTGCTAAGTGCAAAACTCGTGTTGCCTGAGAAGACACCCCATACGGTATTCAATTGGCTTACTGCATTAACCTTCAAATCATTTGATGCGGGTACACTACCGAGCAGCCAGGATTCCCATTCGTCATTAGGTGCATCCCAACGTGCGCCGTAGGAACTGCCAAACGTAAAGTCAACGCCGGCATCGTAGCCCGAAACATCGATAAAGTTAATATCAGCGTTGAAATCAAATCCGCTTGGATATGACGAACCATCTTCTTTGGTTGCTTCAATGAACCAAGTATGGTTTACTGCATAAGAAGGTTGACCTTCGTAAGCAGTTGCCGGATTCTCATCATTTACTCTGATTCCGAGAATTGAATTAAAGTTAGTGTTACTTACAATGATCTGAGTTTGTGTAAATTCTGTTTCGGTACCTATAAAGAAGTTATAGTTTATACCGCTGGTAGCATTGAACTTCCTCAGGAATCCTGTTCCGTTAGTCATTACGTAAGAATTACTCTTAGTCGGGCAGAGATTCAGGAAGTTGCTGCCGAAGTAAAGGTCATAATCCTGTAGTTTTACATAGTTGTTGCAGTCAGAGGTACTTGCTCCGAGAGTAAGATTACCATCTGCTGAGTAACTACTGTAAAGTGTCAATGTTGATGAGTTTGTTATTGACAGATGTCCGTCATAATCAACATCGTCTACAATAGTAGCAGAGTTGTTACTGACAAATCCAACATTAGTGCCGGTATTAACATCTACATCTTCATCATAGGAGCCGCTCGTTATATGTACACCGTAATATGGTGCAGGACCGGCATCCGTAGTCACATTATCGATAGCATCCTGGATATTTGCATAATATCCGACTATGCCGTCGCCCCAGGTGAATGATGTACTTGTGTAGACATTTGCGCCATTACAAGCGGCAACTGTCTGGAATCCCACATCGCCCGGGAAGGCATCGCTTCCGTCGGTAAGCCATGGCAGGAAGTCCACATTGTCAGTTACCGAAGAACCTGTCGAAGCGCCAATCTTAGTATTCGAGCTATGCTCGGGACCTCCGTCGGCACCCCACCAGTTACATTCAGCATAAACATCATTTGAAGGATTCGATGTTGATGCATCGGCAAAGCCTACAGCTTCGTGATTCGGTACTATGTCTATTGAGTTATTCTCTATAACAAAGTTGCTATACCAGTCTGCGCCTGCTATTTCATCATCAGTAAGATCATCATCGATTCTCACTGCATAGCTGCCCTGCGGCAGACTAAATATATTGTTATGCAAGCTGATATCCGTGAATGTACCAGCCGGATTGGTTGTGCCACCAGTGAACAGCACTCCGTTCCTGCCGTCTGTATCATCTCCAAACTCGTTATAAGAGAATGTCATGGAAGATTTATCAGCGGCACCCAGTGTTACCGTACCTGAAGCAGCGTCAATCAAGCTGTGTTTGAAATCAAATGTATCGAATTCTGAGCCGCCCGGTACTTCTAAGAAGTGCGATCCACTGCCGCTGGCATCGTAAATATTGTTGTAGTCACCTGTGAATGCGGTGTAAATACCGGAACTGGCAAATCCAAATGCAACGTTGCTTGCGTCATTGTTTTCGAAGTCGTTGTACATGACCCATGTAGCCGTTGCACTGTTAGCTGTCTTCACGCCGTAGGTATTATCGCTCATTGATTTGACCTTCATACCTTTCAGCGTAACATTATTAGCTGTTATATTAAAGATGTTATCATCGGTGTTATCGGTAATAACCGCAGGACCTGCGTCAAATCCCGGTGTACCGGTAGTATAAGCGCTGGTCTGGAAGTTCGATTTCTTACCGACAACCGTAACTTCTTTATTTACGTCAATTGCATCTTCAAGGAATGAACCTGCTTTCACCCAGATGAAGTCGCCGTCGGCGGTTCCTGCATCCTGGATAGCAGCATCGATCGATGCAAAGTATTCATCTATTGTGGCGCCTATCGGGCTTTCCTGATCGACTCTTGCTACAGGTGTTTCTTCAACGCCTGTGTAGGAGCAAACATCGCCGCTTATCGAAGTCCAAAACGGTACG
>CAZXYS010000016.1:0-85134 GCA_964645005.1 uncultured Hyphomicrobiales bacterium | reverse complement strand
TCCCACAGCCCGGGAATTCAGCTCCAGGCGGAATTCTCCGGTGTTTGGGTTGGGGATATATTTATCAATAATGATATTATGTAGTAACTAATTATTTACAAGAACAGTTATTGATTTTGTAGTTGTCCCAAAGCGAATAACAATAAAGTAAGTTCCGTTGCTTATGGCGCTGCAATTCCATGTTAATATTCCGCTCCAGGAAGATTGTTTATTGATTTCAATATTTTCATCGCCTTCGATTTGGCTCCCCATAATATCATAAATTGATATATTTAAATTGTCAATATTATAATTTGGATCCCAATATATTTTTGAATTTACATAATTTTGGGCAGGGATTGGATATGGAGGATAGAAGTAAAAGTATATACTTTGTTTAATATTTGATTCTGAGACAGAAGTAATGGAATCTGTAGAACGAATCAAATATAAATTTACAGGATGTAAATTATCCTCGTATAATGCTAATATTTTATTGTCGAATATTTTTAATCTATGTTTCCAAACCTTTCCACTATTAGGAAAAACTAAATAATTCCATTTTTTGATATTAAAAACATCATTTGTAAAAAAAAGTGTATCGCCATAAGCAATGTAAATTGTATCTTTATAATTGTCAACTGCAAGATTACTTTGAAAATTTCCACTTGGGATTTTTCTTTGAAAAACTGAATCAATTTTTTTGGCTTTTAAATCAACGACTTCTATGTTAAAGACTGAATCAGCATTTCTGAAACTAAATAAAAACAAATATTTCTTATTGAGAAAAGTTATTTCGTTATAATATACTAAGTTGTTAACTGTGATCACCTGATAATTAACAGAATCAATCCACATAGTGTCAACAATAGAATAATCATATTCCTTTAGCGTTTGCCAATTTTTCCCTTTATTTGTCGTAAATTTAAAATATTTTTTTTGCTCTACCCTTTTTGGGTCGCCAGCTATCAAATAATATTTGTCTTTGTCAATGGCATGGACATATTCAATGGTATAGTTTGAATCTTTAATATGGGTTATTAAATTAAAATTTCTATTATATAAATATATATGATTATAGTATTTATTTCCTTTGGAATATTTACCAATTGAAAAATAATTCTTGCTTTTTTGAAAGTTTGTTAAATTTGTACGACCGGCATAAGATAAACTATCCATATTTTTAATAGTAAAATTTTTTCCGTAATCGTCGGATATGAAAATCAAAGCAGAATCCGGTTTAAACTTAGAATATCCACCATAATATAATTTATGTGTTTTATCGTCAAAATATCTAAATCCAAAACCATAGTTTTCATTATATTTTCTAAACAAAATACTATCACCTTCCACATGTTTAAAAGTAACACCACCGTTTTTAGTTATATATATAATATTGTCAGCATGATATAAAAATGAAGAGTCATTTATTATATCCGGTAAACTTGAATTAAAACCAGTTAGATCTGAAATTCTAATAGTGTTATTTCCTGGTAATTTTACTGTGGCAATAAATTTATTATCAGCTAATATTGTCAATCTTTCGTTTTCGACAATAAAATCGTTTCTAATAATATTTATTGGGGTTGGACTATCAGATTCAATAATAATTGAACAGTCAATTTCACCAATTTTTTGGGCAGTTTTACTGTCTAATATTTCAAAAATATTATATTTGGGACCGTGATCAAACCAATTCAAACTATACTTTTTATTATTAATTATTTTAAAGTAATGGGGATAAGTACTATCTCCAAACATTTCATAATTCTTATCATAACTGAAAAACTTTTTAACAGTTTTAAAATCTGTAGTCTTATATATATTATTACTTACTCCGAGATACACTGTACTAGAATCAGTAAATAACCTATAAATTCCCCGACAATCGTCACAAATTCCTAAATCTATAAATGATAATGTATCGATAGGGTTTAAATTTATATCAAATTTCGCAAATACGGCTAAAGTATCAATTTGTGCTATCAAATTATTATCGATGAAGGCAATAGTCCTTCTATGCCTCATTGCAGTCTCTTTATGATATGCCCAATGTTGTGAAAAAATAATTGGAAAATCGCCTGTAATTTTAAAATTATCTGAAAGCTTTTTAATTTTAGATTTTGTAGTGTAAAAATATCCATTGGGGTATTTGATAACATATACAATAGAATCTTTTAGTTTGGCTTTATTAGACCAGGTTTCACCACCATCATAGGATATATTTATGTCACCTTTATTACTGAAAGCAGTCATTTTATCTTCTTCAAAGAAAAAATTAATAATATTTCCTTTTTCAAAAATTCTAATCTGCTCCCATGTCTCCGTATCATCATAGCTTATGAGCGCAGAACCGTAATTACCATAAGCGACGATTGTGTCCCCTCGAGCTTCAAGTCCCTTAAGGTCTATGTTAATTGGAGTGAATTCAAATTTGTCTAATGCCGTTGATGAACTGACTGATAAAATGAACAATAAATAAATTAATAGATTTCTCATAACGTCTTTTTATTATATGATTTACAAATATTATTATTATGCTAAAAAAAAAGTAATAATTGCTACAATTATTTTAATAAAATGTCATCTTAATTTATTAAGAAGAAATGAAGGAGCCAGTTCCCAGCAGGCATTGGTTTCTCCTGGTTCAGTAGGATATCCAGGGTCATTTGCCTGACAATTAGGCGTTGCTCCATTATGATACCAATCTTGGACAAGTGTTTTTACTGGTCCTTCTTGATTGTCCCAACAAATTGTCCAATCTTGCTGACAATATGAAGCAAAATCACAAACATAATGGTAATAAGTTTCGTCAGCTTTCATATAAGTTTGCCAGCAACTGTATTTAATGAGTTTATAATCATACTGGTCAGGACAAGGAGGAATGTCGTCAGCACATAAACCTGAAAGCCATTCATAAGTATTAACTTGCTCATAAATGGCAGATCTAATTTCATTTAAAGTTAAAGTGTTCTGACAATCGCTATCAACTGGGTTAATATCTTGAACAGATATCCACAATGTCCATAAATTCACTGGACATCTCCAACAAATTAAAGCCGCATATTCACAATTATCTACTGTAAAAAAGTATATTTGCGAATCAGTTGCCCAATCCGGACAATCTGCTTTTGATTCAATTCCGCTCGAAGCAAAAAGTATCAGAAAAGAGATCATTGCGATTATGGTTTTTGATAAACTCATAAATCCTCCGTTAATTTATTAATAATAATTAATTTTGCCTTCCGCCGGAGGATGCTTATTTTTGCACACTGCAATCAATTGGGCTAAAGTCTAAACATGTTAACCCAATATGATTTGGTATGCGGCTCGGCATCCCCGCTGGTGTCGGGCTTTTTATTTATGTTCCGTTGTCAAATAACATTTTTTTATTTTTTGCAATGCCCTTTATATACTAGACAATTTTAACAGGTAAATTTTGCAAAATTTTTTAAAAAAGTTTGTTATTGCTCATCATTACTGCCTTCCTCGGGGGGGGCAAGGTAATTGCTTAGTATGTACATTGCTGTTTGGTATTTTCTATATACTTTGTAGTAGCTGCGAATAATTCACTTTACATTTGTTAATATACAAAATATCTTTTGGAAGAAAAAATTTTTATCTAATATTTGTGTCTTTTAATATTAATACAGAATTGTTATTAAATAGCTTTTGTATTCATAATGAGTAACAATTTTATTATATTTATTTTTTATATAATTTCGAATAAATAATGATAGTGATTAAAATGCGGAAGATATTGATAAGTGTAATTTCGGTGATCCTGCTCGGGCTCTGGGCGGCGCCTTTGCTGGCGTGCGAGGTAGATTGGGAAGTTATCGGCGATAAGAAAGATAAATATGATGCAGGGGACGTGCTAATCGTGAAGGTTACTGTCTTCCTTACGCATAGAAATTGTCCGGAAGGGATAAAAGCGACTAAGTTTAAGACGGACGGATTGAAAGTCATTCAGGCGACTCGCTGGAATGAGTCGTCACCGGAAGTCTGGGATAGAAAGCTGAAGCTGAAGGTGACCGGTAATAAGAGCAAGAAAGTGAAGATCAGCGCCGACAGGGAATGCGAAAAAGAAGGTGGTCATGGTGTTTTGACGCTGGAAACCACTTAACAGGAAAATATGAACGGATTTATATATAAAAGCCTTTTATTATTAGTTTTTATCTTGTTATCGGCGCCGGCGGAAGCTGATTCACCCTGCGGCGGCTGCCTGGCGGAAGAGAAATGCGCCGACAAAACTTCCCGAAGCAGTATTAAGGCTGTTTCCGATGATGAATCGAATAAAAATGACGGCGGCGATGAGTTTATGGATGCCGGGGAAATGGATGAATTTTCGGACGTTGGTGAAGGCGAATTTCAGGAAGGTGAAATAAAAGAAGAGCAAGGACCAATTCTGCAGGATAGCCTGGATTGGGTTATTTGGATATTGATATTTACTGCAATTGCGGGGGTGTTTGTAAGGTACAAGCCGACGAGGAATTTTCGGACGATATTTTTGATAGGTTCTTTGATTGTGCTGGGATTTTACCGGGGCGGTTGTCCATGTATGCTGTCGAGCTTTCAGAATGTGTTTCTGGCGGGGTTGGGTGTATCGGTCTCATGGGTGAGTATGCTTTGGTTTTGGGGGCTGATACCGCTGACCTATATTTTCGGGCAGGTCTGGTGCGGCTGGGCATGCCATCTGGGCGCGCTGCAGGAATTTATCTATAAGAAGAACAAATTTGAATTCTTAAAAGGTGTTCGCGCGCAGAAGATCATGCATGGTATAAGATACGGGCTGCTGGGGGCGTTGATTGTTCAGTTGTTTTGGACGAAGTCAATACTTTTCGTTGATATAGATCCTTTCAAAGTAGCGTTCAATCTGTCATCGTACTATTTGGCGGGGTGGATATTGCTGGGATTGCTATTGTTAACCTCGCTATTCATCTACAGACCGTTTTGCCAGGCGGCGTGTCCGGTCGGGCTTTTTCTTGGCTGGATAAGCAAGATTCCGGGGGCTTCGTTGCTTGGTGTGAAGGGGAAGGCTAAGGGCTGCAAGCTTTGCAGTGAAGCCTGCGAGACGAATGCAATCCGCTATAAGGATAATAAGGCTGTGATAAATAATCAGGATTGCTATTTATGCGGTGATTGTTTGGATGCATGTAAGAAGAATGAGATAGGTTTCTTTAGAAAAAGTAAGGAGCATCCTCAGGAAGCAGTTTGTGGAAGCGCCGATACGGATGTGAAGCCTGCGGTTCATCAGGTTGATGAATATAAATTGAATAGAAATTAGTTTTAATCAGTCGAGAAGATCGGGTCTGCGTTTTATGGTTTTTTGATAAGCCTGCTTTTCGCGCCATTTTTTGATTTCGGAGTGGTTGCCCTGTAAAAGCACTTCGGGGACCTTCATGCCGCGATAATCCGCCGGACGGGTGTACTGGGGCGGTTCCAGCAATTCATCCATGAAAGAATCATCAAGGGCTGAGCAGGCATCACCCAAAACTCCGGGAACGAGCCTAACTAATGCATCTGTCACAACCAAGGCTGCAAGCTCTCCCCCGCTCAAAACATAATCGCCGATTGAAATCTCTCTTGTCACCAGTGTATCTCTAATCCTTTGATCAATGCCTTTGTATCGCCCAGCCAGTAAGATAAGATTTTTCTTTATAGAAAGTTCATTGGCGGTGTTTTGATTGAAGGACTCGCCATCGGCGGTGAGATAAATTATTTCATCGTAGTCTCTTTGTGATTGAAGCTTTTCTATGCATTTGAAAACGGGACTGCAACGGATGATCATTCCGGCGCCGCCGCCGTAAGGCTCATCATCGATGTGGCGGAATTTATCTTCAGCGTAGTCATGAAGATTGTGTGTCAAAATCTCCACCAAATTTTTCTCCCGGGCTATTTTTATCATTCCTGTGCTCAATGCTGAGTCGAATATTTCCGGAATTGAAGCTATAAGATCTATTCTCATCAATGAATCAGGCATTTACTGTTCCTCTTTGTCCTCTTCATCATTTTCTTCAACGAGGTCAATTAATCCTTCGATGATTTCAATTTCGACGGTTTTTCTCTTGAAGTCCACACGTTTTATTACATCATCAATAACCGGCACGGGCAGGTCACCTTTCTCAGTTTCGACAATCCAGACATCGTTAGCAGTTAGCAGCCAGACTTCCACAATTTTGCCGATTTCCTGTTTAGCAGCTTCATCTATGACAGTGAATCCTTCCAGATCATCTTCCGAGTATCGGCGTTCGCCCCAGAAATTCAGATTTTCTTCTTCGACGAAAACACCTTTTTCTTTGACTTCATCAGTTTGCTCTTTTTTCTCAATTTCTTTCAGTGCTATGACAGCACCTTTATTGTGATGACGCCATTCAGTAAAGGTATATGTTTGTGTAAAATTCTCCGAATATCCAATATATACTTTTGTTCCCGGGAGCAGATACGGTTCTCCCGTTGGAAGATCTGTTATGAGGATCTCACCGTTAACGCCTATTGCTCTTGCTATGGTTCCTAAAAATTTCACTTCTGCTCACTCTTTTACAAGTTTTTTGAAAATAATCATTATTGTCTCACTAATCTATGACTAATTTATGCGCTTTTGGTAACATAAAAAAGCCTTATAATTTAAGACGAATAAAATCAAATCTTTTTTAAAAAAAATGTGAAAATACTTGCAAATTCTATGATTTTGATTTGTCTAAGAGTGAATAAATTTAAAGAAAAAGCTATTAATCCTTTTCAATAAATATAGTTACAGGTCCGGCATTAACGGAATCTATGTCCATCATAGCTCCGAATTCGCCGCTTTCAATGTTGATTGGATAATTTTCCTTGAGGTAATTGAGCATTTTCTCGTACATTGGTTCAGACATTTCCGGTGCGCCGGCGTTCATGAAATTAGGTCTGAAGCCTTTGCGGACGCTTCCGTAAAGAGTAAAGTTGGAAATGAGTAGAATGCCGCCGCTTATATCCTGCACAGAGCGGTTCATCTTGTCTTCGTCGTCAGGAAATATTCTGAGATTGACTAATTTATTGCACATCCATTTCATGATATCGTCATTGTCTGTGTCGGTTACTGCAAGATAAACCAATAAACCATCATCGATGGCGCCGTTCACCTTTCCTTCGATCTTTACGCTTGCTTTTGATACTCTTTGTACTACTGCTCTCACTATATCAATTATGAATTATGAATGTTGAATTCGAATTACGGATCATTTATTACGTTTGTGAATTACGTATTATGAAAAGAATAATTGATTAAAGAGTGCTGAAGAAGAAGATTTCTATTTAGCTTTTTTTAAAATGAAAACCTGGCACTGGAACTTTAAATTATCTCCAAAGACACTGATTATATAATTTCCGGGGCTCACCTCTCCCCCATTTTTATTGAGCCCGTCCCATTTGAGTGTGTGTTTTCCAACGGGTTTGCCTGTGAGCCTGAATTCTTTGACTGTTCTGCCAAGGTAATCGCTTATTCTTATAGTATAGCTGCCGTAATTAAGGATTTCGTATTTAATATTAATACTTTCGTCAAAGGGATTAGGATAGATTTTATGTATTATGAAGTGTTCATTCGGATTATCCGAAGTTGAAGGAACTCCGACCTGTGTGGCAGTTGAATCTAGGACGACTTTCAATCGGGAATCTCTGTCTGTCCAGTTGAAATGTACATGGATGATGTCTTTGTCTCTATCGTAAAGGGCGGATTTTTCCTGTTTTTCGAAATCATCGAGGGTGAAGACTATATCAATCGAATCTTGATTCAGAAGCACAGCGCCCGGTTGATAGGGCACGTTTTTTATTTTAAAATGAATCTTTTTAAGATCAGGTGCTTCTCTATAGCCGGGACCTTCCAATGTTAACCTGAGTCTTACAGTGTCGGGTTCGTATCTGGTTTGAGCGTTGATAAATTGAAACATTCCTTTGTCGTAAGGGTTAAAAGTGATGCCGTCATCTTCGTAAACACTAATTGATGATGAAGGAACAGATAAATCGGGGTAATACTCGAAAATTAATGAATCGTAGTTGTAATTAGCTGTTGTCAGCATGTCAGGAGCCATCGGAATAATGCTTCCGGCTTTTACAAATAAGGGAAGGCGGCTGACGGGAGCATATACATTAATTTTTTGTCCGCCGCCATAAGTAGAATCAGTCCAGTAATCTACCCATTTGCCTTCAGGAAGCAGTACCTCTTGCTGAATTTGTCCCGGTTTCATTACGGGTGCTGCAAGAAACCTATCACCCCAGTAATATTGATCATTGATATTTGCAAATGCAGTATCATTTGGATGATATAGATTCATTGGTCTGGCAAGAGGCATTCCTGTTTGCGAGTTTTCCCAAGCAAGAGTATAGTTGTATGGTAACAAGTTGTAACGTAGTTTAACTATTTTTCTGACATATTTTCGGACAGTGTCAGGGAAGAAGACCGGCTCTGATGGCACAGGTCCGGAGAGATGAACACGAAAGACGGGTGAAAAAGCTCCGAATTGCAGCCAGCGGGTGTATAATTCGGGTTCTTTTTCATGAACGTCAACTGCTGCATATCCGCCAGCATCGCTATGAATGTAGCCATAGCCGCTCATTCCCATCCCGAGCATAACGGGGATCTGCGCCTTTAAGCCTTCCCAGCTTCTGTATTCATCGCCGCAAAGGGGTATAGCGCCATACCGCTGTGTGCCTCCCCAACCGGCTCTGTTCATGAGGAAGGGGCGTTTTTCGGGATATTCTTCACGGAAATGTTTGAATTGAGAACCGAGCCATTCCATTCCATACATGTTATGCACTTCAAGTGCCATTCCGGCTTTGTGCTTCCAGTCCGCTTCATGATGGTCCGGTTCGCCGCAGTCATGCCATAGTCCTTCAGCCCCGCGCTCAAGGTTCTCCTTACATTTGTTCCAGAACCAGTCCTGGACATTTTCATCGAAAAAATCGAGCAATGAAACAGGTGCATATATAAATTCAGCGACTCCAGGTTTTCCGGTTGTTGTATCAATTGCAAAATAGCCATTAGCTTCGCATTCCTCATAATTGTGAGATTTTTTGGATACGTAAGGCTCTACAATGAGAATAGTCTTTATTCCCATATCTTTGAAATCCTGCATCATATCTTCAGGATTTGGGAAAGATTCTCTATCCCAGCTTAGATTGCCGACTTCATTTGATGAGCCAAACCATGACATATCAAAAATCACTCCATCAATGGGGAATCCTTCTGTTCTCATTGTATCCATTACTTGCCTGACCTGGTCTTCCGTGCTGTAATATACTCTTGACTGAAGATAGCCCAGAGACCATCGCGGAGGAATTGGCTGGCGTCCTGTAAGCATAGTATAAGTATTTATCATATCAGGGTAAGATTCACCGGTAAAAACGAAATAAGCTAATTTACCATTATTGGTCTGGTATTGCAGGATATTCTCACTATCTTCTACGCCGGGAATGCAGAAATGCTGTGCGTAATTATCAAAATAAAGACCGTACATGCGGGAAGAGAGAATTAAAGGAACATTTGTGTTTAAAGTTGATTCACCGTAAACATAACCGTACCTGTTTCGGTTATAAAGTTCATACCCCATTCCCACTCTGTTTATTGGGACAGCCTTTGAGCCCAATCCGTAGATAGCTTCGTTGTCATGCAGCTTTAAATTCACTCCCTGGTATACCCACACTTCATAGATCGATTTATAGAAACTCATGGTATCTTTTAGAAATGTTTTACCATTTTTTAAATAGCTGATCCTGACAGGACTCTTATGTATTCGCAGCGAAATTGTATCAGTAGTAATTTCCAAATAATTTTCATTGTCATTTACCTGAAAATCAACCTTCTGCGCCTCCATGATAACACTGTGACTTTTGGGAGCTTCGTTTACTCCGTCGGTATGGTATCTGACAGCGATCATATTCGGTGTATAAGGATGTATCTCGATTTGAGCAAAATCGCATTCAATCCTAACTCTGTCAGATTCCACTTCGTGGGATTTGTAATATAGTTCGGTGATGTAGGAAGATATGCTGTAACTGCATAAGATTTGGGGTATTATTAGTGATATTATTATTAAAATCAATAATTTTCTCATTGTTCCACGCATTTCATAAATGATTAAATTCAATTTGTAATGAATACTCTATATTCTTATAATAAGATCGCCAAATCAAGATTAAGTAATATAATATTTTTTGTATAAAATAAAAAAGCTGCCCCGGATAAGAGCAGCTTTATTTACGTAAAAGTCTTGTATATTTAAGAATTCTCTTTCTTGAATTCTTCCATAAATTTTACTAAAGCCTTAATGGATTCTTCCGGGCAAGCGTTGTAGATGGATGCCCTGCAACCGCCAACACTTCTGTGACCTTTTAGATTGGTCATGTTGTATTTTTCACGGGCTTCGGAAACGAATTTAGCTTCGAGTTCGGGTGAATCCATTCTCCAGGTGACGTTCATCATAGAGCGGTCGGCTTTGTCGGGGACGTGACCTTTGTAAAAGTCATTGTTGGCATCGATGAAGTCGTAAAGGATATTTGCCTTATTTTTATTTCTTTCTTCGATAGCTTCAAGACCGCCCTGATCGAGTATCCATTTCAGAGTTTGTCCGACTACATAGACATTCACGCATGGCGGGGTATTAAACAGTGAATCTTTCTCGATGTGTGTAGCGTATTTCATAATTGTCGGATTTTCTTTTTTGGCTTTTTGTTCGACCCAGTCTTTTTTGACAACTACAAGTGCCACGCCGGCAGGACCGATATTTTTCTGTGCACCGGCATAAATAAGATTATATTTTGAGAAATCCAGTTTGCGAGAAAAAATATCGGAGGACATATCGGCTGCCAAAGGAATATTGCCAGTTTCCGGCATATTATGAAATTGTGTTCCGTAAATAGTATTGTTTGTTGTGATATGAACATAGTCCGCATCCGGTGTGAATTGAATGTTTTTGGGTATATAATTGAATGTAGTATCTTCGGAAGAAGCTGCCACATTTGTTTCACCGACAATTTTAGCTTCCTTGATTGCTTTCTTAGACCAAGAGCCTGTATTGATATAATCTGCTTTATTGTGAAGAAAATTCATAGGTATCATGATGAACTGTGTGCTGGCACCACCGCCCAGATAGAGGACTGCGTATTCATCTTCAGACAGCCCCATTAATTGTAGTGCTTTTTTCTGGGCATCCTTGAAAACTTCATCAAATTCTTTCGAACGGTGGCTCATTTCCATGATAGACATCCCTACGCCGTTATAGTCGAGGACAGCTTTGCTTGTAGCTTCCAGAACCGGTTCCGGAAGAATCGCAGGTCCTGCCGCGAAATTGTATGCTCGTGCCATAATTACTCCTGTAAATAATATTTGTCAAAAATTATTGATGTCAATAAAAACAAACTTAATATATTTAAGCTTTTTTTCATAAAAAATTGCACTGATTATCATTTTTGTGTTTTAAATTCGAATTCCTTTTTAAGTAAATTTCAAAATTTTAACCAGGCATTAACGTAGATGTTCGAAGCGGAATTTATATTAATATTGGCTGTACTCTTTGTTTCGACGCTGTCGCGTTCAACTTTCGGTTTTGGAGATGCACTAATAGCTATGCCGCTGCTTGCTTTGTTTGTGAGTATTAAAATAGCAACACCCCTGGTAGCTCTTATTGGTTTGTTAATTGCTATCATGATTTTTTCAAGAAACTGGAGAAAAATAAAAGCCCCGGGGGTGCTCCAATTAATAATATCATCTGTAGTTGGGATTCCGATAGGTTTGCTATATTTGAAAGGAACAAGCGAGGATATAGTTAAAATAGTGCTGGCTGTAGTTCTTATCTCTTTTTCAATATATAAATTATACAAACCAGAGCTTCTGAAACTGAAAAGTAATAAATTTGCATTCCCATTCGGAATAGCAGCAGGGATATTGGGCGGCGCCTATAATACCAACGGACCACCGATAATCATTTACGGAACTATGCGCGGCTGGCAGCCACAGAATTTCAGAGCTATTCTTCAGGGGATATTTCTGCCGACTAATATTTTTATTGCTTCCGGGCATGGTCTTTCGGGATTCTGGACTCAGGAAGTACTGACCTTGTTTCTATATTCGCTGCCGGTGGTTTTTGTATCAATGCTGATCGGCAGCCGATTGAATAAAAAAATACCGGCTGAGAATTTTACCAGGTTTATTTATATTTTTCTGATTCTTATAGGGATAGTACTGTTTTTGAAGACTGTATTGGGGTGAATTTTCCAGGATTATCTCATAGCCTGGAAAAAAAATTAAATTTGGAATACTATTATCAAATTGCTGAATGTTTATCCATGCTTAATTTCCGATTTAAATATAAATTACAATATCTTATATTGATATAATTTGATTATAAACCCGGAAAATTCATTAGAAGAATTCCCTCATTCCTAAATTGAGGCTGAATCAAAAATATGATATTGTCATTCCTGCAAATGTCTTTAGAGCCTGCTTTAGCAGGGCAGGAATCTTATGAATACCGGATTCCCCGCTAAAGCGGGATTTCGCAAGCTCAACCCGGGTTAATTAAATTCCAGCTTTGCCCGCAAGCAAAAATTTCGTCCCATAACGGGCAAATTCTCTATACTTAAATGGTGGTGGTATAATTTATCTAGTAAATTCTCGACGCCGGTATGGACTTGCAGCCAGTCTGCAAGTTCAGCGCCGGCGCGCAAATGCAGGAGTGCATAACCTGGTGTGATATCTTCTTCAGTGGATGATTCAGCAACACGAGACTGCCTCAATGCAAACAGCGGGAAAAATAGTATGTAAGCATATTTATGCATATTACTTCATAGTCTGTTCGAAGAAAGTCATATTTAATCCGATTAAGAAGGTACAAAATAAACCACTGATTTATTAAATAATTAGCGTCAATTCGTGAAATTCGTGTCCTATTGATAATAGTCCGGATTCCTTCCTGACAATGCCATTACTGATGCGGCTATGGACGATTTAGAATCCGAATACATGTCTATATACAGATCGGCGGGTATATTTTCTTTTACGTAAGGATTGCCTAAAATTATAGCTATGACAGGGCGACCTTCGGCGAGTTCGGGGATCACATTTTTCATTTTTTCGGGGATGGTTGCTTTGCCCTGGACAGCTCTTCTGCCAACGAGTACGGGCAGGATGAGCATTTCGGCGTGTTTGAGGTTATTTTTTAGTTCCTCTACTTCATCATCTTTGATGGAAGTGTCGATGAAGCCGAAGTCGGCATTATTTTCAACAGCCTGGGCAAGCATTTTGAAGAAGAATACGCCCGGGTCGAGGTCCTCACCTGTAACGAGCGCGAGACCGGCGAGATCTTTGTCTTCAGCAAGCGGGATCAGGGAAGTATCCCCATGATAGTTAACGGCGTTGTAAGCAACATTAAGAGCAAGCTTTTCATTTTGTTCGAATGTTTTTGTCTGGGGCTCTTCTAATGGAGGTAAATATGCTGTCAGTCCACACCATTTTTTAAGAGCAATGATTTTATTTGCTGAGATTTTTAATTTTTCCTTAAATTCATTGGTTTTATCAGCTTTTTCGGTTAAGCTTTTTATGGCTTCTCCGGGATCAGGAGGCAAAAGAATGAGATTGGCGCCTGCGTTAATTGCCTTGATTGCTGCCTCGCCGGAAGAATAGCTGTCGGTGATGGATTTCATATCCATAGCGTCGGTAACGACTATTCCGTCATAGTTAAGCTCATCATTAATATAGGTCTTGATGACTTTTTCAGATAATGAAGCGGGCATTCCGGAATCATCCATTGCGGGCACGGATAAATGCCCGGGCATGATAGATTTTACGCCCTCTTCTATGGATTTTCGGAAAGGTGCCAGTTCAAATTTATTTATGTCATCGAGGGATTTATTCAGAATCGGCAGCGCCAGATGTGAATCGACATCGGTATCGCCATGTCCGGGGAAATGCTTGGCGCATGCTGCTGCCTTTTGTGACTGTAAACCACGGATATAAGCCGAAACATGCTCTGATACGGTTTTCTCGTCCTCCCCGAATGAACGTATGTTGATTATAGGATTATCAACATTTGAATTTATATCG
Organism: uncultured Hyphomicrobiales bacterium; assembly: GCA_964645005.1. Classification (GTDB taxonomy): domain Bacteria; phylum Bacteroidota; class Ignavibacteria; order Kapaibacteriales; family UBA2268; genus CAZXYS01. Next base: position 71,081 of record CAZXYS010000016.1, on the reverse strand, counting down.
CAGACGGGGGCAAAATTCCAGTGCACTCCGACAAATTTCATTTCCTCGGCTATTGCTTTTCCTATCTCGTAAGTTTTCTCCGGCTCGTTCTTGCCTATAGCCATGGCATGCGGAAATGGCGAGCCGTTGTTAAGCCGCATTAGCAAGCCGTTTTCATAATCCGCAGCGAAAATCAGTGGTATATCGGTATCCATCTGCAATTCATCAAGCATACGGCGTGTTTCGTCGACAATCCCTTTGAAAACGCAGAAACCGCCCATGCCGGCTTCTATCAATTGTTGTATATTGAATTTATATCTGGCATCAGCGTAGTAATGGTCTGCCGATATTCTGCCCATCACGCATTGGGCTGCAAGTTCGGCGGATGTGAATTTTTCTATTGATTTCATAAATCATTCTCTCAGGAATTATACTAATTATTTTATTTTTCAGGTAATTGTACGGTATCTTGCTCGAAGTCAAGGATAAGTTCTCTCAAGAAATCCGGTACTGATGCGGGTTTTCTTTCTTCAGGATTAAGATGCACAAGAATTGCGGAAGCCTTCATAAGAATTTTCTGACCCTTCGTAAGTATTATATTTTCAAATCCGATAGACGAATCCTTTATGAATTTTACGCGGGTATAGATTTCATATTCATCGCCGAAGCCGATGGAATTAAAATAATCGGCTTCCGCATGCACCATCATAATAGGGTATTTCCATATTAAGTCATTCGGTTTTATTGATTTGCTTAAATTACTCAGATATTCCGTCCGCGCCCATTCGAGCCAGAAGAAATATTGCAGGTTGTGGACAACGCCGTATGAATCTACTTCGGCGAATTTGACTTTGCCGGATAGCTTATACTTATATAATTGCAATGATTTAATTAATTTAGCTTCTATTTCTTTTTTACTATTAGCCATTTCGCTTAAATATCTTATTATTCAACATGTTATAGAATTCATTTAGCAATGTCTGCTGTAACGTCTTTGATTATCTCTGCTGCTTCTTTTGTTTGTTTCTCGCTTATTTGGAAATGGAAGACTGCGCGTATCATATTATTTCCAATTGATAGTATAAGGAGTCCCTGATTTTTGCATTCCTCCACGAGTTCGTTGGAATCAATATTATCGGTATGCCGGAAAACAATGATATTGGTTTCTACAGTTTCGGGATCGAGTTCAATAAATTCGGATTCATGGATCAAATTAGCGAAATACCTGGTATTATTGTGAGTTTCCGGCAGCAGGTGGAAATGATTTTTGATAGCGTAAAGCCCTGCAGCAGCAATAATACCAGCCTGGCGCATACCGCCGCCTAGCATTTTCCGCCATTTGTGTGCCTTTTTGATATTATCTTTAGAACCTACAATGACTGAGCCCACTGGCGCTCCCAGCCCTTTTGACAGACAGAGAGACACTGTATCGAATGGTTCACAATATTCATTAAGAGATATACCTGCAGCGGTGCTGGCATGCCATAAGCGAGCGCCGTCACAGTGATATTTTAGCCCATTTTCTATGACGATTTGCTCTACTTCTTTTATGTAATCGAGTGGAATAATCGAGCCGCCATGCCGATTATGTGTATTTTCGATACAGATAAGAGATGTCTGCGGAAAATGAGCATCTTCCGGGCGGACAGCCTTTTTGATCTCTTCAATGGGCATCATACCTCTTTCCGAGGGAATGCATCTGAGTTGAATCCTTGATATTACCGAAGGCGACGCCGCTTCATAAAAGAAAATATGGGCGTCGGATTCTATTATGGCTTCTTCGCCTGTAGTAGTCAATACGGCGAGACTTATCTGATTCCCCATAACACCTGACGGTACATACAAAGCCGCTTCCTTGCCCGTGATATGAGCTGCATATTCCTGCAATTCGTTGACGGAAGGGTCTTCGCCGAAAACATCGTCGCCGACGGGCGCTTCAAAAATAGCTTTTCTCATCCCTTCAGTTGGGATTGTAAAAGTGTCACTTCTAAGGTCGATCATTTTTTTGTCAATTTGTTAAAATATAATTTTATCAAGATAAGAAGCATTTATAACTTTTGCAATTTCATTCCCGAACCACATGATAAAACCAATGCTTACGGGAATAGCAAGATTGTCGTCGATTTTGAATCTTGTGGATGATGCCTCAAAAACAGCTCCGACAATACTTGCAAAGTAACCGATCAGAAAGTATGAAAGAGGCAGCTGGAAAATCTTCCCCCAGACAGTTACCACTATCATTGCAGTTATAACAAAAGCAGTGGAACCTTCGAAGGATTTATCAAGGAAATTTGTTTTACCCCATTTTTTTCCAATCAATGCGGCAGAAAGGTCTGAAATAATCAATATCGTAAATCCGGTGACTGTTATCAACTTTGGAAAAATAACAACACAAACAATTGCTGATATTAACACCCACGAGGCGCCGTTTAATCCAAAGCCCCCCTTCTTTTCATGGGGACGAAGTATATCACCAAATAAGCTGTGCATGAACTTTTGAACGATATTCGGTTTTCTGCTCATAAAATCAATAACTATAGCCAGTATGCAGAGTGGAACCAGTACCATAAGGGCAGTTTCCTGCGTTACATAGATATAAATGACCGGAATTGAAAGAGAGCACATGTGTATGGATTTTCTAAAAATTTCTTTTCTGTATGAAACTTTATCGAGTTCTACCATTTCTGTTTTTAAACTTCCCGAAGGAACCTTATATTGTTCGTAAATTTTATTCATTTTTTACCAGAGTATATATGTCAATAAAAACTTATATTCGAAAATCCGCGCCGGCGAAGATCAATCTCGGACTTGAAGTCCTCAGAAAGCGTCCCGACGGCTACCATGATATAAATACATTTATGTTAAAAATTACTATATTTGACGAAATAACTTTTGATGAATCAGATGAAATCAAAGTTATTTCCAACCCTTCAATCGTTCCTGAAAAGGAAAACATCATCTATAAAGCTGCAAATATGTTAAAAAAACTTAAAATATCCAGAGAAAATAATGCAAAAATTACATTAAATAAGAATATTCCCAGCGGTGCCGGATTAGGCGGAGGCAGTTCCGATGCAGCGCAAACGATTCTCGCCCTGAATGAAATGTGGGATATGTCCTTGTCAATAAACGAATTACAAGATACAGCAGTTAAACTTGGCATGGATGTGCCGTTTTTTCTGCGTGAAGGTTCCGCTTTAGCTGCAGGCAGAGGTGATATTTTAAAATTTTTCGACATCGATCTCCCCTACTTTTTGTTGATAGTCTTTCCTGAAATAGAAGTAATTACCGCCGAAGCATATCGGGCTTTGAACCGAGGCGCCGCCGAAAAAAAACCTGCTGATCTTGTTAAGTATATATCAAGCTATAATAATAAAGTTGATGAATTACGCAAATATATTTTCAATGATTTTGAAGAATATGTCTTTAATATATATCCTGGTATAGCCGATATAAAAGACAAACTATATGAAAATGGCGCTCTTTTTGCCATGCTAACCGGCAGCGGTTCAGCAGTCTACGGGTTATTTGAATCGGAGAAAAAGTGCCGTGCCGCCGCCGGTAACTTTAAAGAATTTAAGACTTTTGTATGCAATCCATTATAATTGACGTCAATTCTTTATATTTGTAACTTAATAAACGGGACGTTAAAGAAAATTAATATTATAGAATTATCAAGTTGCAGATAATAATCCCGTTTTAAATTTTTTGTTAGGCAATCGAATATGTATGATTTTTGATGTAAATGGCTCATGAATATTTTACTTGCTTCGGCTGAAGTTACTCCTTTTGCAAAGACCGGTGGACTGGCGGATGTGACGCATTCGCTGCCGATGGAATGGAACCGGCACGGGCAAAATGTGATCGTGGTAATGCCTAAGTATGAATTTATAGATGTAGAACACTACGGATTTATACCAACAAATAAGATACTGTATGTGCCAATTGGGGGATGGATGGAATTCGCACGGCTCTGGGAAGGGACAATGCCTGGGGCGAGAGTGCCTGTTTATTTAATAGAAAATAAAGATTATTTTGACAGACCGGAAATATACGGCGATCCTGATGAATATCCAGATAATGACAGGAGATTCATATTTTTCAGCCGGGCAGTTTTTGAAACTGCAAGAGCATTGCAGTTCAAGCCGGATATAGTCCATGCACATGATTTCCATTCGGCGTTTGCAATGGCTTTTCTGAAGTCGCATTACCGCACTCATCCTTTGTTTTCAAGGACGGCAGGGGTATTTACTATTCATAATCTGGCATATCAAGGATGGTTTTACCCTGATCGCGCGATGCAATTTTCCGGATTCGGGGTGCATCAGTTTTACCCGGGAAGCTGGATGGAGTTTCATGGATGGGTAAATGCCATGAAGGCAGGTATAATGTTCGCCGATAAGATCACGACGGTCAGCACTACTTACGCAAAAGAGATACGCACTGAAGAATACGGGCATGGTTTGCAGGATGTGCTGAATCTGCGGGGGGCGGATATAATTGGTGTTCTCAATGGTGTATATTATAATGATTGGAATCCTGTAAATGATAAATATATTAGGTACAAATACAATTCTGAAAATATTCAGGCGAAAAAAGAAAACAAGTATGATTTTCTGAAGAGTTACGGCTATTCGGAGGTGGATAATCTTGATATGCCTTTGATAGGTATGGTAACCCGTTTAACTCATCAGAAAGGGATAGACCTTTTGCGCAGCAGGCTCGAGAATTTTCTGAAGGAGGGTAAGTTTCGGTTTGCAATGATTGGCTCCGGCGATTTGGAACATCATAAATATTTTGACAAAATAGCAGAAAAATATCCTGAACTAACAATGATTTATATTGGTTATAATAATGCGCTGGCGCATAAGGTTATAGCCTGCAGCGATTACATTTTGATGCCGTCGCTTTTCGAACCCTGCGGGCTTACACAGTTATACGCTATGAAATACGGTACCATCCCAGTTGTACGTGCTACCGGAGGATTAGCAGATACCGTTGAAGAGTATAACTACAATACAGCGGAAGGCACGGGTTTCCTGTTTAGAAAACCGGCGCCGGTGGATATGGAAAATGCTATTAACAGAGCGCTGCGACTGTATGAATTTCATCCGCACTGGGATCTGATAAGGAAAAATGCTATGAAGAAGGAATTTTCTTCCGGGGAAACTGCTATGGAATATATTAAGGTATTTAAGTGGGCATTGGAAAAGGTGAGGTAGTTATTTGTCAGATTATAAATATCACAAATATATAATTTAGTGTTTGACTATTATCTTTTCCGTAAAACTATTTTCCCTAATAGTTAATCACAGGAAATGTCTTCCTGATGGTATTTGAGATATGCCGGTTCTCAGACTTTGCTCATACGCATCCATAAAGCCATAAAAAATTTATTTTACCAAAATCCCATTTAAATCTATTAATCCTAAGTGAAGCCGAAGGATAACGAAAACAACTTTTAGATCGCCGCCGGAGAAAATCAAAATAAATGAACAGCTAACTGATTGATCTCACTGTAATTTAAAAAACCCGAAAGCACTGCGGAAAGTCCTTTTTTAACATGGTCTTCTCTGTGTGGAATATCTGAAAGTCTGCCAATTGCTTGTGATAAAATTTCAGGAGTATCCGTGTTTGTGACGGCTGCCTTTTTTATTATACCTTTTTTTACTTCCAATTTGACTTTGAGCTTGCTATCTCTTATCTGTATAGTATTTTCATACCGGTAAGCGGGCGACCTGCCGAAATTCCAATACCATTGTGAATATTTGCTATGAATTAATGAATCAATCTTAGCTCTATTTTCATTAGAAATGCTATATTCCGAGATTTCATGATTATTAGCTATTATGAAATTTTTCAGAGCTGATAGAAAATCTGAAGGATCAGAGATATCATCAATCAACTCGTTCAAATTAATGACTGAACTGCGGACAGATCTTACAGCTTTGTCGATAAATCTGTCTTCATTTGAGTTAAGTGATTCTCGCAATGCCGTTAGATCTGTGCTAAAAAGCAAGGTACCGTGGTGCATGACGCGGTTTTTGAAAGTATGCTCGGCGTTGCCGGAGATTTTCTTTCCGTCAATGTAAAGGCTGTTGCGTCCGCCGAATTCGGCAGATAATCCGCAGCCAGCGAGGAAATCGATTATCGGCTGAGTGAATTTTCTAAAGTCAACCAGGAGCTTCTTTTGTTCATTTTTGATATAAGTAAAATTAATATTGCCGAGGTCGTGATAAACCGTGCCGCCGCCGGAGATACGCCTTATGACCGGAAGATAATTCTGTTTAATGTATGGGTAATTGATCTCGGCGAGCGCATTCTGATGCTTTCCGACTATAACTGACGGTCGATTTCGGTAGAGAAAAAAAATATCTTCGGAAAAATCAGTGAAGAGATATTCTTCCGCCGCAATGTTGAAGTATGGGTCGAATGTATCGCTTACTATACAGATCATTTTTTCTACAGAATTTTTTGATTGGTGCAGCGAAGCTGCTGTCAATCTATAAGTTAATTAAAACCGCCCCTTCATCCCCTCCTTACAAAGGAGGGGAAAGGGAAATTTGTATCGGCTAATTTAATCAATTTAAGGCTTGTAGAAAAAATTTCTGTATAAATCTTGATTCTCTTTTTTTGACCAGTGTGAAAATCCCATTTTGCTCAACTGATCTATGAGAGGAGCCGGAAGGAATGGAGAAATCACCTCGATAATCTCTCCGGAAGACAGTGATTTTGCCTCTTCGATGATCGTCGAGAGAGGCTGCTCGCCGCTTTCAATAAGAGGCCGGGCGTCGAGGGTTTTCACAATACTATTCTGATCGAACCAGCCGGGAGCAGCAGGTTCATCATTGCCGGCGCTTCTGATACCGGCTAACATGTCTTGCCCGACCTCTTTTCTCATTGTATTCACTAATTTTTCAACTGAGATGCCGCCGACTTTTGAAGCCTGCTCGAGAGAAGTCACTTTTGCTATTGTTTTACGCAGCACAGGATTCTTAAGCTTCTTGAATGCAGGCGCCAATTCTATCAGTTTTTCCTCGAGATGCGGATAATGCTCGAGCATCTCCCCCACTTTGGTCATCGGTGTTATTATCGGTTTAGTTTCCATTGTTATTCCCCGAATCGTAATTCAACAAGCGCTGTTCACCTTCCAACTGACGGATACTCGTGCAATCCTGCGTTACTTCGAGGGTGCCGAGATATTCGCCGTCGTCATTTCGGATAGCGTAGTATTCAATGTGGATGAACTTGCCGTGCAGGTTGATCCAGAAGCGCGCCCTGTTTTGCTTGCCGCTTTTGAAGTCTTCCAGGATGCGATTAACCTTATCCACGCTGTGCGGCGGATGGCATAGATGGACGTCCCTGTTAAGAATTGCCCTGCTTCTGGCGAAGATGCGATCTTCCTTCTGCGAGAAGAATTTGACTTTGTCGTTTTTATCGACGAAAGTCACATCTACCGGCAAAGTCTTGAATACAGCGATCAATTCCTCTTTCGAGAAAGAACCGCTGGGGAATTTGATTTTTTCGTCATCGTCGGATTCCTCTTCGGGAAATTCAATGCCCTGCGGTTTCCATTCCGTCTGCGGATCATACAGGCAGAAACCGTATTCATCGGTCTGGCGGTAAACTTCGTACCACTCGACATCGGTTAATTTATCCATGCTCATTGGCAGCAGGATCTCATTTTCCTTATAGGTCATGTCTGCGACGCCGTCAGAAGCCGGCTTGAGTACAAGCTCTACCATAGTCCGTATCTCTTCGATAGATAGCTCGCCCGGGGAATCAAGCGCTTCGAGTGCGGCTTTTAGCTTTCCTCTGATTTCATCATGCTTGCCCCACATGACTTTGGGCGGTCCTGTTATGCCGTGTTTTTCCAGATATGGGAATAGTAGATTTTCCTTGCGCTGGTAGTGCTTTTCTACGTCCATAAGATTGTTAAAATTGCCCCTCAACTGAAGGATAAAATCCCGAATGTCGTCGATATTGCCGTCTTCGGCTTTTTGATAGAGCTTTTCGAGCATGTCCGCTACTTTGTTCAACTCATCGTTCTCTTTGCGGAAAGTATCGACAGGATGTCCCGGCGGTATAAGCTGCGCGCCGGATAAGTCGATCTGCCCTTCCAGTGCCTCGGTGTGGATGTCGCAGAGTTTGAGGACTTCTTCTTCGGGCAAGCCCTCGTGAATAAGCTGCTGCTCTACTTCCACTACTTCGCCGTAAGGAATTTTTTGCATTAGGCTTGCCAGTCTGCCGCGTACTTCTTCAGGTGCGGCGCCTTCGTGCAGTTGCAGTATCATGTGCTTCAGAAGTTCTTTACGCTTTGTCGAATTGTTTATTAGTTCACTCATGAAAACCCTCTTTATATTATATTAAGAATAAAATGTCGTATTAATTATTAAATTCAAAGAATTCTTTTTATCAATTTATTAATAATAACGTTTTCCATAATCAGATATTTTAGTCTGAATAAAAATTGACAAAATTTATTTGGTTAAACAAATTATTATTTTAGCCTATATGAATTATTGTTTGTTTTTTTTAATTTTTATTGGGGTTGATCGATAGAAAATTCTTACTTTTAAGAAAAACTACTTAGAAAAAATTAATTTAGAATTAATTAGTTTATCATATTACAATATTATTTTTTGGAAATAATTCATTAAATTAATATTTGAAAAACTGTGTAATAATAAAAAAAGCGAAGTAATATTTTTTACTAATATAAATTGATCTAACGCCATAGGAGTCCACAAATATTTAGCATTTTTTAAGGTTTTAAATGGAAAGATCTCCAAAAAAAGAATACTATTCCAAAATTTCTCATTCCGCGTCTACTATTCGCGTGAAGGATTATGAGGAGTATCAAGATGCGAGTTCACTAATCAACGCTATGCTGCCGGGGACAAATATTCTGGAAACCTTTCTGAGCATGACGGAAAAATTCAGAATAAAGGCTGTTGATTTGTGGGAAACGAAGATAAAACCAAACACTGAGTTTAAAAATGGCAGCTACATATTCCATACCACAAAACTTAGAGACAGAATTGAGCTTTTGGGGGATATGTATGAGAATATGTTTATGTCCGTCATTTTCTCTGTCATGGCTGCGGATATTTTCGCTAACAGGTTGATACCGGCAAATTATATTGACTCTAATGGCAATAATAAAAACTATCTGGAAAAAAATATTGATTTGGAAAGCAAATACATCAAACTCATCCCTGAAATATATTCGATTTTGCCGCCGACGAATGAAATATTCTGGAAGGGATTTCTGAATAATCTTGATATTAGAAATAATATTTTAAATGGCTGGAAAAGAAACGGATTTGGCAAAGAGCCGGGGAGTATTAGCGACTTATTCTTCGAGTTTTTGGAACACGATTCACTGAAAACAACTATTTCGATAATAAAATATTATGAGGGTGAACTTACGACTCAGGGAATATTTAAAAAGGATAAGGAACTGTTAGTGAGTTCAAATTATCCGGCAATAATTTACGCTGAATTTGACAGCTATAAATAGGAAACAGCAATTTCTTAATCCGGCAGCCTTTGCTATGACTGCCGGAAAACCTGCTAAAATTTATGCTTCTCTCAAAGATTTTACATGTTTAGCCAGACTTGCCTTTTTACGGGAAGCATTATTCTTATGTAATATATTTTTTGTGGCTGCCTTATCCAACACACTTTCTGCTTTTTTCAGATTTTCCGAAGCTTTTTCATAATCCTCCGCCAACCTGACTGATTTGACAGCTTCTTTTATCATCTTTTTGTACTGTCTGTTATAAAGAGTTTGTCTTCTGGCTTTTCTGATTCTTTTAATAGCCGATTGATAGTTTGCCATTTGTCTCCTTTTAATTAATAATTGATTGATTTTACAGAATTACAAATATAATATATTATAGATTTATGAACAAAAATTCTATTGTAAAAAATTTAGTTTAATTTGCTCCGTTTTTTGTAATTTTAAAATTTGGTATTGGACAAAACCCACTTATCCCTAATTTTACCTTGATAACAGAAACGGTGTTCTATGCTAAAAGAACTTCTGAAACCCGAAATACGAGAGTTGATTGAAAATCACAGATGGACGGAACTAAAAGAAACGCTGTCAAACTGGCCTCCGCCCGAAATCGCCGAACTATTGCTGGATATTGACAAATACAGCAGGGTTTTATTGTTTCGGGCGCTGCCGAGGGATGTTTCAAGCGAAGTATTTTCATTTCTTGATCATGATGACCGTGAAATGCTGCTTTTCGAACTGACCGACCAGGAAACGAAGCAGCTTCTTGCGGATATTCCGCCTGATGATAGAACTTCGCTCCTGGAAGAGCTTCCTGCCAAAGCTACGAAGACTATGCTTAATCTGCTGAGTCCTGAAGACCTGAAGGAAGCCCGACAGTTGCTTGGCTATCCTGAAGACACTGTTGGAAGACTCATGACCCCGGACTTTGTAGCTGTGCGGCAAGACTGGACTATTTCCAAAGCGCTGCAGCATATTCGGAGATTTGGTCGGGACAGTGAAACCATTTACAGAATATATGTAACAGATAATAGCGGGATTTTGATCGATGATATTCTATTGAGAAATATAATAATTGCACCGGAAGATAAGAAGGTATCGGATTTAATGGATTTTAATGTCGTAAGTATATCCGCATTTGAGGATCAGGAAGAAGCTGTGCAAATAATGGAGAAATATGATATTTCGGCGCTGCCGGTTGTGGATTCTGATGGGAAATTGTTAGGGATAGTGACTTTTGACGATATTATGGATATTCTTGAAGAAGAAACCACAGAGGACTTCCAGAGGATATCGGCTATCAATCCGGTCGATCAGACCTATCTATATGCCAGCCCGTGGAAGTTGTGGGGAAAACGTCTTCCATGGCTTATTGGATTGTTATTTGCAAATTTTATAACGGCTGCGATAATCTCATTTTATTCGGAAGCGATAGAAGCTGTAGTGGCACTAACATTCTTCATTCCCCTGTTGATCGGTACTGCCGGAAATACGGGAACTCAGTCTGCAACTCTGATCATCCGAAGTTTAGCCGTCGGAGATGTGGAAATTCAGGACTGGTTCAAAGTACTTAGAAAAGAATTGTTTATTGGTTTTATGCTTGGAATATTTCTTGGGATGATGACGTGGTTCCGGGGGTATATAGAAGGAAAAGGAGGGTTAGATTTGGCTATTGTAGTAAGTCTTTCAATGCTTATTCTTGTAGTTTGGGCAAATATAATTGGAGCTGCCCTGCCAATAGTACTGGCGAAATTTAAACTCGATCCCGCTGTAATTTCGAGTCCGTTCATAGCAACCTTGGTTGATGTTACAGGCATAATTATTTACTTTAATATTGCAATATGGTATTTGAATTTGTAGAAAATTGGTTAAAGGTTAAAGTTAAGAAAACCAATCGGTTATTACAATTCTTTAACTTTATGGTGATGGCTTAAGATATTGAAAATTATTGAATTAACTTATTTCACAATAAACTAAATCAATAATTACCATTATCTTATTTGTATTCAAAACGTTAGTCGTTATCTGTTTGCCGTTCACCGTTAGCCAATTGACTAAAACCACATCCATTCGAAATCAGAAAATCATCTTAACGAATGATCTCAACATCTTAACAATATTAAAATAAAATTGTTATATTGTAATTGTCTGAGACTGATTTGTTCTTATTTTGATACAGTCTATTGAGATTTAAATTTTTTATAAAGGCGATGAAGATGGATAATGAGATAGTCTTAAAGAGCGGCTGGATAAAGATTGATAAAGACGAACTTGACCGCCTGAGGAAAAAAATGCGAGAGCAGTACGTCAACGAAGGCGGGAGCAAGAAGTTTAATTCACACCTGCCAAATTATAATGAACTGCGGGATCATATCCGCGCCCGCATAGATGAACTTAAATCTTTGGAAAATCTTGACATCAAAATTGAGGGACAATATGTTTATGACCTGGTGCCGGGGAAAACCTTCTTTAAAGACTTGTTCTACACAAAGAAAGATGCGGAAAGTCCGCAGTTTCAGGAATATAATATAGAAATTTGTTATCTCTATACTTACGGCAAAACGAGATTCGCTCATAAAATCGAAGAGAAAGCCACTGCCGGTAAAAAACGAGATGCAAAAATTCATGAGCCATCCGACAGAAAGATTATAGTATCTTCTACTATCAATAATATGATAGAAGCTGAAAAAATAAAAGAGCGTCTGAGTGAGCATTTCGGTTTTATTGCTGAATCGGAAACAAGGGATACTCAGGCTTACAGTAAAGGCTCGCTGGAAGAGCTTTATAGCAATCCGGATAAAGATTCTATTGTTGTTACTTTAATTAGCAGGGATTATCTGCAAAATGAGAATTGTATCAAAGAGTTGATACACTTTACGAAGAATAACATGGATAAGTATTTAGCTCATACTTTCCATATACTTTACAAGGATATTTATCAGGGAGATTTTAATATTTTTGATTCGCTGGGGAGGTCGGAACTACTGAAATATTGGAAATTGAGGATAGAAAAGCTGGAAGAAAACCACAAGCTGCTGATGAGCGATAAACGTGAACAGACTTTCTTCAGCAAGCTGCGCGAAGAACTTGATGAAATTAAGGAAATTATTGATGAACTGCATAATGTACTTGATCTGATCAGAGAGAATCGCTGCAGTGTGCTGTATGATATTTTCTTTAATAAAATTGAAGCGAGGGATGAACTATTAAACCTGTTCCCTAAGCCGGACAGAATAAGTCCGCTAAATCTTGAATTGGAGAAGACTTATAAGAGCATTAAAATACCTTCGAATAATGATCCCAATAAGCCTGAATTTCCGCCGGAGCCGTTTTATACGCCGAAATTTCCAGCATCTCAGACATTTAAAATCGATGTTCCCGGTTTTTCCGATGTTTGCATGAAGGATGAAAGTACAAATCCAACCGGCACACATAAAGACAGGATGGCATGGGAAGTGGTTATCAAATATAAGTCAATGATCGATGCACTGAAATATAAATCCGAGGATTCGCTGCCTCAGATGTCGCTTATCTCATCCGGCAGCGCAGCAATAGCTATTCAGCATTTGTTTAATCTGTTTAAGATACCGACCAGACTGAAAGTTCTCTGCGATTCTCAATTGCATCCGGGAATCAAAAAATCGATAAAGGAAATCGGCTGCGAACTTTATGAGTACGATCTTTCGGAAAAATTACTTAATTCTGAGGATATTAAAGAACTTACGGATAACATGAGCGGTATTGACATTACCTACAGAGAATCCCTTGATGCCAATCTTGATACATACTATGACTGGATGAGCTATGAAATCCTTAATGAGAAGCCTGATTATTGCTTTATACCTTTCGGTACCGGAGATCTTTTTATTAATATTCTGAATATCGTGAAGACAGAGTATTTTTATTCTTATGTTTCCAAGCATGATCCGCGATTTTACAGCGATATTGAGACATTGAAGAAATGTCATTATTTCGGGGCTTCATCGAATGTACCGCAGACCAAGCTGGATAAGCTTTATTCCAAATTTTTGCCATCGATCCAGGATTTCCATGATTATATCGACGAATTGAAAAGTGAATATAAGTGTGTAGGGAATCTGACAGACATTTACTATGTCCATGAAAAATATGTAGATAAGGCAATTGAGATTGCTGAAGCTCAGCAGATTAAATTTGAACCGTCGGGGTTGGCTGGTTTGGCTTTATTGCTTCAGATGACAGAAGACATTCCTAAAAACAAAAGGATATTAATTGTAAATACCGGCAAAACGAAGGAGTTGGATGATTTGATAAAGTGATGTTGTCATGGATAGTTTTTGGATGAGGTATACCTGTTATGAGCGGCAAATCTTATAGCGGCATGAAATGTAAATAAAATCTAACAGATATTTAAAAATGTGTAACTTTTTTGACAAAAAATTACTCTAATACCCAAAAAGGAAAATATGATTGGAAAAACAATACTGATTTTAACTTCAATTTTTTTTATATCCACTCAATTACTTGCTGTTGAGGATGATATAATCGGAGAAAATTTGGAAACAAAACCGCACAAATTTATGTTCTTTTTCGGTAGAACCAACGGATCAAGTTTTTATGATATTGAGGGTGAGAATGTAACTTCGCTTTCGCAATCCCAGGGAGAATTCGAAGAACCAATATATTATACATTTAATTACTCCAAATATATTTTAGGATTAGCCGGAGAATGGAAGATAAATGATAAATTATCACTTTATGGGGAACTTCCCTTTCATTTTCATCATCTAAAGGAAAAATACACCGATACCCTCGTTTACATATCTGAGGACAAACAAGATACTATTGAATACGAAGATATAAGTATAAAGAACTATAACCGAAATCAATTTGAATATCTGAAATTGGGAGGAGAGTACAGATTTTATGAAAGAGAAGCGTATGCTTCCTTTTTGTTTGAGGGAAAAATGCCATTTGGCTTTGAATCAAGCGTTATTCCCGATGATTCATCCGAATTTCTAAGCGATGGAGCTTTTGAAGCTTTTGCAGGTCTTAAAATAGGTATGGATCTCGATAAAATTGAATTTCAGTCCAGTATATTATACAATGTAAGAGCAGAAGAACTTGAAGATCAATTTATCATTAACACTTCGGTCGGAATAAAAACCGTTGAATTTACGGCTCTTAGCGCATTTCTTGAATATGCGCAGAGTCTTGAATCTTTCAATAATACCCCTCATTTTCATCCGAGATATACTACAGTTCAGGAAAACTATTTTGATCTTGGATTTTCATTTGAAATAACATTAAGTAATAAATATTATCTGCATTTCATTTATAAACTTACCCTATTTGGAAAAAATACCTGGAACAAAAACACACCGATTATTACAGCGGGTTACGTTTTTTAAGAAAATATTTCGGCATACTTCTTGCTATACAATATTACTTTAGTCGGTTCGTGTTAGCTTTTTGTTATTATGCAACCGGCTAAATCTGTTAGATTGAAATAATTACAAATTTTTTTCGTTGTTGCAAATTCAAATTTTAAAGAGAAAAAATAAGTTGCAAAACGTAAGAATAAATAACTAATAACTATTATGTTTAATAATAAGAGGAAAATCCTCATATGATCAAATTCGGATTAAGGAGGCGGCGACTAAGCAAATATCTGATTAATGCGGTGGCGCCGATAGCTTTAATCTCTATAACTTATATTGTTTGGGCTAAAGAACCCGGATTAAACAATATACTTAACGTCCGTGCCGAAAGCATTCCCAATTTAAATGAACAGGAAGAACCCAACTTAGAAAAATATGACATAAGCTCCAGGTTTCTATATGAAGTTGAAGGAACTGCGTCGTATTATGGTAAGCGTTTTCACAGCAGATTGACTGCCAACGGCGAACGCTTCGACATGTATGCTCTGACGGCAGCGCATAAGGAATTGCCATTTGGCACAATACTGAGGGTAACAAATAAGAATTCAAATAAAACAGCATTGGTAAGAATCAATGATCGCGGACCTTACGCCGGCAAGAGAATTCTTGATCTATCTTACAGATCCGCTAAAGATATCGACGGTTTAGGGCTGCCCAGAGTTAAAATCCAAGCATTATTGCCGAATCATGATGCGATTGAGGATACGACAAACGATTACTATTTCGGATATTCTATGGATAAACCTCTTTTATGTTTACCCGAAGAATTAGTTAACAAAGTAGATTCGACGAAGAAATTCCACACAGCGGTTTCAAAATATAATCGTTTAAGCAATCAAAATACAGACAGTGAATATTACCTTATGATACAAGCCAATCACTATCAGAGAAATGAGCTTGGCAATACAGAATACAGGTACTTTATTGCAGAAATTTCAGAAGCCGAAAACGACAAAATGTTCAAACCGGATATTATAACTCCCAGTTTGAAACCAAATCTTGCAGATCTTAGAAATTAATAAATAAATATAAATTCTTGAGAATAAATGATAATGTGCCACACTTAAGCGGTGTGGCACATTAACTTTAAACTAGTTTTAATTTATCTTGGGGGTGCCGCCGCCGGAAAACCCGGGATAATTCTGCGGTCCGTGGGAATGCACGGTAATTTCGCCGTGACTCTGCTCGTACCTGCGAACATTGTCCTGCAAAGCATTAAGCAGTAGTTTTGCGTGTTGGGGGGTCATAATAATGCGGGCATGCACCTTTGCTTTTGGCGCTCCGGGCATTATTCTGGTGAAGTCAAAAACAAATTCAGCTGGTGAGTGAGATATTATTGCTAAATTTGAATAGATACCTTCAGCTTCCTTTTCGCTAAGTTCTACATTCAACTGTTGCTGCTTTTTGTTCTTATCTTTATCATTATTTTCAGCCATGAATTTCTCTCTTTATTTTTGAATAAAATTATTTAGTCATTTCTTTGTATTTGTCACAATATTCTTTTCTTTTTTCCTTTTTTTGCAGTTTTGTATAGACGCTGCACATTGTTCTGTAGTATTTTTCCTTGTTTCGCTCTTCAACGAGGAATTCAAGAGATTCTAACTCGGCTAAATATGTTGCAACCTTATTTTTTCTGTCGAGCACTTCGTAAACGTTTATTAACTCGCCGAGAATATCAATATCATTAGAGTATTGTTCATAATCCAGAGATTTCTCAAAATATTGGGCTGCTCTTTCAAGCAAGGGGAAGTATTCTTGTGGATCAGCCTCATATTTGGGGTCTTCGTCCAATTTATCGATCTGTTCATTCTGGATGTCTTTGGCTTTGTTTTTAAGTGCCGAAGCAAGAAATACCATTGCATAAGCGTAATCAGGGTCTATCTCGAGGGCTTTTTCATATTGCTCTATTGCTTTATCCCATTTTTTCATATTGAGCAGGAGATCGCCATATTGAGCTCTGTATAGTTTATTATTTGGATTATTCTGAGCCATATCTCTGACAGCTTTAAGAGCTTCATCTGATTTACCCTGAACGTGGTAGATTTGAACTAAGAAACTATTTGCCTGAGAATTTGTCGGATCGACGATCCTTATCTTATTTACATATTTTAGCGCTTTATCGTATTCCTTATTATCGTAATATATCTGGGCGAGAGCAGCCATTGGACCAATATCGATGTTTTGTTGCTGCTTTTTCTCGAATTCAGGAACGTTTTCAGGAGGATCGTAATACCATCCGACAACTTTGGGCTGTTCATCAGGTTTCATTCTTGAATAAAGATAAAGAGGCTTATTATCCACTGTGATTAGGTCTGTGATCAAAGAATCAGCTTCAGCTTCTTGCCCGGTTTTAGTACCAAATGTATCCTCGGGTTCACCGAGGGTACTCAGGGCTTCATCTCTGCTCATATTGATAGTGATGTTGTATTGTTTGGCTAATTGAATTTCCTCTTCCATTAATGACATATATTTCTGATAAGCATTAATGGCTTTACTTGTATCGCCCCTTTGTTCATAAGCCATAGCTTTGAGTTTATAAAAATCCGGTCTTTCGGGACGAACTGAAATAGCCAAATCGTATTTCATTATGGCTGAGTCCAAATATTTCTTGTTTTTATCCTCGAAATATTGATTAAAATAGCTAATCCCCTTGTTATAAGCATTCACCCACAGGACATTCTTTAACCTGGGGACTCTGTCTTTAAACTCCTGTGTTTTTACAACTTTCTCAGCTTTATTAAGGGCTTCTGCCATTTCATCATAATTACCAAGATTCTCGTGAACTTCGGCAAGCAGCACCCATGCTTCTTCATTCTCGGGATTATTTTGCAGTTCTTTCTTCAAATAAGTAATTGCTTTTTGAAAGTCTTGGTTTTTTGCAGCAACTTTAGCAGTTGTCATCTCGCTTGATGCGCACTGGAATCCCTGAATCAGAAGAGTTCCAGCCAATAAAACAACCAGTAAAATGAAGTACTTTTTCAAGGTTAGCTCCTTAATTATTGTTTACATTCAAATTAGTTTTTTCGAGTTTGTACAATATCAACTTGTAATTAACCCATAAAATTTATTTAATAACTAAAATTTATTACAAAAAAGCAATTTAAGGATTAAATTTAATTTTGACAAAATGATAGTTGTCATAATCATCATTTTGTAATCAAAATTTTATCATTAAACTTAATTTTACAATTAGCCATGTAAATTAAATGAAAGATTAATTTTTACTTCAATTAATTAACATT
Source organism: uncultured Hyphomicrobiales bacterium (assembly GCA_964645005.1). GTDB lineage: Bacteria > Bacteroidota > Ignavibacteria > Kapaibacteriales > UBA2268 > CAZXYS01. The sequence goes on along the minus strand of CAZXYS010000016.1, from coordinate 52,917 downwards.
AAAAAGTATATTGCTTACAAATAATTGGGTCATAGTGAATTTATACTAAGCCCTGCTTCACAAGCTTCGCAAAGTGCTCGAAGGAGCGGTCGTAGGTTCGCTCGGCTTTTGCCGGGAAGAGGCAGGCGGGCAGTTCGCGAGCTCTCAGGTGATATTGTATGCAGTCACAGCAGGTGCCCTTTCGCGGGCAGGGTTCGTAAGTGCAGTTGCAGTTGTTGAGGTTTTTGTCCTGATTGCATTCCATAGTTGTTTCCTTTGTTTTTAGTTAACTATTTAATCTAATTTTAGATTGTCTCATACAAACGAAAAACTTGTAAATATTATTCTTTACTTCACCCTGCTGAAGCAGGATTTCGCTTCGCTCAATTTCGTTCCATTCACAATGACTTATTGAGACAATCCCTGATAAAATTTTATTTTACTTTTTGCAAAGCGCTTAAGCGCTTTATTGTAAGAAAGAAATGATATAATTTTCTTAAAATCCGGATGTTCATCACTCTCTTTATCAGGTTAACTCAGCATAAAGCAGCAAAAAATGAAAAGACATTTTATATAACTATTTTTGAAATCAGCGGTCATCTTGTAAATTCCACCTATTTTTAGATTAATTATGATATAAGATTAAATATGAATATAATCTATCTCTAAAAGTTGAAAACACTTTATCCAAAAGTTTGGAATATTCGGGGATTTGTTCAAAAACATAGTTATCAAGCTTATTGTTACTTATATTGGTAGTGTTATTACAAAGGTCTATTAACTTCAATAATTTAGTAGTTTCCTCGGGAGTTACGATTCCCAAAGATAAAATTTCCCGGAAGCATGATTCAGGTGAGTCAGCGGCTATATCCTCAAAAACTTTGAGATACATGCTTATAAATTCCCAAAGTAATTTATAAGCATGAACTAAGAAATAAATATGAATATCCCTAATAAAGTTAGTACAACCCTTTTGCGGATCATTTTTTAAATGCCCGGCAATTCGATTCAAACGCCCAATAGCTCGTTTTAAAAACTTAAATTTATATAATAGCTCTTCCATACTATTTATCTTTTTTAATTAATGAACCATAAGGTTTTTATATATTTTACACAAATATATTTATGAACTTTATTAATATATTAAACATTTTTCAAATCAACAAATTAATCTATATATCATTTAACCTGAATATTGCATTAGAAAATTTGATTTTGCGTAAATATTTGTAACAAAGTGCTTTAGCGCTTTGAAAATGGTCTGAAAACTTCGAATCGCCAGCAAGCTAAAGCATGCTGTTGCAAGTGATTACAAATAAATGTACATATTTAATGAAAATTCCGGGTTTAATATCCTTCAAAATAAGGAAAGAAAATATTCTACAATCTCATCCCTATAAACGCTGCCATTCTGCCGGAATTTTCCTTATCGCGCCGGTAAGAATGGAAGCGGTGATCTTCGATAGTGCAAATGTCTGATATTTCTATGTTTTCCTCTCTGCAGCCGGTTTCGATAAGCTGAGTTAATATTTTTTTCTTTAAATCGAGGTAGATGCTGCCTTCTCTCTCTTCAATGAACCCCGGAAAAAATTGTGCGACCTCTTCCCCTACCTCGTAATTCCTGACAGATGCGCATGGCGACATATAGATTTTTAAATCCTGCGGATTACTATTGTACTTTTTTTGCAAGGTTTTAATGCCCTTGGCTGCTATGTTCTCTTTAGCGCCGCGCCAGCCGGAATGCAGGGCTGATACCACCTCATGGGCGGGGTCGTAAATCAAAATAGCGCAGCAATCAGCTATTGTGATGTTTAAAATTATGCCTTTGCGATCGGTGAACATGCCGTCGGATTCTTCTATTTGGGAATTGGCATCAATATAGCGGATGTGCGAGCCGTGAATCTGTTTCTGGAATTTTAATGAATTTTCGTCCACATCAAGAACTTTAGCCAGATTTTTTCTTTTGTCTTTGACGCCTTCCTCGCTCACACTCTGACCGGAATAGATTGAAAAACCCGGATCGGGAAAAATATGCTCGTTTCTCAGCGTCACGCCTGATATTATCCTGCTTTTGTTAAAGATCCCCGGCTCGAGGATGTTGAAATTCTCGCTCATTTATGTCCATTTCTATTATTTGCGGTAATTCGTATTTCAAATTTAAACTTTTTTCGATTTTTTCCTGAATTTTATGTGAGATTTCTATACATTTTGTGGGACGTTCTTTGCTGACATAGTCATAAATATTCTGTCCGGCATTGCCTGTGACGCCGATTATTAGCGAATCTTGCGAGTTTATGAAGTGTTGTTCCATGTGATAATCTCGGAACGGGTACTGGGCGGGCTTTCTGTCGGCGAGATAGGCGAAAGTCGTTGTGTCGTCCAATGGAATAAAGGCAGCTACATATTGCGGGCGTGGATAGATACGGATATTTCTCTCAGTAGAATTATCATCGACAAAGAGAAATACCAGTACGGCTGCGGAAATGCCCGCAGCGGCTCTGAATATAGTTTGCCTGATATTGTCCGAGAAAAATACGTAAAACAGCGGGATTAGGAAGATAACTGAATATAATATGCTGTCCTTGCCGGTGATGTAAGCATTTGGTATTTCGACGGCTATGGAATTCACCCAGATAGCTGCCGAAATGAAAGTATCAGCAGCCAAAGCGAAAATCGAAGCGAGCCACGGACTGAAAATCGAAAAGAAAAGCGAGAGCAAAGTATAGATCAAACTCAATGACATCGCCGGTATGACGAGCAAGTTCGAAATCGGCGAAATAATTGAAAATACATTGAAGTAGTAAGCTACGATAGGTGACACTATTAACGAAACAGCGAAAGTTATTGAAATTGAACCAATTATCATGTCATAGAGTATATTATTTATGATGAATAATTTTTTAAAGAAATTGCGTATTGGCTTATAAAATAAAGTAATTCCTAAAATTGCGCCGGCGGACATGTGGAAACCGGCGGAATATATCATTTCAGGTGAAAAAATAATAATTAAAAACAAAACAAGAGCGAAAATATTCAGCGGTTCCCCTTTACGCTGCACTGTATATACGAGCAGATATGCCGCAGCCATGAAACCTGCTCTGACGGCTGACGGCGGCATTCCGGTAAATATCACAAAGGAAGTGATCAGCAATGTAAATAATACGAATTTTATCCACCTGTTCTTAACAAAAGCGAGCGCAAAATAAAAAACAGCCGCAATAATACCCACATGCAAGCCGCTAACAGCAAGAACATGCGCAGTACCGGCGAAAGAGAAGTTTTGTTTCTGTTCCTGCGGTATGTCGGTTTTATCGCCGGTGGTGATGGCTTTTACTATGCCGGCGGTGGAGTCCGGGAAGAGGGTATCAATTCTTTCTCGCACTGAGCCTGCTATATTATTTTGCCAGTGGTGAAAGCCTGAAGGCTGGCTGTTTATAGCTATATCTTTCATGGATGCCGAAGCTATCCACTGCACCCCGAGCGAAGATGCATACTGCTGCTCGGGGAATTCTTCGGGCAGTTGCGGGCTGCGCGGCAGTCGGAATTTGCCTTTGGCGTAGATCTCGCTGCCGGGCTGGATGTCGAGGCTTTCTTCGCCTTTGCTATAGATTGATAGAATGATCCTGTTGTTCCTTATAAGGGGCAGCGGGCGGGTGTCCACATTGCCCTGCAGCAGGCAGCGGTAGTAGTTGTCTCTCTTTGTGAATATTTTGATGACTTTGCCCTGTGCTATGCCTTTCATGTCGGGGATATATTTTTCCGGCGCCTTGATATTTACATTATCCACCTGAAATGAGAGCCAGAGACCGATAACAGGCACGCATAAGTAATATATCAGCGAATATCTTTTGCTTAAAATTCCGGCGATTGAAACTAATACGGCGGATATTAGTATTATCATTAGTATTTCGAATGATAACTCTATGAATAAACCGGCGAGAAGCCCTGCTAATGTAAGAAGCAGTAATCGTACGGCGGGATATTTTGTGAAAACGGTCATTTTATATTATCTCTAACAGTAAATAAATCATGGAATTTAAAGACATTTATTTAAAACATATTTACATATTATAACAATATTATTTAGCGTTCATCTATAATTCCAATATAATGAATTTTTCTGAGTTCAGATAAAAAATTGTAGTTTTGTAAAATATTAATTTTTAATCGTCTTAATTTATAGAATCTTAACAAAACTGGTAGATAAATATGTGCGGAATAGTCGGATATATCGGAAATCAGAAAGCCTCGTCAGTGCTGATGAATGGTTTGAAAAGGCTGGAATACCGCGGTTATGACTCGGCAGGGATGTCTCTGCTGGAAAACGGCGGCATCACCACAGTTAAACAAGCCGGTAAAGTCCGCGAGCTTGAAAGCCGACTAAACGGAAGAGACTTCGATGCAAAAGTCGGAATAGCACACACCCGCTGGGCAACACACGGCGTTCCGAACGATATTAATGCCCATCCACATATGGATAATTCGGAAAAAATTTCACTCGTACATAACGGCATAATTGAGAATTATTCTGCAATCAAGAAGAAACTTATTCAGGATGGCTATAAATTCACTTCCGATACCGATACGGAAGTCCTCGCCGTGTTTATCGGCGCAATGTACGACCAGATAAAGGATCTGGAAGCAGCTATTAGACTTGCTCTTGCAGAGATTGACGGTACATTCGGTATTGCAGTCGTCTCGGCTTATGAGCCGGAAACATTGATTGTGGCTCGGCGGGGCAGCCCTATGGTTCTTGGTATTGGCGACGATGAATATGTCGCTGCTTCCGACGCCGCGGCTATTATCCAGCATACGCGTCAAGTGATATATATTTCCGATAATGAAATGGCTATCATACGTGGTAATGATTTCAATACGAAGACGATTGATAACCGCCAGACTACTAACCAGATCTATGAAATTGAGTTTAACTTAGAACAAATCGAAAAGAGCGGCTTCGAGCACTTCATGCTTAAAGAGATTCACGAGCAGCCGGAAACTATCCAGGATGCTTTCCGCGGCAGGCTGCTTCTCGACGAAGGGAACGTGAAGCTGGGCGGTATCAGGAATGTCCTCGACAAGCTGCGCAATGCGAAAAGGATAATCATCACTGCCTGCGGAACTTCATGGCATGCGGCGCTGGTCGGCGAGTATATGATCGAATCGTTAGCGGGCATACCTGTCGAGGTGGAGTATGCTTCGGAATTCAGGTACAGAAGCCCAGTGCTGCACTCGGATGATGTCGTTTTCGCTATATCGCAGAGCGGCGAAACAGCTGACACTCTTGCCGCAGTGCAGGAAGCCAAGCATAAGGGGGCGACCGTACTTGGGATTGTCAATGCGGTCGGCAGTTCTATCGCGCGCGAGACGGAAGCGGGTATCTACATCCACGCCGGACCTGAAATTGGCGTGGCCTCGACAAAGGCATTTACTTCGCAGTTGGCAGTGCTGACGTTGGTTGCTCTGCTTCTTGGCAGGATGAAGAAGCTTTCCCTGCTCGAAGGTAAGACTCTGGCTAAAGAGCTTTCTGAAATTCCGCAGAAGATACAGTATATCCTCGATCGTTCGGAGGAAGTTCAGGCTATCGCAAAGGAATATGCCCGTGCAAAGAATTTTCTCTATCTTGGGCGAGGGTATAACTTCCCGGCAGCCCTCGAAGGCGCCCTGAAACTCAAGGAAATTTCCTATATCCACGCGGAAGGCTACCCCGCCGCAGAAATGAAGCATGGTCCAATAGCTTTGATCGACGAGAATATGCCTGTAGTCTTCATCGCAACGCAGGACGAGATCTACGATAAGATCCTCTCGAATATCGAAGAAGTAAGAACCCGAAAAGGCAAAGTCATAGCCATAGCCAGCGAAGGCGACGAGAAAATCAAGGAAGTCGCCAATCACGTGATATATATACCGAATACTCTGCCGCAGTTGACGCCTATTCTTACTGCAATACCTCTACAGCTAATGTCATACTATGTGGCGAAGGAACTGGGGCGCGAGATAGACCAGCCTCGAAATCTGGCGAAAAGTGTGACGGTGGAATGATGTTGAGCTTATTCGCAAAGATAAGTTGATTCTATGTTTTGAATGTTATTGCTGATGGAAAGATGGTTAAAGGCTAACGGCTGCTGGCTACTGGCTACTGGTTATTTTTCTCGATCTCTATCGTTATTGCCTAATAATAAGAATGTAAATTGATGTACATTTATCCCATATTCACAATACAAACTTGCATTTGTGGCAAAAAACAGCTAACTCATTTAAATTCCCATCTTTGAGGGGTGCCCGAGCGTGGCGAGGGCGGGGTGGATTCTTATTTAACCCCTGGTTTTGATAAACCTATGGGAGACTTGTGCTTACAAAAGTGTTAGATGGGATTTTTCATTAGATTATTCTTTCATTAGCATAAACAATTTAGACACTAAGAAATTAACCACCCCTTCTTTTCCCCTCCTTAGTAAGGAGGGGAGTGAAGCCGAAGGCTTTACGGGGTGGTTTTTCTAAAATGATGAATTGAAATGTAATATCCGGGTTTATGAGATGAGAATAATAAAATATTTAAAATTTACAGCTTTTATAATTGCTAATCACCTCAAAAATTTATAAATTTGATTTAATGTAATTCCGGGATAAATGATTAAACATTGGGATAGATTATTTGGTGGAAAAATTATTAAATCAATATCTTGAAAACATCACTCAGACTTCCCTTCACGGTGACGCAAGAGAAGAAAGCTTCTACGGTCACCTTGACATTCTTATTAAACAATATGCCGAAATTCAGGAAATAAAAAACGTTGATATTACTATTCTTCCCAAGAAAACCGAAGCAGGTAATCCGGATTTCCGTATCTGGGACGGAAGAACGCATATAACCGGGTACATCGAAGCTAAAAACCCTGCAGTAACAAACCTTGACCAGGTTGAAACTTCAAAACAACTACAGCGGTATATTGATACTTTCCCCAATGTTATCCTGACAAATTTCTATGAGTTCCGGTTGTATAGAAACGGAGAGTTGGTTTCTCAAGTATTGGTCGGTCGTCCAGCTATTTCAGATAGACTGAAAACCCCACCGCCTGCCGAAAATGCTGACAAATTCAAGGAATGTCTTGACAGGTTTTTTGCTTTTTCACTGCCGCAATTTAAAACTTCACATGCGTTGGCTGAAGAATTAGCAAAGCGAACGCGCTTTCTGCGCGATGAAGTAATAGCTATGGAATTGCAGGATAACGGCAGCAAGGGCTATAAACAAATAATTGGATTCTATGAGGCTTTCAAAAAATATCTGATTTCGACTTTAACTGAGAAGCAATTTGCCGATCTATACGCTCAGACAATTACTTACGGATTGTTTGCTGCAAGAACCAGAGCTGAGAATGAATTCAACCGGAAACTGGCATTTGACTATATCCCTTCTACAATTGGCATTTTGCGTGATCTGTTCCGCTTTATTTCTTTAGAAGAACCGCCGAAGTCATTGCAAATAATTGTTGATGATATTGCTGAACTTTTGAATAGCGCTGACGCCGAAAAGATCCTTATTGAATATAAAAATCAAGGCAGAGGCAGAGATCCTATCATTCATTTTTACGAGACATTTCTAACGACTTATGATCCTGAAATTCGCGAACGACGAGGCGTGTATTATACACCGGAACCTGTTGTCGGTTATATAACTCGCTCTATTCATTCCATTTTAAAATCACATTTTGAATTGCCGGACGGCTTAGCCAGCGAAGAAGTTAAATTGTTGGATCCTTCAGGAGGCACTTTGACCTTTCCCTCAGAAGCGATTAGGCTTGCAGCAGATGAGTTTATCGAAAAATACGGCAGAGGGGGATTAAATCATTGGATTAAGTCTCATATTCTTGCAAATTTTCATGCATTTGAGCTTATGATGGCGCCTTATGCCATAGGTCACCTGAAAATCGCATTTACCCTTGATGAGATTGGATATAAATTGTCGGATGATGAGCGATTCAAGCTTTATTTAACCAACACTCTGGAAATGGAAGAAATCGAGCAGGTATCTATTCCGGGCATTTCATCTTTAAGTGAGGAAAGTTATCATGCCAATCAAATCAAAAAAGAAGAACCGCTGCTGATTATACTTGGAAATCCTCCCTATAGCGGTATCTCAGCAAATATGAATCAGTGGACAGAACAACTGCTAAAAGAGGATATCGAGGGAACACAAAGTTATTACAAAGTTGACGGACAGCCCTTAGGAGAAAGAAAAATATGGCTTCAAGATGATTATGTTAAGTTTATTCGTTTTGCTCAATGGAAAATCCAAAAAAACGGTTATGGAATCGTTGGAATGATTACCAATCACAGCTATTTGGATAATCCTACTTTCAGGGGTATGCGGCAAAGTCTCATGAAGACTTTTGACGAGATTTACATTATTGATTTGCATGGCAATAGCCTGAAAAAAGAAACCACACCTGAGGGCGGCAAAGATGAAAATGTATTTGACATACGTCAGGGTGTGGCTATTGTAATATTTGTGAAAAACAAGAAGTCAAAAAAAACAAGAGTTTATCATTCTGATCTCTATGGTTCACGAGAAAGTAAATACAATTGGCTGGATAAACACAAGTTTTCAAAACGAAATTACAAATCCATTAAGCCATCTTCTCCATGGTATTTTTTCATTCCTTATAATGTGTCTCATATTCAAAAATATTTAAATTGGAAAAAAATTAACGAAATTTTCCCGGTTAATGTAACTGGTATCGTTACCGCAAGGGATAAATTTGTTATTGGCTTTAACAAAGAAGAGATAAAAAACAGAATTAGGCAATTTAGAAATCTTGCAATCCCAGATGAGATCATTAAAAAGACCTTTAATCTAAAAGATACAAGAGGTTGGAAACTAACATCGGCAAGAAAAAAATTGTCTGAAGATCCTGACCGGGAATCATATTTCCAAACTATACTCTATCGCCCGTTTGACTTCAGAAAGATTTATTACACGGAAACAATGGTAGATTGGGGGAGGCCGGATTTAATGCACAATTTACTCGAAGAAAATATCTCGTTGTGTTTTATGAGACAGTTTTCGGGTAACATACCCTATACGCATTTCTTAGTTTCAGAATATATGGTAGATAATCGAACGTTTTTCAGCAGCAAAGGCATAATACAGCAAGCTCCACTATATCTTTATAATAATAAAGTTGATAATAATCCAAAGCCTAACACAAATGTAATGATGGTATTTGAGCCTGCAGCTTCTTATGGTAAAGAACCAAATATAGCAACCATTGTTTTTGAGACATTAGAAAATAATTACAATAAAAGACCCACCCCCGAACAAATTCTCTACTACATTTACGGCATATTCTACAGTAACATCTATCGTGAAACTTATGCGGAATTCCTCAAAATAGACTTCCCGCGTGTTCCCTTTACTTCTGATCATAATACATTTAAAAAAATGAGCGATTTAGGTAAGAAAATCGCCGAGCTGCACCTGCTTAAAAGTCCGCTTTTAGATAAGCCTGCAGCTAAATACCAGGGCGCCGGTACCAATGACAAAATTGATAGAATCGTTTATAGCGAAGACGAACAGCGGATTTATATTAACAAAGAGAAGTATTTCGAGGGAATAGCGCCGGATGTGTGGAACTATCATATCGGCGGTTACCAGGTGCTGCATAAGTACCTGAAGGACCGGAAGGGCAGGAATATGGAAAATGCGCCGCTGTACTGTCGGATAGTTTCTGCGCTGAGTAAAACCATTGATATTCAGAGAGAAATTGATGATATCTATCCGGGAATTGAAAAAAATCTCATTGATTTTTAAATTTGAACAAATAATACTATAATAAACAGGATCTATGATAATTCAAAAGCTTGTAAGTATCGGGGGGATTGTATTTATATTTCTTCTTGTATGGCTGCTATCCGAGAGAAAAAGAGATTTCCCCTGGCGCATAGTTATCTGGGGGCTGGCGCTGCAATTGATCGCTGCGGTGTTTATTCTCTATGTGCCGGTTGGTGTCACAATCTTTAAATGGCTTGGCGATCAGGTTACGCAATTTTTGAATTACAGTAAGGAAGGTGCCCATCTTGTTTTCGGCGACCTCGCAAAAGATGAAAATGTAGATAAATTCGGGCTGCAAATCGGGATAATCATAGCAGCCACGGTGATATTCTTTTCAGCCATTGTTTCCGTGCTTTACCATTACGGAATAATGCAGAGGCTGGTTTATGGCGCTGCTTTCCTGATGCAGAAGACGATGGGTACGAGCGGGATAGAATCTCTGTCGGCGTCTGGTAATATCTTCATCGGACAGACTGAAGCGCCGCTAATGGTGCGGCATTATCTCGGGGATGCTTCCCGTTCCGAGTTGAACTCAATTATGACAGGCGGCTTTGCTACAATTGCCGGCGGCGTTATGTCCGCGTATATTGCTATGGGGATTGATGCCTCGATTCTCATTACTGCGAGCCTGATCTCTGCGCCGGGCGGGTTGATGCTGTCGAAAGTGCTTATCCCCCCCGAGGGTGAAGGGCGCTCGGTAAAAGATATCTTCGAAGTGAAAACCGGCGATACGAAAAATCTGCTGGATGCGCTCACTTCCGGCGCCGGGACAGGTATGAAGCTGTCACTGAATATTATCGCCATGCTAATTGCTTTCGTTGCAATAATCGCTTTTCTGGATGCTATTCTCGGGCAGGTTCATGCATGGCTCTTACCTATCGGAATCACGTGGTTTCCGGAAAGTCTTAATCAGCTTTTTGGCTTCATATTTCAGCCTTTTGCATATTTGCTATCTATACCATCGGAAGAAGCTCGGGCGTTCGGGAGTCTTTTGGGGACAAAGATCAGCATAAATGAATTCATCGCCTATACCGAGCTTATGAAAATGATAGAATCGGGCGCTATAAGCGAGAGAACTATGAAGCTCGCTACATTCGCGCTCTGTGGTTTTGCAAATTTCGGCTCGATAGCTATACAGATCGGCGGACTCGGCGCTATGGCGCCGGAACGACGCTCGGAGTTTGCCTCGCTCGGACTGCGTGCTATGTTCATCGGCGCTCTGGTGAATATGCTGACAGCGACGATTGCGAGCTTGTTTATATGATGTTTATATGATGTTTGTGTTTTGTGTAGATACTGAATTTAATTTTCAGTTTCTTCTTTTTCAGAATTTGGTTTCCAGTTCCTGAATGCATATTGATGAGCTTCATCAATATTTTTCACAGGGATTATATTGAGTTCTTCTTTGATATCGTTATCAATGTCCTCGATATCACGCTTATTGTCAGCAGGAACAAGCACGTCTTTGATACCGGCTTTCTTTGCGGCAAGAAGTTTCTCGTTTAGCCCGCCTACAGGGAGTACTTGTCCGCGGAGTGTTATCTCACCAGTCATGGCGATGTCGCCGCGAAGCTCACGTTTTGCTGCTGCTGAGATAAGCGCTAACGCCATAGTAAGTCCTGCTGATGGACCATCTTTCGGTATAGCACCTTCCGGAACGTGGACATGTATCTCCTTCTTTTTGTTGAAGTTTTCAGGGAGATCGAGCTTTTTGTAGTTGGAACGGATGTATGAAAGTGCTGCAGTAGCGGATTCTTTCATTACTTCGCCAAGTTTGCCTGTGAGAGTCAATCTCTCATTGCCGGGCATGAATGTAACTTCAATCGGCAGGGTGGCTCCACCTACACTTGTCCATGATAAGCCCATTGCAACACCGATCTTATCCTCCAGGTCTTCGTGCTTATCTTTGAATTTCGGCGCTTTTAGGTAGTCCTCTATCTTATCGGCGTCAATAACAAATTTTCTGTTTTTAACTGAGCGCTTAAAATTGGGATTGGTATAAAGCGCTATACGTTTATCACCGTTTCCGTCTTTTTTCCTGCGTCTTTGATCATAACCGGAAACGACGTCTTTGGCGAGTTTTCTAAAAACAGAGGCAAGTGTTCTTTCAAGCTGGCGCACGCCAGCTTCGCGGGTATATTCCCTGATGATCTTCATGACAGCTTCATCTTTAAGATCGATATCAAAGTTCTCCAGTCCATATTCTTTCAACAGTTTGAGGATGAGATGACGCTTAGCTATTTGAAGTTTTTGGGGATCGAGATAACTGTTCAGATCGATTATTTCCATACGATCCTGCAAAGGAAGAGGAATATCGTAGCGAACATTTGCCGTAGTTATAAACATTACATTGGATAAATCGTAATCTACTTCCAGATAGTGGTCATTAAAAGCGACATTTTGCTCCGGATCAAGTACTTCAAGCAGTGCGGATGAGGGATCGCCGCGGAAATCCATTGACATTTTATCCACTTCGTCAAGTAAAATTACCGGATTTACAGTGCCGGCTCTTTTCATGGATTGAATGATCTTTCCGGGCATAGAACCGATGTAAGTGCGCCTGTGCCCGCGGATCTCTGCTTCATCGCGAATACCGCCGAGAGAAAATCTGACGAAATTTCTTCCAAGCGCACGTGCTATGGATTTTGCCAGAGAGGTCTTACCTACTCCCGGTGGACCTACAAAACACAGAATCTGGCGTTTGATGGTGTCAGTAAGATTTAATACGGCAATGAATTCAAGTATACGATCTTTGGGTTTTTCAAGATCGTAGTGGTCTTCGTCGAGTATTTTTCGGACATGCTCGATATCAAGATTATCATCAGTTCTTTTTCTCCATGGAACCTGTGACAAAGTTTCGAGATAATTTCTGTTAACTGAAAATTCAGGCGACATGGATGGGGTTTTCTTCAGCTTTTCGAATTCCTCCATAGCTTTGTTATAAACTTCTTCAGGCATATCGGAATCGTCTATCGCCTTTTTTATGTTTTGAAGTTCAGGGGGAAGTCCTTCTTCTTCACCCAGTTCTTTTTGTAGAGCTCTAATTTGTTCCTGGATATAAAATTTCTTCTGGGTTTTCTGGATTTGGTCGTGGACTTTTGAGTCAATTTCATTTTCGAGATTCAGCATTTCAAGTTCGGAGGTAAGTATAGAGGATAACTCGAAGTACTGCTTTTTAAGGTCATTTTCTTCAAGTAATTTTTGTTTGGTCTCAACTTTGGCTTGCAAGTTTGAAGCTGCGTAAAAGAGTCTTTTAACAGGATCTTCGATATTTTCGAAAGCTCCGATCATATCGGGGGGAAGATTCTGGCTGTTGCGGACATATTGGGTGAACTGTTCGGATGTATGACGGACCAATGCCTGCAGTTCGCGGTCATTTTCATCAAAAAACTGCTCGATTTGTTCGACATTGGCTTCCATAAACTCTTCATTCTTGATCTTACGCTTGATCTTTGCCTGAAACAAACCGTCAATAAGAACCTTCAGTAAATTGTTAGGAAGACGCATGATTTGAATTATCTTGGAAATTGTACCGTTTCTATAGATGTCCTCAACACCAGGTTCCTCGACTTCAGGATTCCTTTGAGCAGAAACAAAAATAAATTTATCGCGCTCAACAGCTTCGGAAACTGCCTTTAGTGATGAACTGCGACCTATTAATACAGGAAAAATCATATTCGGAAATATTACTATGTCCCTCAGGGGTAGTACAGTTAACCTCTTCGGTGCATTGACATCTGATTTATCTACATTGTCTAAGGAAGTTAAAAAATCTTCTTTTTCTTTCATTATTAATCTACATTCAAGTTCTACATTCTCAGAAAATTAATTGCATAGGAACAACGAAGTAATGTAAAATGTATTATTTAAACACAAATTTTGCATTAAGAACATAAACAATCTCTTATTCACCCTCATCCCCAGCCCTTCTTTCGTCGGGAGGAGGGTGTAAGAATTTCTTATTACAATGAAAGTCCCTTCTCCACTTGGAAGAAGGGATTAGGGATGAGGGAATTCTTATAATGAATTTTCCGGGTTAAAAAAATTTACAACCTGAGAAAATCTTTGTTTTAATCTTCTTGGAAATAATCAAATAGATTTTTATGTTAATAAAATGTAAATTTTGTATAACGGAGTAAACGATGATCAAAAAAGCTGCAAGTATTCTCGCTATATTTCTGATGTTTGCCGTATCAAGCTTTGGCAAAGACGTAATTGTTAAAAATGATAACGGAACACCCCGTACCTCGGGGTACGAGTCACGTCCTGATTGGGAGGAGTCTGTATTGCTGAATCCTGACGGTCCCTGTCAGGTAAAAGAGATACATATCTATTTGACGGGAGATCAAGCTTCAACGGACGAATTTCGTGTTATGGGTGACCCGGCGGAAGGAGCTTACCCGCCGACATTGTGGGTGAAGAACTATAATACGCTCATCCCTCCTATCCAAATCGATTATGATGGAAATCCAGGCTGGCGGAAGATCAAGGTTGATGATCTTCGTCTTGGCGGTTTGGATCGGGTTTGGATAATTCATGGTCAAAATTTTAATGGACCATGGATTGCTTTGGATACAGAGGGAAGTTCCAGTCATTCCTGGTACATGGATCCGAATAATAATAATCAATTAGGTTTTCCGGGAGTGTATTACAGAGCCGGCAGTAATTTTATGGTTCGTCTGGTAGTTGAGTATACTTATCCTACGGACAGCACTTCTCAGGGACCTCCACCGCCATCATTTGTTGATGTTACGGAAAAGGTTGGTATTATAAATAACGGTAATGTTCCCGGCAGCGGTATTGTATCAATTACTGACTGGAACAAGGACGGCTATTCAGACCTGACTATAAGTACGTTATTTTATGAAAATAATGGTGACGGCACTTTTAAAAATATTTCCGACAATATGAAAACACCCGGACAACCTGTCTGGGCAGATGTTGATAATGACGGCAATCTTGATTGTTTCTCGCGGAGGGGAATGAACAGGGACAAAATGTTTTGGGGAAAATCCGATGGCACATTGGAAGAAGATACGGATTCAACACTAATACTCGATCAGCCAACTGTTACGCCTATGTGGCTGGATTATAACAGGGACGGTCTCCTCGATCTGTTTATAGCCTACGGGAGAACATCGAATCAGGGGCAGGAAACATACTATCCTGATCAGTTGTTCAAGAATCTGGGCAACAGAAAGTTTGAGAATGTCACAGATGCTGCTAAAATTTCAGATGGCGAACCGGCTCCTTATTATGATTGCTGGGGAGCCAGTATCTGCGATTATAATAATGACCTGCTGCCGGATGTATTTGTAGCTACATACCGGTTGGCACCGGATTTACTCTACAAAAACAATGGAGATGGCACTTTTAATGAAGTTGGACAGGAAACCGGGGCTCGTGGTGCTCCAACTGCACAGGCAGGATATTTTGGTCATGGAATGGGCTCCGACTGGGGTGATTATAATAATGACGGTGCGGTTGATCTGGCTGTAGGCAATCTGGGGCATCCCGACTGGCGCGGACAGGTGTCCAATCCTTCTCTGATATTTAAAAATGAAGGACCCCCGGATTATAATTTCCAAAATGTACAACCGGAAATTGGATTGAAGTTTTTCGAGATGAATGCAGGGATGTGCTGGGCTGATCTCAATCTGGACGGCTATCTTGATCTGTTCCATTGCCAGTATTCTTATGATAAAAAAGGTGATGGCGTAGATAGATTATCCAGGCTATATATAAATCAGGGACCAGAAAATGATTATGAATTGAAGGATTTGACATGGGAATATGGCGCTACGATCCATGGGGCGTGGTCACCGGTCAGACTCGATTATGACAATGACGGTGATATGGATCTGCTGATAGCCAGTGCAAAGGAAAATGTAAAGTTATTTCGTAATGACCTGCCAAGTAAAGGAAAATGGCTGCAGATAAAGCTCAACGGCAGCCCTGAGAATAATGTCAATATGGATGCATTTGGAAGTTCAATTACTGTTTATGCTGGCGGCAAGAGTTTCTTACGCAGCCACCCCGGTTCGATAATGAATGCGCGGGCTTCACAATCGACTAATATCTGCCATTTTGGTTTGGGGGATGTTGAAAAGATTGATTCCGTAGTTATTACCTATCCCGATGGTAAGAAACTTAATTTAAATGACTTGAAGGTAAACGGGAAATATACTGTTAATTATGATGGCTCCTATGAAGCTGAGCTTATGGCGCCGAGATTGATTTCTCCTGGAAATTATACTTACGGAATTGATAAAGGTACAACTTCAAGGCTAACAGCTAATGTCGCTGCAGAGACTGATACAGTGACAATAATGATGTCAAGAGATAAGGCTTTTAAAGATGTATTATATAATGAAACTATGTCGAAAAAAAACGGAAAAGTTACCGGAGAAGTTTTCATAAATGTATCCTATTTAGCTTGTAACACTTATTACTGGAAAGCAATCGCTTCTGATGATCAAGGGAATACTGCAGAATCAAGTGTCTGGGAGTTTACGGTATGCCAGCCGAAGCCTGGCAAACTCCAACTAACAGAACCTTCAAATAGTGCAACGGATGTCTCCGCTAAGCCAATTTTCCGCTGGGAAGCTGCTGAATACAAAGCCAGTTATGGTACTGCGAATACGATGTATATTTTTCAGTTATCGGATTCTCCCGATTTTTCGAATATTATTAAAACTGATACTGTCAGTGAGCTTAAATTTACAGTCACTGATTTTTTAGATCCTGAAACTGAATATCACTGGCGTGTAGCTGCTGATAACAACGGGTTGACGGGGGAGTGGTCTGACATATACAGCTTTACAACGGCTGCTGCTCCCAAATCTGTCATTCTAACTTCTCCGGCGAATAATGCAGAAGATGTTGACCTTCGCCCCAAGCTTTACTGGGAAAGTGTTGATGACGCTGATAGATATCAGTTGCTTGTGGCATTGGATGCAGAGTTTAATGATACGCTTGTCTGGGCACCGGATGTGATATTTACACCTAAAAAGCTGACGGAAGATCTTCCGGATAGTACTGATATTTACTGGAAAGTGAGGGCTATAAGTGCGGGCGGTCCCGGCGAATGGAGTGAAACATGGATGTTCACTACTAAGAAAGATATGAGTTCGGTTTACGAGCATAAACTAACCGGTATTAGCGTACAGAATGTACCGAACCCTTTTTCAGGTTCTACAACTTTTGAGCTAAATCTGTCGAAAACCGCCGACATTAGACTTGAAATTTTCGATAATCTGGGAAATAAAATCGAGACAGTTGCTGATGAGTATCTGGAAACAGGATACCATTTGTTTGTCTGGGAGCCTTCAAATCTACCAAGCGGTTCATATTACTACCGTCTGCAAACCAATGAAGGAATTACAGGCGGGATAATAATTTATAACAAGTAATAAGCATACAAAAAGTAGCGAAGAATCCGGAATTTTAAGTATTCCCGGATTCTTCGCTCTACTATAAAATCATAAATTAATGTATTGAAAATCATATTGCAGTTCTTGTAAAAAATATTCAAGAATTACAATAAATCTTTGTTAAGTGTATAGGTGCCTATCCATTCGGCTTCGTCAAGGATGTGTCCCTGCATTGCCTGTATTGCCTCAGGACCGCCAAAGTTCCCTGATAAGCCGAGAGAATCAACATCGAGAGCATATATTTTGAAATGATAATGGTGGATGATGGAATCATTCCATGGAGGGCAGGGACCGTCATAATCAGCGTAGTTGCCGCCCATGTCAGGATCACCGGAAAACCAGTCGGTATAGTTGTTAATACCCGCGACGCCATAATCTTTCTTACCGGGTTCTTTACCCTTGGGCATTACCTGGTTGGAGGCTTCGCCTTCCTTGAACTCGGTTTTAGCTGCAGGGATGTCAACGAGTACCCAGTGATAGAAATTGACCCTGGGAAGATCTTCCGGTACGGTTTTGCCTTCCTGATTGACATCGTCCGGTTTGGAGGGAACATCAGGATCAACGCAAATTATTGCGAAGGCTTTAGTATTCTCGGGAAAGTCCGACCAGCTTAGATGAGGATTTTTATTTGATGAGAATGTGACATGCCCGTCATCAGCCGGTATACAAAATGCATATTCTCCCGGTATCGGTGTGCCATTGTTAAAAGACTTACTTGTTAATTTCATAGCATTTCTCCTTTGGGTATTTATGAATAATCATGATAATTTGTTTCAAAATATGGAAAGAATATCTACCTTATAAGAAAAAGATATTCTTTAAGATATATTTTCAAAATAATTATTAAAAAGAAAGACTTTTGTAATGTCTGCAAAATGCGTAATTAAGCAGTAAATTTATATAAGATCGTGTACCTTAATTCATTTTTGCTTATTGTTCAAATCCTCTCGATGACAAAAACAAAATTTTCTCAAGATTCCTGCCCTGCTAAAGCATGATCTAAAGACATTTGCAGGGATGACATCTCTATACTTATGAGACACACAGTTTTACGAGCCTTCCTCTTTCAGATTTTTCCTTAACCTTTTCATCATCATGTGTTCGAGATAACCGTTGGATTCCCAGAAATGGACCTGCTCTGTGACATAACTTTCGAAACCGCTGATCTCTCCTACCAGTCTTAGATAAACGGAGCCATCATCATTTTCTTCGATAATGAATTTGTATTGCATCCTTCCTGTATGCCATGTGCCGCCGCGTATAACAGGTACTTTAATGCTGTATTTCTCGAGATTTTCAAGGGTTTTATCGCCCATGGCAAAAATGCAGAAATCCGATTTGATGACGCCTTTGTAGAATCCTTCGTCATTTTGTGAGTAGGAATCTTTTATTATCGCGCAGTTAATATCTTTAATCGACTGCTTGACGGCGTTCCAAACATCTTCGAATAACACATTCTGATATGTCTCTTCAAATTTTTCCTGGTAATATTTCATTCTCTCTTCTTTGGCAGGAGGAGCATCTTCCATCATTTCCTCCTCTTCCGGGAATTCTTCCATCTGTTCAACGCCTTCCTGCTCTTTCTTTTCTTCTTCTTCTTCTTCAGCTTCTTCCATTTCTTCCATTTCTTCAGGTTCCTGCTCGGGGAATTCTTCCATCTGCTCAGGTTCCTGAAATCCGGGAGAAGCCGGATTGCCGCATGCCGATTCTGCTGGTAATGTCCAAAACATCAGTGCAGTTGTCAATAATATTATGACTAAGCTTTTCATAACTCTACTCCAGTTGAAAACACAATACATTTTTTAGTTTCGTTGTCAATCTCGGAATAACCGAGAATAAAATTTAATCTATATTTATCTTTTTTGCAAACAAATATTTAATTTTTATTATGCAACTTGATTCATTTTTACCGAGACAACCTTGGAAACACCGTCTTCCTGCATTGTTATGCCATATAAATTATCCGCTGCTTCCATAGTCCTCTTATTATGTGTGACGATAATAAACTGTGTTCCGTTACGAAAATCCTTAATAAGCTTGATGAATCTGTCTATATTGGCATCATCAAGTGGAGCGTCAACCTCATCCAAAATGCAAAACGGGCTCGGTTTGACGAGGTATATTGCAAATAGCAATGCTATAGCTGTTAAAGTCTTTTCTCCACTGGAAATACCTTCTATTGAGTGTGGTTTTTTGCCCGGAGGTTTAGCGATTATGCTGATATCAGTATCGAGGGGGTTTTCGGTATCAATTTTTAGCTCGGCATCTCCTGTTTCACCGAAGAGAGTTTTGAATAGAGTCTTAAAATTCTCATGGATTTGATCAAATGTCTCAATGAATTTTCTTTCGGCGGTGTTGTTAATTTCACGGATCGTTTCGGACAGGTTCTTTTTAGATTCCGTAAGGTCCTGAAGCTGGTTTTCGTAGAAATCAAGTCTTTCGCTTTCCTTTTCGTAATCGTCGAGAGCACGATGGTTAACCGGTCCTATATTTTTCAGCTTTTCACTTAGGTCGCGCAATTTAGCTCTTTGTTCATCAATGTTGAAGTTTTCTTCTTTCTCGAAAGTCTCATTTTTCAGTTCGATCTCGTATCCATCTAATGCACGAGCAGCAATACTTCTCATCTGCTGGTGGTATTCGTTAAGGTGCAATTCTTTTTGATAGATGGCTTCTCTTTCTTTTTCGACTACCTTGCGTTGACGGGAAATATCCTCCGAAGCTTGGTTGATCTGTTCTTTCAGGGCGGAAAGTTTTTGATCGACATAGTTTAACCTGTTGTTTGCTTCAGTATCTTTCTTTTGGAGATCTTGTATCTGGTTTTCAAGTTCCGAAGCGGTGTTTTTCAGTTTTTCAATAACAGCCTTATTAGTTTCATATTCATTTTTCAGGGATTGGATGTTCTTATCTGTGGATTCTATGCGGGCTTTAAGTCTGTCGATTTCATTTTCGCAGGATGTTATTTTAGTTCTTATCTCAGTGTCGCTGATCTCGGATTTTCTAAGCTGCTGTTCATATTCATTAAGTTTAGCTTCGGATTCTTTAAGCTGCTTATTTTTTTCATTGAATTGGGATTGAATCTCCTGAAGTTCTTCAAGGAGTTCATTTTTTTCTGTTTCGCTGTTTTCGAGTTCTTTATCAATGTATTCGATTTGCTCATGATTTGAATACTTATTTTCTTCGATGTGAAAGAGATTGTTTCCCAGTAATTCCCTGCGGTAGTTCAACTGGGATATTTTGTTTTCATTTTCATTTTTTTCCTGTTCTGCTTTACGCAAAGCCTTATTATAATCATCAATATTTATTGATTCGTTTTTGGATTTTAGTTCAGCCAATTTATCATTTAGCTTTGATATTTCATTTTCGATGTTATTTCTTTGTTGAGTGAGTCTGTCAATTCTCTCCTTTTTGCCGACAGTTATATTTTCCGGCTGGATTACAGATCCGCCTCTCAACACTCCCCTGCTTTTTACTAATTTGCCATCCAAAGTAACTGCGCTATCGGCAGTACCATTATCGACAAGGTTAATAGCTTTGTCCAGATTTTCAGTTATAGCTGTTTTGCCTAATATACCACGCAGAGCATATCTGAGGGTTTCATTTACTCGGACTAATTCACTTGCCCATCCATATACCCCATCAGAAACAGATATATTTACAGGAGCAGCTATTTCAGGGATTTCATTTTTTACGACAAATGTGGCTTTACCCTTTTTATTATCACTTAAAAGATCAAACGCATTGACGGCTTCATCACGGTCTTCGACTACGAAATAACGAACAGCGTCGCCAAGAGCAGTGTCGATGGCTACTAAGAATTTGTCATCAGCGCCTATGGATTCACCTAATAGGGCTTTTTCTCCTTTTGGCTGCCATTTTTTGTTATTTAGCAGGAATTGCGAACTCTCGTCAGAATCAACTAAGCCCTCCAGAAATTCCAGAGTTGCGTCTACTTGAGCCAGATCATTTTTCTTGTTTGTAGTCTGGGTACGAATATTTTCCATTTCTTCCTGCAAATCAGCTTTTTGGCGTTGTGCTTCTTTTAATTCCTCCTCAGATTTTTTTATTGAGCTTTCAAGTTCTTCTCGCTGCTTTAATGATTCATTATACTCATTTTCCAGTTCATTTTGGCTGTTTCTAATTTCATCAAGTTCTTTGTCGGCATTTTCAATTTTATCCTGCAGAGCAGCCTTTTGGTTTAAATTTCTGTCATACTCACTTTCTATGGATTCAAGCCTGTTCTTTATTTTGAGTATTTTTTCATTGCTTGAGTTAACTGAATTTCTCAAATCGGAAACAATTTTTAAAACTTCATCTCTCTTCTCTTTTTTCTCCTGAACTTTGTCGCCGGCGTTATCCTTATAATTTCGA
Source organism: uncultured Hyphomicrobiales bacterium (assembly GCA_964645005.1). GTDB lineage: Bacteria > Bacteroidota > Ignavibacteria > Kapaibacteriales > UBA2268 > CAZXYS01. Next base: position 31,305 of record CAZXYS010000016.1, on the reverse strand, counting down.
AGGGAAATAAGTTCCTTTTCGGAGTTTTCGATATTTTCCGTTAGTTCCTTTTTGTTTGATCTCAGATTCTCTGTATCTTTTTCAATCCTATCTTCGGCAGCCAGGAGATTTTCTCTTTTTTCCTGCTTAACAGCGAGCTCTTTTGATTTGTTCGAGAGTTCCTCTTTTATCTGAGATTCAGTTTTGACAGCGTCCTGATACTCATTTTCCAATTCGGAGCGATCATTGTTCAATTTTTCCAGGTGTTTTTCAGAATCGTTCAGTTCAGTTTCTAACTGCGTTTTTTTGTCTTTATCTTCATTCAACTGTATTTCATAAGCCTCAGCTTTTTCTTTCAAGCCGTTATACTCATGCCTCATAAGAGATAATTCAACCTCGCTGAGTTCGGCTCTGATCTTATTGTACCGTCTTGTTTTGGACGCCTGTCTTTTGAGGGAGTTTACAGCTTTGCGCACTTCTTCTACCAAATCTTCCACACGAACAAGATCGTATTGCACATTTTCAAGCTTTCTTTCGGCTTCTTTTCTTCTTGTTTTATATTTGTTCACTCCGGCAGCTTCTTCGAAGAGATGGCGGCGTTCGTCGACTTTACCGCTTAAGATGGCTTCTACCATTTTCAATTCTATGACAGAATATGAGTCCGAGCCCATACCGGTATCCATAAATAAATCTGTTATATCTCGCAGTCTGCATTTAGCCTTATTTAACAGGTATTCACTGGTTCCGTTTCTGAATAATCGTCTTGTAATTGTCACTTCGTCATACTCGGTTGGAAGTATTTTCTTATTGTTTTGAAGCGTTAGCGATACTTCTGCCATGCCGAGTTGTTTTCTGTCTTTCGAGCCGTTAAAAATAACATTTTCCATTATATCAGATCTGAGCACAGCGGTTTTTTGCTCGCCGAGCACCCAGCGGACGGCATCAACAACATTTGTCTTGCCGCAGCCGTTGGGACCGACAATGGCGGCTATTCCATCATTAAATTCAAAGCGTGTCCTGCCTGCAAATGATTTAAAACCTGATATATCTAATTTTGATAAATACATTTTCTATGCTGTTCAAATTGATTACGATATTAAAATTGTCTTCTAATTAAAAATTAAATATCTAAAAACTTGATGAAAATAAAAAAATAATTTTCTTTGTTGCATAAATACTTAGTTATCTTCGAAAAATGCGTTAATATCTCTTGCCAGACAATCTGAATAACATGGCAAAAACAGCAAATACTGTCGTATATAAAGACATAGCTAAACCATATTTTGTAAAAAACGAGAAAAAAGATAACTCGCTTAATTTTATGTAGAAAAAGAAGTAAACCAAGTTATGCACTATTGAACCTATGAAAACTATAATTAAAAATCTGAATCTGCCCAGTTTATGCTCGAGTGTACCTTCGCGGTAGAACCATCCTGCGATAAAAGCTGTAATTATTTTAGCAAGTGCATTTGTACCAATAACATCCATAGAAATTACATCAAACAAGAGCCCAATGGTGAATCCTGCCAATAAACCGGGCATCGGACCTTCGATCACTGCAATCCATATAACTAAGATTAGAAGGAGATCCGGAGTTATACCGGCAACGGAGATCAGATCCAATAATACAATGTGCACAACTGAAAGCAGCAATGCGACAAGAGCATATCTCACATACTTTAAAGCTATATCCCTGCGCGGATCTTGTTTTTCTATTTTAATTTTCATGATTAATGTTAACTGATAATATGCATCAGTACTTTTAAATGCTCACTTTTATTCAAAAAACTTATTTATATTTACGTCATGACTTTAAATAAATTCTATTTTGTGACAGTATTTTTCTACTTAGTTCTAGCCTCCAGTCTTTCCTCCATTTCTTCGATGAGCTTCAATCTTTCGGGATTTGGAAGTTCTTTAATAATAAATACCTCTTGCAGAGTTGAAAATTCTACAAATGGTTTCACTTTAACCTTGAGAAACAACGATGATGGATCCTCTTCGATGTTAGTTATCTGTCCAATTGGAATATTCTTTGGATACCTGTTACTTGCGTTAGACGTAATTATTCTGTCGCCTGCCTTTACATCATAGGATTCCGGGATATTTTTCAGGAAGAAATCATCGCCGCCGCCCCAGAATAATATGCCGTTGATGTCGTTACGAACGACTTTACAAGCAATTCTTATATTTCTATTGAGAATCAGTTCCATTAAAGAATAATTATCGCTGGCACCGACGATCAAACCAATCAGCCCCGCGGGTGAACGAACAGCCATGCCGCGTTGTACTCCATCATCAGTTCCCTTGTTCAATGTGAAATATCTTCTAAGCTCAATTGTGGTGCGCCCGGCAATTTCAGAAGTTATATAACCGCGCTCATTTCTTTCTTCAAATTCAAGCATTTCGCGGAGTTTCTTATTTTCTATGAGCGAATGTCTCATTCGAGTGACTTCGGCGGAAAGCTGGAGATTTAGCTTGCGCAAAGCGCGGTTTTCACTTTGCAGTGCACCGGGATTGGGGAGCCATGAAAATAGTTCCTGCAGCCAGCCAATAGTGCCAATGACAACCGTCCGAAACCCGCCAATCCTGGAGACATTTCCGTTAGAGATCAAGGACAAACTGATGATGACCAGAGTTATAAATGTGATAAAAACTTTGTAACGAGCTACAAAATCTATGACTCTTTGCATAAATGCCTGGAAGATTTAGTTAATTTGTTTGTTCAGTGATTTAAAAATCAGAAAAATTTTGAAATTTCTATTATCCGAACATTTATATCTTTAAGACATACGTAATTATATCTATAATAATCTTTTAATAACAATTTATCAATATCTGGAACTTTTAATAAGAACAGATGAAAACTCGCTAAAATTCTCAAGTACTTTACCAGTTCCCCTGACTACCGCGGTGATCGCATCTTCAGCAATGTGTACAGGAAGACTTGTTTCACGTTTGATTCTTTCATCGAGTCCTTTTAGCAATGCACCGCCACCGGAAATGACTATTCCTCTGTCGAAAATATCGGATGAAAGCTCCGGAGGAGTTCTTTCCAAAAGACTGTGAACAGCATTAACTATTTCAGAGATAGCCTCGGAAAGAGCTTCTCTGATGTCGGAAGAGCTAACCTGTATCATTCGAGGTATGCCGGATACAAGGTCACGCCCTTTCACTTCTATCTCTATTTCTTCTTCCAGTGGAACTGCTGAGCCAACTTCGCATTTGATCATTTCTGCGGTCCTGTCGCCGATTAAAATATTATGGGTTCTCCGAAAATATTGAACAATGGCTGTTGTCATTTCATCGCCGGCTGTACGTATGGATTCGTCGGCAACAATTCCGGATAATGCTATGACTGCTATCTCGGTGGTTCCTCCGCCGATATCCACTATCATGTTTCCAACAGGTTCATGTACATTTAGTCCTATTCCTATAGCTCCAGCCATTGGTTCGGCAATCAAATGAACTTCCTTGGCGCCAGCATGTTCGCAGCTGTCGCGAACAGCACGTTTCTCAACTTCGGTTATACCCGAGGGAACGCAGACTACCACTCTTCTTGCAGGCTGCCATGAAAGGGACACTTTTCGTATAAAAGCTCTTAGCATGCCTTCTGTTATTTCGAAATCAGCTATCGCTCCATCACGTAATGGTCGAATAATTCGTATGTCCTTGTGGGTTTTACCTACCATCGATTGGGCTTCGTGCCCGATAGCAATTATATGTTTGCTTGTTCTGTCGAAAGCAACCACTGAAGGCTCATTAAGAACTATCTGTCCTTTCATCCAAATTAAAGTGTTTGCCGTACCTAAGTCTATTGCTAAATCGTTTGAAAAAAATCTGAAAAGACCCATATATAATTCGCTGATTAAAAGTTAGAAAATTAATAAACTATAACTTACAAAAATAGCAGAATTAAGCATAATTTTAAGATAAATTTTTATTTTTTTTGAAAAGCAGGGGATATTTTTGAAGAATATGTTATATATGAATATATATTGGGGTTTAAAATTTGATGAGGAATTTGAGATGTGGATCCGAAGAGACTCGAACTCTCGACCTCAGCAATGCGAATGCTGCGCTCTCCCAACTGAGCTACGGACCCAAGTATTATTTCCGAGAATATAAAACGTATAACTATGATACAAATTTTTATATACTTCTTTTTAAAGTTAATAAAATTTCGTGACTTGATTATTAATATTCCATATCATTTTTTAATTTTCGATTCTTTAATTGTAATAATATTTATTATAATGGAAAATACCGGTAAAATTAAAAATATGAAAAAGTCAACCAGTTTAATAATTCTAATGATGGTCTTAGTAGTTATTCAGTCATTAGCTCAGGAAAAACAAGAAGGACCAGTGCAGACGATTAAAGGTACTATCGTAAATTTCAAAAATCGCATGCCGATAGCTGGTGTTACAGTTCAGTTGATGGATACAAAGTTTGGTGCATATTCGAAAAAGGACGGTTCATTCAGAATCGAGAATGTACCACCGGGCAGATACACTATGAAATGCAGTGCTGTGGGTTATGAGACAAAATACAGGGAAATCGTTCTTACATCGGGTAAACAACAACAGCTTGAGATTGAAATGACCGAAAGTGTTGTAGAGATGAAAGGAATTGAAGTCACAGGCGAACAAAACATTTTCGATCCGATAAACGAGTCAGCAATGATCAGTTCAACAAAGTTTTCCAAAGATGATGTTGAAAGATTTGCTGGCAGCAGACTGGATCCTGCAAGAATGGCGCAGAACTATGCGGGAGTTTTGGGCGCAAATGATCAAAGGAATGATATAATAATAAGAGGGGGATCTCCTGTTGAGCTTCTGTGGCGTCTGGACGGACTCGACATCCCGAATCCCAATCATTTCGCTACACAGGGCGCTACCGGTGGTCCTATAAGTGCGATCAACAGTAATCTTCTTGCTGACAGTGATTTTCTGACAGGGGCTTTTCCTGCTGAATATGGTGACAGGCTAAGCGGTGTGTTTGATCTTAAAACCCGCAGGGGTAATGAAGATAGGTATGAATTTATCGGACAATTCGGCTTCAATGGGTTTGAAATGGGAGCTGAAGGTCCCATTCCAACTCAGGATGCATCTTTTATTGCTAACTATAGGTATTCATTTCTTGATTTTCTGGACATGATCGGTTTTGATTTTGGGTTTGCCGGTATTCCCAGATATCAAGACGGTACTTTAAAGCTGGATTATGAGCCTGCTGAAGGTCATAGGATAAGTGTGACGGGCTTGTTTGGTATTAGTGATATTGATATTAAGGAAAGCAAGGAAGATGATGTTTATACCGGCGATAGTGACATTCGCAATGGAACTGATTTTTGGTCATTGGGTGTGAATTGGCAGCATATATTTTCTGAAAAATTGTATGGGAAATTATTATTAGGCTCGACTTTTGGCAAATACCGCACGGACATTGATTCTATCACAACTACCCAGGCTCATAGAGTAACGAGCATTGATCCATGGCTGGCAATGGATTCTTACGAAGGCTGTCATACTGCCAAATATTCAATTCATTATTCACCGGACAAACATCATTTTATTACAGCAGGCACTGAATTGAGATATAATTATTATAATTTTTATGAGGAACGATTTACGGCAGGCTGGAATACGAGTACAAAATATTTGCTTGACAAATCGGGCAATGCAACGCAATCGCTTAATTATGTAAATTGGAACTGGCGTATAAATGAGGATATCACAGCTAATTTGGGCTTGCACAGCCAATATTTGGCAATAAATGACAAAGCTTCGGTCGAACCGAGATTGGGATTTTCGTGGCGCCTTCATAAAAGACATGAAATGAATTTAGGATTTGGTATTCACAGGCAATCTCTGCCGCTTCTGATATACTTTACTGAAGAAGGTAATGAAGATCTTGATTTCATGCAATCAATTCACTATATAGCGGGATATAACTTCATCCTATCAGAAAATGCCATCATTAAAATTGAAGGATATTACAAAGATATTTCGAAGGCACCGGTGGAAGCAGATGAAGAGAGTTCCTGGTCACTGCTGAATTCCGGTACTAATTTCGGTATAATTGGCTCGGGAATAGCAGCTAACAGTACAGGAACCGGCAGAACATACGGCGCAGAGTTTTCATTGATCAAGCACTTTGCTGATCATTATTACTTAACAGCTGCTGCTTCATATGTCAGGCAGCAATATACAGGTTCTGACGGCATTCGACGCTGGGGAGCTTTCGATAATCAATATATTTTTAATATTTTGTCAGGTTATGAATTAATTATAAGTCCTTCATTTACATTGGAATTCTCAATAAAATGGACTTTGGCAGGCGGCGGACCTTATACGCCGATAGATATGGAAAAATCCCGCGAAAGAGGACAGACAATGTATTTAGATGAGGAAGCGTTTACTTTGCGTAAACCGGATTACTCACGTTTTGATCTGCGAATAGATCTAAGGCATAACATGGAGGGTGTATCTGTCATAAGTTTTTTCTCTCTTGAAAATGTATTTAACAAAGAAAATGTATTAATGTATCAATATAATGCCCGTAATGACATAGTGGAAACCATACCCCAATTAGGGATATTTCCTGTCGGCGGTGTCAGAGTAGAATTTTAAAAAGGCGGACTAAAGATGAAGCCCGCCTTTTTAGATAAATCAATAAACGAATAATCCCTAACTATTTTTGGATGACTATTTTTTCTTTATAGACTTCCTCGCCGAATTGAAGATGCAGCCAATAAACACCTTGGACGTAATTGCTGACATCAATCTTGCGATGGAATTTTCCGGAGAATCTTTCGATAGATTCATTGCAGCAGACCTTGCCTTCGAGATTACTGAGCTGCAAACCTATATATTCTACTTCATTTGTCTCAAAGACAATGTGAATCATTTGATCTGCCGGATTTGGATAAATCCGTATACCTTTCTCTTCGGCGATCCTTGAAACACCAACAGGTACATGATGAATAATGTCGGATTCATTCTCGCAGCCATATTGATTAGTAACTACAACTGAGTAATCTCCTTCCACATTTGCTATGTAAGTTTGGTTAGTAGCACCGCCTAAATCCGCACCATCTTTCTTCCATCGATAACCATTAGCATCGCTGCTTGTCAAAGTATTGTCAGTTACTGATATTGTAGGTTTATCAGGAATAGGATGAACAGTTACAGCAGCTTTAGCTGATCCTGTACATCCGTTCTGGTCGGTATAGCTGTATGTTATTTCGTGGTCTCCTATTCCTGCTGCAGCAGGATCGAAACTATCACCTGTAATACCAGGACCGGAATATGTACCTCCATCTGGCATACCACCATCAAGGGTTCCCGCCGGATCATTTAAGCAATAATTCTCGACTGTAAGACTGACAATCGGTAACGGATTGACTGTCACATCAAATTCCGTAGTTCCTATACAGCCAGTGGAGGTATTCGTCTGGACCAGTACTACTTTACCGGTATTCTGCCATGTTACTTCAATTGAGTTGCCGGTAGAAGGACCATTGATAGTTCCACCATCCACTGACCACTGATTTTCCATACCAGGATTAGCCGGAGTTGTATAATTTTGAGTTGAACCTTTACAGACTTCATTCTCGCCGCTGATAGATGGTTCGGGACCGGGCTGTATGGTAACTTCAATTTCGGCGGAATCTACGCAACCAAATTTGTTGATCTGGATTACTTTAATCTTACCTACACCCTGTCTTTCCCACATAATTGAAAATTCAGCGCGATCGGAAAGCCCTATAACTCGACCACCAATAACAGACCATTTGCTTTCCGTACCGGATCCACTGATAACATTCGCTGAGTATAGATCAGTCCCGCCGACACAAACAACTTTGCTGCCTTCGATAGATGGGTTTGGCAGTGGATAAATAGTAACATCCCTATTGACAGTGATTTCACAGCCTTCTTCATTAGTCTTAACGACAGTTATCTTGCCTTCACCGGGGCTGCCCCAACGTACTCGTAAATCGTTTTCAGTTGAAGAACCGATGATTGAACCTCCGGTAACAGACCAGCGATATTTCATTTTAATATTGCATGAAGTTGTATAAGTTATAAAATTATTTGCACAAACCTCTCTATCGCCAACAATTTGAGCAGACGGGAGTCTGTTGATTCTTACGTTAAACTCAGTAGAATCAATACAACCATCTTCTGTTGTTTGGATCAGAGTGACCACACCGGAACCCAATTCATCCCATTCTACGTCTATATTTCTTCCTGTATGATCACCGGTTATCGTACCTCGCAATACTTTCCAGTGATTAGAAACTCCTTCATTAGACATGGAGAAATAAGTGTGGGTGCTTGTTCCGCATACTTTAGCGTTGCCTGATACAATTGGCTCCGGCAGCGGATTAATATCGACAGATCGATTTGTTGTCCTGGAACAACCTGTTCGTAGAATTACCTGTTTTAATGTTACTGTTCCGCGACCAGCATTCCCCCAGAGTACTTTAATATTCAGGGCATCTACAGGTGATAAGAGCTGTCCACCATCAACCGACCATTCAGTAGTTGTACCTCGCTCGGCGGTGGTTGAAAACTCCGAATAATTATGTGCACATGAGCTTACGGGTCCTGTTATTCCTGCTTCGGGTAAAGGATTTTTAGTTACCGTATAATTAACAGTAGTTGGACAACCATGAATTGAGGTCTCAGTAACAGACAGCGTCCCGGTTCCGGCATCTCCCCATTGAACTGTAATCTCCGGTGTAGTTTGTCCTGATGTTATCTGCCCACCGGCGATTGTCCATCTATATGTGTTACCTTCGGCAGTATTATCTTGCGTTGTGTATATGATGCCGCTCTCTTCAGCGCAGACATCCTTATCGCCGGTAATTCTTGGTTCAGGATACGGATAAATCGAAATATCCTGTGCTGCTTCTCCGCGGCACCCGTATTCAGAAGTAACAACTACCTCTATTCTTCCTGTACCGGCTTTACCCCAGTTAACAGTAATTGAAGAAGTTCCCTGTCCACTCATCAAAGTTCCTCTGTTAACAGTCCATTTATAACCCCAGGCAGGATTATCGACTGTGGAATAGACTTCTCCTTCTTCCTCAGCGCATAGTTCGAATTCGCCGGCAATAACGGGTTCAGGATTTTCATGAACAGTTACCTGCAATTCATCGGAAGCAGAGCAACCAATTTCAGTTGTCTCCGTAACTTTTACAGTACTCGAACCGGGTCCATTCCATTCAACGGTAATTCTTGATGCTCCCTGACCAGACAGTATTGTTCCACCAGTTACTTCCCAAGTGAATGAGTTATTCCTGTTTGACTTCGTTGAGTAGATTACTCCTGATTCACCTTCGCAAGGGTCTGTTTTTCCTGTTACTTTAGGTTCTGGTATTGGATCAATTTGTATTTCTAATACATCTGAGCCGTCGCAGCCAAACTCGGAAGTTTCAGTGACTGAAACTCTGCCGGAAGGTCCACTGCCCCAGTCTATAAGAATTGCTGCTGGATTTGATCCTTCGGCATAATTGCCGCCCGTGACGTTCCAGTCATAGGAGTTATCAGGGTCATATTCAGTTGAATATTCAACTCTCTTTGTCATTGCACAGACTCTTGATACGCCCTGAATGTCAGGAGCGGGGTTGTCGTATATCGTGACTGTATGATCATCTGAAGCTTCACATCCGTATTGATTCACTTCAGTGACAGTAAGCTTGCCAGTACCGGGAGCCCCCCAAATGACAGTAATTGTGTTCTGATTTTGTGAACCAACAACTTCTCCCCCACTAACAGACCAGCTATAATTGTTGCCACTGTTTTGCCGGGTTGAATAAGTAACTTCTTCACCGTTTTGACATGTTTCATTTGGACCGGAGATTACAGGTTCGGGTTTAGGATTTATTGTTACGGGAAAAGTATCCGTTCCTTCACACTCATGAATACTGATCTCTTTGACAGATACTTCTCCGCTGCCTGAATTACCCCAGTCAACGAGAATGCCGGCTCCATTATCCTGTACAATGTTTCCTCCGGTAACGGACCAGAAATAAGTACTGCCGGAGTTCGATTGAGTTAAATACTGCACACCTGCATCCTGCTCGCATACATCATCATCACCCGATATTGATGGTTCAGGATTAGGATGTATAGTGACGGCATAGCTATCCTCGCTTTCGCAGCCGTATTCACTTGTCTCGGTGACAATGACTTCGCCATTACCGGATTCTCCCCAATCGACAATTATCTGAGCGGGATTAGAACCTTCCGAAAAATCCCCTCCAATTACTTCCCAACTGTATGTGTTATCGGAATCATAATTAGTTGAATACTGAACGGTTGATGTGTATTCGCAAAGCTCGTCCGTTCCGGATATTAGAGGATCGGGATATTCATGTGTAGTAACTTCAATTGTATCACTTGCAGTACAGTCGTTAGCATCAAATTCAGTGACGATTAAAGTTGAAGTACCAACTCCGGAATTAACAGTCACTTTGTGTGTTAATTCACCATTTGTGATTGTACCTGCACCGGATATTGACCAATTGTAATTACTTCCGTCGTTTAATTGAGTCTGGTAAATAAGTCCTTTTTCATCGTCGCAAACGTCAGATTCACCCGATATTTCCGGTGTAGGCAGTGCATTGATAATAACTTCACAACTCGTTCTTTGTGAACAGCCGGATTCCCCTTCACCTATTGGAATAGTTTCAGTCACTGATACTTCACCTGTCCCTGCTGCTCCCCAATCTATTAATATAGAATTTCCATTGTTTTCGGTAATTGTACCGCCAGAAACTGACCAGTCATACTGGTGTCCGTCATTGTATGCTGTTGAATACTCAACACCCTTCGAGTAAGCGCAAACGGACTCGCATTCTCCAAGACTTGGTGTCGGAAGGGCTGTAACATTAACCGGGAAATCATCAGTTGTTTCGCAGCCGTATTCAGATGTTTGCGTAACGTATACTTTATGATTGCCGGGGGTTGTCCAGTTAACTGTGACTTTTCTTTGGTCGCTGGCTCCTTCAATTGTTCCTCCGGAACCGACTGACCAGATGTAGTAATGACCTTCCGTATCCTCAACGGAATAATCTCCGCTGCCATTCTCGCAAACGTACTCATCACCGGTTACGCGAGGTGTTGGAAGAGGATTGATAGTTACAGATAAAGTATCATAACCAATACAGCCATTTGCATCAGTAACTTTAACAGAAACCTCTCCGGTTCCGGCGCTTCCCCAATCAATTTCAATTTCATTAGTTCCGGTACCACTGCTGATGGTGCCGCCTGTGACATTCCATTCAAAAACACCGCCTTCAACAGACTCCGTCGTGTAGCTTACACCGTCCTCATTAGCGCAAACCATGCAGTCTTCTTCCATATTTTTACAGTTGATGACAGGGCTTAACTCATGTATAGTTATCGTAATTTCAGCGGTATCAATACACTGAGTCTCGTTGTTTCCGGAGTAGTAAGCCCATTTGTACAGTGTTAAGGCAGCTGTTCCTGCTGCCTCCTGCAATGAAAGCTCCACCGTTTGTTCGTCATCAGCTCCGTTTATTGCAGCACCTCCTGAGACATCCCAGTTATAGAACAACATAGCCATTGGATCTTCATGGTCATCGCCGCTGTCATAATTTTCAGTACCTCCGGCACAAACATCAGTTTCACCGGAAATGACAGCTTCGGGGCGAGGCCAGATAGTTATATTCGATTTATATGTCCCCTCGCAACCATATTTATCTGTCTCGGTGAGGGTTACTTCACCGGTTGTACCAGTCCCCCACGTTACCTGAAAATCAGTTCCACTACCGCTTGTCGGTGTTCCACCTGTACAACTCCAAGAATAAGTGCTTCCCGTTTTAGGCATATATGCTTCAAAATCGCCTGTTTCATTCTGACAGAAATATATGTTACCTGCTATTAATGGTGTCGGATTACTTTTTATTGATACTACAATAGTGTCAGTATCTATGCATCCATTCGAGTTCATTTCTCTGACAGTGATATAAATAACTGCGTTTTCACCGCCATCGCCGAAGTCAACTGAAATGCTATTGGAATTTGTGCCGGTCGTTATGCCAGCTCCGGAAGATATTGTCCAGGTATAAGAACTTCCCGAGGCAGCTGTTACAGAATATTTTTCATCAGAAGCATTAGGACATACAGTATCTTTACCTGAAATATCAGGATCAGGTTCGGGATAAACAGTAACAGTAAATGTAGTCGATACGCAATCGGATATTTTCAAAGGGAATTTATATGTCTGGTTTGTGTCACTGGTGTTTGTTATTTGAACAGTAGGATTGGCATAGCTTGTATCATTCAGATAACCATTTGGATCTGTCCATGTATACGTAACTCCTGAGACAGAATCGGGTCCTATCTTCTTTTTTTCATCCGAACAAACAGTTGCCTCAGTACTTCCGTATTCCCCCAGACTTTCAAAGCTGCCTGCTTCGAGAAATACTCCCGAATCCCAAAGCTGATCGGAAGCATCAGCCACAGCAAGTTTGATCACATATTTTTTGCAGGGAGTCAAAGAGTCAATTTCAGCGGTAAATACTTTTGTAAAACCATCAAATTCAACAGTTGTAGAATCCTGACAGGTTGAAGTATTGCATACAAAATATTCCGAGAAAGAGGAATCACAAGACCCCCAATTAGAACAGTAAGAATCAGCACCATCAACAGTGTCATGGCAGGCATCGTTAACATTATTAATGGCTACATAAATATTTGTGTCAGGTATAGTAGCAATGTTGACGGCATCATCGGTAAAATCGCCGTCTATTCCTGATCCGCTTATGAAAAATCCAAAAACATCATTATAAGGACTGCACACGAATTCTCTGTATTCCTCGGATGCAAAAACATATTTAAAGGATATCTTTTTGAATAAAGGAACAAATTCAAACTTAATTACTGTTGCATCATAAGTTGAGTATGGGTTAATAATCTGGTCAAGGTCATCGTCACCATCAGTATCTATGTAATATGAAGTATACCAACTGCTGTTAGGTCCCGGTGCATCTTTTGTTCTGCCGGATCCCAGAAAAATGCCTTTATCAATTCCTATGTTTGATTCCTCGCCGTTAAAAGTTCCGACTGAGGCATCATAAGAAGGATCGTCCTTGTCTCTGCCTGAGAAGGTAATTGAATTGACAGTTACACCTCCCCCAAGAAGAATGTCTTTGACTAATTCAGTGACGCTGTACGTGCTGTCGTCAATGGTTAAATCCGCATAGCTATTCCTGGACATAGGAATTAATAATAACAATGATATAATTACTACTGCTATTAAATTTATCTTTTTCATTTGATAAACTCCTGAGTTATGAGAGGAATATTTTAGTTTATTTTAAATATCGAATGTAGACAGGTATCTCAATTTCATTAAATAATTTGTGCGAGGTTGTAAATTTCAATTTGTATGTTGAATTTCCTTTTTCATCGGGGAAAACAATAACCTCAAGTGTGAATTCGGATTTGGGAGGGATTACCTGCTCTTCAGAGATGTTAAGCAGAATATTATCAGGCTGGTCGACACTCCTGATAGTAATTTCATTGGCTGAGTGATTGTAGATCTTTAATTTTGTTTCTGCTTCTTTTCCTCTCATAAGGGCTGCGGCTATGTTTTCGTGTTCCAGCATTATTGGCTGGGTGACATTTGCCCTTATTCGTACATAATCTTTTACTCCCGGTTTAAATTCATTAGTGAAAAACGTGATATTCTGTGTCAGCCTGCCCTTCAGATTTGAGGGATCAAATTCGATAACCAAATTCGCAACATTACCAGGATCGATATTTACTTTTTCAAAAGATAGGCTGATATTGGCAGGATGCCTGATCTCGAAAATTTCCAGTTGCTCATTACCTGTATTTCTTAGGGTAATGGCTGCTTTACGGATGCCGTCGTCGTGGCTGAGACTGCCTAATTCTATGACCTTGCCGCTCTCGATATTTAGCTTTGGCTGTGCCGAGAGAAAGGTTAAAGGCAGGGAAAGAAGTATAATTAAAATGAAGGATTTAGTAAACATTATTCTCCCTGAGCTATAATGGATAATATTTAATTTATCTCATTTTTTTTATTATGTCTGTATTTAAAAACTAGATCTCTTTGTGCAAAGATTTGCTTAAAATGCTTTGGAAAGTTTGAAAGAAATGGAAAACTGAAAATGCTTCTTTCCTTAATCGAAATTAATAGTAAAATGGCAAATTAGCAAACATTTTTTTTATCATAAGATTGATAAAATAATTTTGTAGGTGGCTCTGTTCAAATTTTATTTGATTTTGATTTTTTCTGATATGGTGAGATTGTGCTTTTGAGCCAAGTTTCCATCGCGTATGCCGAATTCGAGGTAATCGGAGCTGCCGATGTATGCCACGGGTTTACCTGATTTGACATCGGAAAAAGTATTTTTCAATCCCTGAAGTTTGACTTTCCCCAACTCGAATTTGATTTTGTTTTTGTCGAAATCATTGATATCGCTGGATTTGATGGAAGTGATCAGATTGCCGAAAATGTCGATATGCATTATTTCGCCAAAAAGCGCGCCGCTTTTGTCGGTTTCACATAATGGGGATCCAAGCTGGACGAGGTTATCTTCGGAGATAGGTTTTCCGAAGTCGGTGAGTTTGATTTTGCGGGATTTGTTTATTTTAGCGGCAAGGTAGGCGGCTGTTGGAGAGAATATATCCCTGCCATGAAAAGTAGTGCTCACATTTTTCAGATGATATTCGGTGTTGTCAATGATTACAGCTTCAAATTTTTCATTTTCAAATACATAACTCAAGACTCCGTTATCGGGTGCTACGAAGTATTTATCGCCAATTTTGGCAGCTATAGGTTTTCGGCTGCTGCCCACTCCCGGGTCAACAACTACAAGAAAAACTGTACCTGCCGGGAAATAATCCACTGAATTTACCAGCATGAATGCTGCCTGCTTGATATTGCCGGGATTTACGGCATGAGTTAAGTCAATAACCTTAGCTTCGGGGCAGATGTCTGCGATGACGCCCTTCATTATCCCAACATAAGAATCCTTTGTGCCAAAGTCTGTGAGTATTGTAATAACACTTTGCTTCATAAAACGATTTGTTTAATAAATTCAAAATTACTTTATGGCAATATTAGCTTATTTTGCTAAGGTGTTGAAAAATATGTTTTGTACAGCATTATTCATTTGTTTCTGATTGCAGCTTTTTGGCAGCATTTTTAAGCGCTTCGATGAAACGTTTGTAACTGACGGCTTCAGCACCTTTAAATGTGGCACGCTGCATAAAATTTATTATGTCCTGGGCGGTCGTAAGTTCCATATTAATGGTGATCTTGTCCCCCGGTTTCATTTCTTGCTGCTGAATGCGGGTAATACTATCTTCGAGGAGCTTTTTTATTGTTAGAAATTTGTCTGCTTCGCTGCCTTTAATGTCTATTTTCATGAGGCTCTGGTAGACGAAAATAACATCTTCAACAACAAATTCAGGTTCTATGTTTTGTGATTGATTGCTTTGCTGAGCATAGTTAATATTAATTGAAATAAATAGAATAGTCAAAATAGCAGCGATATATTTCATTTACTCCTCCGTTTTATAAGTTCATGCCAATACTGAATCTATGCATGGTTGCAGATGATCCCATCATCGACATTCCGTAATCGAAGTTGAAGTTTTCCAGCTTTAGACCGGCGCCGCCGGAAAAGCCGGAGAATTTTTTGTCGGAATCAAGGCTTGTATAGTTTCTGATCTGGTTGTCGTAGCCGAGGCGCAGCATAACATAGCCGCCAATATACAGCTCGCCTCCAAGAGAGAAGTTCTTGAATTTATCAAACAGACTGTTTGTTTTGTCTGCGAGATGGTGGAAAGAAGCATTTACGAGCAGCGGCAGTCCGCGGAGTCTGTGATTGATACCCATGCGGATGTCTAGCGGCAGTGCTTCATGTACTCCGTCTAATGTGGTTAATTGCGAGCCTGCATGAAGTATGGATAAGCCGGCATTTGATCTGCCGTCGGGGAATTGATAAAGCAAGCCTGCGTCAACTGCAAAGGCAAAGGAGCTTGCTTTTTCGATATTTACGAATAGAATTTTGGCTGAAACGCCGTAATACAGGTTTGAGTCTAGTTCATTAGCATAGGAGCCCTGGAATGTCAGGTCATTAGCGCCGAATGAGCCGGTGATATTGCCGTATTTATCAGCTTTGTCGAATGCTCCGTAGTTTGTATAGCCAATTGCTCCGGCGAATTTACCGCCGTTCTTTTCGAATTCGTGGGTGTAAGTAACGAGTCCGGCGTTTATGTCGAGTACATTTTTGACGAAGGTTGAAGAGAATGGCTTTTCATCCACAGTGTAAATAGTTGCAGGATTAAAGAATACAGCGTTGGGGTCTTCGGGCATGGAAACGAAGCAACCAGCTAAAGCTGCGGACCGAGCGCTGGAGTGAAACCTGAGATATTGAAACGGGGAGGTTTCGGCGGATAATTCAACTTTGAACAGAAGTAAAACTATTGATAGACTAATAAAAAATTTTAATTTTGACATAGAACTTTTCCCTAAAATAGTACTACCTTATGAATTCAGTATAAAGCGGCTATAAATCCCCGTTAATTAGTTACAAATCAATTTTCTTTTCAAATGAAGCCAGTGCTTCGCGAAAAATCGCAGGCGGTTTAATCGGGCGCCTTGATTCTCTGTTCATAAAGACATGAACTGTATATCCTTTAGCAATTGTCGTATCAGACCGAAAAATATTATAATCGAATCTGACTGTTGCTTTGAGTTCCAATTTAAGTATTGTTTTAATGTCAAGCAAGTCATCATAAAAAGCCGGATTTTTGTAAAATACCCTGCTTTCTGTCAGGGGGAGGTAAAATCCACGCTTCTCGAATTCGGTGTAGGGCAGTCCATGATGACGCATGAGTTCTGATCTTCCGATTTCGAAATAAGTTAAATACCTGCCGTTATTAACGAAACCCATTCTGTCGGTGTCTGCATAACGAACTCTGATTTGATATGTATTTGAAATTTCCATGAACTTGCTGTTTCAAAACTATTTGGGACATCTGATTAAACTTGTTATTCCCTACCCCATCTTTTCCTCGATCATTGCAAACAGATCCAGCAGGCGGTCCAGATCTTCTCTAGAGTAAAATTCCAGCTCGATCATGCCGCTTTCCTTGGACTTAGGCTTTATCTTTACCTGGGTGCCGAATACGTGGCGCAGGCGGTCTTCGGTGTCGTTGATGACTACCGCTAACTGAGGATCTACATTGGATTTGGGATCTTTCTTCTTTTTCTTTTCTGCGGGGTCGAGGACTTTTTTGCCGCTCTCCACGCCGCGCACGAGTTTTTCTGTCTCACGGACGGACAAGCCTTTGTCGATGATCTGCTTCCAGACTAAAAGCATGTCCTTCTGGCTCTTTAATCCCAGCAGCGTCCTTGCATGCCCCATTCGCAGTTCTTTTTTGCGGAGGCTTTCCTGTATTTTTTCGGGGAGCCTGAGTAGACGCAGGAAGTTGGTTACCGTAGTGCGGTCTTTGCCTACTTTGTCGGCGACGACTTCCTGTGTAAGTCCGCATTCCTCAATAAGCCGATGGAAACCGTGCGCTGTTTCGATAGGATTAAGGTCCTCTCGCTGGACATTTTCTATCAAAGCTATGGTCAGGCTGTCGGGTCCGCTGTCGATGTCCATTACATAAGCGGGGATGGATTCGAAACCAGCATCTATGGTGGCGCGCAGGCGTCGTTCGCCGGCGATGATCTCGTAGCCGTTGAGATCGCGGCGGACGGTTATCGGCTGGATGACACCATGCTCGATAATGGAATTTTTTAGGTCTTCGAGAGCCTGCGGATCGAAGTCGCGTCTGGGCTGATAAGGATTTTGGTGTATCCTGTGCACATCGATCATAGCCATGTGCCCGTGGAGCTGTTCTTCTTCGTCTTCGCGGGATATTTTGAATCCCTTTTCCTGATACTCAATTGACGGGAGCAGCGCCCCAAGTCCTTTTCCTAAACCCGGTTTTATTTTCTTCTTCTTTGTCATCTAAGCTGTAACGAATTTATTTTCTTTTGATATATGATTTATTTTTGTCAATTATTTCCTTTGCCAGATTGAGATAATCTCTGGAACCTGTGCTTAGCGCATCGTAAAGCAGGACAGGTTTGCCGTGGCTTGGCGATTCCGACAATCTTACATTTCTATTAATGATAGTCTTAAAGACCTTATTTTCAAAGTGGTTACGTACTTCCTGGACTACCTGGTTGGATAATCGCAGCCTCGTGTCGAACATTGTCAGGAGGACGCCTTCGATGTCCAGTTCGGTGTTGAGGTGGTAGCGCACTATCGAAATTGTGTTCAGCAGCTTGCCCAATCCTTCGAGCGCATAATATTCGCACTGTACGGGTATAAGAACCGAATGCGCAGCGCTCAGTGCGTTAAGTGTCAGAAGTCCCAGTGAGGGCGGACAATCAATTATAATGAATTCATAATTGTTCATTACTTTTTTCAGGGCGTTTTTCAGCACTAATTCGCGCTTGTTAACGTTGACCATCTCGATTTCCGCGCCGACAAGATTGATATGCGATGGAATGAGATGTAAAGAGTCCATTTCCGTGTTAAGTATTGCCCCATCGGGTGCTACTCCGTTGACCATTATCTCGTAGATAGTTTTTTCGAGGTCTCTTGTATCGATGCCGATGCCGTTGGAAGCATTTGACTGCGGATCGATATCGATCAGCAGCACGGAATGCTCGGCAGCGGCTAATGAAGCAGCCAGATTGACAGAAGTGGTCGTTTTGCCTACCCCGCCCTTTTGATTTGCGATCGTTATTATTTTGCCCATTTATCCAATCAAAAAATTAAATTATAATTTTTCAAATTTTAAAAAATAAAAGAAAAATGCGGTTAAAACAAGCGAGTGTTTAATTTTCCCTGATAAAATATAATTTTTTATTTCATTTAGCGGAATTTCGAGCACATTAATATCCTCATTTCCTTCGAGATTTTGCTCTGCGGTTTTCTCGCAGCCGAACCATACGTAAGAAAAGCAGGAATTATTCAGGAATGCCGGATTCGGATGGTTCTCGCCGAGAAAAACCGCCCGTTCCGCCGAGGAAAAGCCTGTTTCCTCCATGCATTCTCTTTCGCCTGCCGCGCCGGGGTCTTCGCCTTTTTCGACGAGACCGCCGGGGACTTCGAGTGTAAGCTCGTCGATGCCATGTCTGTACTGTTTCACAAAGATGACTTTGTTGTCGTATGTGAGAGGAATTATGTTTACCCAGCTTGGTGAGTCGATCAGTACGAATTCGGATTCTTTGTTCCAATCGGGGTGTCGGCGTTTTATCCAATGAAGATCGAAAATTTTGAAGTTGTCTATCTTGCGCTTGCCAACGGTTTCCCATTTTTTGATCATATTGTGAAATTTATAATTTAATTTATTTCAAAAATTTATTGCATTAATATCATTAACAAATTATAAAAAAAGTTCCCCTTTGCCAAGAAAATATGGCAAAGGGGGAATTTTTAATGAAAATTAATAATCAGCGCTATCACTTCAATATCTGCAGCGTCCGCGAAAATTTATCCGTCGGGGTTTGCAGAATTATCATGTAAAGTCCCGAATTAAGATCGGATGTTTCCATAGTGAAATTGTAGGTGTCCGGTTCCATATTGCCGGCAGTGATTTTCCTGACTTTTTCGCCAAGGGTATTTACAAGCCAGATGGATGTATAACCAGGTTCGACGAGAGTGTATTCGATCTCAGCAGAGCGCTCGACCGGATTCGGGACGATGCTGTTGAAGCCTGCGTTAGTGTTGGCGTAAGGATCCAGCAACCGTATAGTATTACCTTTGCGGCAGATGCCTTCGAGCTCAAACATAGCCGTGTCGATGTCGAAACTTACCTGCCCGTTTTTGACTGCGGGATCGCTAAGAACGATTTCCGTAGTTTCAGCATTTCCGAGCATGGCGCGGAATTTGTATGATTTTAGTGTCTGTTCGCCAGTGCCGGTAACAATTGGCAGATCGTCTATTCGAATTGTACGAACCGCGCTCTTGCCCGTACCGGTGACGGTACCTTCGGGCGTGTTGCCTGCCGGTTCGATAAGAGTGGCGTTGAATGAAATGTCGACTTCGATGCCTTCATTGACGTCCGCAGAGAGATTGGATGCGTCGCTGATGAAGAATGTCATGTCGAAGACTTCGCCCGGCTCTGCCTTTACGTCGCTTGTATAGAGGCGCGCTGTGGCTTCTTTGACGGTGAACCTGCCGGTGTCTGGTACTATTAGAACACTGCCACCGTCATCCACAGCGTTGAAAGCTGCGAGATCACTGAATAAAACTGTAGCGCCGGATTCGACGTCGAAATTAATTGTGACGAGTGTTTCATCAGCATTTGTTCCGTTGGTCGGTATGTTATTCAATTCAAGGACGCCATCGTTGGTGTATCCTGACGGGGTGAGCAGGCTGTTATCGTAAGCTAATTCCAGGCTTATAGTGCTAATGTTTGTTGAGCTGTATCCTGCGGATTTGTTGATCAGGTCAATATTTACTGAAATGCTGCCGCCAATCATGGCTTCGTAATCATCGCGGATGGATAATTCAGCTACAGCCTGACCGGGACGCCCCTGTAAGGCAATTGATTTTGTATAATTACACGGTGTTCCATTTATGATAAGTTCTGTGTCAATGTCATCAGTGTTTGTTGGATCATACTCAATCACAACTTCAGCGGTGCCTCCGTTAGCTGAGACTATTTTATTCGGGGGGGTAACGCTAATGATAGTGAACTGTCCATTCTGAGGCAGAAGATCAGAAATTTGCAGATCGCGATCGGAATTGTTCGTCAGGGTTAGTGTTTTTTGTTCGGGACTGCCGATATCTGCTGACATGACAAATGGGCTGGGATTTGCTGTGACTTCAGGTCCTGCGACTATACCTTTGACTATGACGGTATCTTTGTAATTGCAGTAGTCGTCGGTGAAGATGAGTTCTTCTTCGAAAGCGCCTTCGACGGAGCTGGAGAAATTCACTGAGACTTCTGACGTGCCGCCGTTCCCTGTAAGATTCCAATTGGTGGTGGTCATTGTAAATGGATCGATGTTGCTTGTGTTGACACCGACATCCATAGTGCCTTCGTTTGTAAGGGTAATCTTTTCTGTGGCGACGCTGTCAGGGCAGATTGTACCGAAATCGATTTCTTTTTTGTCGGTGGTGATCTCGACCTTCTCTCCTACTCCGGTCAATTCGACTTCTATCTGGTTTTGACCTTTTGCGTTGCTTGTAATTGTAGCCTGATCTGTTATATTTCCAGTGTTTTGCCCGGGTTCAAATCGGATTGTATAGGTTTTTTGCTGCTGCGGATCTATTGTATCCGGGAAATCCGGAGCCGGTACAAAACTGAAATCGGTGCCGCCGAAAGAGATATTGTTTATTACAAGTTCTAGTTCGCCCAGATTTTTGACTGTCAAATCTTTATCTTTCTGTGGATTTTGGCAATCGGCGCTGCCGAAATCAATGTTGTCAGCCACTTCGATTTTTGCATCACCTATGCCATAGCCGATTATGTCGCCTTCGTGTTCTTCGCCGAAGGCTTTGACGACGAATTTGGCTTTGCGGTCGCCCTGAGCCTGGGGATCGAATTGCATGACGATATCAACACAGGTACCAGCCGGAATGACAGATCCTTTAGAGATGCCGCTTTCCAGTTTGAAATCGCCTGCATTGTCGCCTTTGATAATTATATCGTCAATTTTGGCATCTATGCAGGTCCAGTTGCAAATCCTTTGAGTAACGGTGATGTCTCTTCTCTTACCGAGAGCAAGGGAGCCGACATCTATCGTTTTGACGAAAAACCAGCCGGCATGAGGATTAAGTACATTTCCCCTGCAGGCAGAGCCTTCTATCTCGTAATTTGCTTCGTGGCAAGTCGAATCCGGGGCGGTGTAAGTTATGGTTATTGTCTTCATACCGTCTTCGTCTATCCTTCCTGATAAGCCGCCCTGTATGCCAAATGCCGGGTCGGAAGAATTTATCCCAGTGAATTCAACGAAATTGTCTATAGCCGTTAGAGTCACGGTTTTGGTTACGGTTTGTCCTATAGGTGGATTCAAGAAGAATGGTTCTTTGTTATCAGCCGCTAACTTTGGCAGGACGGAATCGGGTATGTTATAGGTAAATGTTGTACTTGCGGGGACATTGTTAGCTATGAAGTTAACTTTGCCGCTTTCGCAGTGTCCGTTCCATGTGACGTAGCAGGGTGCGGGGTATTCGCTTGGGTCGATGTCTGTGAGGATATCCTGAATGATAGACTCAATTTCTGCTTGGGATTCTAAGCCGAAATATACGTCACCGCCGGTTTGTCCACTGATACTATTTAAGTTGTTTAGATCATCTTGGCTGATATCAGCAATCGTGATTGAATAGATGGAGACATCTAGTTCATTAGCTTCTCTGACAACATCACCGGTTCTAAAAAGTCCGGGATTAGGATGATGAGAGGGATCGTGTCCTCCATCGGTTATGAAAATGAAAACAGGTTTGTATTTTGCTGTTTTGGCAAGATCGAAAGCACCTATTTCACCAGTGTTTGGATTTCCAAAAAATGCAGAATTATAATTAGTTCCCTGAAGTAAAGGAGCTTGATTTACTGAATCTTTAAGGGTTTGTCGATTTACGTCATTTATGGGAACCCATTTATGAAGCAGTTTAGGATTTCGATAAACTCCGGATGAAAAGCCAATAATTGAACATTCTGCACGCCCTTCGGGAAGAGCATCAATCCATACAAGGGCTGCATTTTTCATGAAATCAAACCTGGTTCGACCGTTGTTTGGCATTGGGTCTGACATGGAAAGGGACAAGTCCAAAATCAGTACTAATGAAACTTTGGATATGCCCTTGGGGCATTCGGATTTGTTGAGAATAAGATCTCTTTGCAATCCGCCGTCGGTGACCTCAATGTCGTTGTTCCAGTTGAAATTTCTTATTTTATTGCCGTCGGTGTCATAAGCATGGAATTCCATGAATATTTCAGGATAGTTGCTCGGGTCGACATTTACAACTTCTATATTCTGTGCAAATAGTGCGGAAGTCATAAATAAAGCAACTATTGTTGAGGCTAATAATTTGGTAATGTATTTCATCTTTGCTGCCTCCAGATGTTATTGAAAATTTTTTTCAAGTTTGTTTTCAATTTAGTTTAAGATGTTATTTTAATAAATAGTTTCAGAAGAATTTACTACTATTATTCATATAAACAGATGAAAATCGATTTTGTTACTGAATCGGTGTAATTATTTCTATCGTGACAGTTCTGCTGTAAAAACGCCCTTCAGGGAGATCGTTGTTGAACAGCAATTCCCTTTCGCCCAAGCCCTGAGCGTGCTTTGTGGATACTCCAAGAGCATCCGCGGCTGCATAAGCTCTTTTACGAGAAAGCTCGAGGTTGTGCTGTTCATCTCCAACGCGATCAGAGTAACCAAGAATTTCTACAGTAGAATTATCTTTTATTCTTTTCTTAGCAAAATCGATTATTCTTTGATTGTCTTCTCCCAATGTCCATTGATTAAATCCGAACATAATAAGACTGAACCGGTCGATTTCCTTATCCTCGCGCATTTCCAGAATTTTCTTCTGTATAGTGACCTGGTCGACGGGCATTAGCTGTTTTGGTGACTCCCAGACTTTGTTGTCGTTGTCGACTATTCTCAATCTGTAATGCAGAGGTTGATCGAAGCGGGGTACATAATCCTGTTCGTCTTCCTGTTCCATATCCCAGTCAATTTGTTTTGGCGGCTCTCCAGTACCGCTGAATACGCGGAGGTTCTTATTTTTTTGACTTGTTATTATTTTCCATGATTGTACGCCTATGTCAGCATATATTTCAGGTTTGAATCTTATATGCGGAGGATTTGATTGTCTCAGAGTATCCCTAATAATCATAGGTTCAAACACCTGAGGGATATTAGCTCTAATCTCCACCCTTCTGTTTTCCTTAATACCGTCGGGATCATCAGGATTGGAGGGTAATTCAGGCAGATTTCTTGCTTCGGTTTCAATTCTTTTTTCAGGGATATCCCAAACATTTACAAGATAATTTTTAACTGCTTCGGCTCTTTGTCTTGATAACTCAATATTATTTTTCTCAGGTCCCTGATTTGAATTGCATCCTACGAGAGTGACCCGAGCCTGCGGATAAAATGACATTCTCTTGCCGACAATATTCAATACCTGGTGATATACTTCCATTCTCTTCAGGTCATATAGCTGTCTCACACTGAAATCATCTTTTTCCTGCTCACTCATTCGAATATATCTGCCGGGGATCTTAGCTGAATTTTCTTTGAAAAATACAAAGTTAAGAACCGGGTGCATACGCCTGTAAAGGAATTCCTCGACTCGCAAAACAGAGACTTCCGTTTCAGTACCGTCATCTTCGACACCAACAGCTTCAATGGCAGCATCAAGTGCCGGTGCTCTTGGCGGAACAGGCGGCTCAGGCAATGGAGCCGGCGCCGGCGGCGGCGGGGGCGGTTTAACCGGAATGATCTCGCGGGGCGCCCATCTCAAGCCAACTCCGCCTGTAATTGTCAGCACATTCCATGTAAGATCCGACGCTATAGGGGTAATCCCATAGGCTAAGTATGCCTCGGGAACCAGGAACAACGTATAGCTCGCGTTCAATGGCAGATCGTAGGAAGCTCCTGCCATACCGGCGATATCAACTGTTGAGGCATCGGGTATTTCGCCGGAAAATTCGAACCTGGTTCTTTTACCGGTCTCAAGAAAAGCAGCGTAATCCGGGGTGACTATTTCTTCTTTTTGTTCGAAGGATTTATCAAGCATGACTCCAGCTCTCAATCCAATATGAAGTCTGAACTGATTTGAGACACGGTAGCTCGCCATCGGCTGCAACGCAACCGAAGTCAGAGTGGCATCGATGCTGTGTTCGATCTTTCCTTCTACGCTGGAATTTGTAGAAGGATTGAAGACAGCACCAATTTTTTCATCGCTGGTAAGTTTGCCGCTCAGATTCATATATGCAGCACGAATAGTAAGCTCCCACTGGTCGGTAAGAGGTAATGAATAAAGCAGAGCCGGGCCAAGTCCTATACCGCTGCCGGATTCGTATCCAAGGCAGCAGCTTGGATATATTTCTTCGTCGAGGGCTTCGAAATTGGCAGTATGCAAGTTCAGGTAAAAGTTGCCAAAAACACCGTAACTTGGTCTGGGATCATAAGGTTCATCAGCGTAATTCTGTGAGAAGCTCTTAATAGTTGCTATTAATAAAATCAAGATAAAAACCGTAAGCAATCGGCGCATCATCTATCTCCTTATAATTGCTAATTTGTTTCCGGCAAAATGTAATTTATACAGGATAATAATTGCTTTAAATTTCAAAATTAATATTTGCAGAAGTTTACCTTTCAATTTAAACCTTTCATCAGTAAGTGTTTTAAGTATTATTGCCATTATTACTTTCACAATTATTAAAAATTGCAATGATTATCCGTTTATTATCTATAACTAATTACTAAAAATTACGGAATTTTACAAGACTATAAAAGAAATTTAGAGTTATTTTGTGTAATTCTTTCATTTTTTTTGATAAATTTTTCCTTTTTTATTAGATGAAACATATTTTGAGTCCATGCAAAAAAAGCGCAATTCCAAATCCGAAGCTTTATTGATGCCTATTCTCCGGCTTTGCATAACATTATCAAGACCAAAATCATGATTTTGGACAAAATAGAGGTTTTTAGAATAAGCCGGAATAAAATTATCTTCAAGTGAAAAATTCATTGCCTTTGCAAAATTTCCGGGACCTTTGCATAGGATCTGATGATTTTCAATGCCTCGAAATTTTCCCATTAAATCCATTCCTATGAGGGGTTCTGCCGCCCGTATCAGTACTGCGCTGCCACGTTCCCTCCTATCGGTAACGATGTTGCAGCAATGATGTATTCCGTAAATTTTATAAATATATAATATTCCACCTGCTTCGAACATTGGGCGGTTGCGTTTGGTCAATCCGGGATAAGAATGACTGGCTTGATCGTTCTCGGGAAGATATGCTTCGGTTTCTACTATTCTGGCAGCAAGTAGTGTGTTTCCGTTGAGAATCCTGACCATAATTTTGTCAAGGAGCTCATAAGCTGCTGTTTCAGCATCACGCCGAAAGAACTCAGCAGGAAGACTTTTTTTGAAATCTAGTTCTGAATCTGTCATATTTGTATTTGTAAGAAAGATCTTAAGAAATAATAAGTCATAAAACTACTTAGAACCAGCTTAATAAATGTGCCAGCCAGAAGTCCGATAAATGAACCAATTGCGGCTCTCAGCGCAGAATTAAAATCCTTGCCGCCGATCATTTCACCAATAACAGCGCCGATAAATGGTCCGACAATGATGCCGATTATCGGGAAAATGAGAAATCCGGCAGCAAGACCGACCATACCCCCTATGTTGCCGTATTTGGTACCTCCTGAATAATTTATTCCAATTATTGGTATTATGTAATCAATAACTGTTACGACTAAAGTTAATACACCGTAGATTATCAGCACTTCGGCTGTAAATGGATGGGCGGAGGTTAATTGTAATGAGATCAATGCCAGATATGATAATGGCGGTCCGGGTATCCAGGGCAGGAAGCACCCAACCAAGCCTGCTACGATCAAAACCGATCCAAGTATGAAAAGTATAATATCTAATGTCATAGTTTATCTTAGATTTTTGTATATGAGTTTATTCCAAATTTATAATTTGTGAATTTTTCTGACAAAAAACAAGTGCAGGGATTGATCTTGAATTAACATTTTTAGGCGATGAAAGTGGAGAATGATGAAGAATGTTTTAAAATTTTTATGACTTTCAAGAGAATCAGCAAATAACTGGGAAATAGTACTGCACTTAGACTACGCTCAATGTGACATTTCCGTATATGTTTTTAGAGTAGAGGCTGTCCCATAAGATCGAAATTCCGAATAAAATCCTTTTTAACGTTGCGAGAAAGCCAGTGTTCATCAGATCCCTGCCCTGCTAAAGCAGGATATAAAGACATTCGCAGGAATGACATTTTCATACTTCTGAGTCAGCCTCTACTTATATTGGCTCATATTTTCTTCGTTGTATACTCTATTGACTTACGTTTGCTAAGCTCCAGATCGACGGAATCCGGCTTGGGACCGTCTTCGCTGGATAAGCTGAAGTTGTATTCTTCAACTACTTTTTTCCCATCTTTAAACGTTATCTTTTCCTTTGTTACGGAATACATACCCCTGTGATAGCAGTAATGCTCTCTGTAAACTTCAGGGCAGTATTCGGCATATTTGTTGTTCAGTCCGGTTTTTACCCAGTTGATCTTTTTCAGGTCATGGTAGCGGTCATATTTGCCGGTCTCTTCATTATACTTTAATTCCTCGACCTTGGCAACATAACCTTTGGAATTATATGAAAATATAGTCTTCATATTTTCTGCCGAGCTTGAATCGAGAGCTTCATTTGCATAGGAAGTTATGGATTTTATATTGCCGATACCGTCTTTTTCGACTTTATACCACTCTTTTTCTGCAGAATCGCCGCATTCCGGTTCCTTGGATTTCATCATTACGGGCATTCCCTGATCGTTAAAGTCTACAGCCAAAGCCATTTCAATTTGTCCGGGTGAGCACTTTTTCTTTTCTTTTTTATGTCCGTGTTTGCCGCCTTTGTGTCCTTCACCGTGAGCCATTTTATTGCCTGAGGATTCATGTCCCGTACAATATCTCGTTAAGTTTTCAAAGAATGAACCCGGTCCGAATTTACCGGCAGGACGGCATTCTTTGCCGGGCATATATCTGACAGTGTAACTCATTTCAACTTTATTTCCGTCAACATTCTTGAATTTTTCGCCGCGGTTGAATTTTTCGTAGTGTTTGCCTATCAGTCTGCCTTCATCATATTCGTATTTGATATATTTAGATTTGTTCGAGGCTTTTATTTCACCGAGATATACTGTCTTTTCGACTAAATGTTTGCAATCATGGCAGTATTTGGTTTCGGCACTTTCAGTAATTTCACCCATCTCTTTGGTGAATTCCTTTACGGGATAGCCGGCGCTGTCGAGTTCTCTCTCGATTGTTTTTAGTTCATTGCCGTCGCCGTCTTTATGAACTTGCTTTGTCCAGAAAATATCATCTTCATTTTCGTAGCTGCATTCGATAATGGTATTTGTTGTATCTTCCCCTTCAAATTCATTAACAACCTTACGAATAACTTTCATAAACTCTTGCTTTTCTTGCTGTTGTTCGGCTACTTCCTGTTTTGTACATGAAATGTTAGCTGTCAAAATTACTGCAATAAAGATTAAAAGAACTTTTCTCATGTTTACCTTTTATTATAAATGTTTCAATTTTATTAAATAAAAATAAGAAAAAAATATAAGAAAATGATATGAAATTAAATTCATTTTTTAATTTATAGCAACAAATTGGATATGAATAGAAAAATTTTAGAGCGATATTTATTCAAAACATGATAAAGGTAAAAGGTAAAAGTTTAAAGTTATGCATTATATAAATTTGAAAAATTTTTTTTAAAGGAAGATATATTTATGTTGAGAAATGTTTTACAATTTTTGCAAAAAATTTGGGAAATTTTATTAAATTAATTGTCAATAAATAAGGAAAAGAATTGAAAAGTAAATAAAAAGGAAAATTATGAGAAAGATTGTATACCTCTTATGCATAATAATTTTGGCTGGCACTGCTTCAGCACAGAAGTTTCGCAGTGGTGTATTTTTGCACCATTCAACAGGCGGTAATATTTGGGGACCAAACGGCAGCCCGACAAGCGTTCCCAATGAGATTGACCAGTATAATGCGGATAACGGATATTTTGGTGATGATGCCTGCTCACTGACTGAACAGGGCTGGCCCACAAATCCGTGGAATAATGAATGGTCCCGATGGCACAAGATCTTCGACAATGAAGACCCTAACGCCGATATACGCCCTTACCTGAACAGCAATAAAATAATAATTATTAAATCTTGTTTTCCATCCTCGCACATGACAGGCTGGGGAAGTCCGTCGGATACATTGAATCCGAACCGGAAAACTGTTTTTAATTATAAATGGCACTGGAGAAGCTTTCTGAGAGTGATGAGGGAGCACCCGGATAATTTCTTTGTTGTTTGGACGAATGCGCCGCTGGCAGGCGGCTCTACTGATGATGAGGAAGCTCTGTTAGCCCACCATTTCTGCAAGTGGGCGAAAGATACTCTTGCAACCGGCAATGATCCCGAAATTGGGGAATTCCCGGATAATATTTATGTTTTTGATTTCTTTCATAAGCTTGTCGGTTCGGATTGGAAGATGAAGGAAGAATACGCTGTGAGCTGGACCGACAGCCATCCTAATGCCGATGCTACGGAACTTATAGCGCCGCAGTTTGTGGAAGAAGTTTTCGATAATTCAATTGATTATGAAGCAATATATTCAGGGACTTTGGATCCGCCCGATTTGATTTCGCCGGTATTTCAGGCGGAGAAAGTTTCTGTAAATGTTACTTTGAGATGGAGTAAAGTTACTTCGGCTACGGGATATGTGGTACAGGTTGCGAGGAGTTCGTTTTTCAATGATCCTGATGTGGATGAATTTGTTGAAGACAGTACTTTTTATAAACTGGAAGAGCTGGACTATGATACCCAATACTTTTGGCGAGTGAAAAGCGTGCGCGGATCTGAAGCTGAAAGCGGCTGGTCGGAAAAGTGGTGGTTCACAACAATTATAGAGCAGCCGGAGATACCGACATTTGTTTATCCGCCGGATAGCACTGAGAATGTGGATGTGAAGCCAACTTTTAAGTGGTATGAAGCTGACCGGGCGGATCATTACAGACTGCAGGTGGCAACGGATACGGCTTTTCAGGTTAGAAAGATAAACACTCTTGAATTGACTGATACTACTTATCAGGTTCAGTCTGATGAGCTTGACTCGGCGAAAAAATATTACTGCCGCCTGAATGCATACAATGACGGCGGCGAGAGCGGCTGGTCGGAGCCAATAACAATTACTACTATCCCGCCGATGCCGAAAGCTCCCGAGTTATTGATGCCGGAGGATTCCGCCGAAGATGTCGATCCTTACGCGGAACTTATCTGGCGAAAAGCTGAGTTCGCTGAGTATTATCAATTGGACTTTTATAATGAAGCAGGTGAGGCTATTTTAAGGTCGGAAGTACATGATACTACATACGAATTTGAAGAGCCCCTTGCCAATAAATCTCTTTACCGGTGGCATGTGAAATCCGTCAATTATATCGGCAGCAGTGGTTTTTCGGAGGCATTCAGCTTTACCACTGGAGTTATTGCTCCGGATGCTCCAAAGTTGACAGCGCCCGCTGATGAAGAAGAGCATTTCCCGCTGGATTCTTTCTTAAGATGGGAGGAAGTTCAGGAAGCAACTTCATACATAGTTCAAGTATCTGAAAATCAGAATTTTAATAATAATGAAATTGATGAAAAAACTACTGATACTTATTATCGTATAACAGAGCTGCTTGAAAAAGCAACTGATTATCACTGGAGAGTCAAGGCTAAGATCGAAGATGTGGAAGGTGATTGGTCAGAAACGTGGAAGTTTACGACGGTGGATGTGCCGGGAGCGCCGTCGCCATATAGTCCGGGCGAAGGAGTTGAGATCAACAGCGCAAAAGTCACATTGTCATGGGAGACGCCTGAAATTGCCAGAATGTTCATAGTATCTTTCGGAAAAGATTCAACCATTACTAATAATCAGCAATATGTGAATATTACTGACAAATATTATGAGCCGCCGGTGATTTTGACGGAATATACAAAGTATTACTGGGCGGTGAAGGCTGTGAATTCCGCCGGAGAGAGCGATTGGTCTGCCAGGCGTTCCTTCGAGACCGGCGAGATAACGAGCGTGCCTGAGGAATTGCAGACGAAATACAATTTCTCTATATCACCGAATCCTTTTCAGGATAGAGCTGTTGTTAGTTTTGAGCTGACTGATGCAGCGCATGTAAAGCTCACCGTATATGAGTTGAGCGGCAGGACATTGGCGGTGTTGCTGAATGAGAGAGTTGATGCCGGATTTAAGACGGTGGATTTAAAAGCTGATGAATTGGTGAGTGGAAGCAATATTATGATATTGAAGATAAATATTGATGGGGAGATTTATAGTGCGAAAGTGGTGAGAGTGCGATAACTTCGTGCAGATGTGCCACACTTTGGAAGTGCGGCACATCTATAAACTTATCAATCCCCTACAACCAACGGTATCGTCCGCAGGCTGTTATAATACTCTATCCCAATAAAATACACACCCGGC
>CAZXYS010000015.1:0-90197 GCA_964645005.1 uncultured Hyphomicrobiales bacterium | reverse complement strand
ACTATCCTTCGATTCCGCTCCGTGCAAATCTAAAAGAACGAAATATATCCCGGATGTAAAATTTTAGTGATTGACATCATCAATATGGGATAATAGTATTATCTTGTGGAGGAGTAACTATATAAACAATTCATGCATCATTAAAAATACTATAATAAATTTAATTTTGCAGGATTTATAATAATTGATAAATTTTCTTAAATTTGTAGTTCGGTTCAATGCAAATATAAATAATTAAGCTAATTATGGGACTTTTTGGACGTAAAAATAACAAGACTACACTCAATTTAATGGAGATGACCCCATGTCCATTGTATAAGCACGAAGAAACTGAAGAAGGTCTTATCAACGTTCTTGTACCCCGTTTTACCGATAAATTCCTCGGTAAATATTTGCAGCCAAGGCTTCCTAACAAATATATTAAAGCAAATCTCGATGAATTTGGGACGGCGGTCTGGCGGCTTATGGATTGCAAGAAAAAAGTACGAGAGATTTCCAATCTGCTTTACGAGAAATTCGGCGAAGAAATACAGCCGGTGGATGAAAGATTATCATTATTTGTAAGTAACTTATATTCAAATGATTTTATAACATTTTACGAACTTAAGAAAGGACAGAACTATGGCTGATGTATTTAAAGGAATACAACCGGAAAAAGTCTGGTACTACTTCGGCGAGATATGCAAGTATCCGCGCCCTTCAAAAAAGGAAGAAAAAATAGCCGCCTACATCAAAGGTTGGGCTAAAGATAAAGGATTTGAAGTGCAGGAAGACGATCTCGGCAATTTTGTAGTTAGAAAACCGGCAACTAAAGGTATGGAAAATCGCAAACCGGTTATAATTCAAGGTCATATAGACATGGTTTGTGAGAAAAATGCCAATTCGAACCATGATTTCGATAACGACCCTATCGAACCATATGTAGAAGATGACTGGGTAAAAGCCAAAGGAACTACTTTAGGCGCCGACAATGGAGTTGGTGTCGCTATGGGAATGGCTGTATTGGATTCCGATGATGTACCACATCCTCCTATTGAATTGCTTTGCACATTGGATGAAGAAACAGGCTTGACCGGAGCAATGTCTCTAAGCCCCGACCTTCTTCAGGGCGATATTCTTATCAATCTTGACTCCGAAGAAGACGGAGCCTTCACAATCGGGTGCGCAGGCGGACAGAATACTTCAGCTTCTTACAATTATGATGGAGAAACCCCGCCTAATAACTATACGGCATTTAAAGTAAGTATCAAAGGCTTAATGGGCGGGCACTCCGGTATTGAAATCCATGACGGCAGAGCTAATGCCATCAAATTCCTCAACAGAATGCTCTGGACGGCTAAAGACAAGTTTGATCTTAAAGTATCCTCCATCGATGGCGGCAACGCTCACAACGCTATTCCAAGAGAAGCTTTCGCAGTTGTTACTGTTCCCAAAGACAGCAAAAAGGACTTCAAAGATTTCGTCAAGAATTATGATGAAATGATCAAAGTTGAATACCAGTCAAAGGAAAAGAACATCGAAGCTGTTATTGATTCGACTGATATGCCTGAAAGAGTTATGACAAAAGGAATGCAGTACAATCTGCTCGATTCAGTATATGCTGCTCCGCACGGTGTTTACAGAATGAGTCCTGATATCGAAGGACTGGTACAGACATCGACGAATCTGGCTGTTATACAAACCCGTGAAAACGATGTTTATATTCTTACCAGCCAGCGCAGTTCAATAGAAACGGAAAAAGCTGACATGGCAAATATGGTCAAGGCAGCAATGAAACTTGGCGGCGCCGAGGTTTCCCAAGGTGATGGATATCCTGCATGGGAGCCGAATATGGATTCGGAAATACTTAACACCGCAAAAGATATTTTCGTTGATCTATTCCATAAAGAACCGAAAATTGAGGCTATCCATGCCGGACTCGAATGCGGACTCATCGGTGTAAAATACTCACGAATGGATATGCTTTCATTCGGTCCGACTCTTAAAGATGTTCACTCACCTGACGAGAGAATTTCAATATCCACTACTCAGAATTGCTGGAATTTACTTCTCGGAGTTTTGAAAAATATTCCGGCAAAATAAATAAATATATTCTACCGAAATTTTTAAAACCGGGCGTTTTTGGCGTCCGGTTTTTTTCTAACCACCAAAAAAAAGGAGTTGTAAATTAGTACAACTCCTTGAATAATCAATTATATGTTTATCTTACGGTTGTTCTTCCTGTTTTTCTGCGCGTTTGTTATTTTCCACTTCTTCCCATGCCTCTACAGGCGTATTTATCTTAACCTGTACGGTTCTGTTATAAAAACGACCTTCAGGGAGTGAATTATCATAAAGCGATTCGTCCTCGCCGACGCCCTTCATGTCTAATTCAGAAAACTTACCATTTGTTTTCTTCATTATGCCGCGTTCGACAGCTTTGGCTCTTCTGACAGAAAGTTTTTGGTTATGTTCATAAAGTCCTACAATGTCAGTATGTCCAATAACTTCGACTTCGGATTCGGGCAGGATTCTTTCATAGACATAGCGGTTCATGATCCTGTCGTTTCTCCAGCCTACATCGGCACGGTCGAACGGGAAGAGAATAAGACTGTATGTTTCCCGCGTGCTGTCTTTAAGTGTCGAGACCTTCTTTTCTTTAGTTGTAACCTGCATTACCGGGGTTTCTATCGGATCCGATTTACACTCGGCTCCCGAAGTCGTAGTAATAACTAATTGAGAAATGTATGGATCCTCATTTTTGGGATATTGCCCATTCTTACTTGTCCAGTCCCATGTCTTTTTGGCATCGGTCAACCCCACATCGTTGAGAACACGCCACATCTGAGCATCTTTTTTGATCTCAATTCTACGATCGGTTACAAGATCATCTTCAATTCCGTTCTTCATTACGAAATTCATTTTTTCAGGCTGCGGGAATGTCTTAGGATCGGTCTCAAATACCGGTTTCATAATCTGCCAGTTTTTACTGTGTATTTCCACACGTCTGTTCTCTCTTATCCCAAGCGAATCCTTAAGATTCGATACAACGTCAGGTTTATTTCTATAAGTCAGTTTCATTCTGCTTTCGTCGATTTGCCAGACGTTTTTAAGATAGCTAAAGACATTATCGGCTCTTTCTTTTGATAATCCCTGTTTCTTTTCCGGTTCTGTGGTGCCGTCTGTACAACCGACTATCTCAATTTTTGAATCGGGATATTCTTTCATACGGAATCCGACAATGTTCAGCAGGTGGTAGTATTTATCAAGAGTTCCACCGGCTATGGTCGTATCCGTAAAGTATGATGTCTGCTCCGGACTATTAAACAAGATATACCTGTCAGGAATTTCTGCTGATCCTTGATCAAAGAATACATAATTCAGCAGCGGATAAAGGTCCCACGTAAGGTACTCTTCCATGACTAATCCACGGAAAGAAGCAAGTTCAGGTTGATATTGTTTCGCCTTTGATATATATCTTGCTTCATCAATTTCAGTTGCTAAAATGGGTCTCTGCCCCATTGTTAATTTTACGTATATTTCCTCGAAAGGTTCATCAGCCTTGTCAGCATCAGTGGTTTTTGACGGTCTCTCAACTCTCTGTGCTTTCATAGTTTTACCGTAGTTGGGATTTTCGGCTGTTATCTCCAGTGTAAGAGATTGAATTGAATCCCTGGGATCTCCAAAATCCTTGTTTGCAATAACGATCTCAAATTCCTGATGACTTTTAGTCAGGCTGTCGGTGTATACCTGACCGGTTATTGGATTTCGAATTGTTATATTAGCTGGTATAAACTCATCGCTGCATTCGTCAAAAACTGATCCTTTAACAAGTATCGTCCTGAAAAATGTCGGCACAAATGCCATGAAAACGTCGAGACTGCCTTGGTATCCCGACAAGTCTTTCCTCGTTGATGAAAAATAAAGAATATCACCTGAGGCGGGCAGTGTAATGAATTGTTCTCTGCCATCAGTATTTATTGGCTCACCCAGATTTTCAGGTTCAGACCAACTTTCTGTTTCGTAATTATAACGGGTTACGTAAAAGTCAGTTTCACCATAATTAGGCTCATATCCGGTTGAAGCAAAGAACAAAGTGACACCATCAGCAGCTATGAAGGGTGATACATCTTCTCCGGGAGTGTTTATCTCCTCTAAATTTTTTGCCGGCTGCCATTCTTCAAGTTCCGGATCCCAGTCTGAATACCAGATATCCATATTTTCGGCTGATGGATCTCCGTCACTATTCGGACCTTCACGTGTGGAGACAAAATAGATCCTGCTCTGGTCAGGGGCGATCGACGGCTGGGAATCGAAATGTTTCGAGTTGACATTCCTGCCAAGGTTCCGGGGTCTGCCCCATTGGTCCCCTTGAATTGTAGATTTGTAAATGTCGCAGTCCCCCAGTCCGTCAGGTTTATTACAAGCAGTGAAATAAAGACTTTGCTTGTCCGCTGCAATTGATGCAGCACCTTCATTGTATTTTGTATTTACACCAAGTTCACCCAGATGGGTTGTTGTGTCAATATTATATGGCTGGCGAAATACAGTATCTAACCTGTTCTCCTTTTTGGCAGCCCAGAAATCATGTGAATAATCGTTTTTGCCCCCTTTTGCTTCAAGCTTACTGCCGGGACTGTTTGAGACATAATACAATGTGCGTCCGTCAGCACTGACAGTGGGAGCATAGTCAAAACCTTCGTGATTGATAGTTGGACCCAGATTAATTATACGTATTTTTGAGGGGTCGCCGATAATACTTTTTCCTTCAGACGTTTCATCTTCTTGAGGTCCCTCTGATATGGGCTCTAATTTTGCAGCATACAGGTGAAGTTCTCTGTTGTTGGACTGCGTTTCAGTAGAAGTATTAACATCTGAATTATTACTGTTTGAATTGATCTGTGCCAGCACAGATGAGTTCAATAAGGCAAACACAAAAAGTAAGGCTATTGAGATTGAGGTTAATCGTTGCATAAGATCCTACCCATTTTTTTGAATTATAACTATAATATTTTAAAAAGAACATTTTTTCAGAATTTTACTTTTACTCTTTTTTAATTAACACATAAAATACTAAAAATTTGCAGGTGTTAAAAAAATTTACATATTTTTAAGTTCCTAAATTTACGAAACATCTTTGCAAATAGGTTATGTATTATGAGCTTCTGTAATAAAAGTGTGAATTATATTTAACACTTTTTTTATTACAGTACAAATTTAAGATGATAAATTTATTAGAATTGTATTAAAAATACAAGTAAAATTGTTTGATTTCGAAAGTAAAAATACGGCTATTATGAAAAATAGATATTTTTCACACTAAAATTAATACAAATTCCTGTTTTTGTAATTTCTTGGAATAATTTAATTTATTCTACTCTTACTTCCCCGCCGCCTGTAAAATCATGTCTTAATTCAAAAGTTATTCGCCAGGAATTAATTCTGAAATCAATCCCCTGCTCCGAAGGACTCGAAAAAGGTATGCTGTATTCAAATACCGGGCTTAGATAAAACCAGTTACCAAGATCAAAGTTAAATCCAATAGCCGGCTTAAAAGCTAACTGTAATTTATTAACTTCAGGGAAGGAATGATCTTCATTAACAACGGTGTTATCGTCGGAATTTACAATATTCACATTATACCATTGCCCTTGGTGAAATACCTTGTCATCCAAAGCTTTTTGAGTATGTGTTAAATTTGATCCGAGCACATAAGAAATTCCGGCGCCGGCTCTTAAAAAAAAGAAATTCGCCGGTTTCCATTTTAAGTATGGCACTATATCAAGATAGCTAAATTTAGCCTTGCCAAAATGCCGGAACCAAATCGGTACTTTACCTAAATCTTCGACATCTATTGCCTCTCTTTCTCGATAAGTACTTTCTATACTCATATTATTATATGCAGCATAACTGCCAAACCTGAATTTTTCAATAAACTCAACTTCATAGACGACTCCAACATTAAAACCAAAACCTGTCCCATTTTCAAAAAAACAATCTTCGCATTCAACCAGAAACGTCCCCGATTGGAAATTAGCTCCTAATCCGAGGATCAAGCCAATTTCCTGAATTGGTGCTGATATCTCCGGTTCAAGGGGAGTCGCTATTTTCTGCGAATCGGCATTTTTAGTAAAAACTAAAAAAATAATTATAATTAATCCGAATCTCAACAATAAGTTCATCTTATCCCTCGTGTTATTAATTAATTTAAATTTTTATTATCTGCATTCTTTTTTTAAATTTTTATCTTTCTATTAATATATTGACAATGAACAATGGAAAAAGTTACTCAAGAACAAGAAAAAATTTCACCACAACAGAGTGATCAAACACAAGTCAGCGAAACGGTAATCGAAGATACTCAAGAAACTAATCCCAGGCAATTCCACGACGGCGCCAGATATATTGCTATTAGACTTCTGAACCGATTCGAAAGAAGCGATTCTTACGTCGATAAATTGCTTGAGCGAGAATATATCCATAGCAATCTCAATCCTTTTGATAAAGCTCTCCTCACTGAGATCGTTTATGGAGTAATTCGATGGAAAGCCAAATTGGATTGGATACTTACAGGATTCTATCGAGGCGATTATCAAAAATGCCTTAACATTGTTAAAAACGCCATGAGAGTGGCTCTTTACCAGATTATATTTCTCAATAAAATACCTGCTCATGCTGCTATAAACGAATCAGTTGAAATTATTAAAAATATTCAAAGCGAAAAAACAGCCGGAATTGTCAACGGAGTTTTACGAAACATAGTCCGAAATCAGGAAAATGTAAGATATCCCGACAGACAGGAAGATATAGTTTATTATTTTTCAATAATTTACTCCCATCCCAAATGGATTGTCAAACGCTGGATTGAGCGTTATGGAGTCGAAGAAACCGAAAAAATTCTTACTTATAATAATCATCGACCGAACCTCCCTTTAAGGATAAATACATTCAAATCCAACTTTTTTGAAGTTACTAATTTTTTGAAAGAAAAAGAAATAGTTTTTTATAAAACCGCTTACATGGAAAATTCTTTAAGACTAAAGACATCCAAAGCGAACGTTTTATTGTCGGATATTTTCGAAACAGGTAAGGTTACTGTTCAGGATACAAGTGCTTCTCTGGCATGCAGGCTGGCAGCTCCTCAGCAGGAACAATATGTTATCGATCTTTGTGCTGCCCCTGGTGGTAAATCCATATATTTAGCAGAACTTATGAAAGACAGCGGAAACATTCTGGCTATTGACAAATATTCTTCCAAACTGCATCTTATAGAGGAAAATGCAGAGCGTCTTGGTATTAATTCCATTACTACTTTAATGGCTGATTCCACCGAGTATGAACCTGAAGAACAGGCTGACCTGGTATTCACTGATGTCCCATGCTCAGGCTTGGGAACACTTTCCAAGCGTCCGGATATCAAATGGAAAAGAGAAGTCGAAGACATTGTCCAATTAGTCAAATTACAAAGGGAAATACTCAGCAATGCAGCAAAAATAGTAAAACCCGGCGGCGTGTTATTATATTCAACATGCACTATAGAGCCTGAAGAAAATATTGAAAATGCACGCTGGTTTCTGGAGAATTTTCCCGAGTATGAACTCGATCCCGCAGAGAAATACATCCATCACGAAGTATGCAAAGATGGTTATATGCAAACCTATCCCCATATTAACTACTGCGACGGAGCATTTGCTGCCCGCTTTGTCAAAAGAAGCTAAACAAAATTCTAAACTTTTTTCATAAAAAATCCCTTCTCTCGATTGAAAGAAGGGATTTTATTTTCAAATAAATAATATTTTATTTGCTAATAACTATTGATTTCTTAACAACCTGCTGTTTCTCATTGCTGAGAACGATGAAATAGACGCCGCTGCCAACTTTCTCGCCATTCGTGTTGCTGCAATTCCAGCCAATCGTATTTTGACCCGGTGCAATAACTCCATTATGCAGTTCCGTAACAAAATTACCGTCAGTATCATATACTGAAAGATTGTAATCATCCATTCTTTCAGGATTGAATGTTATTTCTACATAATTTTGCGCCGGATTTGGGATTAGATTCATTTCTACCGGCCCCGGCTTAACATTCTCGGCAACATCAAGGACATTAGATTTATTAAGGGATTTGACAAGTGTCCAATCAGCCCCGTCATTCTTAAAAAGCTCCACATTATACTGCAAGAACTGCGAAGCAATTGTTTTCGACCTGTTTGAGAAGATTATGAAATATTGCTCATCGGAAGAAGGTAAAGTGAATTCAATATCCTGAGTAATTGATGATTCGAATATTTCATATGCTTCAAAAGGCATACCTTTTTCAAATTTCCAATAATTTTCCTCGTTAACGAGGTAAAAGTTGATTTCGCCGTTTTCGCGGAAATCATTCCAGGTATAATCATCGTAAGGTAGATCCGCCTGCCAGTAGCCTCCTCCATAAGCAATATTATAAGGAACTTCATAATTGAGTTCAACTTTATATTCATCTCCCGCCGAAGGGCTTATCTTTGTAACTGTCAAAGGTACGGGAAGTTCAAAAGGAAACTCTATTTTTGCATCCAATTCATCACCCTCTTTAACTATATTATATCTCAAACCATTCACTCTGTTAGATTCAGAAGGTGAGTGACCCATAGGATGATCTCCTCTGTATGCATGGGTGATATCCGCCGACAGAAGTACTGATAATTCTCCATTTGCATCTGAATGTAATGATGATCCGTAGTAATACTCCTGGGCATGCGGATCCTTATAGCTGGCTGCAAAGAAAGATACTTCGGCACAATCCACAGGTTTGTTATTTTTGTCGACTGTTTTAATATTCAAAGTGCAAACGGGATTATAATGTTCATTAACCATCCAGCGATACATATCGGCTCTATAACCGGTGATACAAGCTTTCTCTTTATATTCTCTCGACTGATTTACAAATGTAGGTCCGCAATCCCAGCTAACCTGATAATACCACCATTCATTTTCCCAGTAAAGCTCGTTCCAAACGTGATCGCCGGGGTGTGAACTCACTGATGACACCGGCAGCAAAGCAGTTCTTGCGCCGGCATTCAGAAGATCCTGCAGTTCTCCGCAATTTCCGTTGTGATGATGAAGTATCTGGTTCGGTTGGATCGGTCTCCAATTCTCTTCCGGATCCCTCTGCTCGTTATAATGTACGGTATGGGCTACCCATCTGCCAACCACTGCCACTGCATATAGAGAATCATGGAATGGAATCTTAACTTCGGTTGTATCATCGATTTTCTCTTCATTTCTCCATTTATGTTCCTGACAATCCCACATAAATTCCGTGTTCTTCAGGACATCCTTAAGCAGCGGAAAGCCTTCATCAGCATTCTCCCATACGTGCTGCCGCCAGAATTCATTATTTACGGTGAAATTCATCAAGGGTCTTTCATCGGATAGTTTAGGCATAACTACCCACCAGTAATACATCTCACGTGGTATTTCTACCCAGACCGTATCTCCGTCCTTTAGAACTTTATATGTTGTGGTGGTATGCCAGTTACCGCTTTCCTCGGAACCATATTCAGCTAATTTGACATATTTCAACTCGGGCTCAATCTTATAAATATATTCGGCATTTACTTCAAGAAGTTCTTCTTTCATGCCATTAAGCGTTTCAGGTGCTAAATGAGCAACGCTGAATGCTATTTCATCCCTTTTTTGCACATCAGCATTTTTAATAATCTTTGAATAATTTCTCTGCAAAGCAGGGAATAAACGCCTTAAATTATCTACCAGATCCGGCTGCATCCATTTGGGGCACATCTTGATAGCTTCTTTTGCCGCATCCTCCAGTTCAAATGTTCTCGTCTCGAACAGACCATCTTGTGTTGGATCAATCCTAATAGCAAAAAAAGTATCTGCCGGAACTATCTGCCACGGCTTATTCTGATCGTAGGAGAGAACTTCCGGCGTCCTTCTTGATTTATAGTCCTTAAATTCTCCAGCCGTTTTTTCAACACTCGCTTTTTCTTCTGTCTTTATATTCAAACCTTCGGGGATTTGTTCTGTCGCTCCTTTTTCCTGTGAAAAAGCTGTTAAAGGTAAAATCAGGAAAATCAGGTAAATAAATTTTTTCATCACTACACCTTAATTTTTATTTGTTTTAAAAAAGTATTTTCATTTTATTAATTTGTCAAAAAGACAAAGTTATTAGTATGAAATTAACCTCAAATTTACAATTTTTTTTGTGAATTTACTAATTCCTTATAGCCAAAATATCCATCTATCTTATTTTATGACCAATTTTTTATAATTTTCTAACCTGATATAATTGACGAAGTTTTATAAATTTATGATGCATTACTTTTATTTTTTGTAATCATTTGTTAAATTAACTAAAATTATTATCAATAAAAGCAAGACATCATGAAACGCAGGGAATTTTTAGCTTTTTCAGCACTCTCGACAGTATTTCTACATCATGCGTGCACACCGGATACAAACGCCAGAGTAAAATTCACGGAAGCTGCCCAGAGAACATTTCCAGTACTGGAAGTTACAGGTTCTTACTATGATATCGGCTTCCAAATAGGCAAGCATTTTGCCAATAATATTAAATCAGTCATGAAAAAACGCGCCTCCTGGCTGGAAGAACTTTACAGTGTTTACAAAACACCCGAAGGGAGAGACTATACCGAAAAATTGAAAGAAGCCCTGAAAGACAATTTCCCCGAATATTTGGAAGAGATCCGCGGTATGTCCGACGGTTCGGGCATTGAATTCAACACGATGTGGCTCATGAGCATCAAATCCGAACTCGCTTCATTCGAAAAAGAACCACCCGGATGTTCGACCATTTATTACAAGGATGAGCAAAACAACTGGCTCTTCCAGAATGAGGACGGTCACGCCGCCTATAAAGACGATATGTTTGTGCTGAAGGCGCATCCGCCGTCAGGAGTCTCCTACATCAGCTTCGTCTATCCGGGCATCATCACGGGCGTAGGTCCGGGCTTTAACGACAGGGGTATTTGCCATTCTTCCAATTTCATCGGCTGCACGGCGCCAAAACTTGGGATCCCGCGTTATTTCTTCGGACGTGCCATCCTCGAAGCTAAAGACCTGAAGGAGGCTAAAAAGATTGTCACCACCGAACCCCGCGCATTCCCGTGGCATCATAACATTGCTTATATGAAATCCGGTGAGTACATGTCCATTGAGACCCTTCCTGACGGCACGGTTGAAGCCAGAAAACCGGATGGGCTCTACTGCCACACCAATCACACCATCCACCCGAAAACTAAGGATTACGAGGATCAGGATCTAGTGTACCGGAATAGTTCCTCACTATCCCGCTATAATGTAATACAGCCGAAAATTGCGGCTCTGTCGGATAAGGTAACCGATCCCGGAGTATTCCTTGCAATGCTGTCCTCGCATGAGAGTAAGCCCTATTCACCATGCAGACATCCGGAAGACGGCATAGAGGGGCAAACCCTTGGCACAGTCTTTTTCGACATAAACAAAGGAACTATGCGACTCTACAAGCAGAATCCATGCATCTCAGTCCCCGGCGGGCATTATTTCGACTACAAGTTTTAATTCCGGAAAATTCCTTGCAAAATCACATCTAACACTATTGTGATTGCCGGCTATACAAAGGTTTATAAGAAAATTGAGATAAAATAAGAATCCACCCCGTTATCGCCACGCTTAAGCGTGGTTTCCGCTGAGCTGCAACTGCGCTCGGGCAAGCCTCAAAAAGGGGAATTTCATCCAATAGTATTACGAAAAACAAGTTAGTTGTTTTTTTTCACGAATCAATTTTTGCATTTTTAATTTAGACTTATTAAGCTAAATAAAAATCCTGCTTTAGAAGGATGGGATTCCGATATTTATCGGAATCCCATCCTGCCAAAACAGGATTGCTGGAATTCTTTCCTGTGAAGTTGATGATTTTATAAGAACCATTCTACACCAAGGAATGCATTGCCTATTCCTACTTCAAATCTGATAGGGCTGAATTCGAATCCTAACACACCAACACCGCCGTAAACACCTACTGATGGATATGGGAACCATTCCCCGCCTAAGGAGAAGAAGAAACCCTCGTTTGTAACAGTTCTGGATTCTTCGGTGAAACGTTCTGTCAACACAGTTTTAGTAGTTGTAGAAACAACAAATTGCCCTAAAATAAACGGGCGAAAATGTCTGATGGGATCCATGAAAAAAACTTTGGCGTAAGGTGAAAAATACATAAACATTTCGGAATCGAACTCATCAGCATCTTCGTCTTTTTGTGCTGTATACTGGAAGCCGAAATAGACACCGCCGTGGAAATTGTCTTTAAAGGCGTAGGCTATCTGACCGCCAAGACTGCCGACTTGTCCCAGAGATACTCCTAATCCGAAGTCTTCATCCGGGACTCTCTTTTTCTTTTGGGCTTCGCAGATGGTTGTTGTTAAAGCTAATACCATAATTACAAAGAAAATGCGTAGAATTTTTGAACTTTTCATTTTTCCTCCTAAGAACATATTAATATATTTCTTGGTCTGTTAACCCTGATTTTAAAAACCAAATATAAAAAATATTCTTCAATTCTTTAACAAATCAGAGAAATTAAATTTTAAAAAAAAAGCCCTCCCTTTTGGGAAGGCTTCATATTTATAGTAAGTTAAGTATTATCTTGAGTAATACTCGATAACGAGTGGTACT
This sequence comes from uncultured Hyphomicrobiales bacterium, assembly GCA_964645005.1. Lineage (GTDB taxonomy): Bacteria > Bacteroidota > Ignavibacteria > Kapaibacteriales > UBA2268 > CAZXYS01. The sequence goes on along the minus strand of CAZXYS010000015.1, from coordinate 77,543 downwards.
TCGCATTGTACCGGTATGTCTTCCCTTTCGGGGATGTTAAGAAATGCAGCAGAAAAATCAGCTTTCGAAACATCAATATAATTAGGAGGAACCGATGAACGAATAGCGTCCTGGAAGCAATCCAGTTTTCTGCTCTTTTCCTTAACTGAAACCACATCATTCGGTCTTACATAGTAAGAAGGAATGTTCACTCTTTTTCCGTTAACCTGGATATGTCCATGCCCGACGTACTGTCTGGCAGCCCACATTGAGGAAGCAAGCCCTGAGCGAAATACAACCGTATCCAATCTTGATTCCAGCAATTGAACCAGCAAATCGGCAGTGTTGCCGGTCAGTTTGGTTGCCAGTTTGTAGTAGTTGACCATTTTATTTTCAGTAATGTTGTACTGAATGCGCAGGCGCTGCTTTTCGAGAAGCTGCCTGCCGTAATCGGACTGCTTCGTACGGCGTCTTGAATTACCGTGCTGCCCCGGCGGATAGGGTTTCTTTTGCGTATATTTCGCTGCCTTGGGTGACAGGTTAATGTTAAGTTTTCTCGATTGTCTTACTTTTGGTCCGGTGTAATTCATTTTGTCCTGTTTTAAATTTCTTTACAAAATCCTATTTTTTGAATAATGCCAAAATGTAAATTAAATAGACAACAAATATAATATTTATTATCGTTTTAGCCAATTTTATTTTGCGAATAACGGAAAAAAATCAAATATATTTTGGCTTTTTTATGTAAGGCAATGGATCTTCTATGCCGGCAAGTTGGAATCCGCGCAGCCGCAAAGCGCAGGACTCGCAGATACCGCAGGCTTTTTCGGTATTCTGGTAGCAGCTCCAGGTTAATTCCAGCGGAATACTAAATTTCATCGCATTTTCAATAATGTCTTTTTTTGTGAAATCTATTATCGGTGTGACAATGCGGATCTTCGTTCCCGGTTTCGTGCCGAGATTGACAGCTTTTTCGAAGGCTTCGAAGAATTCGGTACGGCAGTCGGGGTAACCGCTGCTATCGAGCTGCATAGCGCCGGCAAAGATGGCTTCAGCGCCAATAACTTCCGCCCAGCTTGCCGCAATAGCCAGGATATTGCCATTGCGGAAAGGTACATAGCTGGTGGGAACATCTTTGCTGTTCAGATCGGCTTCGGCAACGTCGATTCTTTCATCCGTCAAACTTGAACTTCCAATCTGCGCCAGATGCCCTACATCGACAATCAATTTTTTATCAATCTGAAAATGATCGCATAGATCATTATAGGCTTTCAGTTCCCTATCATGCGTCCGCTGACCGTAATTCAGGTGCAGGGCGGCTACTTCATAACCGCTTTCCATAGCCATGGCAGCGCAAAGCGCCGAATCCATCCCGCCACTGAGCATTACTACCGCTATTTTTGATTTGTCAGCCAAATTACTCACCTATCACCGTTATCGTTAGATTTCTGGAACGCGGGCGATCGCGATGCTCGCAGAGATAAATCCCCTGCCAGGTTCCCATATTGAATCTGCCGTTGGTAACCGGCGCCGTCACCGAAGAGCCGAGCAGCGAACTCTTGATATGCGAGGTCATATCGTCGGGACCTTCCGTTGTATGCTGGTAGAGGCTCGTATCTTCGGGAACAATTCGATTGAAATATGTCTCGAAATCCTCGCGGACGGTGGGATCGGCATTTTCGTTGATGGTCAAACCGGCGCTCGTATGCATGATATGAATATGGGCTACACCCGCCTTGATCTGGCGCATTTCGGGGAACTGCCGCTCAATCTCGCCGGTGATAAGATGGAAGCCGCGGCTTTTGGAAGAGATGGTTATTTGTTTCTGGAGTACTTGCATCAATTTTTAAAAGTAAATATCATTAATCAACATCCAATTAATACGTTTTAGCTAAAATAAATTAAATTTTGGTAAAATGAAAATAAAACTATAGACGATGATTATCTCTGTTAGCAGACGGACGGACATTCCCGCTTTTTATTCCGAGTGGTTCGCTAACCGGATAAAAGAAGGCTGGTGCAGCGTGCCGAATCCTTTCAACTATAAGCAGGTGTATAAAATCGACCTGCAGCCGGAAAATGTGGATGCTCTCGTTTTCTGGACGCGCTATCCGGCGCCGATGATGAAACACCTTGATTTTCTTGATAGTATGGGGCATAATTATTACTTCCAGATTACACTTAACAATTATCCCGGAAGCTATGAGACAAATGCGCCGGAACTGAGTAAAACGCTGCGCAGTTTCAGGAAACTGGCGGACAGGATTGGATTCGGGCGAGTGGTCTGGCGCTATGATCCCGTCCTGCTGGCGGATGATATTGACAGAGACTTCCATCTGAGGAATTTTGAAATGCTGTCGTCGGAATTGAGCGGCTTAAGCAAGAAAATCATCACAAGCATTATCACTATCTATAAGAAGACTCAGAGGAATGTCAAAAAAGCCGGTAAACGCCTGATAAGCTATGATGTAGCGAAAGATGAATATCAGCGCACTTTAAAAGAGTTGAACGAAATTGCCGTCAGCAAGGGATTCGAGATGGATATCTGCTGTCCGCAGGAAGATATGGCGCATATCGGACTTAATTACGCCCGCTGTATCGACGACCGCATCCTGCAAAATGAACTCGGCTTATTACGCCCGTTCAAGAGAGATAAGAACCAGCGCAAGAACTGCTGCTGCGTCGGAAGTAAGGATATCGGCTTCAATAATACATGCATTTTCGGCTGCCGATACTGCTATGCCACAGCAAGCCGGGAATCGGCACTGCAGAAACGGAAGATGAGTGATAGGGAGTCTGTTTCGCAGATAGGAGAGTACGGTATTTAAAATGGGTTGATATTGAGTTTATGATATTAAGTAGAATAATATATTTATACAATTAACTTTAGAATACTAAAAATTATGAATCTGCTTGCTTAATCATTTCTAAGCAACAACACCACCTATACAGTTCTCAATTCACACCATCTCTCCATCAATTGATAAGTATTCGGTCTCAAATTATGCCCAACACCCCACCCTCTTTATTATCAATCACTTCCAAAAATTGTTAGCTGCACCTAACTATATTCTTAGATATTCATATTTTCAAGTTATTGATATGCAAAGTTTTAGTAAAAATTTTTCTTGCGTTGTATCGTTCGATTTGATAGTTTTGCATATCAATAAAGTTGATATTTAGAAATATAAAGATTATTGATAATGACAAATGATAAAAACATAGACAGACCAATCTACAGCATAAGTTCGGCGGCTCGGCTGCTGGATATTTCCGTGCATACGATAAGGATGTATGAACGGGAAGGTTTGATAATTCCATCCAAGGAAGAGAATAAAAACAGGCTGTATTCCGAGCGCGATATAGAACGTTTGCGCTGCCTGAGAAATGGAATTCGTGAAAAGAAGTATTCCATAAGTTCTGTTAAGGCAATGTTGTCACTGCTGCCATGCTGGGCGGTAATGAATTGCCAGATGGAAGAGCGGGAAGTTTGCCCGGCATATCTGAAGGCGGAAAAGCCCTGCTGGACTTACGAACATAAGGGAAATGTCTGCGAAAAGCAGGATTGCCGCAAATGTGAAGTTTATATGAACCTGAAATGCGATGATATTAAAAATACGATTCGAAAATACTCAACTTTGGAAGATAATGTAAATTTATAGATAGGATGCGAAGATGACTTATTCAAGGAGAAAATTTTTGACGATTTCCGCCGCGACTTTTGGCGCTGCTGCTGCCGCCACAGGGACTTACGGGATGCTGTCCAAAGGCGCCGATAAGCTCGATAAAAACGGAAATCAAGGCGTCAATACTATTCCGACGTATTGCGATATCTGCTTCTGGAAGTGCGGCGCCCTGGCGTATATTAAGGATGGTAAATTGTGGAAGCTGGAAGGCAATCCCAAAGATCCGCTTAGCCGGGGCAGGCTCTGTCCGCGCGGTACCGGCGGCGTCGGAATGCATAGTGATCCCGACCGCCTGCAGGCGCCCCTGATAAGGAAAAAAGGTGCCAAACGCGGCGATGATGAGTGGAAAGCCGCCACATGGGATGAGGCTTTTACCTATATAGCCGAGAAAATGCAAAAGATTAAAGAAAAGCACGGAGCGAAGTCTCTGGCGCTGTTCTCTCACGGCAAGGGCGGACAATTTTTCCAGCATACTTTGAATGCCTTTGGTTCCTTCAATTATGCTCATCCGTCCTTTGCGCAGTGCCGCGGTCCACGGGATGCGGGGTTTTATTTGACTTACGGGCAGGTGCCGAGTTCGCCGGAAAGAGTAGATATCCAAAATGCTAAGGCTATCGGGCTGCTCGGAGTGCATATCGGCGAAAATATGCATAATTCGCAGGTTCAGGAATTTGCGGATGCGTTAGAGAACGGCGCTTCGGTTATCGTTGCCGATCCGAGATACTCGATCGCCGCCAGCAAAGCGAAATTTTACCTGCCGATCAAACCGGGCACGGATATAGCGCTGCTTCTGGCATGGATGAATGTCCTTGTCTATGAAAATCTTTATGATAAGGAATTTGTCGAAACTTACGGATTTGGCTTCGAACAGTTCAAGGCTGCGATACGCCAGTACACGCCGGAATGGGCATACCCCGAAACGGGCGTCGAGCCCAAGCTTATAAGAGAATCCGCCCGCGAATTGGCAAGATATGCACCAAAATCGGTTATCCATCCGGGCAGGCATACGACTAAATACGGCGACGATACTCAACGCGCCCGCGCTATAGCTCTGGTTAATGCTCTGCTGGGTAATTGGAATCGCGAAGGCGGCTTTTTCACGCCGGCGAAGATGTCGGTTCCGCCGTATCCATATCCTGATTATCCTGAGAAGCATGAACTGGTGGATAATCCCAACTGGAAATATCCATTTGCACATGAGACAATTACAACCGGCATAAGAGACGCTACGGTCAGCGGCGAGCCCTACCCCATAAAAGGCTGGTTCGTTTATTCGACAAATCTGATGATGTCGATGCCTGACAGAGATAAGACTATCGAGGCGATCAATAATCTTGATCTGCTGGCAGCCATAGATATTCTTCCGAGTGAGATCACCGGATATGCGGATGTGGTGCTGCCGGAATCGGTATATCTGGAGCGGCATGACGACCTTAACACCCCCGGTTTCCGCCGTCCGACGATGATGATCAGGCAGCCGGTCGTAGATCCGCCGCATGATCAGAAGCCGGCATGGTGGATGGGCAAAAAGCTGGCGCAGAAACTCGGTCTGGGGCATTATTACCCCTGGAAAGATCTTGACGAATACCTGCGCTGGCGTGTCAAGTATGCAGGTAAATCCTATGAAAAATTGAAGAAAGAAGGAGTATTATTCGGCGATGACAAACCGATATATGCCGCTGACGGCGCGCCGCAGTATTTCAATACACCGAGCGGTAAGATAGAGTTTTACTCGCCGCAGCTTGCGCAGGCGGGATTCGATCCGGTGCCTAAGTTCAACAGACCGGAAGAACCGCCCCCCGGTTATTACCGGATGATCTTCGGCAGAAGTCCGGTGCATACATTCAGCAGGACTCAGACGAACAGGATCCTGAGCGATCTTATGGATGAGAACGAAATATGGGTGAATGCGGACGTTGCAAAGCAGCGCGGTTTGAAGAACGGACAGTACGTCCGGCTTAAGAACCAGGATGATGTTGTTAGCAATAAGATCAGAGTTAAGGTTACGGAACGGATAAGAACTGATTGTGTGTATATGGTGCACGGCTTCGGTCATACCGCGAAACGGCTGACCGGCGCATATAAGAAGGGCGCAAGTGATACTCGAATGATGACGAAGTATAAGGTAGATCCGTTGATGGGCGGCACAGGTATGAATGTGAACTTTGTGACATTCGAAACGGAGGAGGTGTAAGATGGCTAGATACGGAATGGTTATAGATACGAAGAAATGCGTCGGATGTATGGACTGTGTCGTAGCCTGCAAGACGGAGAATGATGTGCCTGAAGGTTTCGACCGCGACTGGATTGTTTACGAAACTAAAGGAAAGTATCCTGATTTGAACATGGAAATCAGGACAGAACGATGCAACCACTGTGATAATCCGCCGTGCGTATATAGCTGCCCGACCGGAGCGAGCCATATTTCGGATTTCGGTAATCTGGTGCAGGTGGACTATGACAAATGTACGGGGTGCAAGGCATGCGTGGCGTCTTGCCCTTACGATGCGCGGTTTATTCATCCTGAATATGGGGTTGTGAATAAATGCACAATGTGCGATCACAGGATAAAGGAAGGAAAAGAACCTGCCTGCGTGGAGGTCTGCCCGACGCGGTGCATGTATTTCGGCGATCCGGACGATCCCGAGAGCGAGGTCAATCAATTGCTGAAATCGAGGAAGTATCATTCTCTGATACCGGAAGCAGGCACAAAACCGAGAATCTATTATTTAACATAAAATTTAGAAAATATTGAAATTGATAAAAAATATACGGAGCGGAAATGCATGAAATAGTCAGCACACGGACAAATGAAATGATCGACCCGACGATGCATATATGGGGTCTGGATGTTGCGTTGTATCTTTTCCTCGGCGGATTTGCAGCGGGATTGATGATTTTGTCGGGCTTCTTCATCTTTATGGGGAGGCATACCAAGCCGAAATGCTCTTGCTTCCTGATGCCGTTGATCGGGCTGGTGGCGATGAGTGCGGGCATGTTCTTTCTGTTCCTCGATTTGGAGGCGAAACATCACGTCTGGCGATTCTATACGACGTTTCAGGTGACTTCGCCAATGTCATGGGGCTCATGGATATTGATATTCGTATATCCGATATTGATTGCAAATTCGCTTATCCGGCTGCCGGAAACACTGGCTAAGCGTTCGAATTTCCTCAAGAATCTGTCTGAAAAGATCAGAGAGAACGCATTTGTGGTGAAGACAATCGGCGCATTCAGTATGATATTCGGAGCGGTGCTGGGCATGTACACCGGCGTGCTGCTGAGTACATTGCAGGCGCGCCCTCTGTGGAACAGTTCGATGCTGTGGGTGTTGTTCCTCGTATCTGGGCTGTCTTCTGCGGCGGCGTTCATTCACCTCGTGGCGCGGCGTGCCGATGAACGCAGGATGCTCGCCCGCGCGGATAACGGCTTCCTCGTCGCTGAACTGCTGGTGATTATGCTGATAATCGTCGGATTTCTCGGGTCGCCGGGGATCCATCAGAACGCTGTCAACATTCTGATTGGCGGGCAGTTTGCAGCGGTGTTCTGGGTAGGAATAGTCGGACTTGGAATTGTGATACCGCTGTTTATCCAGTTGCTGGCGGTGAATGACAAAGTGCAACATACGCCGATTGCGCCTGTGCTGGTGTTGATTGGCGGTGTTATATTGAGAATCGTCATAGTGTCGGCAGGGCAGCACAGTTCGTGGGCGATGTCGGCGCTGGGACAGTAAGGAAATTTGTTATTTGAAAAGTGGAATGGTTGATACAACCCCCTTTGTCACTTTTTTTTAAGGGGGAATAAAAGATAGATTCCTGCCCTGATAAAGGAGGATCTAAAGACATTCGCAGGAATGATAAGAAATTAAAGGAGTTAATAATGGCGGACAATGAAGAAAGAGTATTTAAGTTCGGCGAAGAAGATGAAGGCATGGAAAAGCACCACCATGAGTTCAAGCCGAAGCCTTATATGAATCCGTATCTTGCCGGGATTGGCGTCGGTCTGTCTCTGCTGGCGATATACGTGTTCCTTGGCAGAGGGCTGGGCGCTTCCGGCGGTGTATCTGTGTTTGTCGCTTCGATTGTGGATTTCTTCAGCCACTCGACAGCGCAAGGGAATGATTTCTTCGCTAAATATCTCGGCGAAGGAGCGGTAAGTCCCTTCAAACACTGGGCTTTCTTTCTGGTGTTGGGCGCTCTCGCAGGAGGTTTCATTTCAGGCACACTGGCGAACAGAGTTAAACTTACAATTGAAAAAGGACCCCGCATTTCGAATGCTGCGCGTTTGGCGCTTGCATTCGTGGGCGGTTCGCTTATGGGATTCGGCGCCAAGCTTGCCAGAGGATGCACGAGCGGTCAAGGTCTGACCGGCGGCGCTATTCTCAATCTGGGAAGCTGGGCGGTGATGCTTTCAATATTTGCAGCAGCTTATGCATTGGCGTACTTTTTAAGGAGGCAGTGGAGATGAATGCACCAATAAATGTTTTCGCAAATTACAGCCAGGAGATAGTTTTAATATTATCTTTCGTGATAGGTATTGGATTCGGTTTCTTTCTCGAACGAGCCGGATTCGGAAATGCTAACAAACTCGTCAAGCAGTTCTATTTCGAAGATATGGCAGTGTTCAAGGTGATGTTCACGGCTATAATCACAGCTATGATAGGACTGTTCTTCCTGACGGCAATCGGATTTCTGGAACTGGACATGGTTTACATGTCGCCGTCACATATTACGCCGCAAATAGTGGGCGGACTGATACTTGGAGCCGGCTTCATTATCGGTGGATACTGTCCCGGGACGTCGCTGGTATCGACAGCTACGGGCAGGATCGACGGAATGTTCTTCCTCGGCGGCGTGATGTTCGGTATTCTCTCGTTCGGCGGGATATATCCGGTGATAGAGGAATTCTATAATTCCGCCGCTATGGGCGCTGTCACAGTCTGGGAATACTTCAACATTCCTTACGGCGTTTTAGTTTTCTTAGTAATACTGGCCGCGCTGGGCGGCTTTTTCGGAGCAGAGTTTGTTGAGAAGAAGTTTAGAAATAAGAAAACGAGGAGTTAAATATGAAAAAGTATTGGATATTGGTCGGGACTGCGATTATTCTGGGAATTTTCGCGCTTATCATTGGGAATCCGACGCAAGCGGAAGAATCTGAGAAATCGGGGATGTCCTTCGATGTTGTCCTCAAAAATAAGATGTATGGCAAAACTGTCTATGAGATTGCCGACTGGATAATCAAGAAGAAGCAGGACTATAAACTGGTGGATATTCGCGATGATACGCTCTATCAGAAGGGCGCTATCCCTACGGCAATGAATATCCCGAAGAAAGAGTTTGGTCCTGCGTATTTCGATAAGAGCGATAAGATAGTAATCTACTGCAAAACGGATTCAAGCAGTGTGGATGCGATGTTGCAGCTTCGAAACAATGACTTCAACGCTGTTTATGTGATCTACGGCGGCTATAATGCCTGGGAAGATAAGATTCTCAATCCTGTACTGGCGGACAATGCCTCGGAAGAAGAGATTGAAGAATTTAAGAAGATCCGGGAGATCAGCTTCTACTTCGGCGGCAATCCGAAAGGACTCGACTCGGAAGATATGCAGCGCGAAGTGAAAGCGCCTAAGCTTCAAATGCCCTCGCAGCCTGCGCAGAAGAAGAAACGCGGCGTGAAGAGCGGCGGCTGTTAGTCAATTACGAATTAGGGACTTGAGCTTGGAATGATAACGGGAAATACAGGTCACAATCTTACTACGCTTAGTCTTTCCCACTAACACTCATTTTTGTCATACTGAGCGGAGGCGAGGGACAGAAAAAACGATTTGTGGGACACCCTCGGGAAAGAAGTGGTGGTTAAATTCTTAGAATGAAAATACTTATTCTGAAATAAATATATTCAAATGCAAAATCCCATCTAACTCTTTTGTAAGCATAGGTCTTCCATAGGGTTATCAAAAACCAGGGGTTAAATAATAATACCTCCCGCCCTCGCCACGCTAAAGCGTGGTTTCCGCTGAGCTGCAACTTCGCTCGGGCGCCCCTCAAAGAGGGGAATTCCGTCAGATGTAACACCTGACGGGGCGTTCTGAGACAAGTTATCTGCTTTTTGCCACAAATGCAAGTTTGTATTTTGAATCCGGGAAAAATGTTTTCATGAAGAAAATATTTTCTCAATTCAATATTTGAAATCTGCCAATTTAATTATAAGTTTAGATTTTAATGATGTTAAACGTTTAATTTTCGCTGAGAAGTGGATTTATTCTTATAATATACTTAAATTAATAGAGTTACAAATAATTTAGTTATGAATGCGGGAACTATTAATATTTCAGATAAATCAATAAAAGCTTCATTACGGCAGTACTTCGGCTTCACCGAATTCAAAAAAGGTCAGGAAGACGTCATCCGCGCTATCCTGCAGAGACGCGACGCCCTTGGCGTCATGCCCACCGGCGGCGGGAAATCTCTTTGCTATCAATTGCCGGCAATAATGCTGCCCGGCACTGCGCTGGTCATATCACCGCTTATCTCGCTTATGAAAGATCAGGTGGATGCCCTTCAAAAAAGGAACATCGAGGCTGCTTTCATAAACAGTTCCCTGCCATTTATGGAAATACAGAATCGTCTGGAAATGGCTGCCAGGGGAGAGTTTAAACTCATCTACATAGCACCCGAACGCCTGCAAAGTAACCGCTTCATCGAGATGTTGAAAAGGGTGGATACTTCGTTCATAGCAGTTGATGAAGCTCATTGCATCTCCGAGTGGGGACACGACTTCCGCCCCTCTTATCTCCACATCAGCGAAGCGGTGAAGCAGGTGCGCATTAATTCCGTCGCTGCGCTGACAGCCACCGCTACGCCCGAGGTGCAGGACGATATTATTTCTTCTCTGAGAATGAAAAATACGGCGAGAGTTGTCCGCGGATTTGACCGCCCTAACCTCAGCTACAAAACCATAGATAGCAGCGATAAACTGACTGAGCTGCTAAAAATTTGCGGTGAAACGCCGGATGGCTCTGTCATCATCTATTGCGGCTCGCGTAAGCGCGTAGAATCCTTTGCGGACAGTCTTATTGAGCACGGCATTCAGGCTGAGACTTACCACGCAGGCATGTCCCAATATGAAAGAAAGCGCATTCAGGATAAATTCATTAACGATAAAGCAAGAATCATTGTCGCTACAAATGCTTTCGGCATGGGTATCGACAAGCCCGACGTCCGCAAAGTAGTCCATTGCGATCTTACCCAAACTCTCGAGGCTTATTACCAGGAAGCGGGGCGCGCCGGCCGGGACGGCGAGCCTTCCGACTGCATACTGCTATACCATCCGGCGGACACCAACCTGCAGGAATTTTTCATAAAAATGACATTCCCCGATAAAGAAGATATAGCGCTGGTCTATAATTTCCTCTACGATCTGAATGCTGCTGCGCTCGGCAAAGTTCCCGACACGCCGATATATCTCGACAGCATTCGCATAGCGAATCGCCTGAATATCCCCGAGAAGAGCGTTTCGTCGGTGTTATCCCTGCTCGAGCGTAACAGCATCCTCAGAAAGAACAACAGACGCGAGACAGCGAAAATCCAAATCACTGTCACGCGCGAGCGGCTTGTCGATTATTACAGAAATACCACGGACGAAAGGCGCAAAGTCCTCGAGGCGCTTTTGCGAAGCGTCAGCGCCGAAGCCCTTCGCGATGAAACGGAAATTGACCTTCACAATTTGCGTAAAAAATTCGACCTTAAAAAAGAAGAAATCGCCCGTTCCTTGCAGGCATTCGAATTTGCCCGCCTGATGAAGTACCAGTCCATGGGCGGTGGCGGCGGCTACAGACTCGTCCAAGAAAGAAAGAAATTCGAAAATCTCGATATTGACTTCACAGATTTTGATAAACGCCGCGACCACGCCTACAGAAAGCTGGATATCGTTGTACGGTTCGCCGAAACCAGCGATTGCAAGCGCAATTTCATACTTGATTATTTCCGCGAGGAAGATATCAACGGCATCTGCGGCAAATGCAGTTCCTGCACTGGCAAAAGAAAAAAATCAGCAAGACGCAGCCAGCGCAGGATAAAGCTTCTGAAATCCCTGCTAAGCGCTGCAATTGTATTGGACGGCAGATTCGGCAAGACTGTACTCACAGATTTTGTACATGGCAAAAAATCTGCGAAAATCGAAAAATTCAATCTTCACAAAGCCGAATACTTCAGCTGCTGCAAGGAATTTGCGGATAGTCAAATCAGTTCTGAAATTGAATCCGCCCTGTACGACAGACTGCTGACACTAAGCACTGACATTTATTCTACGGTGAAGATAACCGAAGCGGGAAAGGAGTGGCTTGATGAGATGCCTAAGCCTTTCGATCTACCTGAAATTTCCCAAAATATTGACAAAAATCTATATAACGAAATGATACGCCTGCGCGACGATCTGGCTCAGAGAGAAGGGATAGTTCCCCGCGCAGTCGCCGCCAATACAGCCATACGTAAACTCGCTGCGGAACTGCCCCGTAACAAGGAGCAAATGAAAAATGTTTCGGGGATTGGTCCCATTTTCATTGAAAAATTCGGTAATTACTTTCTCAGCGTTATTAAAGAACACCTGACGAGAGAGGATAAGAAGAAAGCTAAGAAGTCTGTTAAGCTGCCGCGGGATGTTCAATCCGCCGTCAGCTACATGGAACAAAAGTTGCCTTTGAGCGAGATCGCCAGAAAAATGAACATCAGCGAAGGCATAGCAGCACGCTACATACAACAGGCGATCGACACTGGCTATGAACCGAAACTTAATGACTACTTCAGTGAAAATCTGGAATCTACAGTGACACAAATTATTCAAAATCACCCCCGCTCCGCCCTCAAAGACATACGCGCCCGCATAGACGGGAATGTTAATTACCCCGAACTGCGGATATTGACCGCGATAGTGCGTCATAAGCTAAAGCAGTGATTAATTACTACAAATTCTATCTTTCATATTATTTTTAAACTTCCATTGTAAAATTCATTTATAAATATTATAATTGGATTGTAACAATTACTTACCGGAAAATTAGTTTACATAAATTCTAAGCATTAATAAATATATTCGTTAAAAAAGTAGATACTAAGAAAAAATAGTCAGAGGACGAGATGGCTGCGCCAATAGCGTTGGTAGATGTCAATAATTTCTATGCTTCATGCGAGAAGGTGTTCAACCCTTCGATCAGGAACAAGCCCGTGGTTGTGCTTTCCAACAATGACGGGATGGTCGTGGCGCGCTCGCCCGAAGCCAAAGAATTAGGAATTGACATGGCTGTGCCGCTGTTCAAGATCAAAGAAATGGTGGAAACTCATGATGTGCAGGTTTTCTCGTCGAACTACACGCTCTACGGCGATATGTCGAACCGTGTGATGACGACACTCGAGCAGTATACACCTAATGTGGAGATATATTCTATCGATGAGGCTTTCCTGAATTTTGAAGGATTTGAGCGCAAGGATATGTTCGAATACTGCCGCGAAATCCGCGAAACTGTTTACAAATGGACGGGGCTGCCGGTTTCCGTGGGCGCGGCGCCGACGAAAACGCTTGCTAAAATCGCCAACCACTGGGCGAAGCGAGAGAATAAGCATATAGGCGTCCTAAGTCTTTTCGGGCAGGATAAAATTGACAAATACCTGAAGAAAACGCTGGTGGAAGATATCTGGGGTGTCGGCAGGCAGTATAAAAAGCTGCTTAACAATCATAATATTTTTACCGGTTATGAGCTGTCGAAAGCGAAGGATAAATGGATTAAGAAACACATGACTGTGATGGGTTTGCGCACAGTTCATGAGTTGCGCAGGATACCCTGTATCACTCTCGAATACACCCCGCCGGCGAAAAAGGCTATCGTTTCGTCGCGTTCGTTTGGCGTGCCGGCTGTCAGCAAACGGGATGTCGAGGAGGCGGCGGCATATTTCACTTCGCGGGCGGCAGAGAAATTGCGGCTGCAGAAATCAGCAGCGACCATTTTAACAGTCTTCCTGCGTACAAATCCCTTTAAAAAGCAAGAGCCGCAGTACCATAACGGCTGCCAGGTGCAATTGCCCGTGCCCGCCAATTCCACCCCCGAACTGATAAAATGGGCGATGAGCGCCACAAGACAGATATACCGCGAGGGCTTTAAATTCAAGAAAGTGGGGGTGATGGTCACCGGGCTGGTGCCGTTCGATACGGCGCAGATGTCGCTGTTCGACACGGAGAACCGAAAGAAACAGGCGATCCTAACTGAGCTTGTCGATCAGGTAAATGCGCTCATGGGTAAGGAAACGCTTTTCTATGCGCGCACCGGAATTAAACGTGAATGGGGCATGCGCCGAGAGAAGCTGTCCAAGCGATACACTACGAATTGGTCGGAACTGCCGGAAGTTCATGCCGGGCTTCTAAGGCAGACTACACTTTTTCCCGGGCAGATGGAATTGCCTTTCAGATTCATTAGTTAGCTGTTTTTATTTAACCTAAAACTTGCAATAGGACAAATAAAATCCTTTAATTTCCCTCATCCCCAGCCCTTCCCTCAACGGGAGAAGGGTGAGATGTTGAGAGTCCACCCCGTCTCGGGCTTGCACCCGAACCACCCCTCAATGAGGGGAATTTTACCGGTTGTGACAACCGACAGGACAGGAAACGCAAAAAATCATGTTAGGGCTTAAAAATGTCTTTCGCGAAAGCTTTACGGGGAGTTGTTTGAGATTGCTTCGCTACGCTCGCAATGACACTTAAGCGCCTTTTCAATTATCTCCAATGAATTAAATAGGTTAAAACAAATATGATTCAGGGTGGAGAATGTTATTTTTCCCGCCCTTTTTTTCTGAATTTCTATAAATTATTCTAAAGATCCGTTTTTAACGGCGATGCCGGTGTAGAGATAGCCGCCTATCTTAGGCATTTTTTCCATGTAGAATTCTTTGTATTTATCGAATTCGAAGCCGTTGTTTTCAAGGTATGTGCGGATATTTCTGTCGAGATTGCAGCCGTCGGCGACCATCCTCCATGCAGGATTGAAAAAGTGCTGTAACTTTTGTAGATTTTTTTGAGGTGCCAAGCCGTGATCGAGGAAGTAAAATTTGCCGTTTTGTTTTAGTACTCTATAGATCTCTTTCAAAGCACTGTCAAGGTCATAAATGCTGCAGAGCGTCCATGTGCTTACTGCGCTGTCGAAGGAAGCGTCATCGAATGGCAGCTTTTCGCCGTTTAGTGTGTGGTAGATAACTTCTATGTGTGAGTCCTTAATTTTCTTCTCGGCAATATGTTTCATGCCCGGATTACTATCAACAGTGTGCAATTCAATGTCATTATGGTAATATTTTATGTTATGCCCCGTGCCGAAGCCTATTTCCAAGGTCATTCCCTTTACATCTTTCAGAATTTCCCGGCGAATCTTCGAAAAATTATCCGAAGCCATGTATCTATCCATAATGCGGGGCATTATCTTTTCTCTTATCATACCCATGGTTGTCTCTTCTAATTATTTTTTTAGTAAAGTCGTATTAAATTAGAAGAAATTGGTATGATAATTATTTTGTGAGCATCACTTTCTCGTAAATAATATCCTGTCCTTGCTCTACAACGAGAAAATATGTGCCGGAGGCTAAGGAAGATGTATTCAGTTTTATATTAGAATTAGCTGTAGTTTTTTCCAGTACTATATTCCCGTAAATATCCTTTAAATATATCTTTGCCGGTTTTGGAAGCTCTTTTTCAAGAGATATTATAAGCTTATCCACAGCAGGATTTGGATAGATGGAGAAATTCCTGTTCTTATTTTGTCTAATGCCGAGGGGGATGTCCTCGAGATCAACTTTTTCAGTCTGAATAACTTCTTTCGAATTATCATGCTGGATGAATACTACAAATTCGCAGTTATCTTTAACATAATTTTCTGTGGAAAAATTGAATGTGAATGTTTTATTAGAGGAGGCGGAAAAGTCAAGGGATACTCCCTGAGGTTCCGGTATCATCTTGCGGCAGACGAAATTGACTTCTGTCAGACTGAACCAGTTTTTGATGATATGTGATTCGGTTAAAGCCGTGCGTAGGCGGAGTCCGCCGGAAAAGTATTTGTAAAGTTCTTCAATGCTGATCTCTGCAGTATATATGTCTCCGCCTTTGTGGGTTACTTTTAGGTCAATAGTATATAATGAGGGGTAATCCATTCTCCGGTTGTAATATTCCAAATATCCGGGATAAAGACTTTCATCGCGGCTGCCGCCGGTTCTTTTGATCACACCGTCGACATGAGTGGTTGGGAAGCTTCCAATATTATAGTAAAGCTCTCGAGTTTTTGAGTAGTCGTTAGAAAAATCATCTCCGTTATGATATTCAATTACAGCTGCGTCATGTCCGTGCTCAACGAGGTCATCGGCGCCCATAGCTGCTCCGGGACAAAAAGTACACCAAGTGCCGGTGTTAATCTCTACAAGGACCATATCCCTGTCGATAAATCCCTGTATGGTATCATTTGTTTGATTTGAAGAACGAGAAAAGCCAATACCTTCGTAAAAAGCCTTGACTTTGAAACTATATTTGTTTGGGTATAAATTTTGCAGAGAATATTCTCTCTCAGTGAGGTTATCATCCACGATGTTGTATTTGCTCATGATAAGGTAGCTTTCAGGTTCAGAGTTTGCGGGTTTATCCCAAGAAAGGCTGATATTGTTGTCGTCCAATGTGGAGGTTAAATTCAATGGAATTTCAGGCGCAGGGACTTCGGAAAATTTTATGTCATCGATGTAGAAGTCGCAGCTTATATTTGTGCTGTCATTTGTCCAGCCGTAGAAATTTATTGCAGCGAGCTGTTTTAGATCACTTGCTCCGGAGGAACCTGAAGACCATATCCAGTGGACTTTTTCTTGATCATCTATGAAAATGGAAGCGAAGTCATCGGTAAGGTCAATTACGGCTCTTACTTTTAGCCATTTTTCATGTTCGTAATTAAAGAAAGCAGCGCCCTGAGCGCCGGCATGTATAGCAGCTATTCCATTTTCTCTCATGAAGCACTCCATAGCCCAGGAGCTTTCCGTTCCGGCAAATTCTTGCAGAAGATTAAAATAGCCGGGTGTACCTTCAGGAATGAACATGTGAAATTCTAACTCGTATCTGCCGGAAGTTAGATCATTGAAAAGCATGACAATATCTTTGTCCTTTTCGATGTGGAGCGATTTGCTGCCGCTTAGGGCATGGGAATCAACAATATACGGATCATCTGAGCCGCCGGGAGTTTTACTCCATGTCGACCAGTAAGAATCAGTTGCCTGCTGATGTAATTTCTCACCTGCGGTGTAGGATTCCATGTTGTCAAAGATGAGTTCGGTTTGCGCATTAAGGATTAAAGTGCAAAATACCATTATAATTGCAGCGCTAAAGAATTTCATATTTCTGTCCCGGGTATGTTGTACAACTCTTTTTATAATATAATAAAATTATTGAACAATTCAATGAAAATATCAACAGACATATTAATTAAGGTTTTCAATTATATAAAAGTTTTTACGTCATATTTTTTGGTTTTAAAAAAGATACAAATATCCGGCAATAAAAAAAATCGATCCGGCGACATATATTGAAACAAAATACTTGGAAAATAATTGACCTGATCAACTGGGGCAGCGAATATTTCGGTAATAAAGGTATAGATTCACCCAGATTGAATATGGAACTAATGCTTTGTGATGTGCTTGGTTTTTCACGTATGGAGATTTATCTCAATTTTGAGAAACCTTTGTTACAGAAGGAGTTGGATCGTTTAAGAGAAATGGTCATCAGACGCGCAAAAAGAGAGCCGCTTCAATATATTCTGGGTTACACAGAATTTTATGGAAAAAAGATATTTGTTAATGAAAATGTAATCGTTCCAAGACCTGAAACTGAAATTTTAATAGATTCCGTAATCAAAAATGTTGCAAAAGAAGATGTGAAAAATGTTCTGGATTTAGGGACGGGCTCTGGCTGCATTACAGTGGCTCTGGCAGAGCATTTTCCTGATGCACGCTTTTTGGCGATCGATAATAATGAGAAAGCGCTGAGTCTGGCTGCAAGAAATTTGGAATATCATAATTTCGGGAATGTTGAGTTAAAGCACTGCGATATATTGCAGGAGGTGCCTGATGATGGGAAATTTGATTTGATCTTATCTAATCCGCCGTATATTCCCTATGAAAATTATGTTAACCTGCAGCCTGAAGTCTCTAAATACGAACCACAAAAGGCACTTACAGACGGAAATAAAGGATTGACTTTTTACAGGAGATTTGCGGAGATATTTCCCGAATTAATGCAGGAAGGCGGACAATTTTTCCTTGAGATAGATAATGGACAGGCTGATGAACTTGATACAATTTTTGAGCAGTACTCATATAAAGTGAATATTTACAGGGATTTATCAGGATTGGACAGGGTTTTGCACGGCTTAAGGTAAAATTAGTTGTTAATGTATATATGATTAGCATAGTCTAAATGATTGAAATTTGTAACTTTTATTTCACTCAAATTGTCTTAAGAATAAATATATCATGATAGAAACGGCTATAGAGCGGTAAAAAGCGATAACTCTGAATGTTCAGAAAAATTAACAGAAAAATTATGAAAAAAATTGCTCTTAAAACTAAAAAATATATTAATTTTGAATTCATCATAATAGTAATTTTGACAAACTAATTTTTTGAGGGTAAAATGTCCCAGGTAAATGTAGCAGAGCAAATAGGCGGAGTAGTAGTCAAGTTAAAAGGACAATTTGTCGGTGGTGAAGAAACTGACGAACTGCGTGATACTCTGCAGAAAATTGCTGGTGAGAAGAAAAACAAGCTCATCATTGATCTGGAAAAAACAACTTATTTGAATTCCACAGCCCTGGGTGTATTAATAGCGTCGCACGCTAATTTTGCAAAAAGAGGCGGAAAAATTGTTCTTTGCAATGTAAGTAAGTCAATCAAGAATATATTTGTCATTACTAAGCTAACAATGGTATTTAACATTACGGATAGTCTTGATGAAGCTATAAAGGAATTAAGTAATTAATTTGATCAATATAAGGGGATTTTTCGTATGAAAAACGTATTTAATGTAATCGTAATAGTTGCATGTTTAGCAGTATCTTATGCATTCTTCTTTTTTGTGATGGGAAATCCGGATAACTTTTTGGACCCGGCTACAAAAACAGAACCCATACCGGGCAATGTTCTTGGGATGGTCTATACAGGCGGACCAATTGTAGGAATTTTGCTTGCGTTGGTTTTGATAGCCATAACTTTCACGATAGAAAGATTTTTCTCAATAAATAAAGCTCAAGGCAGAGGAAATCCTGCTGCATTCATTAAAAATGTCATTAATGAACTTGAAGAAGGCAACCTCGACGAAGCGCTCAATCTTTGCGATAAGCAGCGCGGCAGTATGGCAAACGTTCTTCGGGCGGCAATCTCTAGATTCAAGGAGGTCGAGCATGACGAAGAGTTCGGTTCCGAAAAGAAGATTGGCGAGGTACAGCGCTCAATTGATGAAGCTATAAACCTCGAGACTCCGCTGCTTGAGAAGAATCTGGTTATATTATCAACAATTGCATCTGTATCAGTGTTGTTCGGACTTCTTGGTACAACAATCGGTATGATCAGAGCTTTCCAGGCACTGGCACTTAGCGGAACCGTTTCTGCGACACAGTTGTCGATCGGTATATCAGAAGCTCTGTATAACACTGCAGGCGGGCTTTCAGGCGCAATCATAGCGATTATCTTCTATAACATGTTTACAACAAAAGTTGATAATTTCGTTTATATGATTGATGAAGCAATTTTAAGTTTAACACAGATATTTACAGCGCGTATTAAGCAGTAAAAATATCTAAATCATTTTCTGTAATAAAATTACGGGAGTATACCGTGCCAAAGGTAAAGAAAAAGAGATTAGGATTTGTAATAGATATGACACCGCTGGTGGATATCACATTCTTGCTGCTGACGTTCTTTATGTTTACGGCAAAATTCAAAACGGAAGCCGAAGCAGAGCAGCAGTTTTATATAGAGCGTCCACAGGCTTCTGCTGATACGTCGAAAATGCCCGAGCAGGATCTGGCTGTAATTAAAATAGCTATAGATTCTGTTGATCAGGATACATCTTATTATTACTCGGTAGTAAATGAAGAGGACAGAAAAAAGGTCTGGGAAAATGTAGAGGGTATACCGGCACAACAGAAGGATCAGGCTTTACTTAACCTTCAACAAAACATGGATTTACTAAGCTCTTTAGTAAAAACAACAAGGCAGGTAAATTCGAAAACCCAGTTTGCTATCGATGCTGATAGGCGTATCAAGTTTAAATGGATATCCCAGGGGATGGATGTGCTCAGGAAAAACAGGGCAACAGCGTTTAAGCTGGTGACAAAGAAACGAGAATAAATTAGTTGAATTTTCAAAACCAGGAGATAAATTATGGCTGGTGGTGGTTCTTTAGGCGGCGCCGAACGAGAAAAACGCGGTGACGCCGGAAATCGCAAGAAACCGAAAAGAGTGGGATTTCATCTTGACTTTACCCCGCTTGTCGACATTACTTTCTTGCTTCTCACTTTCTTCCTTTTGACGACTACGATGGCAACACCACAGGTTATGGAAATGTCTGTACCACCGGAGTGGCAGAAGGAAGTTGAAGTTGAAGAGAGTAAACTAATGTCGATATTCTTGACTCGTAACAATAATATTTACTGGGCTTTAGGCCAAAAGGAACCTGAAGAAACCAAATTAAAGAATATCCAGGAAATCGCAGAGAGAGAGAATCTAAAACCGGGGGTAGTAAATGAACTTATAACGGTTTTAATAGTTAGTGAAGATGCTGATTATGGAATGGTCGTAAAGGTGCTGGATCAATTGAATCTGGCGGAAATTGCGATCACCAATGAAATATCAGACAAGGTTGACGAAGAAGGAAAACCAATGAAGCGTAAACGAAGGTTTACGATTGCAAATATGAAAGAAAAAGATCTGGAAAGATTACCGGAAAAAGAACGTCCAAAATCATCTGAGGAGGTGGAAGAATAATGGCAACCTCAGCACCAACATTAAATTTACCCCAACCGTCGGATTACGGAGCTGTAGAGCTAAAAGTATGGATAGCCAAATATACCTGGCGTTCATTTTTTATCACGATGGTTCTGCTGATCCTATTCTTCTTATTGTATAAATTCACAACAAGTGCATCCGGAGAATCCGAAACTAAAAAGATTGCTCCTATTGTTAAATTGCATCTTGAGAATCTTCCCCCGCCCTCTGAAAAAACAGAGGAAGCTGCCCCCCCGCCACCGTCACAGCAGGTGGTGAACACCGGACCGGCAGCCCGTGCAGGAACTCCGATACCTGTGCCTGATGCGGAAATTTCCGAGGACTTGCAGGAATTTGCTGCTATGGAAGAGTTAAGCAGGGCTTCTGCTGAAGGAGGAGAAGGTCTTGATCTTGGTGGATTTGCGTCCAACGTTAATTTCGACGAGGATGAAAATGTTGACGTAAAACATAAAGAAGAATATCCTGCTCCTGACGAGTTTATCGCAGTAGAGAAAGAACCGGATGTTGATCTGGCTGCATTGCAGAAAAAGGTAGAATATCCGGATGTAGCCCGCAGAGCAGGAATCGAAGGCAAGGTCATTGTACGAGTTCTCGTAGATAAAAACGGAAGAGTAATTAAGACAAAAGTTTGGCAATCCGATTCTGAGTTATTAAACGAAGCCGCAGTCAAGGCTGTCGAGGAACACGGCGTTTTCACACCAGGCATCCAGAATGGAGAACCTGTAACATGCTGGGTAAGTATACCCATTAGATTTAGACTGCGGTAAAGAGAACTTCTAAGCTCAGATATCTTCATTATAATTTACTTCCGAATATTGACATATTATTTCGGAAGGAGGTAAGACACTTTTTGTGACATCAAAAATAATAAATTATGGCGCCAGAACTTTAATAATAATAGTGGGGATTTTACTTGTAACCGGTTATCTTGATCCCCCCGGTTATGCGGATACGACTTTCATAAGGGTTTTAGGAGCAGTTGCAATCTTATTTGGGATCTATAGAATAGTAATTTATTATTCTCAAATAAAACGACAAGAACGGTATGAAGAAATGGAAAAAAAGAAGAGTAGAATTAACAGATCTGGTTAACTTAGCATTATTTTTTCTGGCGATATTTATGATTTCCTGCGGACCTGACCGCGAGGATTACAAGAAGCAAAAAGTAAAAACTGATTCGAGAAACTCAGGAACGCTCACCGTCTGGTGCGAAAATAGTTTAGCTCCCTTGATTGAAACTCCCATTAAATGGTATAAGGATGATTATCCGGATGTTGATCCGGATGTCGAGGCGGCTTCATCCAGAAAAGTAATGGAAAAGCTGCTTAGCGGGAATGCTCGCGCAGTGATACTTTCACGAGAGTATCTTCAGGATGAGGATTCTTTGATGGAGGAATATAATGTTGAGAAACACAAGAGGCTTCCGTTAGCGAGAGATGCTCTTGTATTTTTCACACAGAAGGATTTTCCGCTGGATTCTATCAATGCAAGGCAGATCAAGAAATTCTTAACTGCCAAGGATTATCGACTCCAGGATGACTTCCCACAGTTAACTTTTGAGCCAGAGCTTGCAGTGACTGATATTTATTCCTCGGAATACTGGAATATGTATCACATGGCTGCCGATACAAATAAAATGGTTAAAAGATTTACCAAGTTTTCAACAGTGGATTCCGTGTTGAAATTCGTAGATGATAATCCGACAGCAATGGGAGTGGCTTATTTGTCGAGGTTAGTACCTGATTCAGCAAAATATAAAATGCTGGCAATACCTTATTACGACTCCACTGGAACATACATTTCGCCCAAACCTGTTCATCAGGGATGGATTGTGCAGGGGTATTATCCTTATATAGTAAAACATTGGATTTATTTGCTTGAGGACAGGATGAACCTGCCTTATTGGTTTGCAATGTATTTTGCCCGGGAGGGAAAAGTGCAGAGATATTTTAAAAATTCGGGAATAGTACCAGGTTACGCAAAAATTAAGTTAAAATTTGAGGAATAATAAATGAGATTCTTAGGTTTAATATCAGTAATATTATTTTTTGCAGCGCAATTGGCTTTTTCACAGTCGCCTAAAGACATGGTGGAAGATCTTGCGGATGAGAAAAAATATGCGGAAGCAGTAAAGCATATTCCGGATGCGGTGAAGAAAAACTGGAAAGATGAGGATTTTTTGTTTTTATGCGGTAATATTTATTTTGAATTAAATAATTATGATAAAGCTCTGGAAATGTACGAAAGAGTCGAGAAGATTGAAGGAGATGAACCATATATACTTAGGAAAAAGGGCGAAGTCTTATCTTTAATGGACAAACATAAAGAAGCTTTTAAAGCTTTAAAAGAGGCGATTGAAGAAGATGAAAAAGACGTGCAAAGTTATCTTGCACTTGCTAATGCATATATTCGGGCTGATTCAATAAATCAAGCTGAGATGACTATCACAAAAGCCAAGGGTATGGATAAGAAAAATGCGGACGTTTTTATTTCGCTTGGTGATCTGTATTTTGCACAGAGGGTATATCAATTGGCAAAGGAAAATTATGAAAAAGCGCTTAGTATAGATGAAGATCTGACAGAAGCCCGCATTAAGCTTGCTACTTCGTATTACTGGCTGGCAACCAAAGAAGTCGACCAGGAATTGTCCAATGAGCTTTTCTCGCGTTCGCTAAAAGAATGGAATAAGGTGACACAGGCGGATTCCATGAATGCAAATGCGTTTTTTCAGCAGGGTAAGATTCTGTTTTTCTCCCACAGGTATGCGCCGGCGGCACAGTCATTATACAGATACGTTCAGCTTCGCCCGAATGGCGATATAGGCAGATGGTATTTAGCTCAGTCTTTGTACGAGGTAAATAAATGCGATTCAGCAGTGATTCATCTGGAAAAAGTAGCGGACAGGATAGATTCCGTTGCAAACAAAGCCAGGCTGTATCTTGCCCGCTGCCAGTTCGACAACAAGAATTATGAAAAGGCAGTTGAGGTTTATGAGAAGCTTGATGCATCAGACACGCTTGTTGTGAAGGATTACAAAAGATACGGCGGCTCAGCGCTAAATACAGGGGATACAGCAAAAGCGATAGACATTTATATAAAAACTATCGAAAGATATCCTGACAAGACCTGCAATCTTATGTATGGCGTTGGCAAAACAATGCTAAAATACAACAAGCATGATGTCGCTGTCAAGCTGTTTGATAAAAGGATAAATACCGAAGTATGCAAAGATGAGAAATTAGCACTAACTCATTACTGGAAAGGAATTGGGCTGCTTTTCGCAGAGAGACCGGACTCGATAAAGCCAATGACATTGGATACAGCAAGACAGGCATTTGCTAAAAGCATAGAATTGGATTCCACACATCTAAGCGCTTATGTATATCTGGGCGATGTCAACACAAATCTCGAAAATAAAGAAGAAGCGGAAGAGCTATTCCTGAAAGCCATCAACATGGCAAAGCAGGATACGGCGCAGTATTCGAATGAGTTGAATCAGGCATATTCAAAGATCTGCGGGCTGAAGTTCGAAGCAAATGAGTATAATACTGTGATAAAATTAGCTGAAGATTGGGCTGATTATTTCCCGAAGAAACATGTGCCTTATTTATATCTTGCTGTGGGCTATCACGGCTTGAAAAACAAGGAACGGGCGTGTAACTATTATAAAAAAGTTTTAGGATTGGACCCTGATAATAATATGGCTAAGAAAAATTTGCAATCATTGCAGTGTCCATAATAAATTGATTTAAAAATTTTAATTAATTAAGGGTGTCTGAATATTTTTTTTCGACGCCCTTTTATTTTTTGAATAATTTTAAAAGTTTAACGTCTATAAAAAGATATAAAAATTAACTTTTTCTAAACTAACAGTTTTGGAAAAAGTTATATAGTTTTATATATTTGCAAGCTTTCTTAAGAACGATGAGCTAACAATGGTTGAGATTAGAATAGTTGGCATAAAGGACGGCGTTCACGACATAGACATGGAAATCCCTGTTTCAGAGGTCGATGGTTTAAATGACGAGTTCTTTGGAAATATTTTACTAAAGGGAAAGTTAAGGAAAATCGGTCATAGATTTTCTTTCACCGGAACAGTTTCATGTAAAGCTCAACTGACTTGCGATCTTACCCTGAATGAATTTGCAGAGGAGATAATCGCTGAAGTCAAAGCAAGCTATATAGCTGACAATTCTTTGTTTTACATGGATACCGACGAAGATGTTGAGATTAATGAAGCTGAAGAATATGTGATACGCGAGGATGCAACTCACATTGACATGACCAGAATGATAGCTGAACTTCTGGTGGTAAATATACCGATGAAAAAGGTTTCCCCCGAGGCAAGGGGAAAAGACTTAAAAGAAATTTTCCCGGAACATTCCGGAGAAAAAAATGAAAATACTGATAAAACCGAAGATGATGAAATCGATGACAGATGGGCGCCTTTAAAAAATATAAAAATTAATTAATTTGATAATTCGAGAGGATTAAATGGCTACACCAAAACGCAAAACGTCAAGGTCCAGAAGAGACAAGCGAAGAGCAAATTACAAGACAAAACCAAGACAAACTTCCGTATGCCCGCATTGCGGCGCTGTCAAACTTACCCATGCAGCCTGTCCTGAATGTGGATATTATAACGGAAGAAAGATCATTGCTTCAGCATAGTTCATAATTCTTTGAGCTGATTAATTAACCGATATATGTAATTTTTGGGATTTTTATATAAATGAACAAGAACGGAAATAAAAAATTCAGAATAGCCTTAGACGCTATGGGGGGAGATTTTGCACCTATAAATGAAATCAATGGTGCTGTAGAAGCGCACAGGGATAAACCATTGGATATGGATTTTGAAGTTGTACTTGTCGGCAAAGAAAAAACTATAAATTCAAATGTTGGTCAACTCAACAACTCCGATTTTGACTATTCAATTGTAAATGCCAATGAAGTTATCACGATGCGTGATGATTCAAGAACCGCACTTAAACAAAAGCGGGATTCATCGATGTTCAAAGGATTGGAATTGCTTTCCCGGGGTGAAGTGGATGCATTCGTATCCGCCGGAAATACAGGGGCAATTCTTACAACAGCTACTGTTTTGATGGGAAGGATGAACGGTGTCAGCAGACCCACGATAGGTTCGTTGTATCCTACACAGAACGATACCCCTTCTCTTATGCTCGATGTCGGTGCTAATGTCGAGATAAAGCCGAGATATTTGTATGAATTTGCTGTGATGGGCAGCATATTTGTCAATCAGGCTTATGGCATGGAAAATCCGCGAGTGGGACTGCTGAATATCGGCGAGGAAGAATCCAAAGGAAGTGCCGCAATTCAGGAAGCCTACTCAATGCTCAAGGACAGCCAGTTGAATTTCATTGGGAATATCGAGGGCAGAGATGTCCTTAAAGGAACTGCTGATGTCGTTGTTTGCGACGGGTTTACAGGAAATATCCTGCTAAAATTCGCAGAGAGCTTCCCCGGATTTTTGAAAGGAAGAATGAAGGAGTTTGCACGGCAGAATCTGTTCAATAAGGCTATAACTATTGCAATGATACCATTTTTGAAAAAAGTTCTTAAATCGCTCGATTACGAGGAATATGGCGGCGTGCCGTTGCTTGGGGTAAACGGCGCTGTGATCATAGGTCACGGCAAGTCATCGCCGAAAGCAATTAAGACGATGATCTACCGGGCGGTAGAGCTCGTCAAAAAGGACGTCAACAAAAAAATTGAAAATACATTAAATCCACCAGTGTATCAGAAAAAGGATTAATATTATATGCCTGCAACTATAACTGCAATTTCGCATTATGTACCGCCGGATGTGTACGATAACGCGTACTTTGAGAGTTATCTTGATACAAATGATGAATGGATAACCGCCAGAACCGGCATAAAAGAGAGAAGAATACTTAAAGAAGGCGGAATATCGGAACTGATTATACCCGCTGCCAATGAGTGCATAGAAAAACGGGGGATTTCACCCCAGGAAATAGATACTATTGTTGTGACTACAGTCACACCTGATTACATGTTCCCAAATACGGCTTCTATTATCCAGCATAAACTTGGGATAAAGGAAGTCTGGGGATTTGATCTTTCGGCTGCCTGCTCAGGATTTCTATACGGTCTGATAACAGCGGTTAAACTGGTTGAATCGGGGGCTGCCGATAAGCTGTTGCTTTGCGGAGCTGATAAAATGTCAGCAATTACTAATTATCAAGATCGCTCACAAGCTATTCTTTTCGGAGATGCTGCCGGCGTTTGTTTGATCGAGAAATCCAATGATCCTGAATACGGTATACTTGATTACATCTTGCGTATGGACGGATCCGGCGCTCCGTATTTGAATCAGAAAGCAGGCGGCAGCGTTAAGCCAGCCAGCCATGAAACAGTGGACGCAGGCGAGCACTATCTCTACCAGGACGGTCAGACGGTATTTAAGGCTGCGGTTGTCGGTATGGCGGATGTTTCAGTCGAGATCATGGAACGGAATGGTCTGACATCGGATACTGTCGATTGGCTTGTGCCTCATCAGGCGAATATGAGAATTATCGACGCCACCGCCAGAAGAATGGGCTTGGCTAGAGAAAAAGTCATGATCAACATAGACAGATACGGCAATACTACTTCGGCGACGATTCCTTCTTGTATTTCCGAGTGGTATAAAGCCGGAGAGGTCAAAAAAGGTGATAACATTGTAATTTCCAGCTTTGGCGCCGGTTATACCTGGGGATCGATTCTTATACGATGGAACATGAACGACTGATTTTTTTGAAAAATTAATTACAGGGTATGAAGACAGCTTTACTTTTCTCCGGACAGGGAGCTCAATACGTAGGAATGATGAAAGACATTGCCGGGAAATATTCCCGGGCAAAGGAAATGATAGATAAAGCCGACAAAATTGCCGGCTATCCTTTATCTTCAATTTTTTTCGACGGACCAAATGAAAAGTTAAAAGAAACACGGAACACCCAACCGGCGATATTCCTGCATTCATGCGTGGTTTATGATCTTATCAAGGATAAAGTGGATTGCAATGCTGTTGCGGGGCATTCCGTAGGGGAGTATTCAGCGCTGTATGCGGCGGGGGTTCTCAACTTTGAGAGCTCTATGGAACTGGTTTCGCTGCGTGGGAAGCTGATGTTCGAAGCCGGTGAAGAAATGCCCGGAACGATGTTTGCCGTTATCGGACTGGATGATGATAAGGTTAGAGAAGTTGCCGAACAACTTACGGAATCAGTCATCGGCAATGTTGTTGTAGCTGCAAATTATAATTCGCCGGGGCAGATAGTGGTATCGGGGTCTGCGGATTATCTCAGGGAAAATATCGGCAAGTTCAAAGAAGCCGGGGCAAAAATTACGAAAGAACTCACCGTAAGCGGGGCATTTCATTCCCCATTGATGGAACCGGCTAAAGAAAAGCTGGCGGAAGCGATTAATAAAATCGACTTCAATGATGCAAAATTCCCGATTTACACAAATGTATATGCTAAACCGGAAACCAAAGCTTCGAAACTGAAGCAGGCTTTGATAGAACAGTTGACATCGCCGGTGCGATGGACAAGCATTTTGCAGAATATGCAAAAAGACGGTGCGGCGAAATTTATCGAAGCCGGACCGGGGAATGTACTGCAGGGGCTTGTAAAAAGGACTTTAAAAGAAGTCGAATTTACAGGTTTTGACAGTGCTGAAAATCTCGAAAAAATCATATAATTACTTTTAACTTATTATCTTACATGAATAACTATTCATTGTTGACGTTATAAAAAAATGTAAAGATTTTGTATATTTGAGTTTATTAATTTTTAGAATCTAAAAAATTCATAAATCATGGAAAGATTCGAAGGTAAAACAGTAATAGTAACAGGTGGCTGCAGAGGTATAGGGAAGGCTATAGCCGAAAGGTTCGCAGCAGAGAAAGCTAAAGTCTTTGCTCTGGATTACGTTATACCTGCATCTGGGGAGACTTTTATTGAAGATCCCGAACTTGCCTCCCGCGTTACATGCGTACAGACAGATGTAACAAGCGGCAAATCAGTAGATGCAGCTATCAAAAAAGTTGGTGAAGAATCCGAAACAATAGATGTTCTGGTGAATAATGCCGGAATTACGCGCGATACATTGGTTCTCAGAATGTCCGAGGAACAATGGGATGCGGTCATGGATACGAATTTGAAAGGCGCTTTTATCTGTTCCAAAGCGATTATGAGAAAAATGATGGGGCAGAGAAGCGGCAGAATTATTAATATCGGCTCGGTGGTCGGTTCTATAGGCAATGCCGGGCAGGCGAATTATTCGTCTTCGAAGGCGGGGCTTATAGGTTTGACTAAATCGCTGGCGAAGGAACTGGGCTCGCGCAATGTTTGCGTTAATCTGGTTGCGCCCGGTTATGTTAGCACACCGATGACCGATAAGTTAACTGATGAACAAAAAGAGGAATATTTAAAAAATATACCGCTGAATCGAGCGGCGAAACCTGAAGAGGTTGCCGGAGTGGTTGCTTTTCTGGCATCCGACGATGCCGGCTATATTACGGGGCAGGCGCTGCACATTGACGGCGGACTTGCTATGTAAAAATTTTTTTATAATTAATAGTTTTGTCTAACTTTCGCTAAATGGAGAAATTATGGCGGATATGAAACAGAAAGTAACAGAAATCATTGTAAAGAAACTCGGTGTCGAGGAATCGCAGGTAACCGAAACAGCAAATTTCACGAAGGATCTCGGTGCAGACTCTCTTGACACAGTTGAACTTATCATGGAATTCGAAAAAGCATTCGATATAACAATTGAAGACAGCGACGCTGAAAAGATCCAGACAGTAGGCGATGTTGTAAGTTACCTGAGTGAAAAAACAGCTCAATAATTTTTATTAACACAAAATAAGCAGGAAAAAATGTCAAAATTTAGTTTCCCGCGAGTAGTTGTTTCAGGGATGGGCGCAGTGACGCCCATTGGTAACACTGTTGAGGAATTCTGGGAAAATACGCTCAATGGCAAAAGCGGCGCAGGACCCATAACCCGCTTCGACGCATCGGAATTTAAGACCCAGTTTGCCTGCGAAGTGAAGAATTACGACCCGACGCTGCACATAAGCGCGAAAGAAGCGCGCAGAATGGATATTTTCACCCAATTTGCCATGTCCTCTGCTGCGATGGCGATTGAAGACTCAGGTCTTGATCTCGAACAGACTGATAAAGACCGCGTGGGCGTTATCATTGGTTCCGGTATAGGCGGAATGTTGACATATCACGAGCAGCAGAAAAATCTCTATGACAGAGACGGCAAACCGGACAGAATTTCCCCGTTCTTCATTCCCATGATGATATCGGATATAGCGGCGGGGCACGTCGCGATAAAATGGGGTCTGAAAGGACCGAACTACGCTACGGTATCAGCTTGTTCGACATCTGCTCATGCTATTGCCGACGGATTGATGCTGATTCAGCGCGGTGATGTCGATGCGATGATCGTCGGCGGAAGTGAAGCGCCGATATGTCCTATGGGCGTTGGCGGTTTCAATGCGATGAAAGCAATTTCCACGGACAATGATACACCCGAAAAAGCCAGCCGTCCGTTCGACAAAAAAAGGAATGGCTTTATAATGGCTGAAGGCGCAGGGATTCTTGTACTTGAGACAGAAGAACATGCTAAAAAACGCGGCGCAAAAATATATGCGGAATTAGCGGGTATGGGGCTTACCGACGATGCATTCCATATTACGCAGCCGTCGCCCGGCGGCGAAGGCGCAGTTCGCTCGATGAGACAATGTATTAAAGATGCGGGAATTACGCCCGATGATATAGATTATATTAATGCTCACGGTACTTCCACGCCACATAACGACAAAAACGAAACCCAGGCAATAAAAAATACATTCGGAAACAGAGCATACGACATGGCTGTCAGCTCGACAAAATCGATGACCGGACATTTGCTCGGAGCTGCGGGGGTAGTCGAAGCTATAGCAACAATTCTGGCTATCAACAACAGTATTGTGCCCCCGACAATAAATTATGAGGAACCGGATCCTGATTGCGACCTTAATTATACACCCAATGAACCGGTAAAAAAGGAAATAAAAAACGCGATCAGCAATACTTTCGGTTTCGGAGGACATAATGCTACGCTGTGCTTTAGGAAGTACGAGTCATGAGAGCCTTTCAAATACTGAAATAATACCGGTGCGTTACAGTGAAGGATATCATAAATCAACTATATAACGGCTTACTAAGATTTATTCCGGTAAATAAGTACATTAAAGTTAAATCCAGCCATAAGGAACTTTTCCCTTTGGTTGGATTTTTAGATAATGAGAAAACGCTCGAGTTGGAAAATTCAATTGGCTGCGAGATACATAATGTCGAGTATTTCGAACAGGCTCTTATCCATCGGTCGTATCTTCAAGTAATTGAGGAATCCGAGTACTTATCGAATGAAAGACTTGAATTCCTTGGCGACGCCGTGCTGGGTATGATAGCTGCTGATTATCTTTTTATGCTGCATACGCACGTGCTGGAAGGTGATCTTACAAAGATGCGTTCATGGCTTGTGAATAAGAATTCTCTTGCATTGGCTGCGAAAAAGTTAAATCTGGAAGAATTCGTAATGCTAAGTTACAGCGCTGAAAAATCTATGAAAAGCGGAAGCGATTCTATCTTAGCGGATACTCTCGAGGCTATAGTAGCGGCAATCTATCTCGATTCGGGTCTGGATACTGCTCGTAAATTTGTGGTCAACACATTGATCCCGATATTGATGAATAAAAATGTTATGACTGATACAAATTATAAGAGTCTTTTATTGGAAAATATACAGGGGATGGGGAAAAATTCACCTGTTTATCATGTGCTTGATGAAAGAGGACCCGACCATGATAAGACCTTCACAATCGGCGTATATGTGGAAAATGAACTGGCAGGCACCGGTTCCGGCAAAAGCAAGAAGCAGGCGGAACAGTCGGCAGCCCAGACAGCCCTGCAACAACTTGAAGATGAGAGAACCGAATAATAATGCAATAATTGAACACGGACTAAGTCAGTTAGATAAATTCAAACAAAAAAGTCATTTAAAAGGGACAAATCAGAAGGAAAGATCGTGATGGAAGCATTACTATTTGAAAAAAACAAAAAGAGTGTAAAAGGATATAGTCTGCCCGAACTTGATGTAGAAGCAAAACCAACAGAGAAGCTAATCCCTGAGAAATATCTAAGGAAAAATGATGCAAACCTGCCCGAACTCAGCGAGAATGAGGTGGCGCGTCATTTTGTAAAAATTTCGCATTTGAACTATAATATCGAAGAGGGAATGTACCCGCTCGGTTCCTGCACTATGAAATACAATCCGAAAGTTAACGAAAAGGTCGCAGGACTGCCCGGTTTCGCCGAGATACATCCCAATGCCCGTGTCGAAAATGCTCAGGGAGCCTTGCAGGTAATGTACGAATTGGGCGAGCATCTAAAGGAAATTACAGGTATGCAGGGTGTTTCGTTGCAGCCTGCAGCCGGTTCACAGGGCGAATTGACGGGAATCCTGATGTTCCGGGCATATCACCATGACAGGGGTGATACACAACGTAAAACCATACTAATCCCTGATTCCGCTCATGGTACAAATCCGGCATCAGGTGCGATGTGTGGGTTCAAAGTTAAAAGTGTTAAATCCAATGAGCACGGCAGAGTCGATCTGGATGCTCTGAGGGAGATGGTCGGCGAAGATACAGCCGGTTTTATGTTGACAAATCCTAATACGGTCGGTATATTCGAGCGGGATATAATGGAAATTGAGAAGATAGTTCATGATGCCGGCGGTCTGATGTATATGGACGGCGCTAATATGAACGCGCTTATGGGAATAACGCGTCCCGGCGATATGAATTTCGATGTCGTTCATCTTAACCTCCATAAGACATTCTCGACACCTCATGGCGGCGGCGGACCCGGCTCCGGTCCTGTTTGCGTTAATGATAAGCTTAAGGACTTTTTGCCTGTTCCCATAATTGTAAAGAATGGGGAGAAATTTGAATTAGACCACGATCAGCCGAAATCCATAGGCAAAATACATTCCTTTTTCGGGAATTTCGGAATGCATATTAGAGCTCTTTCATACATAAGACTCAATGGCGCCGAAGGTTTGCGTCAAATAAGTGAAAATGCGGTTATAAATGCTAATTACTTACTGTCGCTTATCCGCAATGACTTTGTTTATCCCTACACCGAAAATTGTATGCATGAATTTGTAATCAGCGGCGACAAGCAGAAGGAATTGGGCGTTAGTACGAAAGATATAGCCAAGAGAATTCTGGATTATAATCTTCATGCGCCGACTATATACTTCCCATTGATAGTCCACGAAGCAATGCTCGTGGAACCCACGGAAACAGAAACTAAAGAAAGTATAGATACTTATGCCGAGGCAATGATCAAAATTGCGCGGGAAGCAGAATCAAATCCGGATGTTGTTACATCTTCACCTCATTACACACCGGTTAAAAGACTGGATGATGCGCTGGCTGCCCGTCAGTTAAACGTTCGCTGGAAGCCTGAAGCGTAAGCTCGTTTATTATTAATAGCTTAAAGACATACTTTAAAGAGGCGGTTCTATTTTTTTAGAACCGCTTTTTTAATTTAGGGTCATATATAAAGTTATATTTATGGTTAGTAACTTTTTAGGGGTTTAGTGTATATTAAAGGTAGGAGAAGTTCTTTAATAATGAAACTGTCATTTGCAAGTGAAGTGATCTGGGTCTCATAAGATTGCTTCGTCGCTGCGTTCCTCGCAATGACATATCATAGTAGTATTAAACTTTAAGCATATCTATCTCGTCTAAAAAACAGTACATATGACTATTAAAAGAAATAACAAATTGACAAAAAAAGAGATTCTTTCTTAGGAGGACAATGATGAAATCTGTTTCCTTATCGAAAATACTGAGCAAATTATTGTTAATAACTCTTACAATAAATTTTTTTGCAGTTGAAGCTGAAGCGCAATTCAGCAGGATGAAAAACAAGGTGCAATACCAGGAGTTCAACTGGAAATACATTGAATCAAAGCACTTTGATGTTTACTACGATGACGGTTCGGAATATCTTGCAAAATATACTGCACTTAGAGCGGAAGAATCTCTGAAGGATATTCAGGACTTGCTAAATTTTAAACTAAGCCAGCGAGTGACTATCGTAGTATATGACACACATAATGAATTCCAACAGACAAATGTAGTAATGATGGTAATGCCCGAAGGTGTAGGCGGTGTTACTGAAATGTTTAAAAATAGAGTGGTCTTACCTTTCCAGGGTGATTACTCCCAGATGGATCATGTTATCCATCATGAGTTGGTCCATGCTGTCATCAATGTTATGTTTTACGGCGGCACAGTGCAGTCCTCGATTTCATCAGGCAGCACAGTGCAATTGCCGCTTTGGATGAATGAAGGATTATGCGAATTTTCCAGCCTCGAAGGCATGGATACCAAGACCGACATGTTCATGCGCGATCTTGTGATAAGCGAAGAACTACCGCCATTACAGAGAATGGGCGGTTTCCTTGCTTATCGCGGCGGGCAGACTTTCTATTGGTACATTGCTAATAAATATGGTGAAGAACGAGTTGGTGATCTATTGAACCGATTAAAAATAAATCGGACTCTCGAGGGTGCTTTTCTCAGCACTTTTAATATGGACCTTAAAGATTTCAATGAACAGTGGCAAAAAGATTTGAAAAAATACTACTGGCCTGATTTAGATGTTTTTCAGGACCCGGACGATTTCGCTGTAGCCGTGACCGATCATAAAGATCAGGGCAATTTTTATAATACTTCGCCGGCAGTGTCTCCCGACGGTGAGAAAATTGCTTTCATGGCAGATGAGAAAGGTGTCTTTAAGGTATTTATTCAAAAAGTTGGGGATGAAGACAGCCGAAGGCAATTAGTAAGCAGTAACAGAGCGCAGGATTTCGAAGATCTTAACTTTCTGACTCCCGGTATTTCATGGAATCCGAAAGGTACAAAACTTGCCATTTCGGCTAAAGCAGGACCTGAAGACGCTATATTTATTGTCGATGCTAAAACCGGTGATTACGAGAAACTGACTTTTGGAATTAAATCCATTACATCGGTGGTATGGTCGCCGGATGGCAATAGCCTGGCATTTATAAGTTCTGATGAAGTGAAAAGCGATATTAGGACATATGACTTGAAAACTAAGGAATTGAAACGTGTTACCGATGATTATTATTCTGAAATGCATCCTATTTGGTCGCCGCAATCAAAGAAGATATACTTTATTTCAGATAGACTCGGTGATACTGATAATGACGGTAAAAACGACAAAACAGAAATTTGGAATCATGATGTTACCAGTACGGATATTTATTCTGTGGACATAACTACCGGAGAAATTACACGGTTAACAAATGATCCGGAATACAGGAAGATTTCATTGGCGGTATCATCAGATGACAACAAACTGCTGTATGTTTCGGATAAAAATGGCATTGGCAATGTATATTCGCTTGACTTAGTTACAGGAAACGTAAAGCCAAAGACGAATTCTTTAAATGGTATCACTCAGATATCACTATCATCTGACGATTCGAAGTTGTTTTTTTCCGTGCAAAAGAATGCCGGATATGACATTTACTTTATCAGATATCCGTTCGAAAAAGATCCGGATATCGAAGAACTGCCCTTAACCAAATACCGAAAAGAATGGCTGGAAAAAAGAGAAGATGTAAAACAATTCATTGCTGAGGATTTCAAAACTGATAAGGATCAAAAATTGGAGGGCTATGGAGATTTTTCAGTTAATTTTGATTATCAGGAGGTTGTTAAACCCAACAAGGAAGTCCGGAAGGAAAGCGAGGTTGTCAGTATGGAAGCAAGTGATGAACCCGGCTATGAAGACACAACATTCGTTGAAAAGGATTATAAACTTAAATTCACGCCGGATTTAATACTCGGAAATCCCGGTTACAGTACTTTCTGGGGATTCCAGGGAGTAACACAGATGCTGTTCAGCGATATACTCGGTAATCATCAGATATATTTCCAGGCAAACCTATTGCTTGATCTGCGGAATAGTTCCTTCCTTCTATCATATAATTATCTGCCGGAAATAATTGATTATAATATTACCGCGCTTCACTATGCAGGTTTTGTTTATTTAAGGAATCAGGGTGAGAACAATGGTGATTACCTATATCGTTTCAGGAATTGGGGTGCGAGAATGTATGCCAGTTATCCGTTCGATAAATATAACAGGGTAGAATGGGGCATGCAGTGGCTTAACTCAGCCAAAGAAAACGTTGACAGACCTTCCGAGCCTTCTGAATCAACTATGATGTTAGTACCGGAAGCCAGATTTGTACACGATGATGTAATATGGGGTTCGTTTTCACCTCAAAAAGGATTCAGATACTATATGCAATTCAATGGAACGCCTAAAATAGGCAGCCAGGGGATATCTTTCATGTCTTTAAAAACCGATGCCCGTTATTATCAACCAATAATAAAAGATTTTCTAACAATAGCTATGAGGGGCTCTGCCGGAGCAAGCTTTGGTCCTAATCAGCAAAAATTTGTGCTTGGCGGTACGGAAAACTGGCTTTTTGCTAATTTTAAAAACGACCAATTACCTTTTAACGATCCGGAAGACTTTGCTTTTATAAATGATCTTTTGATAATGCCTCTGCGCGGTTATCCGATCAATGCTGCGCAAGGATCAAAGTTTTTTATGACCAACTTTGAATTACGCTATCCATTAATTACAGCTCTTATTGCAGGTCCTATCCCGCTTTTGCTCCATGGGATGCAGGGAGCATTTTTCTATGATATGGCTGGTGCATGGAACGATGAGTTCATAGCCACAAAAATCAATGAAAACGGAAATCCTGTATCAAACAATTTATTTATTAGTTCCGGGATAGGTTTTAGGACTGCGTTGTTCAGATTTCCTGTCAGTCTGGATATTGCCTGGCGTTATGAGTTCAATAACTGGTCAAAACCTGTTTATATGTTCTCCATTGGCTATGGCTGGTAAATCAATCAATTTGGATTATTTGATTTTATAGCTTGTCAGGTTCTGTTCCTGCGATAGGATCTCTCTTCCGCTTTTTAATTTATAATAGCGCAGGGTTTTGATCAAGCCAACCTGAGGAGAATAATATACTTTTATAAATGGATCCAAGGTGTCACCGTCAGAAGAGATTCTTCTGTCGGTGTATTCGATACATCTGAAATTACCTGCCTTTACTTTGACTTTTTTACCTATGTCTGTGACTTGCCGAATGATCTTTAGAGTATCGTCTGTAGTATTTTCGTAGATGCTGACAACGAATTCCTCCTTAATACTAACCGGATAAGATACAATGCGATAAGGTTGATTCGGATTAAAGTCCGAACTGCTGTTCCATCTCCACAAGCCATTATCACGGTTGGTAATATCCAGTGAAGTATTTAAATTCTCGCCGGTATGTTCTTCCGTATACCATTCTTCGCCGTTTCGTAATTGTTTGGTGGTAATTTCATACGTTAAGAGCTCGGATGCGAAGAAAGACTCGGTGGAATCGTAGTATATTATCTCATAATTCCACTCATTACCGACTTTTAATGGCTTTATGTCAGTATCGTGGATAATTATATTGTAGTTTTCTTCCAAGCCGGTTTCCTGGCAGGAGTAGCAGCTTAGTGCTAAAATTAAAAGAATCAATATGTTAAAAAGCTTTTTCATGTCAGAATTTAACCGATGCTCCGTAATGAATGCCGATTTTCTTCGAGTCAAATTGTTCGTCCTGGAATTCGTAGCCGAGATAGCTGTACTCCACTGCTATTATGAATGAAACAGCGGGATAGGGCGAATATTCCAGCCCGCCCATCATTCTGCCGGTAATTCCTACCCTGTTCCAGCCGCCGGTCAATTGGAAATATGGGTGAAAATCCTCGCTCAGTGGATAGATGTAACGCACTGCGCCGCTTATAGTTGTGAGATTTGGCTGCTGCTCATAGGTTACGAGTTGACCGGCATTCGGGTCCATACCGTCGAATCGCTGGAAGAAATTTTCCTGCCGGAAATCCAAGCCGAATGCAAGTTCTTCGACAGGCATATAGAAAATGGAGACGGCATTGTCGGTGAACCAGGCTTTCGATGGCGGAGAGATAGTCTCTTCCGGCATCGACCAGTATTGCGAGCCCCTGACCTCGATCATCAAGCCCAGTTTTTTATCTTCGTAATCTGAAATACCAAGAGATTTTTCCGATTTATAATTTAGAGAAGGTATAGTGCTGCTGCCACGCAAAACATTTGAAAAGAGGGGATTTATGCTTTGCGCTAATAAAAAGTTTGGGGTGGATTTTTTTATGTTTTGAGTTTTATTGTCAGCGGTGTTGTCTTTCATTACCCCGGAAGGTTTTTCGGAGACAACGATGTATTGCACCGGCGGTTTGGCGATTTCGCCCGGTTTGTCGGTCGTCTCTTTGCTTGTGGTAACGGGGATATTGTTCTTCTGCTGAATGCCGGTTGTTTCGGCGAGGCTATTGTGTTTGATGATGACTGTATCATTATCCATGAGCAGGAAGGCGATAATTATTGCCATTCCTGCTATAATTGCCGCCTGATAGTATTTTTTGGCGAGATGGCGAGCTTTTTGCCCAAAAGTAAGTGCCTGCTGGTAACCGGTTACGCCCGCCGGCGAAAAGCCGAGACGCGAGAAAACCGCAGCGGTCGATTCCGCTGGCGGGTTGTAAACCGATGTTTTCTCCCTGACAGCGGTTTTGATCGCCATCATCTGCCGCATTTTAAGGCGCATGTCTTCGTTGGAAGCCATTTCCCTGAATAAATTTTCTTCATGCTCGGGGGAAAGCTCGCCGTCGATATAGTCGTATATGTTTGAGTAATCAGTCATTTAATATTTATAATCAAAATTTTCTACTAACTTTTTAAATGTTAGTTTTCTCAAAAGTTTGTGGCACCGCGGGCTGCCCATAAAATTGTTTAGTCTAATAAAGAATTGATCGAGTTATTGTTTTAATAAAGCAACCGCAGCCCGCGATGTCACTTTGATAATTAGAATTGATTTGTCAAATAACTACTTAATTTATATTAATTAAATTGCTTTCTGTATTTACTTCACTTCATCCAGATAAGGTTCCAGAATTTTCAAAATTTTATCTCTTGCGCGGAGTACTCTGGATTTTGCGTTAGACAGATTCAGTCCCAATATTTCCGCTATCTCTTTGTAAGTCAGCCCATCGAATTCCCGCAATATGAATGCTTCCTTGTATTTTTCATCCAACATATCCATCGCTTTCAATACCAGATCGTACAGTTCAGCATCTTCGTAAGAGATATTTTCAGTTTTCAAATTTTCCATTGTTTCCACCGGCAGTGTCGGTCGTTTCTGGCGCAGGTGGTTCAGACAAAGGTTTCGCGCTATCGTCATCAGGTAGCTTTTGATGTTCGAGTGCTCTTTATCCGGCGAGATCGTGTCGTAGAATTTGACGAACACTTCCTGGAAAATATCTTCCGCCTGATCTTTCTCGCCGATCATGCTAATGCAATAAGCATGTACTTTCGACGCATACCGGTTGTAAAACTCCGTGAAGGCTGCCTGAGCTTCGGGCTTACCGCTTCGCAGAAGAGGCAGCAACTCTTCATCGGAGTACGTGCTTAAATTTCTTTTCTTCCTCTTCATGTAAGCCCGTTATTTTTGTTCTATAACTACAACACATTAAGTCCAAAAAAGACGCAAAATTCTTTCAATTTTTTTAAAGAAATCTTGAGCTAAATTTTTAATTCTTTAAAATTCATGCAAATATGAATAAAGAAAAATTTATGAATGATCCAATTTAACTTTCTTTTCTAAAATATAAAACTATTATTTGTTTAAATGATTTGAACTGTTCTTCTTTTATCCTTCCTTGATTTACACAAAAGGGTTATTCTGAGCAGAATGAAGTTGAGCGACGACTGGCGTTCTTTAATTTTCATTAATATCGAATAGCCTCATCTCAT
Source organism: uncultured Hyphomicrobiales bacterium (assembly GCA_964645005.1). Lineage (GTDB taxonomy): Bacteria > Bacteroidota > Ignavibacteria > Kapaibacteriales > UBA2268 > CAZXYS01. Next base: position 37,787 of record CAZXYS010000015.1, on the reverse strand, counting down.
TTACCACTTCATTCTTCACAGATATTCCCTTCTTTTCAATTTTTTCACAACAAAATATTAATTTGCCGGTTTATATTTTGAAAATTTTATAAAAAAGCGGATTTAAATTGAAGAGATTAATTTCAATAGTATATATAATAATGTTTCTTGTCCAATTTCCGGCTTTTAGCAAAAAAACCGGCGCTGATAAGACCGCCCGCGCCGTCGAAATCACAGGTGAATCACCGTCAGTCGACGGCATACTCGATGAGCAAATCTGGCGGGAAGCGCCGCCAATTACAGATTTTTTACAGAAAGATCCCCGCGAAGGCGCCGAACCGTCCCACGATGTTCAGGTCCGCTTTTTGTATGACGAGGATGCTCTCTATATAGGCGCCCACATGAACGCAGGCTCCCCGGACAGTATTCAGGCGCTGGTAAGCAGGCGCGATCACGAAGGCAATTCCGAGCGCATCAAATTTTCCTTCGATACCTACAGGGACTTCAGGACGGCATATACGCTGGGTGTGACGGCATCCGGTGTTCGGACGGAGTATTACCATGCTGCCGACAAAGAGTTTGACAGGGATCATTCCTGGGATCCGATCTGGGAAGCGGGAACAACCATCGATTCCACCGGCTGGACCGCCGAGATGCGCATTCCTTTCTCGCAGCTGCGCTTTAACAAAAAGAAAGTGCAGGTCTGGGGTTTGAACGTTAATTGGTGGATACCCGTATTGCGGGAAGATACTTACTGGGTGCTTATTCCCAAAAATGAGACCGGCTGGTCGTCGAAGATGGGGAAGCTTGTCGGAATCGAAGGGATAACGCCGTCCAGCAGGATAGAGCTGCTGCCTTACGTCGCTGGTAACACAATAGCAAACCCGCACATCGACAAAGCTAATCCATTCGTTAACAAGGTTGAACCGAACTTCCGTGCAGGTTTGGACTATAAAATGGGACTTGGACCTAATCTGACGCTGGACGCAGCCATAAATCCCGACTTCGGGCAGGTGGAAGCCGACCCCGCCGAAGTGAATCTATCCGCTTACGAGACATTCTTCGCGGAAAAGCGACCTTTCTTCCTTGAAGGGAAAAGGCTTATCGAGGGCGGCGGGCATAATTACTTCTATTCGCGGCGGATAGGCTCGCAGCCGCACGGCAATCCCGACGGCGAGTATATCGACAAGCCAAATAATACGAGGATAATCGGCGCAGCTAAAGTCACCGGCAGATCGAAGTCAGGCCTCTCGGTCGGCGGCGTCACCGCTCTGACAGCCGAAGAGTACGCGGATGTCTTCATTGATTCCACGGAAAAGGAAGTGAAAGTCGAGCCGCTCACAAGCTACAATGCCCTGCGTTTGCAGCAGGAATTCGGCGAGGATGCATCCACTGTCGGACTTATGCTTACCGGTGTTTACAGGAATATGGAAGAAGACTCGTATCTCGTCGATCAGTTGACGAGGCAGGCATATTCCGGCGGCGCCGACTGGAACATCCGCTTCAACAAGGGTGAATACGTGCTTAGCGGGCACTTCGGCTTTAGCAATATTCTCGGAAGCGAGGACGCGATAATGCAGGTGCAGCAGTCGAGCGCCCACTACTTCCAGCGCCCGGATCAGGACCATGTCAAAATTGATTCCAATGCCACTGAAATGACAGGCTGCACGGGTAATCTCGGCTTCTCGAAAAATGCAGGCGAACACTGGCTGTGGGGAGCCAGCGTTTGGCTGGAATCGCCTAATTTCGAGATCAATGATATGGGGCAATTGCACGCCGCGGATAATCTCAATTTTTCCGGTCATCTGACATACCGCGAAAATGAGCCGGGCGATTTGTTCTACAGCTATAATTTTTCTCTTGCGGGAAATCAGGAAAGGAATTTCGGCGGGCTTAGCCTGCGGGAAAAACTCGAGTTGAGTACTAATCTGACTTTTCATGATCGTTCATCTATTTCATTTAATTTCGAGCATTATTTCCCTGGATTAAGCGATAATCTGACGAGAGGCGGTCCAATTATGGGACTGGCAATGGAAAATGTATTTGCAACGGGGTATTCCAGCGACTGGAGCCGAAAGATAAGGGGATCGGCAAATATTAGTTATTCGCATTCGGAAACCGGCAGAATGGAATTCAATACCAGAGGCAGTTTCAGAATGCAGACAACCGGCAGACTGGAATTCAGCGTCAGCCCCGGATATAACTACCGGATTGAAGACAGGCAATACATCACAACTATCCCAACAGGCAATCCCACAACTTACAACAATCGCTATATCTTTTCATATATCCGGAGGAATACGCTTTCGACTACTTTCAGACTGAATTATGCCTTTTCGCCCGATCTGACCCTCGAGATATATGCAGAGCCTTTCGCGGCAAGCGGCAGGTACTACGATTTCGGGGAGTTGAAAAAGCCCGAAAGCAAGGAACTACGCTATTACGGCGAAAATGGAACAATTATATCCGGGCAGGAAGAAGGCGAATACAAAGTGGTCGACGGCGACGAGAGCTTCGAATTTACCCGGAATGATTTTAATGTCCTGTCATTTCGCAGCAACGTAGTTCTTCGCTGGCAATATCTGCCGGGAAGCACGATATTTCTCGTCTGGCAGCAGAATCGGTTGAAGAATAGAAGGTCGAGATCGCCTGTTGGCATTGGCGATATGTTCGGCTCGGCAGGCGCTGAGGGGATAAATACCTTTGCGCTGAAAATTTCTTATTGGCTGCCGGTTGATTAGTCACTTCAAATATATCATCAAAAAATATACAACCTGCGCAAAGTAAAAATGCGGCGCTATGGCGGGAATTTTGCCCCGGAAAAGGTTTAGCCTTATTCCTGCATAAGAAAATATGAATCCGAAGACGAACCACGAGATGTAGTTCAATAACGGGACTGTACCGCCAGCCCAGTTCCAGTAGTTGAGTTTGGTTGCAGCAGGTTCCATGAGGAAATCGAAGAATGTCATTAGAAGGGCTGTGAACAGAGCATGGATCAGTGGTTTGAAGCGTTTTCTGAAAAGCGGGACTACCCCCGTCGAAGCGAACAGCGTCGTAAGCCAAGCGAATCCTATTGCTGCGGGCACACTTGACAGCGCCGGAAGCAATACGCCGCCATATACGTATTCGCCGAAGATCATACCCGTATCTACGCCGATGAATTCTATGTACCAACTGACTGACACAAGCACGATCGAATAGCTGACTAATTTATACCTGAAGTTCTTGTCTTTATTCGCAAAGAAAAATTCTAAGAAAAGCCAGATGCTTAGAGCTATCAATACGGGTCCGGCGAGTATCTTCATAGTCTGATGGAAGAAGCCCAGCAAATGCCAGAGTCCGCCTAATATGAGGAAGAGATATAAAACGGATGTTTTGGCGATTTTCAGTTTTTTGCGGTCAGTCGTATCAACTGACCGGACAGGCGCGCTGGATCCTTCGCTGCGCTCAGGATGACTTTTTCGTATTCCCTTTCCATTTCTGTTATTTTGCATTAAGCCTGAATTCCCTTCCTTTCCATGAAACTTTGCCAAATTTGCTCTTTATTGCGGAATTCAATCCTATTGCAATCAAAAATAATGCGGAAATCGGATGCAGCAAAACTCCGATCAGAAAAGGATGCCCGAATCTCACTGCCAGCAGGCTTCGCCAGAGAATATTCAGTGCAATTGAAATTAGCGCTGCGATTAAAAAAACTTTTGTAAATAACAGAAAGAATGGTATTATCGCTGAAATTGTTATTATTGATAAAAATATGAATAATACAAAAAAGCTGTTCGCGCTTATCCCGAAGAGATTCTTTGTCAAACCTTCCCATATCTCAGTCAACGAACTATACATCCTGCAAAAGACAATACCGGTGCCTGCCGTAGTTAATATGCGATATCCTCTTGCTTTTATAAGTTTGCTCAATTCCACATCTTCGACAATTTTGTCTTTCACTGATTCATGCCCGTCAATATCATCATACACGCTTTTTTTGATTGCCAGCCACTGCCCGTTGGCGGCAGCAAGCATCTTACTTTTCAGTAATTTCGTTGACCATAATATTAAAAATGAATAGATGATAAGGTCGATGACGGGAATGATCAGCTTCTCAAAGAATGTTACTGTCTTCTGCTGCGAAAAGGCGCTGATGAAGTCAAGATCGTGCTTTTCCATCAAGCCGATAGTTTTTGAGACGGCGCTGCTATCATGCCAGACATCAGCGTCAGTATAGATCATTATCTCGCCTGTGGCATGCCATGCGAGCTGCCGGCAAGCCCAATTCTTGCCTATCCAGCCTTCAGGCAGAGGTTCACCTTTGACAGCTTTAATATTATCATAGCTATTTGCATATATTTCAAGTACTTCCAGTGTTTTATCCGTGGAAGAATCATCCAGTGCAATTATTTCGAAATTGGGATAATTTTGCTTCAACAGGCTGTCCAGGCATCTGCCGATATTCTTCTCTTCATTTCTTGCGGGTACGAGAATGGAAACTTTCCTGTTAACAGCGCTTTTCGGTCCTTTTTTCAAAAATGGACCGAACACTGCATTGATAATTACATTCAGCAAGATGACAGCCGGCGCCGCAATTACAATCACTGTGATAACAAGCTCAATCATTTGGCTGATCTTTTTTGAATTGGCTGAAAAATTTGTCGGTAGTGTCGTGGATTGATTCCTTCCCTGAAAAAATGATTTGTCCTCGATTACCAGCGATGATTTCGGCATTGATCTCGTCCAGAAGCCGTTCTGTTTCTTCGGCGAAGGTTTTCACGCCGGGGAAATTATAACAGTCAATGGTTAAATTCCTGCCAAACTTAAAGAATGCCTGAGGTCGCTGCTCATTCAAAAATTCAATACGGATAGCGAGCGGCATTATATTCAGCTTTTTCCCATAATTTTGGATGATCTTGTCCAGCCCTTTCTTAAAGATGATTGGACGTGTGATGTTCGGCAGCAGTTCACCCTGTGGATATATGTTCACTGTAATGGGCTTATGATTTTCATTTAATATATCGACTGAGTAATTCAGGCTTTCCATTATCTTCTTCGGTGAATCCGGATCGATAGAGTAGGCGCCAATCTTCGAGAAGAAATTGAACTTTGTAAGCTGCGATTCCAGCATCATGAGGTAGAATTTTCGCCCGAAAGCGATTTTATTCAGATAATAAGTGAAAAAGCCGTCCCACCACGACGAATGGTTCGGCGTGATTATCAAATGATATAGATCACTGATTTTAGGCGGCTCACCAAACATGTGCATGGAATAAAAGTTCTTTTTGAAAAGCCTTCTTAAATAAATATCAAAAAAATATTGATAAGTTTTTTTATGTGTGGTTTTTATCATTAGTTTGCTTTTGAAGGAATAATGCGTCGTTTTAATAGTTCCGATAAGAGTATTGAAATTTTCCGGGATTTTGGGACAAATACTCTTTCATTAAACGGATTATAATCATTTTTTCTGATTTTGTCAAGTATGCCGGAATAAATTTCGCTCGCCGCATAAATAGCGAACTGCGAGCCCCTGTTGAGCATTTTTATGCCGGCATTTGCTTCTTCATAATATTTCTGCGCCCTATCCACCTGGAATTCCATAAATTTGCGAAAATTATCAGTAAATTGCTCATTTATAACATTTTCATCATTTATTCCAAATTCCGCCATCTCATTTTGCGGCAGATAAATCCTGCCCATTTCCTTATCTTCCTTGATGTCACGCAGGATATTGGTTAACTGCATAGCTATGCCCAGCTTTTCCGCATATTTTAGAGCTTCCTCATCTTCAAATCCGAGGACATAAGTCATCATCAATCCTACAACCCCCGCCACACGATAGCAGAAAAGATAGAGCTCGTCGAAATTATCGTAGCGGTTGATGGTCAAATCCATTTCAACGCCTTTGAGCAGATACAGCGCATATTTTGCAGGAATGCCGTATTCTTTCGCAGATGCAATATAAGCGCCAACAGCCGGATTTTCCGACTCGCCGTAATTGCAGGCATTTTCGAGCTCTTGGCTGAGTTCGTTAAGCTCATGCAAAATTTCTTCATGAGAACGCTGCCGTGGATTATCCACAATATTATCCGCATATCGGCAGAAGGAATAAACCGCGTAAGTGGCTGCCCTGCGCTCTGCCGGCAGGAATTTACCCGCGAAGTAAAAGCTTTTAGCATGATACTTCATGATTTCCTTCGCATAAGCCTGGTGCGGTTTGTAAGTGCCATTCATTTCATGTGTTTTCATGGTATCATCCCGACTTTGTCAATAATCTCTGTCAACAATGAATTTAGCGAGGGCGGTCATAGAATTTCTCGCTTCACTTTCGGGAAATTCGGCAAGAATCCGCAGCGCCCTGTCAATATAGCCGGAAGCCACATCAATCGAATAATTTATGCCGCCATGGCTGTTCACGAAATCTATTATCTCGGCGATATTCTCTTTATTGAGGTCGCCGTTTTTAATATAATTCTTTATGTTGAAGGAACTTGCTGCGTCGGATTGCTCGAGCGAATGGATCATCGGCAGCGTCAGCTTCTTTTCCATGATGTCCTTATGCGAGGTCTTACCTGTCTTGCTGTCAAATCCATAATCAAAAACATCATCCTTTATCTGAAATGCCAGCCCGAGATATTTGCCGAACTGCTTTATCAAATTCCTTTGTCCTCTGCTGTATGCAGCGCTGATCGCGCCCATCTCGCAGGCAGCAAAGATCAGACCCGCCGTTTTACCGCCGATAATATCGAAATACATATCTTCATCGGTCTCGAGATCCCTTATCCTGTCCATCTGGTTAATCTCGCTCAAACACATGTTCCGGAAAACGTTTGCGGCAATTTCAAAGAATTCATATTCACGCCTTTCAGCGATATGAGTGAAAATTTTGGATATAATAAAATCGCCGAACAGGATGGAATAATTATTCCCCCATAGCGCCTTGAATGAGGGATTCCCACGCCGAAAGTCGGAATTGTCGATAACATCGTCATGCATGAGAGCAGCATTATGCATAAGTTCTACAATTGCCGCCGCAGCGTATGATCTTTCCGTCACGCCGCCGCAGACCTCGGCAGCCAGCAACACCAGCGCCGGACGCACCTGCTTCCCCTTATTATCTATGATATATTCCGCAAATTCCTTTGGAACATCCTTATCCGAGCTGATCATATCGTCAAAATAATCATTGAATTCAATAAGGCGCTGCCTGACCGGACTAAGTATTTCATTGATTTTTTTCATAATTTTATCTTTCTTTCCCAATAATTCCTATCTATAATAATTTCAATTATTTATTTTTGTTTTAAGATCATCTTCTCTGTCGCTTCGGCGGATAGCATGACGCCCGGCAGACCGGCGCCGGGATGCGTACCCGCCCCGACAAGGTAGAGATTGTCTATATTTTCGCTTCTGTTATGAGCGCGGAAGTATGCAGATTGTGTCAGCACCGGCTCGAATCCCCACGGACTGCCAAGATGCGAATTTCTCTGCTTTTGAAAATCCACCGGCGTGAATTGATCCCTGACGACAATATTCTCTCGCAGCCCTTCCAGACCAAATTTATTCTCGAGATAGTCAATTATTCTGTCGCCAAATTCATTTTGTATCTGCTGCCAGTTAACATTTCCCTTTAAATTTGTCACCGGAACAAGGATGTAAAGGCTCTCGCAGCCTTCCGGCGCCATCGAAGGATCAGTGCGGGTCGGTGCATGAAGATACATCGAAAAATCTTCCGGCAGTATCTGATTATCGAAAATATCGCCGATCAGTTCCTTATAACGAGGCGATAATATCAATGTATGGTGCAGTAGTTCAGGATATTTTTTCTTTACGCCAAGATAGAGAATATAAGAACTCATCGAGTATTTCGCTTTTTGCAGACGATTTTTATTCCAGCGTGGCGCGGAACCTTTTTTAATAAGGTGACCGTAAGTATGCGTCAGATCAGCATTTGAAACGACTATGTCAGCGGGGAAATATCCCCCATCTGTCTTGACGCCAGCCGCCCTGCCGTTCTTCATGGCGATTTCCCTTATCTCGCTATTAGTTCTTATTTTGCCGCCGCTCTCGAGAAATACCTTTTCAAAAGCGCGAATCAGGCTGTACATTCCGCCCTTCGTAAACCACACACCGCCTGCTTTCTCAAGATATGAGATCATCAGATAGATTGACGGCACCCGGAACGGATTCCCCCCGATAAACAGCGGATGGAAGGAAAACATGAATCTGTGCCTGAAATCGCTGAAAAACTTCGACGCCTGAGTGTAAGCGGGGGATAACGCCCCCAATTTCAGCGCCCGCGGGAAGAATTTCAGCATAGTCGAAAGTTTATTAAAAGGCGTTGAGCCGAGTCCTTCCGTGATCACCGCATCGTATATTTTTCTGGAATAGTCGATGAATTTGTGATAATTGGCAGCGTCCTTCGGGTTGAACTGCTCCATCTGGCGGATCATCCGCTCGCTGCCGCCATTGTAATCGATATGAGTTCCGTCGTGGAAATATATCCTGTAAAACGGATCCAGCGGGATCATGTCCAGATAATCTTCAATTTTCTTCCCAGCGGACTCGAAAATCCGCCCGATAATATCCGGTGCGGTAATCAGCGAAGGTCCCATATCGAAGACGAATCCGTCCTTCTTCATCTGCGATGCATGACCGCCAACTTTAGAATTCTTCTCGAATATCTCAACGTTGAAGCCTTTCGCTTGCAGCCTCACCGCCAGCGATAGCCCGCCAAATCCTGATCCTATTATAATTACTTTTTTCATAAATGTATTTTTTGTATATGTATTTATTTGATAAAGTTGAGTGTCATTGCGAGCGGAGTTTAGTCTTTAAAATCCCGCTTTAGCGGGGCGAAGCAATCTTATCTTTATCCTCATTACTAAATTCAGATTTATTAATGATATTTTCATGCAAAGTTGTACTTTTCAGAAATTGCTTGAGATTATGACAAAGTACAACTTTTGTTAAGCTGAACATCCCAAATCGGAATTCGGGAAGCAGGACAAGAACCAGAGATTGCTTCGTCGCTGCGCTTCTCGCAATGACATGATAATCTAATACTGAAGATCCTGCTCTTATAATCTTCATCCATCAACTTCTATCCCTATATCTTATCAAATTAGCGCAGTGCCTGCCGGATAGCAGTACCAGCGGAATGCCGCCGCCCGGGTGCGAAGAACCACTTGCAAAATAGAGACCTTCAATATCCCTGCTTCTGTTGGCAGGCCGCTTGAAAGCGGTCATCCGCGTGTTTGATGAAATGCCGTAAATACTCCCCCGGTTTGAATTGTGACGCCCCTCAAAATCTACCGGTTCGATAATTTTCTCTGCCGCAATGTGGTTTTCAAGGTCAAAACCTGATTGCTTCAGTTTCTTAAATAAAATTTTCTTTATTGACGTACCATATTTAGCGCCATTGTTGCCAGTCAAATACGGCATGTTTACAAGCACATACCAGTTCTCACAGCCTTCCGGCGCATGGCTCGGATCGGACTTCGAGGTTATGGAAATATAAATTGCCGGGTCTTCCGGCGCTTTTTTCCTGTCGAAAATATCAATGAATTCCTGCCTGTAATTCTCAGGAAATATCACATTGTGATGCTTCAGTCCATCAAAGGTTTTATCAACGCCCCATAAAAACAACATAGCCGACAGCGAAGGTTCCAGCTTATTCAGCTTGTATTTCCGCCTGCTCTGACCATTCAGCAAGTGATTGTGAGTATAAACCACATCCGCATTGCTAACAACATTGTCGTAATCTATCTTTTCGCCGTTTACAGAAATTCCTTTAACCGAATTATTCTCTGTAAGAATTTCATCTACCGGCGTATTGAAATTTATATTCACATTCATTTTTTCGAGGATAGCGGTAAGCGCCTCGACTATCCTGTAAATCCCGCCTTTCACATAATAAGCGCCCAGATTCAACTCCACATGGGAAATATTATTCAGCGTCGCCGGCGCCATGTAAGGGCTCGAGCCATTGTAAGTGGCATATCTGTCGAAGATCTTGACTATATTCTCATTTTTGAAAAATGAGCTGTTCGCATCGTGTACGGTGCGGAATACATCCAGCTTGAATACATCGAGCGGCGAAGGCATTTTCTTCTCTTTAAAGAGCTTGCCGACTTCGTGGAACGGCTCATAGAGAAACACCTGTGCCGAATTGTCATAAATTTTCTTGCTGTAGTCGAGGTATTTGGGATAATTTTCGGCGTCGGTCGGGGAAAACTGCGTTATCTGCTGCTGCATAGCTTCTGTATCGGGCGAGGTATCTACGAATTTCTCGTTGGGGAAGAAATTCCTGCAAATGGGCTCTACAGGTTCAATTTCAAGATGTTCATCAATGTTGAATCCGGCAAATTCGAAGAGCTCTTTAAGGATGAATGGCATTGTCAGGATTGAAGGACCTGTGTCGAATCTATAGCCGTCGAAGCTAATCTCGCCAACTTTGCCGCCTGGGAGGGAATTCTTCTCAAAAATATCAACTGAATAACCAAGTTTCGCCAGATGTACAGCCGAACTTAATCCTCCTAAACCGCTCCCTATGACAGCAACTTTTTTCATATCAGGTTTTTGTGATGATTTTGATCAGTTCTTTGGTTTTATTTGTCTCGGATTTTGTCAGATCGATATTATCCCTGATAAATATCAGTGCATTCTTGATTATCCCGGAATCATACTGCGATATGGAATTCTCATTTGAGAGCGTGATAATCCTTTTCAGCTTTTCTTCGGCTTCTTCCGCCATCCCGAAGAAAAACGGCAGATGATAGCAGGTCGTTCCGTATATGAACAGCGCCTCGAGATTCTCAGGGCTTTGCTCAATTCCGCGTTTCATAATGTCAATGCCTTTATTGGCTAATTTCCATTTATCCTGGGGCCAGAAGGCATAGTATCCTTTCAGCGCTGTCAGCGAGCCGATATATGTCTTTGCAACGCCCTCGTATGATTCATCTGCTTTTTCCAATTCAATGAATAGCTCTATAGCCGGCTCTAAATGTTCCTCATTGTCGGTAGCTTTGTAATACATCTGCCTTGCTTTATCAAGCATTTCATCAGAACTGTTGTTTTTCCCGAAAGTAAGCGTCTGTACGAGTATTAGTAACCCTATGGTTAGTATGGACTTCTTCATAATTTATTAGTATTTATATATTACTATTTAATAGTAAGAGTTAACGTATAGGTTTGGAAAGCATTGTATATGTTTTGTATAACATATTAAGATCTCAATTTTATTAAACTTTCGTAAATAGTAACATTGCCCAGAAGCAGCAGCATCCCGTAAAAAACATCCTCCACCGGAATACTGAACAGCCTGATACCCAGATTTTCCATATCATTATAAATTACCACCGGTAATGAAGTTAACACACCGTTAATTACAAAAAACGGGATTAAAATTATTAAAAAAGAAAAATAAAAATGCCCAAGATAATTGCTCCTGAAAACAATTAAATGAAAAATTAGCAGAAATGCAAGTAAAATAAATGTGACCGTAGTGTACAACTTTGAAATACTTAAAACCGCAACAACCAGCAGCCCAATAATGAGAATGACAGTTATCGGCGAGGCATATTTCTCCAAAATATCCCTTTTCATATAAAAATAAAGCGTTTCATATACAAAAACGCAAGCGTAGGGAATAGTTATGAAGAACAGCCATTCCTCCAGCGGCAGGTTAATTATCTCAATGCCGGTGAGGTATTTAGGATTAAAGCTCCATACACCCATTCTGGTAAAAATCACGTCCCAGATGATAAAAACCGCCCCCACAACAGCTGTCGCCGGTAAGATATAACGCCAGTTTTTGTAAAAAAGCAGATTTTTATCAAAACTGAAGACCAGCGGTATAATGATAACTACAATATTTAAAAGCAGATAAGTATATTCCATGTGTTTGGGTTTTACTCATTCAAAGTATTTTTTTGCTGCTATGAGCATGCCGAATGATTCGCCGTCCTCTTTAGTCAGATGCTTATGGTGTGCCCTGTGAGCTCTCTGTATTGCCTGAAGATACTTGTTATCCGCATTGCCGAACAGCGTCTTACGCAATTTTGCGAAACGCCTGTGTATAAGCACATCATGAATAAGAAAATACGCCAGCCCGTAAGCAGCTATACCAACGCCGAAAGAAACCATCACGGAAAATCCGTTTGCTATTCCAATAAAAATCAGCACAATACTTGGGATAGCGAATATTAAGGCGAAAGAATCATTCTTCTGGAATGTTGTATTTCGGCGGTTGTGGTGATCTTCGTGCAGGAACCACAGGAAACCGTGCATCACATACCTGTGCGCAAACCAAGCAGCGAATTCCATAATAATAAATGCAACTGCAAAAGAAGAGATATTTATTACTATTCCCATGAATTTTCTAATTGATGATCAAAATTTAGTCTATGGACAAATTAATAATTGTTTTTATTGTTTTAGGTTAATTTTCATGAATTTTAATAATATTTGTAACTTTTCACTATGTTGCCGTGTAAATATATATAGTGACTTGACAATTTTAAAGAATCTATTAATTATTTTAAAGTAAATGGATGTAAAATATTAAAAAAACTTGTAAGTAAAGTAAAAGGATATTAAGTTTGTTGTTTATTAAAATCGAAAGATAACTATAACATTAACAGACTAATTTTTTAAATTCGGAGGTTTTATGAAAAAATTAAATTTACTCATTGTATTGGCAGTTTTCTTTCTTGGCAGTACAATTTTAAACGCACAGATAGTTGAGAAATTCAACGGAACAGATCAGTATCCCCCAAAAGCCCCTGAAAAGATTCAGGACCTTCCTTCAAATAAAATACCAGTTATGAAGGAAGATGCAAAGATTGGCAAGACCAAAGACCCGGGAATTCTTGCTTTCCAAAGTGATACGATAGATATTTATTCCACTGCAATTTACACGCATCTTAGCAGGATCAATCCCGTAGCTTATGATCCGGCAAGCGGAGCTATCTATGTCGCAGGTATGCAGAGAGAATACGACACGATTTCAACCGATCCTTTGGAATTAGGAGACTTGAAAAAGTTGAAGGTAGTTTTAAGAATCAGCAGTGACGGTGGAAATTCATGGATGATGCAGAATGTATTTGATTATGAAAATTTTGGCGGAACATGGCCATCAATTATTGTTAATAATTCAGAAGGTGCAACAAATCCTGCAGACATCCCTTTCGCTGTTTATTCGGTTTTTGTTGAAAGAAACACCGCAACCGGCGAATGGCCATTCAAAGGCGGACTTGTTTCCGAATATTATGACCAGAGCATTACCCCCGCCCAATTTAACCAGACTTTCGAAGGTGGTTACCGGTGGTCATCAGGTAAGTTCAATAAAGTAGATTTCGGCGGCGGACAAGTGGCTGGATTTTCACCTCAGGTATTAACAAGAGAAGCGAGCAGCTCCGCTCAGTACGGTAAATACGGACTTTTCGGATACGATCTCACTTCACACCAGCAGGTCGAAATTGATGTAACACCAAGCGTTTTAACCCTTGATAAATTCATCCAGAACGATGACCCTGACAGAAGTTATAATGGTCCGATCGAAATGACTTCTGATGATATGGGCAACATATATCTGGCTCTCAACGCAGGCTGGAAAGATATGAATCCTCCAAGTCAATTGGAGATCCGGCTGCCTTCGGTCACAAAAAGCACTGATGGCGGCAACACCTGGGAAGAAGTTAATATCTTACCTGAAACTGTCTATAACAACTATGGTTCAGACCAGGGATATCCGATTTTCAACGTTTATGGTCCTTATAATATGGAGGCATTCATAGCCACCGGTGAAGATCAGTATAGCTACTTCTTCCGCATGGGATTTTACAATGCTGATGAACAATTGCAGGAAGTTCACATTGTAGAGGCAAGATACGACAATGGAGCCTGGTCACTCAATAAAATCACTGAATTGTCTGGTACTCCCTTTGTTCTGTACTTCTCCAGCGATTTTGAAAATACTCTGAGATACGCTTCCCATCCGCTCGGGAATGAAATTCAGGTTGCCAGAACCGCTGACGGTGAAAACATCGTTCTGAAGTGGATCGATCCGGTAACTCAGTTCGAAATTGATCCTCCAATTCCCATCAGTTTCATCAATAATCAAACCGGTAATGAGCAGATGGATCAATTAGGATTTTCCTCATTTAATGACGTATTTTCATGCTACCGAAGCGTTGATGAAACTACCTGGTCAGAGCCGCAGAATATTACCGACGATCCGGAAACAAATTACAAATGTACATGGATACCGCCGGTTGTTCCAAATATAAGCAATATCCCAATGACTCACTTACATACGATTGACGTAACCAATGAAGAGCATTGGCTTTATGGCACACCTCAGGAAATTGTGAAAAATATTGCAGCTATTACTCAGTACGTTATGTATGGTTCTTATGAATTGGAACCTAGTGCAGTTGCTGAAGGTAACACAGGCAGCTTTAAATTCCAGTTAGAAGATATTTACCCGAACCCGGTAACCGGAAATGCTGAAATCGGTTACTCGCTGGAAAAAGGCGCCAATACAAAGATTGAGCTTTATAACTCCATGGGACAGCTTGTTGATGTGCTGCAAGAAGGATATTCTACTGCAGGTTTCCACGGATTGAATGTAAATACAAGCGAATATGCCACAGGTATGTATTATTATACACTCACCGTTGAAGGCAAAAAACTGACGAAGATCATGAGTATCGCTCATTAATTCTTCGCTAAGAGATATATTCAAAAAAGGCGGATTTTGAATCCGCCTTTTTTATAAATTGCCTATCTAAAAAATTTACATTTTATCAAAAAATAGAATAAACATTGAAAATTCCGTTCTTCACCTCAACTGTGCTGCCGTCTTTGTGCTGACCGGTAAAAGTGAATTTTCCCTTTATTTCATTGCCTTCTACTTTGGTTATGGTTGCTGAACCTTCCACAGAAAAGTAATCCCGTTTATTTTTACTCAGATCGTGAACATAAACAGCAAAAATATGCTCGGTTTCACCTACTTCATATCTGTCTCCTATAGGATATACACCTGCGGTTGGTTCTCCATTGTAATATATGTTGAAAGACATTCCATGCCTGATATCATCCAGATTTGAAGCTCCATTAATTAATAAAGTCGTTCCGCCATCTTCGCGATCCTCTATTTGAAGTGTTGTCTGAGCTTCGTAATTGGCTTCTATATCGCCTGAAATATTACATATTATTTCAGGATCGTATTCGATTACAGGTGTAGGATTGTCATTACTACACCCCGGCATTACTGCCATAATTGCTAACAGCAGTACAAATTGGATATAGAATTTATTCATTGCAAAACATCCTTGAAAAAATTTATATTAGAATTTTCTTCTCACAACTCTGAAGCCCCTGTCAAAATTATATTGTGTGGGGTTATAGCTAAGCCTGTTTCCGCTGGTGCAATCGTCCGGACCGTCATTGTATGAACCGCCCCGAATTACAACTTCCTGAAAATCACTTGCAGCATCATTAATTGGGTCTTCTTTGGGCGAATTCTGATAGAAAGTATCATCATAACCATCCCAAACCCATTCGGAAACATTGCCGTGCATGTCATAAATCCCCCAATCATTCGGCTGCTTTCGAGCTACAGGCTGTGTATGATCCTTAAAATCATTGACAGTCCATCCCATTTCCTCTATATTGCCGGTGCCTCCGTATTTGCCGGTTGTTCCTGCCCGGCAGGCATATTCCCATTCGGCTTCGGTAGGAAGGCGATATCCGTTAGCGCTGAAATCGCACTCTACCTGATGGGCATGTTCTTCACCATTTATGGTATAGCAGGGCTCGAAACCTTCGGATTTTGAAAGCTCATTACAGAATTTTAACGCGCGGAACCAGGTAACCTGATCTACCGGGCGGTTAGATCCTACATGCTTACTTGGATTGGAGACCTCTCCGAAAATCTTCTTCCACTGCGCTTGAGTTACTTCCGTTTTCGAGATGTAGTAATTATATGTTATAGTTGCTTCATGCTGAACACTTTCGCCCCATTCACCGCCGTCTTCTTCGCCCATGGTGAATGTACCTTTAGGTACCAAAACCATT
Organism: uncultured Hyphomicrobiales bacterium; assembly: GCA_964645005.1. Lineage (GTDB taxonomy): Bacteria > Bacteroidota > Ignavibacteria > Kapaibacteriales > UBA2268 > CAZXYS01. The sequence continues at coordinate 21,743 of CAZXYS010000015.1, read as the reverse complement.
TCCAGATGAGTTTCAACAAGAGTATAATCGAATCCATTGCTCTTTTCACCCTGGACTGTCACATATAACTTGCCGGATTCTATGCCGTACGGGGCTGTTACTTTTATCCTTTCATCGGTCCATTCGAGATAATCTCCGTTTTGTACTTTAATATCGCCAAACTCGACAAAGCTGTTACCACGAGAGTTACCAAAATTCTCACCGTAGATGGAAACTTCATCATCAACAGACAGCGTTCTGGGTGATATGTCATCAATAACAGGACCAACGCCTTTTACCTCGATATTCAATCCGTTGCTTTCCTTGCCGTTTACGTGGACTTTTACAGGACCGGTCACGGCATTTTCAGGTACTACAACAGTTATTTCCGTATCGCTCCATGAAACATATCCGCCGGCAGCGACCTGAAGACCATTGAACGTCACATAACCAGAGCCGCGGCTGTCCCCAAAGTTCTCACCAAGAATTGTCAATTCATAACCAATACGTGCGAAATCATCCGAAAAGCCTGTTATTACCGGTTCATTGGCACCGATTACAAAATCAATCCCATCACTGCCCTTATTGCCTACATAAACCTTAAGTTTGCCTGATGTAGCACCGGCAGGGATTTTGACTGTGATTTCATTTGTTGTCCAGCTTATGATATCGCCGGCAGAGGTTTTCTGGGTATTAAATAAAACATAACCTGCATTTTTATCATTGCCGAAGTATTTGCCGTATATCGTAACCTCATCCCCTGTTTCGCCGCGGTAGCGGGATAATGAATCGACAATAGGATGTGTTTCGACAATAGTAAACTCAACTTTATTGCTGACTTCATTATTTGCATGAACAGTTACCATTCCGGAAGAGGCGCCATCCGGGACTATACATTTTATTTTAGTATCCGACCACAATGTATGGTTTTGATCGGAAACGCTGGTCTCATTGAACTCCACATAACCCAGGTTTCTCTGATCACCGAAATTCTTACCAATGATGGTGATTTCTTCGCCGTAAGAACCCGAATTCGGTTCCAGTTTATCAATCAAAGGCGTAGTGACTTTGAACATTATTCCATTGGTTTCTTCATCACCAATAACCACCTTGATTTTACCGCTGGAAGCACCGTATGGGATCACGGCTTCTATCTTTTTAGCAGCCCAGGTATAATGCTCATCATCATTCAATTTTCTATCGCCGAGCATTACATACTCGTTGGAATCTTTCTCTTCTGTGAAGCCAATGCCATAAATAGCTACGAGAGAGCCCATCTTGCCAGTATTAGGTGAGATAGAATCGATCATGAGTTTAGTAGAGTCGACATTATCATTATCATCAGGATTAGTTCCGCCGTCATCTCCGCAATTATTCAGCAGTATTATTCCCAAAGCAAGTATTAAAGCGAGTAGAGGTTTGAATTGTTTCATATTGATTTATATTTTATTAACAAACATTTTATTTCGATTGTAAATTAAAAATTTATTCATCTTTTATTAATTAATAAAAAGCAAAATAAAAGTTTTAAACTACACTTCAAAAATTAAAATTTACAACCCAGTTTTTTTATATAACAATCAACTTCGCAAAAAGTTTCAAAAACCGTACAATTTAATTTTAATGTTCATTTATTTCTTGATTGTTTTGAGTTTAAAGTAATTGTCAATTATAATAAAATACGTTCCCGATGGAAGAGAGCCGGCATCTATTTTTACATCTAATTCTTTATTAATTAGAGAATTATAGACAGGGAGGTTTAGTTCTTCTCCATAAATATTATAGATTTTAATATTTATATTAAGATGTGAAAAACCGTCAATTCGAACAGTAAATTTATCCACAACAGGCTGTGGACTTATCTTAACGAGATTTTCATTATGTCCGAAATACTTTAAACTGGTATCTGTATCATACTCATAAGCGCCTATATCAATCGTTGAGTGCTTTTCCCTTTCATCATAATCCAGCGGATGGACATACTCATATACCGGCAGCCAGTCAGAAGCATCAGCTACATCAGGCTCGCCGCCGGCATCTATAGCAGGTGAACCTTTCAGCAGCCTGAAATTATAATTCTTCTCATCTACAAATTTAAAAATGTCAATATCATTGCTTCGCATATTATATTTTGCCGACGCCTCACCTTTTAGCCAGTTATCGCTCTCTGCAACGGTACCTGTCAGGATATTATTATAAATGTAAGCCTTCTCAGTTTCCTGCCTTATGTCAATAAAATTGCCTGTGTGTCTTTTATTACACATCGTATTATTGATTATATAGATCTTATGATCGGTAGGATTGCTCAGCCCTTCGAGCCCATAACCGATAAGATTGTTATTTTCCGCATTGGGTCCCTGCATTAGGATATTGCCGACGATGTATGCCGGTCCGCCGTTCGGCAGATCGAGCAGCCGGCTGGAATTTCCTGTTTCCTCATCCATAATTCTGTTATACATAATATGATTCTCATGCGCCCGACTCTTCAGATTATGTCCAACTTTCGCATGATGGCTGTAGTTGAAGCGGAAAATCAACTTCCCCACGTGATTAATGTACAGATTATGCGAATAGCCATCGCCGCTGCCATTTCGGGCAAATTCGGAATGCTCGATTAAAATCGTACTATTCTCATCATGACCGCCAAGAATACCGTTCTCATTATCATGAAAACAGCAATTACGGATAGTCAGGCTGCCGCCGTCATGGCGTATACCGGCGCCATTTTTATCCGGCACCGATGCGCCGGAAAACTCGATATTCTCTACAGTAACACCGTCGCCTTTGATCACCCAAATACCTTTCCCCTGTGAGTAATTCCCATCAGCTTTGAGGTGTGCTTTGCCATTAACGGCACTGATATAGAGACTGTCCGGCTGCCATACTCCGGCATCACCCGAATATTCGCCTTTATCGATCAGCACGGAATCACCCTTTTCGACAAGCGTCATTACGGCACTGGGTACTTTGTATTCCCGCTCGGGACCTACTCTGTATGTTTTAGAAAGTCCGATGTAAAAAGGCATTATCAAAAGAATAACAGTAATGCTGATTTTCATAGTATAGCTTTATTTTTGTTATAAATATTTTGTACAAGGTAAAGTTGCCCCTAAAGTAAAAAAGCAGTCATAATTCAAGTCCGATCATGATAACAACAAAGTATTTCACTGAGCGAAGGCAAAATGTGAAACCAATTAAACATTACGAAGCAGGTACATAGTTATTTTCATCTTAAAACAACGAACCTCTGCACATAAAACTCCCCGCCCGCTCTTATCCGCAAAACATACATCCCCTCCGCCAAGTCCGATAAGTCAATCTTCACATTCCTTTGATTTTTATAAAAAAACAAAGGAATAATCAGGCTTCTGCCCAATGTATTTGTTATTTCAACTTCGTACTTCCCTGAAAAATGCAGAGAAAATGGAATGTTTACCTCGATATATTCCGCAGCGGGATTAGGGAGGATTGTAATTGATTTCTTAGCTTCCGGATTTTCCGAAACAACGCTTGGACCGTCGGGATCCCAGCCTGCTATCTGTGCCATAAGCACCCGGAATGCTTTCGCTACCATAATCTTCCCCGCCGATACCGAACCGAGATGTCCGCCTTCGACCTCCGTAGTGTATTCAGGGCAAATGGCGGGCAGGTTGAGACCGTCGTCGGGGTGGTTCTCGCTGTTTTTGCCGAAGGCGTATTCTTCGCCGTCGCGGTTGTCGCAGCAGGGGGCGCCGTCGGGCGTGTGGGAAAGGATATCGGCAACGTCGAATAGCATATAGCCATTATCCTTGACAAATTGCCGCATTTGATTATTGAAGTCCTGTGCTGCCTGAGTACCTATCGATCTGGCGAGGGATGTCGTCCACCAGATCACGGTTTTATCGGGGTGGGCCACGGCATATTCAATTACTTTTGACGCTGTGCCTCTGTCATCCTTATTCCCGAAGAAACCATCTACAGGATCGGCTATGTTCGAGTTTTCATCGACTGCAAGATAACTCAACTGAAAGCCGAAGACATCCAACTCATTGAGCCTCGCCTCGACCTTCTCTATAAAGCAATCCACCGCACCATACCATATCTGACAGCCGCTCTGCCAGAACTCGTACGTCCAGTTGCTGCGATCCCAGACGCCGTCCCAGTGGACTTCAGATTCATCCACATTGAACGGCGGCTCGCCTTTGTGTTCCCACCGCTTGCAGTGGCTCGGCGCATCTTCCCATGGACTCGACAGGCAGTCCAGTCCGTCGCTGATATTACCACCAACCGAGCGGTCCATAAAGAACATACGTAGATTAGCCGCCGCCTGCTTATAATCGGATGGAATACTGTCGAATAAGCGGACGGATTTACTGTCGACGATGATTTCGTCACTGCCGAAACATGAAATTGAATAAGTGAAAGCAATTAACAAAATAGATAAGATATTTTTCATGGTTTTATTCCCATTAAAAATAAAAATTTAAATAATTTAATAAATTACCTCACCACCGTCAACTTCTTATTTATCTTTCCTCCCGGAACCTCAATAGTGACTATGTAAGCTCCGGAGCGAAGTCTGCCGGAATCAATATTCAGGCAGCTTTCGCCTGCCGGCAGGTATTTGCTGCGGAAGGGCACATATATCAGTCTCCCCTGTATATCCGAGATCGAAACAGCTATCTCCGCCGGCTCCGGCAGTTCGATGCCGAGAGCGAAATTATCGTCGGCGGGATTGGGGGAGAGGGTAACGCTTTTTCCGATTGCGGGGAGATCCCCCGCGGCGCCGGGGATTTGACCTTTACCATTTACCATCACCACACTGTCCGTTCTGGGATCTTCTTTGTCAGTATCGCTAATAATATATATTTGAGAGTTATATTCCTTTTGTTCTGATGGCTCAAAGGTGATTTCGTAAGTGAAGCTGCTGTCATCTTCTCCTGTGCCGAGTTCTTTGGGAAAATTAATTTGTTCAAGAGTGTGAGTGTAAACCGGGTCAACGTTTGAATCATCGTATCCGGTTATTGTCAAAGGTGCATCACCTACATTACTAATTGTAAATTCATGAGTTGTATCTTGACTAATATATAAAATCCCAAAGTCATAGTCCGATGCTTTTATGACTGGCATTCCAACTCTCGTCTCCACCTGCGCTTTATACCAAAATAAGCATGTATCGCCGACGCCCACCGAGTCATAGAATTCACCTGATTCAACCGCTTTAAATTTTACATCAAATTTAAAAGTATCCAAAGGCATCAACTGATACGGCAGTTGATAAGGATCTTCGAATTCAACAGAGAAATTCTGGCCCTTCCTTTTTAGCTGAACACCGTCATGCGAATAAGGCACATTTTTAACGCCGCTGGGCTCGATATGCGCTATGCTATGTTCGGATTCATTGATTATCATAAATTCTTTGGTGACGGTATCACCTTTTTTAACAATTCCGAAATTATGGTTATCCGGTTCCATTTTCAGTTTAATTCCATGGTAAACTATGTTTATCGTTGTGTCATTCCCATGTCTGTCGACAAATGATATCAGAGCGCGTGCATCTTTTGCCGGATCGATTATTTCCATTTGCCATTTTGTTTTGGGATCTACACCGGGATGAAAATCATCATACGATAATTCGTAATTGAAGCTGCTGTCCGAATGAAGTTTGATCAGCGCAAGATTGGCGCGAAATCCCAACTCTTTTGGCATATCCTCCACGAAAATAGCGCTGTCAGTATTTACATTTCCGGCACAATCCATTTCCCAGTATGGATCGGGCGGAAGCGTGTCCGATGCGGGAATGTCCACATAATTGTCATTACATGGGAAACCATAAGAACCGCCGCTGCCGTAACCAAAGCTATAAACGCCTATGGGGCGGTCAGCTTTTAACCTGATCGACTCGACTGAGTTTATCGTAAGAGTTTTTACCGCATATTTTTTGCCGTTAATGTCATAATCAAAGGGTACTCCTTTACCGGGGAATTTATCTTTAAGTTTCACCCAGTTCTTATCATCGTCTTCCGCATATTTAATGTCGTCGCTTACGGAGCCGCTATCGTCACTTTCGTAGATAAGGTGTAAATAGTTTTGATTGAAATGATTATCACCTGTGGCTTCCGGCTGACTCAAAATTAACTCATAAGAATATGACTTTTGTGGTTTCAGCGGCATCATAAAAGGATCACTGGTATGACGAGGATACCCGTCTTCCTGGGCGCCCGTATTGTAGAACGTAACGCCGATTGGCTTGTCGCCGGAGATGACCACAGGGTGCGGCTCCATTTCCTCGGGGTGCATCCTCATTTCCTGGAAGCCTTTGGTTTGTATGCCGCCAACATTTGGAATAGTTGAAACTTGTCTGCCGTCTCTGAAGATTTTGGTATCCTCTTCTTTAGCGAAAACTCTTATTATTGAAGGATTCTTTCTGTCCGGAATAGCAGGAACATGATAGTGCGTTCCCCAACTGTTTACAGGTATCAGCATATTAGATATGTAATTGCTCCATTGATTGCCGGCAGGAATATTGGCACTTTGATTCCCGGCAACAACTGCGACAGGTTTGTCAGCGGATATAACACTCCCCGACAGGTCGGAATTTTCACCTTTGGTCATTATCATCCAGACATCACCGGCATTAAGGGTGGCATATTTTGTATTTCCCGGCGTCATACCGCCGGCGGTTTCGGTATAGCCATTGCCTCCGAGAGTGAAGCTGACTTTAGTACGCTCGTATGGAGCGGTAATTGTTGTCTGGCTCGGGAAATGTAAGTTCCATATTGCCTGGAACATTGGATCTTCATTATAAGCCGCCACAATATAATTCTTGCCAAGCGCAGATACCGGGTGTACTTTGAAAGCCGTGCCCTGATGTTCGCATATAACTGCACAGACTACTTTTACTGGACGCTCGGAAAATAATTGGATACCTTTGCCGCTATAGACCTGTTCAGGGAAAGGCTCTTCTTGAGATTCTTTGGTTTTGACGATTCCTTCTTTATCAGATAGTTCGAAAACTACGGTTTTATTCGGTTCAATATGTTTTTTCTCTTCGCGATTTCCATATTCAACGCTAAAAATTACATCTGTTTTATACATTGAATTTACATAAATGTATACATCACAGTCCCCTTGATCAGCAAAACCCGGCGGATTGCTGAACCAGAAGTAAGTGCCGCTGTATTGTAATTTGTCTTGACCGTAAGTTTTTTGGGCGCGGCAGGTAATAACTGATCCTAACATCAGGATAAGTGCGATAACAAAGCAAGTACTTTTTTTCATTTTTAACTCCAATAATATGTTTATTTTTAGTAATAACACTTCATAAGCAAAAAAGTCTCATAATTTTATCAATTTATTTATATTGGAGTTATAAATCGGAAAAGTCAACATTTAATTTTTTCTTTTAAAAAATCAGTATTTTATTATTTTATGAACAACAAGAGTATTTAAACCGTAAATACGAAGTATATAAACTCCTGTCGGAAGATCCTGCACACAAACCGATCTAGCGGTCGGTACAATCTCTTTCCTTTTTCGACCTTGCATATCATACAAGACCATTTTTTTTATAAAAAAAGATAACTGAATAAAAAATCTGTTATCCGTCGGATTCGGATAGATACGAATATTTTTTCGCTTTCTCTCTTCCACCGATGTCGGATTAACAGTTCTTTGGACGACTTCATCATCAAGAACTTGAAGTGAATTGTGATGCAGGGTCACGGACATCTTTCCGCTCGTAAGTACTCGATAAGTATAGGTAAACTCATCTACGGAGATTAACTCTGTCTCGACTCCTGAGATTGTAATCTCTGGAATCCAAGACGTCATTAACTCCGGCGTACCGGTCAAGGTAATCGTAAAGGTATCCCCTTGGCTGATATTATCTGGCACATCGAGTCCTGGAACTTCCAGGTGCTCTACAAATTGCACAAGGATATACTCGAGGGCAAAGGCATCTTGCAGATGCGGGATGGCAACACCGTAGCCACCTAAATCTGTAGGATTATAATAAAAACGATTTTGCTGATATCCACAATGAGTTCCATCCGTATATATATCTTTACCATCACCAAAACGTCCTCCTGCTGTATACAAAACATCTCCTGTTTCAGAATCATTCCAACCAGGATAGAGTTCTAAAGTGCGATGAAGACCCTGTTGTATTGTAAGGGTATCAGGTACCGTCTGGAACCCCAGATCGGTGCCTGATTGGTCAAAGACCTGATGAAGTTGCCAACCCTTTTCCGGATCAAGAACATTATGATCTTCATCGCCAAGCGGAAAAGGAACATCAAAATATTCTGCAGTATCAATGCGAGCAAATTCGTCTACATAGAGTTGTGCCCATCCACCACCAAGCGTAGTGTATTCGTCATTTTCATGGGCATCAGGATAATCATCCGGTACTGAAGCCCGATAAGCTTTGACGGTGTGTTCTCCCTCTGGGGGGGTAACAGCTTGTAAAAATTGTCCTACATATCCGCGCCAAGTAGTTGACACACCATACAGCATAGCTGTATTTGCTCGTTCAGCTTTTGAACCAATTGAGCGAAACATAACCGTATTAATGATATTTATATCCATGGCTTTTTTGAGCGAGTCAACTGCTTGATACACTTCTTCGACAGGATTATTTAATATTCCTGTCAAAAGTGCATAATCATCATCAACCGAACGTTCGTCATAATCCAAATGCTTTGGCTCATAGGCTACCACTTGCAAATCTTCCGAAGGAACTGTCCGCCTGACGGCTTCAAGCATCTTTATTTCTGATTCAATCCAATGGCTCATATGCCAATCAATATCTTTATATTCTGTGGCATCGTTGGTATATAATAAAAATGTGTGCTTTACCTTGGGCTGTGCAAAAATTGGACATATCAAAAATCCAAACATCAAAAAAATTAATAGCTTTTTCATAAAAACCTCCTTTTTTCTTTTTCATAACACTGATTTTTAAAAGAACTAATTATTTTTTACAATATTTTTTAAAAAAATCAACGAATCTTTGAAAAAATACTTCAAAAAGTAATTATTTCAAAATATTTTTCTTAAAAAACAACCTGTATTTATTGCGTCATTTGCTTTTTTTCTTCATAATAAGAATGACTAATTTTTGCCTGCATGAAAAAATTTTTTTTCCTTTCTTTTGCTTTCTTATGCATGTTTTCTATAACGCACGCGGCAGATTATAAAATTGTTGATCCAACAAGTCCTGATTATAGTTCACCTACGCAAGAAGACAGCTTTACAGCTTCCCTATCTGAAAGACACTCAGTGATAAATATAATCACCGGCAAGACGGAAAGGACTTTCAGCGGGCATCAGACGGGAGTTCTCAGCTTTGACATAAGCAGAAATGATAGATTTCTAGCGAGCGGTAGTGCAGGCGGTGTTGTCAAGATTTGGGATCTTTCAAACGGGAATCTTTATAATGATCTTACAGGGGTTAGTTTAAATATCGGCGCTATGGATATAACGAAGGACGGCAAGTACCTGGCATACACTGTCAATGATGAAAGTGCAGGGGCTGGTATAGCTCTGTTTAATCTTGATGACGGAATTTTGTACAGATTCATAAAGCCTGATATTATAAATATTAATTCGCTGAAATTCAGCAATGCGGGTGATAAGCTGGCGATTGGCGGCTCAGGTTTTATGGGTAAATCTTTCTATATTTATGATATTGGTATTGATAAGCTCACCCGCTGGAAAACAAGCAGCGCCAAAGCTTCTCTGATAGAGTACTCACCCGGTGATAAGATGATCGCACATGCCATCGAGGATACTATCAAAGTGCAGGATGCCGCATCAGGAGTGATGAAGAAATTTCTTACCACCGAGGATGGAAGCAGTATAAATTCGATAAAGTTCAGTGTAAGCGGTGATATGGTCTGCTGCGGCAGCAGTTCCGGTGGCATTCTACTATATAATTTTAAAAGTGGTGATTTATCCAAATACGATAGCAAAAAAAGAAAAAAAGTAATTTCGCCCGAATGTCTAATCTTTACGGGCTAAACATCTTGACTTCAACAATAACATCGAAACCTTCTTACGAAAACCGCAACATCAAGCATGGCGTATTCACTTATGTCCTGCTAAAAGGCATGGACGGCGAAGCCAGTCACGATGATGAATTGATAACTGTCGGCGAACTGAAAATATTCATCGACAAAGAACTGCCGAAGGTATGCAAAAGACATTATTTGACGCAGCACCCCTACGGCAGATTGGACGGCTCGGACTTCACGCTGCTAAAGGTGGATTGATTTGTTTTTTTTAAATTTTTTTCAATATGGCTTTTTTCACATATCTTAGAGATAAGCACAATGAATGGTATGAACCCGTTACTATTATTGCAACAATAGGAGAAATGTTGTTTATACTGTTTTTTATCTTTTTGTTTTTCTATCTGTTTGGGATTGAAATTCACGCTAAAGGTGTATTTCTTGCCATACTATTACTAAAACAAATATATGAATTGTGTCATGATTCCTTAAAAAGAATTGTTAAATCGAAATTGAAATTTGATAATAAATAATTAAAAAACAAGTTTATCCATTTCATTGAATTCATGTAAATGAAAGACAAACATTGTTGTAATAACTTTTCTGAATATCATAATGTGAAATCCAAACGGAGGACTCAATTTTAAAAATGATAATAATTGTTCCTCTTTTGATTTCCAAAAATTAACAGTCAATTCCAACAATTTTATTTGAAGCTAAGGAAATATTTGATTTCGTAACTTTACAAACCAAGTATCTCCTTCACCTTCGCCAGAAGTTCCTCCCGGTCGATTGGCTTTTCGAAATAGCCTGCGGGCGGTTCCACCTGCCTGCGCGTATGGATAAAACGCTTGAATTCGCCGGTTACACCTGTAATTATGACTATAGGTATATCTTTTGTTTCTTCCGTTTCCTGGATATCACGATACATTCGTACGCCGGATTCTTCGGGCATAGAAATATCAAGACAGATCAGGTCAGGCTTTTCTTTTTTGGCTGTTTCAAAGCCTTCCTTACCGTTCTTAGCTGTAAGAGTCGTAAAGTCATTATCTTCGAAGAATGTAGTCAGATAATCCAATACATCCGGCTCGTCGTCTACTATCAATATTTTTTTTCCTTTTGGATCAGCCATTTTGTTTCCGTTTTTTAACTATAATACTAATTTTTCACGAATTATTTATTTTTCTTCAAAGCGTCCAGGGCTTTCTGAAGCTGCTCGGGATCTGCTTCGCCCATAGTCTTCTCGATTTCCGAGCGCAGCGATTCCGTATCTCTGTCCGACCACTGCTTCACGTGCTCGGGAACATCCATCTTCAGTATGCTGCAGATCGATTCCACATACTGCTTCGGCTTTACCGGCTTTTCGAGGTAAACGCCGGGACCCTGCATGGTCAGTGTCTCGAAATCGACCCGGCCCCAATCATCGCGCGCATGCCCTGTGACAATCAGAATTGGAATATTCTTCCATTCCTTGTTTTTCTGAAGGCTGCGATAGAACTGCATCCCGGAATGCTTGGGCATCACCAGATCAAGGGAAATGGCGTCAGGTTTCTCTTTTTGAACTTTCTCCAAAGCTTCCTGCCCGTCGCTTGCCGTGCTTACCTGGAAGCCGGCATCTTCGAGAGCCGTGCTAAGATAATCGCGGACGTCCTGCTCGTCGTCAACCACCAGGACCTTATAATCTTTTAAATCTTTCATTTGCTAACCTTTCTATTTGAAAATAATATTATTTCCAAAATTTATAAGAAATCATCTATTTTCAATTTACCGCGAATTATGTTTCTTTTTTTTAAGAATTTTAGTCTCTTTTATAAATAGACTATTAATAATATAATAAATTTATTAATTAAAGAAATCATTTCTTCTTTTTTTCATTTTTCGATTTACCATTTTTTTGAGTTTCCGCCGCAAGCATTTCCAGAGTTCTCTTGTTGAAGTAGATCGTAAATCTTGAACCTGAGCCAAGTTCCGAATCGACATCGATCTTTCCGCCGTGCTCTTTGACGATTTTATTTGTTGTTAAAAGCCCCAAGCCTGTGCCTTTGCTGCCTTTTGTAGTGAAAAATGTTGTGAAAATTTTCTGGATGACTTCGGAATCCATGCCTGCGCCATTGTCTTCGACTTCGAAGTACAGGTATTTATCATCTTCCTTTGTTTTGACTGCGACATAAGGATTTGAGGCTTCGCCAAGGATTGCAGCGTCAATGGCATTTGATACCAGATTTGTCAGACAGGCTTCCAGCCCATCGGGATCGAGATACGTCTTATTTATATTCTTTCCATGCTCAGCATAGAGATTAACACCCTGTTGTTTTGCCGAATCGTGGTACAGCTCAATAATATTATCTACAGCTTTGTTGGGGTCGATAAGTTCAAGATTTGGCAGTCTTCCCTTTGCAAAGCTGAGGAATCCTTTGACGAGCTGCGTCGTCTTGTTGAAATTGCGCTGCAGCACATCCCACCCCTGCATGATGCGTGATGCGTCGCCCTTCCGCAAGCCGGTATCCACCATGTAAATGCCGCCTTCCAGCCCCATCAGCATATTTTTGATGGTGTGGGCAAGACCGGCGACAGTCTCACCGACAGCAGCAAGCCTCTCAGCGTCAAGTCTCTGCTTCTCGAGTTCGACATATTCCGTAAGATCTTCTATGAAAGCCGCTTTCCCCAGTTTTTTTCTATTGCTTTTCAATTCGATTGCATTAAAACGCACCGGTACATCTTCATTTTTAGCATTGCCGATATACTTTTCGTTAATTTTAGCAATGACACCCTTTTTGTCTGGTTTTTCGTTGAATTCTTCCGGCAGCAGCTTATCAATCCTGTTTTTTGCCGGTTTTGTCTTTGATTTCAACTTTAAGATATCTTTTGCCGCACGATTGAAAATACGGATATTACCTTCGTTGTCCAATGCTATGATACCGTCAGCAGAATTATTTACCACTGCTTCATAGAATCGATGCGTCTCGCGCACTTCTTCCTGCAGTTTCGTAACTTCCGTTATATCTGTGGCTATTTCCATAACCAGGGAAACACCCTCGTCATTCTTTGACAGAGGGGTGGTGTTTACAGCGTAATTGGTTTCTTCTCTGTGACGGGATAATCCTTTCTGAGTGCTGTAGTGATCCGTACCGTCTTCAAATGTTTGGGCTGCGGGACAATGCAGGCATTTTGTCTTTCTTTTCTTATAAACTTCATAGCATTTTCTGCCGCGCACTTCGCCGAATTTCTTCCTGAATTTCTCGTTTGCGCGTACAATCTTATAATCGCGGTCGATTACGGTGATATAATTAGGTACCCGCTCGAAAAGCACGTTATATTCTCTCTGCCAGAGTGTGGGATTTGTCACGTCGAGAGATAATTCAGCGACATATTCTACTTTGCCGTCGTCGTCGCGTATCGGCGCCAGATGCACGATGTAGTGGCATGATCTGCCGTCCCTTGTTACGCCGGATTCACTGGATACTTCCACGTTTCCCGTCGCAAACACGTTCGCAGCCCTGCAAAAGGAGCAAACCTTCTCGGACTTCTTGCAGACCTGGAAGCACTTCATACCTTCCCAATCGCCGAAGAAATTCCTGAAGTTTTTATTCGCTTTTAGAATATTAAATTCCCTGTCGATGACAGCAACATTGAATGGTACTATCTCGAATAGTTCCTTTTGCAGCAATTTTGTAAGTTTGTCTTCCATCGTATTTAGGATCCTTGTGCACAGTTTTTTTGTGAATATTAAGCAAACTCCCGATTAAAGTCAACAATTTTTTTCGCTCTGTGCACACAACCGGTGTTTTTTCTTCAATCCCTGGACAGTAAATCCCAATTTAAACACCAAAGAAATATATTTAAATCAGAAACTTTAACCGTTAGCCGTTCACCGCTGTCAAAAATGTGTTAATTCAAATTATCAACTCATCTTTCAAAAAATTTGAAATGAGAATTGGCGAACTTACATCATATCAAAATCAATGAACGGTTCCTTGATATCCACCATAGCATTGACTACGAGCTCGACCAATCCGCCGTAATAAAGCCCGGATTTCTCTTTAGCGCCGTAGAAATCGAACAGGTCGCGTATCTGGCCTTTGCAGTTAGAGCATGGCGCGCAGACATATTTCTTGGTGTCGGGACCCGGCTCCTCGTCTGAGAAAGAATCGAGTATTTGCTTGAACTTCTTCCTGCCGGAAACATGCATTCGCCAATCGTTAAAGTTATGAGCCGACATAATAGCGAATCCGCTTCCGCCGCCGCAGCAGTAGTTGCGTACACCGTGAGGCGTCATTTCCCTAAAGCGGGGCGCTATATGCCTCAGAACGCGGCGCTGTGGTTCGACTACGCCCATCGATCTGACCAGATTGCACGGGTCATGCAGCGTTACAGGGAAATCATTTTTTGTAGGATCAAGATTCAGCCTGCCACTGAAAACAATATTCTCAAGCAGTGTCATTGCCGTCTCCCGCTGGACCGCATTATTGACTATTCTATCAGCGATTACGCCAAGCGCTTTGCTCTCGTGACCGCATTCGCCCATAACAATTTTCTTCACGCCGAGTTTTTTGGCTATTTCCAGATGCTTGACAGCTATCTTTGCCAACTGGAAATCATCATAGAATAAGCCGTAATTCACGCCGTCATAGCCAACCAGATCGCTGGACATCGTCCAGGAAATACCGGCAGCCTCGAACAGTACTGCAAAAGCGCCGGGATTTTCGGGCCAGGCGAGAATTTCACCTGCATTGTGGAGCAGCAGAACATCGGCGCCTTCCTTATCCCATGGCGTTTCGATGTTATAGCCGGTGCGATCCTGCATGTCTTCATCAATGAATTCAATGTTATCTTTGACTGCGAGCACATTCATTCCTGTACTCGAGCCAATCTCGAGCTGTTGTACAGTGCCTTTTTCGTGCAGTTCTTTCGGCGCCCAGCCGAGTTCAGAGCTGAATATCTTCCTCAGTTCATGAGTTATCAGCCCGTTATCCACGCCAATAGCGCAGCTCTGGGCGCATCTGCGGCACAGTGTACAGCGGTAAGCCAGTTCGTACAAGCGTGTTATTAGATTCCAGTTAACTTCTATATCACCGTGCTGAAACTTGTTGAACAACTTGTTCCCGGGGCGGGCATATTTGAAGTACAGTTTCCTCAGAATTTCCGCACGATAGGTCGGGCGGTAAATCTCTTTATAGCCGCTTGATTCGTATACCGGGCAATCATCGTTGCAGGTCTGACAGCGGGCGCAGTGCTCCATCGAAAGCAAGAGCGGCTGCAGGAAAGTCCAGTTATTTTGTTTCGTGAAGAGCTTTTTGACACCTTCGATAAATTTATCTATTATTTCCTGTTCTTCTTCTTTTGATTTAGGTTTGGGTATGCCTGCAGCAAGGACTCCGTCAATAGCGCCGTCGAATTCGTCGAGGGCTCCCTCTTTTAATTTTCTGAAGCCCGGCAGTTCCTCTAACTTGTCATAAGGCGCCGGCAGTTCGAAAAATTCATTAGGGTCCAGGTCTACAAGTGTTTCGCCCTGGAAACTGCTTATGTCTTTAAGTTTTATCGGTTTCATTTATTTTCCTCCTCTTCGGGTTTATTTACAGGTTCTGTGGCAACAGCCAGCCATGTTCTTTTACCGTCAGCCGCTATATGCGGAGCTGACCAGCTAACCGGCTGATTCAATAATTCTGAAATTTGTTGCTGCATCTTATGTCCATCAACGTTAGGAGCATCTTCCCATCTAACATTATGATATATAAAGTACTTAGTGAAGAAATGAGTCATGTGCGTAAATGGCAGATATATCAGAAATGCCAGTGTAAGCACTATGTTCAAAATCCCCACTACAGGTAAAGACGGATATTGGGAAAATGTAATTATACCGGCAACATATCCGCCTGCATTTGAAATAAAAGTTTTGTCGGAAATTAACCAGAGCAAAGCTGTAGCAAAGATAGCTCCGATAAGTATTATATTAAAGTAGTGGCTGGGTGTGCTATAGGCAGCCATGCCGCGGTCGACTATCCTCAGGAAAAGCAGCCGCAGCGACCCAAAAACACCTATCGCCGCACCTATCCAGGCAGCCAGATATACTACCCAAAACAGCACTAATTCGATACCTGTTGCTGATATTGTAATTTCAACTCCTGTAAAACTAAGAATAGCTACTATCAATATCAATGCAACATTTCCTATATAAAAATATAAACCAAGATGAAAAGGAAAGGAACCAAGCCAGAGACTCTCATTGTGCTCTCTTACGCCCTTCATCAATAGTATTTCCTGAGCCATTTCCTTCCATTCGTTTATATGATCTTTCTTCTGATCTTTCGTCCACCAGTCAACTTCTTCAAGGCGGGAACCGCCGTAAGCCGAGCGCCCACGTTCATGCGGAACCGGGTATAGTTCCCATCTGAGGTGTACCGGCGCTTTGGCAATACGGTATCCCTTCGAAATTATCATTACGATAAAAACAACAATTGATACATAAGTTAGGATTTGTAAAGCGAGCATTTTTATTCCGTAAATATTTATTAATTAATAATTTATTGTCTGTTCTAAATTTATAAAGAACTTTTATTTTATACAGTTGTAATATATTATTTTATAAAAAGAATACAATTACTATAAGAAAAAATGTAACATGATTGTTGCATTTTTTAATATTAATATACCGAAAATTAATTGTATATGAATCTAAATTATTTCCTTATATATTCTTTAATGAAAATTAATTACAAATATTAATGAAAATAATTTCGTATTAAAAATATTTAATTATTTCAACGTTTCTGAATACAGAATATTATGAAAATAATTTAATTTTCAATTTACGATTAAATTGATGCCAATTATTTGTGTAACTATTTTTAAATTTATTTGTTGAGTATAAAAGAAGGTATTTTTAATAAAAATACAGGTGTTGATAAAAAAAAATTTGGATTTGTCAGGAAAAATAATAATTTCGCCAAAAAATAAAATACAAAGCCGTGGATTACGACGGTATTTTGTAAATAACGCTTTATATCTCATTAACAATGGGATTGACATTAAAAAAATTTTTCAAATAAATTTGGTTTTTATAAAATAAATTTACTTAATAACACATAAAAATAAGAAAATGAAAAAAGACAAAAATATAATCCTTGGAGGAAAAAGTATGTTTTGGACTCCCGAACTTGCGAAATATCTGGAGGATGCGCCGTGGCCCGCAACAAAAGAAGAATTGCTCGACTATGCTAACAGATCCGGTTGTCCACAACAGGTTATTGATAATCTGCATGAACTGGATGATACCGATGAGCTGATCGAATCGATGGAAGACCTTTGGCCCGAATATGAGGACATTACCAACGAAGAATACTTTTACAACGATGATGAAGAAGAGCAATATTATTAGAGGTATAAATTAAGCAATGGTTATTCAATTAAGCAGGCTTTGCCCGCTATTTTTATGCAGCATTATCATACTATTATTATTGTGGATTTCCTTCCTGAGAATTTATTTCTTCTTGCAGTTAATAAGGAATGCAAACAGTTAATTTCAAAATACTTTTTTAATTTTATAATTTGATTTAATTTTGCTTTCTCATTATTAATCAACATTCATATTTGGGTTAAATGCAGATAAGTAAAATATTAATACCTATTTTAACAGCAGTATTAACACTTGTTATTTGTAACGATTTGTATTCCCAGACTGATGATAATTTGATAAGATCGCGTTATGAAAAGCTTCTCAATGAAATTCACATACTTAAATTCGAGGGAAATAAAAATTTCACTGATTCGGAACTGCAAAAGCTCATAAATACAGAGGCAAACGAAACATCTATATTCTTTAATCTTTCCTCATTTTATTATTTCAATATAAAGAATATTAGTGCTGCACCTTCCCAATTGAAGAGTTCTCTTGAAAATTCCATCAAATCGATGATGCATGAATTGGGTTTCTTCAACAAAATTAAAGTTGAAAATGACCTGCAAACCCTGCAAACATTTTATAATAAACATGGTTTCCACTTTGCTGAAATTTCATACACATTTCGGGCGGATACGGCAGAAAGAGAAAATATCCTTACGTTTCATATTAATGAAGGAAAACCTTTTACACTTAAAACGATCAACTACATTGGTTTGGACTCGCTGCCCAGGGAAGTAAATTTAAGAATTGAAAATGTGAAACTTGATCTGATTGGAGAAGGATTCAATGAAAATGAGGTGATGACCGAGATAAATCAAATCCATCGTGTGTTATTAAATACAGGATACTATTATTCTTATTATGAAACGCCGCCCACAGTAGTAAAAGATCCGGTAAATTATCAGGATAGCATAACAGTTGTTTTTCATACAGGGGAGCGTCAAAAAATCGGCAGAATCGATTATGTAGATGACAAAAAGGGACAGCACAAAGTAGCCAATTCAATGAAAAAAATCCAGATGGAGATCGAAGAAGGGGATTGGTACAGCCGCCAAAAAGTGAAAAAATCAGAAAGCAATCTGCGCTATCTCGGAACATTCAATCTCGTGGCGATCGATACAACTTCGGAATTCGCTCCGCAAAATGATTCCACACTAAATCTAAGGGTTTTCTGCCAGTACAGGAAGCTGAAAGAATGGAACACGGGTATATTTGTTAATCAGACGATAGATAATTTTGTTAATGCAGGTGTCGAAGCGTCTTTTGTTCACAGGAATATTTTTGGGATAGCACAGGTATTGAATCCGTCAGCAAGGGGGGTAATCAGGGATGTCAACAATACATTCAAAGGCTGGACACTCAATGAGCCGGAAACGTGGCAAGTGCAGGACCTTGAGGGACAGCTCTCAGTAAAATTCGGGCAGCCGATCATACTTGTTGCTGGCGGTTCCCGCGTAGGAGCATTTACAAATCCTATGATATCTTACAGACGTCTTTTCGAAGGTCTTGTACTGAAGACAATCTCGCTGCCTTTCAAATTCCCTGTCAAGCAGCAGTCATTCAACGTTCTAACCGATTGGTCAGTAAGCTTTCTGTTCGAACATCAGGACCCAATGAACTTCGGCGAGTTTTCCAGCAAACCCTACGAAAATGCAATGACCCGCGAGGATTCCAACAGGATCAGGCAATCCCTGCTGATATATTCAACGCTGGATGACCACGTAAGCAAGTTCAGCGGCTTGACTTCAACTCTGATGGGATTCACAGCAATTGGAGAGCATCGCGATAACATTTTCTATCCTTCCCGAGGATATTATCTTACAGCTGCTATAGATTTCCCGCTCATACCCAGAAATATCTCTGAAAATCTCAGCGGTGTATCACACTTCGTCCGCCCGCAATTCGCTCTCCACAGCTTTAAAAGTATGAACGACAGAACTGTTCTTGCCGGGAAAGCAAGAATCGGGCATATATTCCCGACCATTGACGATCCGTTCATTCCACTGGAGAAACAATTCTTTGCCGGCGGCGCAAACAGCGTAAGAGGTTGGCCGGCACGTGAACTGCGTTATACCAGCTTTGATATTGACAGCGCCGGAAGCGTCTCAAGTTACGACTTCCTTCAGAATTTCGTCGGAAGTTCCACCATCATAGAGTTTTCAGGAGAAGTGAGATACCAGTTTCCCGCTTTCAAGAGCCTGACAAAATCTATGCAGGATTTTATTGCCGGCTTCGGGTTTACCGGCTTCGTTGACGTTGGAAACGCTTTCGGCTGGCTCGCCGAGAATGTAGAAACTAAAGTCGAGTGGTACGAATATGCTACAAAGTTAGCCGTTTCAGCCGGATTAGGCATCTGGTACAAGACTCCTATAGGTCCTTTCCGTGTGGATTTTGCATATCCGCTGTACGATCCCAGCATAATCGACAAGAAGTTCGATGAAATTCAATTCCACATCGGCTTGGGATTTTCATTTTAATATATTCATATTATATCAATGCAACTTATCATTATATTTCTCGTAATAATCTGTAAAATGGTAACAATAATCAAGGGAATCAAAATGAAGCGATTTACAACTATATTGGCGGCGTTATTCCTGATATTTACATTCAATGGACTTTATGCTCAGGAAGAGGAAAAAAAGGAAGAAGAAAAGATCGAAGAAACGGAAGAGGAACCGGAAATCAAATTCGATGACGAAGATGAAGAAGAGTGGGACAACATGGTTTTTGGCGAATGGAAATTTGACAAGCATTCAAAAAGGTCAACCATTGAGAAAAGAGCTCCAATAATAAATCTAAAATACGGATTTTCCCAGCCTGTTTATTATGACGACCTTCTTGGTGGTTTTGCCATGATCAACTCGGTTGAGTTAAATATTGGCTACAGTAATCTTTACAGATTGGAACCGGATAAAAGCGTTACCGAGGGAGATTTCAATTACCTCTTTTTGAATAATGCCCTTTCAGACATTGGAATTTCAGGAGACGACGGTGACATTGAAACCAACACATGGAAATTCGGATTAACAAATGGCAGCGGATACGGTTGGCTGCTTGGTGAAAAATCAAATATTCTATTATTCCATGCCGGCGGAATTGGCTGGTCACAAACGGAATTTGATCCTGACCAACCTGACTCTACTTATGCCGGACAGAAGTTCAATGACTACGACAATTTCAGGTTCAGCGACCACTTCAGCGGCGGTATCAATATCAGATTGCTGGAAAATATAAGTATCAATGCGGAATACGGACGTACGGTCGTATATCAGAGACATCTCTTCTGGTATTGGACGTTGAGTAAGTTAATACATGGAGCCGGTAACGGTTTGTTAGATGTATTTGTGAACAAGGTCGAGGAGTCCTCACCGCATCTTGTCCCTGTTGTAAATTTCGTATTAAAGAACGGCTTGGCTTATGGCTTTTACGAACTTCAAAAAGAGAAGATGAACTGGCCGCTGAACAGCGCACATCCCCTGATGTTTGACACCTATCAGATCGGGCTCACTTTCACTTTTTAATATAGATATAGTAAGTATAAATGAATTCCCTAACTCTCTTTCCTGGCAAGATGGGGGTTTAGGGAATCAATATTTAACCTATCAAAGCCCTATTTAACCCGGATTCAAAATACAAAATTGCATTTGTGGAAAAAAAGCTAACTTGCCTAGAAACGACTCTAAGCTGTCTTGTAAGTGGCGAAACATTTGGAACGTCATTCTGAACGCAGCGAAGAATCCAGTCCTGACGGGCATTCTGGATTCTTCACTCTACCCTGCTAAAGCAGGATTTCGCCCCGCTCAACTTCGCTCAACTTCATTCCGTTCAGAATGACGCTTTTGGGACCCCCTTGGAATTCTCCTCTTTGTGGGGTGCCCGAGCGCAGTTGCAGCTCAGCGAAAACCACGATTTAGCGCGGCGATGGCAAGGTGGATTCTTATTTAACCCCTGGTTTTTGATAACCCTATATTTTGCATTAAAAAATATGTACTATTATTTGTAAAAACTTGCAGCAGCAAACTTTAGCTTGCTGCTAATTCGAAGTTTTCACTTCCTTTTCAAAGTGCTAAAGCACTTTGTTACATAAGTTTACAGTAAATTCAAATTTCTAATGGTTTTTTGGGTTTATGCTAATGAAAAATCCCATCTAACACTTTTGTAAGCACAAATCTCCCATAGGTTTATCAAAAACCATGAGTTAATAAGAATCCGACCCGCCCTCGCCGCGCTAAAGCGTGGTTTCCGTTGAGCTGCAACTGCGCTGGGACACCCCTCAAAGAGGGGAATTCGTCAGATGTAACATCTGACGGGACGTTCTGAGGCGGGTTAGCTGTTTTTTGCCACAAATGCAATTTTTGTATTGTGAATCC
>CAZXYS010000014.1:87268-97061 GCA_964645005.1 uncultured Hyphomicrobiales bacterium | reverse complement strand
TCTTTGGCGACATGATAGCATCCATCGAAAGGTCATCATCCCAGGCAACTATGAAAGCATTTCTTTTTGCTCTGGGCGATTCTTTTAGATAAGCATATACTTCGTAGTTGCCACCTCTGTCTGCTTTAAATGTTCCATCGCCATAAGGTGATTTCGGATATGAATAATCGCCTTCAGAGTGCTGAATTGTATATTCTTCGCCCTGATTGGCAACATCAATCCAGGTATCCGTTGAAGGATACTCATTCAAGCCTCTGTATTTAATTGCTTCGGAGGGCATTGGACCGAAGATATAAAATTCCGCTTTGCTTCCGGCTTTTGGATTGCCCGGGAAAATTATACTCGGCTTTTTGAAGTAAACGTCTTCACCATCATATTCCCTTGTTTCGCCGTTATATTCTTCACCGGCAAAGAGAATATCGCCATCGGAAGGATATGTGTCTTTTACGCCGCCTTCAACATGGATAATAAAATCATAGGCATTGCCGCGGCTGTAACTTCTGCAATAGCTGCCATAATTATATCTTGCAGCTATGACGCACGCATTCCATCTGTTCCTGTTGTAATAATTTGTCACAATCCTCATTCGGAATTTACCTTCGACATCTTCAGGCACTACGAAAGGATCGCCGGCGCTATGTCCTTGAGAGGTGTAACGATAACTACAGTAATTGTTATCCAGATTACCGTAATATTTATATCTCCTATGCGCTATTAAATGTTCTCTGTAAGGGTCAGGATCTCGCAGATCCCATATTCCATTGGCGTTCCAGTCTATGTATATACGGCAGACATTATAATAATATCTGTTATAACGTCTTACTCGCACACAGAATTCCTGTCCCGGTGTAAGTTTTATTATTGGTTCTTCATAAAATTTGTAGCATCCTACCCGTCCTGGTGAAACTGACAGTTTTGTTTCACCACCCTGAGTTACTTCTATTAATCTGGCGTAGGAATAGTAGGAATAACAATAATCGTATCTGCAATCAGATGGATAGGGGATACAGTAGTTGTCCGGCTGGGCTTTTGCTTCTTTGACTTCAGTAAGTCCGAAAGCAGCAAAAATAATGGAAAAAATTATTGAAGAAAGAATCTTATTAGTATTCTTTTTCATGATGAAATCTCCTTATGTTATGAATAAATTCAAAATACTAATTGAAACGTATTTATTTACTTAGTAATAATTAAAAATGCAAAAGAACATTCATTGAGACTAACACAATATATAAAAAAAAGTTACGGAGATATTGTCACTTTTTCGATAAAATAATAACACAAATAAATATGTGGCAATGTCACAACTTTATTTCTTTTCAATAACAACGTTAAAAGCTTACTTAATTAATATTTAGGCACATCTATTAACAATTTTTATAAATGCTGCAAATTTTCAACAAATTAATTTTTTTTTGGGAGTATATTTATTAATTTGTAACAGAGACTTTATTAAAACAGAGACTTTTTGAAATACAGCCTGAAGATGGGTATTTTTATCCATTTGCAATTTTTGATCTAAAAAATTTTAACAACCTGTAAATTGCTAAATTTGATTCCTATGAATCAATTAGTAATGCGAACTACTTGGATTCATTTATTTTATCATATAGAGGGGAAAATATGAAAATAGAAATAAAAGAGTTTCTAGTTTTCTTAAGAGATCATAGATACAGAATACACATTATATTAGTAATCACTATATATACATATTTTTTTCTTTTAATATTTGAACCTTTCGAGGTTCACTTAATCGAAAATAAATTCATTGAACTTGTTGGCTACAGCTTTATGTCATTATTAGTAGTATCATTATATTGGTTGTTTATCCCCAAATATATACTAAGGAAAAAACGAATTAAAAGTATACTACTTAATCCTTTATATCTGATTTTAATTATTATAACTATCGGCTTTTTTGATTTTCTTTTAGCTTCATTTATATTAAAAAACTATAGTTTTAGTTTAATTAACTTCTTGAAATTTCAATATTATTCTTTTACTATTAGTTTATTTCCAACTATAATACTATATCTTATATTCAAAATTTCTCAATCCAAAAAAATATCCCAAGATGAACTTAAAGAAAAAGAGAAACTTGAAATGAAATTAAAAATGATGGAAACTCAAATATCCATAAAAAGTGAAAAAATTTTAATCAAAAATCAAACTAAGGAGAACACCCATTTATTTTTAACTAATGACTTGATTCTATTCGAAGCTATGGGTAACTATGTTAATGTACATTTTAAAGAAAAGAATGCAACTAATAGCTTGATGATAAGAAATACTCTGTCAAATATCGAAAATTATTTATCAGACCATAATACTTTTTTACGATGCCACAGATCATTCATAGTTAATATACAACACATAGATAAGTTAATAGGAAAAGGCAGGAATAAGAAAATAGTCCTTAAACAACTTGATAAGGAAGTACCTATAACCAGAACCAAGATTCAGCAAATCCTTCAATTCCTAAAAGACCACACTTCTGGATAAAGAAACACATATGCTTTACAAAGAACTTAGATTCAATAGATATAATCCTTATGGTCATATGTGACTTTTTACCATATCAAATTGTTAATTCGTCACATAAATGGTAACGAATTCTTTTAAGCAATTTTTTAGTTTTTTTTCATAAATTATTGTAAATTATTTATTTATGCATTTGCCATTTTATCCCAATTCATCACAAAATAGCTTTTATCACTTATTTTTCAGCTTTATCCCATTCTATTTGACATTGATATTTTAAAAGTTTATTTTTGATTGCACTTTTTTAAAAATAAGCAAACCAAACAAAACTTAATTTAAAAATTAGGCGAACTAAAATGGACAAAAAGAAAAAAATAATGATTTGTGATGATTCAGAAATTGTTCATTTGGGTCTCAAAAGTTTGATAAATGGAGCTAATGGATTTCAAATAGTCGATCAAATCAGTTCTTGGGAAGAGTTAAGCAATAAATTACAATTAAGGAATGTTGACATACTCATCATTGATCCGGTAATAACCATCGAGAAAGGAATAAACTTATTAAGCTCAGTAAAAGATTTTAATCCAACCTTGCAGATTTTGGTTTTCACTAAATTACCTGAGCAACAGTACGGTATGATGATGCTAAAATACGGCATATCCGGTTATGTCAAGAAAGACGACAAACCCGAAAAGTTGATCAAGGCTCTTGAAGCACTTTCTATGGACGAAGTATATCTTTCATCAAAGTTAATCTCACATTATGCCAAAAATGTCAACAATAAGGGGTTCAGCCCGCACGAAGCGTTATCTGACAGGGAATTCGATATTATGTTAATGCTTGCTACGGGATTTACTATAGAAGAGATATCCAAAAAACTGTATATATCAAAACGCACTTTGAGCAATTATAAGTATAAAATATTAAAAAAAATGCAATTACGGAGTAATTCCGATCTTACGCTTTACGCTTTACAAAATGGTTTGATTACTCATTGAGTACAATCAATTTATATATAAGTCAATTGATACTAAATAATTGCATGAATTTATAACAAATAAATAATTTCTGTTAAATATACAATATAGATAAAATTTTTTTAATATGACAGAGGTTAATGATGAAGAGAATATTACTTGCAGATGACCATAGTGTAATACACCAAGGCTTAAAATCTATTATAAACGAGAGAGCGGATTTTCAGATTGTCGATTCTGCTTATAATGGTAAGGAAACATTGATTAAAATCAAGAATGAAGACTATGACTTGTTAATTTTAGATATTAGTATGCCTGGAAGAAACATATACCAGTTGATAGATGAAGTTAAAGACATTAAACCTGATTTGCCAATTATTGTTTACACTATTTATCCGGAAGAATTTAATGCAGTAAAATTAATGGAGATGGGAATAAACGGGTATTTAAATAAATCTGCCGGAATGAAGGAAATTATTTTTGCTATAAAAAAAGTGTTACAAGGCGGCTTGTATATTTCATCGAATTTATCCGAATATTATGCAAATTTTATCAGATCCGGCAGCAACTTACCTAAACATAAGAAGTTATCAGGCAGGGAATATCAGATATTTCTAATGCTCGCCTCTGGAAAGAATGTCGATGAAGTATCCAAAAAGCTTAAACTTAGTAAAAGTACTGTAGCACATCACCGCAATCATATAATGCGAAAAATTGAAGTTAATAATACTGCTCAATTAACTTTATATGCTATAAATGAAAAATTAATTGATTCAATGAATGTATTTTAACGGCTGTATAAGAATTTCTTATTACACTGAAAGTCCCTTCTCCACTTGGGAGAAGGGATTTAGGGATGAGGGAATTCTTATAATGAATTTTCCTGATGAATAGATTCAAATTAATCATCCCAAAGATAGATATTAATCGGTTGAACCATTTATTCATAATGTTTGCGTACACGCCAAATCCGCCGTTTGTTCTATTTAATATTTCTTCCTTTGTTATTGAATAATTTTTATTAAATTGCGTGTGTGTGTGTGTTCCGAAGGTGGTCATTATAGATCACCTCCTTTCTTTTCCAATTCCGCTATTTTTTGTTTAGCATTTGCCATTATTTCATTACTGGACTTTACTCTTCGAGCTCGTATCCATTCTTCTAATTCTTTTGGGTCGAACATAAGTTTCTTTCCCGTACGATAATACGGTATTTCATTTTTGGAGGTCTTGGAGTAAATTGTCGACAACTTCAAATTCAGGAACTCTGCTGCTTCCTCAGCCGACAAAAAGCGAGATTTTGTTATTAATTCTTCAGCCATGTTATTACCTTTTTATTTATGTTCATTTATTTGCAACAATAATAAGAATAGAATCCTCTAATTGCAAACAATTCAAGGGTTTATCAAGGGGTGCGATTTGGCGTGGCTGAAATTAAGCTATAGCTCTATATTTATTTTAAAATTTCAAGGGCTTGATTATATTTTTTTTATAATTCGTCAATTTTTCCAATTAGCCTTTTTAACTTGTCCTTTAAATTTTTGGCATGATCCTTATCAATAGGTGCATTCATAGGAAAGCTATTATCAAGACTTTTTATTTTTGATCCAGTCAAAAGATGCATGATTTTTACAAGATCGCTTTTTGTATTGATCTTATTATCCTTGTCAACATATATATAGTTTTGATCTTTTAATAGTCGGAAAAGAGTCCCAATTTCCCCTGCTGTAAATAATTTTCTGTCATTGCCACGTTGAGGAATTTTATCATCAAAACATATTTTGTTTTTATCTTCTTCAGTTTTATTTTCACCGATTAATCTTCTAAATTCATCTATTTTATTTTCTAAAAAAAATCTTGTGTTAACCATAGCTATCAAAACAATCTTTGATATTTCTACTGTTGCTCGGTCTCCACCACTATTAATTATTTCATTCTGTTGCTCTATTATTTTATCAAACGTATGTATCTGTATTTCTACCCAATCTAATTTTTCTCTTGTTGAAGATAATTGTCCTAAATTGGTTTTAACATAATCTAATACTATATTATTATACTTACCTTGATCTTCAAATGTCTCATATATTATTGTGTCTCTGGTCAATGGACATATAAATTCATAACTCATAATACTACCTATCATAATTTATTAAAATGTCAAACTTTACTCGATCTAAAACAAATATTTTCTTTTCTTATACAATCCCCTCACACCCACTCCTCACAGAGCATCTCCGTCTGTTGCAGTACAAGTTCCGTTGCGGCTTTCTGTAAATCCGGAGGATAGCCGTATCTACGTAGTATTTTTTTAACTAAAATACGTATCTGGGCACGGGCATTTTCTCTCAATGTCCAGTCTATTGAAACGCTTTTACGGACTTTCTTCACCAGTTCCTGCGCTATGAACTTCAGTTGATCGCCGCCCATCACTTCTCGGGCGCTTTTGTTGTCTGCGAGGGCATCATAAAAGGCAACTTCGTCATCATTCAAACCTAATGTCTCGCCCCGCTTCTGAGCTTCCCGTAAATCTTTAGCCATTTTAATCAGTTCCTCAATTAAAGTGGCTGATTCGATAGCTCTGTTTTGGTATTTTTTCACTGCTTCTTCGAGCATTTTAGAAAAAGAACGGGCTTGCACGATGTTCTTACGGGAACGATTCGTTATTTCATCATTTATGAGTTTCTTTAACATTTCCAATGCAAGATTCTTCTGCGGCAACTGGCGAACTTCATCGAGGAATTGATCGGATAATATTGATATATCAGGATTTTGCATGCCCGCCGCTCTGAAAATGTCTATTACCTCGTCAGAACCTATTGACTTTGAAACTAATTGCTTTATAGCCGCATCCATATCTTCTTTCGATTGACCGCTCATTCCACCGGTACTCTTTACCAATGCCGATCTTACTTCCTGGAAAAATCCTACTTCATCCCGGATTGCAATAGCTTTTTCATGCGGTACTGCCAGTGCAAACGCTTTACTCAATTCCGTTACCGCCGGAAGGAAACGCTTTTTACCCTCTTCCAGTGCAAGAATAAAGTCCATTGCACGGGTTATACCTCGCAATCTTTCATTCGGCTCGCCATTTATTATCGACATATAATCAAAGCCGTGAAACATTGATTTCACAACTTCATATTTCTCTAAGAGCACATTTACAGCCTGATCCTGATCTATTGTCGCATCACCACGTCCACCGCTTGATGTATAATCCGCCAGCGCTCTCTTGAGAGATTCCGCCAGTCCGATATAATCAACTACCAATCCGCCCGGCTTATCGCCGAAAACACGGTTTACCCGTGCTATTGTCTGCATGAGATTGTGTCCGTTCATTGGTTTATCTACGTACATCGTATGCAAACTCGGACAGTCAAAGCCGGTAAGCCACATATCTCTCACAATCACTACCTTAAAATCATCATTCGGATCTTTGAAACGCTCTGCTAATCTTTCCCGCTGTGCCTTGCTTCTTATATGTATCTGCCAATCCGGTTCATCAGAAGGGCTGCCGGTCATTACTACCTTCATTTCGCCCTTATTGTCATCTTCGGAATGCCATTCAGGTTTGATTTTTCGCAGAGCTTTGTAAATATCTACGCAAATTCTCCGGCTCATGCAGACGATCATCGCCTTTCCGTTCATTGTTTCCTGCCTGCGTTCGAAATGTTCCATCAGGTCTTCGGCTACGAGGGATACTCTCTTTTCTGCGCCTACCATAGCCTCCAACGCAGCCCATTTCGTACGCATTTTCTGTTTTTCGGTTTCTTCTTCGCCCTCTGTTATTTCGTCGAATTCAGGATCAATCTTAGGCTTTTCTTCTTCCAGCATTTCAATTTTGGCGAGTCTGCTCTCGTAGTAAATCGGAACGGTTACCTTGTCTTCGACAGCCTGCAATATATCATATTTATCAATGTAATTGCCGAAAACCGCAGGCGTACTCTTATCATCACGTTCTATCGGTGTTCCCGTAAATCCTATGAATGAAGCATTCGGCAGGGCGTCCCGCATGTGACGTGCAAATCCCTTGATAAAACCGTATTGGCTTCTGTGGGCTTCGTCGGCTATCACGACTATATTTCTTCTGTCGGACAGCATTTTTTGATTCTTTTCATGCTCTTCGGGAAAGAATTTCTGAATGGTAGTGAATACAACACCGCCGGAAGCCACCTGTAACAAACTTTGTAGATGGTTTCTACTGTCGGCTTTTACCGGTGTTTGCCGCAAAATATCCTTGCAGCGGGAAAAAGTCCCGAATAGCTGTTCATCGAGGTCATTACGGTCTGTTATGATTACAAGCGTAGGATTGTTCATCTCCTCATGGCGGATTACCTTTCCCGCATAGAATGTCATCAGCAGGCTTTTACCGCTGCCCTGAGTATGCCAGATTACACCTATTCTCTGCTTGCCGAAATGATCCGTACCGTCACCATATTCGCTTTCAGTGTCTTTCACCAAATGATCTTCTTTAAATTCCGGGAAACGTCCTATCAATTTATCTTCATCGACTTTTATACCGCAGGCGGAAAATGTATAATTTACAGCCTTGTTAACAGCCCAATACTGATGATATGCCGCAGATTTCTTTGTTATACGGCTTCCGTCATCCTCGAAAACAATGAAATTCAGGATATAATCCAGGAATCTTTTCTTTGTGAAGACACCTTTCAATAAAATATCCAATTGCGGTTGTTCCGTCGGCGCAATGTCTTTGCCGTCGATGGTTCGCCAATTCAAAAACCAATCCCAACCGCTTGTTATCGTACCTATCTTAGCTTCCGTTCCATCGGAGATTACTAATGCTTCGTTGGTTGTAAATAGTGATTGAATGTCATGCTTATAAGTCCGTATCTGATTGTATGCGTGTTTAATGGTAGCTTTTTCGTCGCCGGGATTTTTCAATTCTACCACTCCGAGAGGAATTCCGTTAATGAACAGGACTATATCCGGTCTGCGGTTTCTGTCGTTCTCGATGACGGTAAACTGATTCACTGCCAGCCAGTCATTATTATTTATATCGTCAATATCTACCAGCCAGACTTTGCCGTAATGGTCGCTGCGGTAAATCTCATCCGACGGAAGCTCAATGTCAATGCCCTCTGTCAGATATTTATGGAAAGTCCGGTTATTCACAACCAGGTTAGGTGTTTCCGCCAGCGTAATCTTCTTAACTGCTTCGTCAATACCGGCACCAGGAATGTCAGGATTTATCCTTGCAAGCGAATCTTTCAGTTTTGCTTTTAGCACGGTTTCCCCGTAGTTTTCCCTTTCGGGATGCATTGAATCGGGTGCAATCTCAGTACCGTGCTTAACCTCCCAGCCGAGTTCCGCCAGCCAGTTGAGTGTTGTTTGTTCGAGTATGTTTTCTGTGATGTGGGACATGGGTATTTTTAATAATTTTAAAATTATTTTTAAAGATAAATATTTTTTATACAATTTGGATTTTCTTTGTCATATTGCCATTTTAAGGGATTATTAACGATATATTCTCGTATTATGCGCAGGTCTTTTTCATTTCTGATTATATGTTCATAATAATTTCGTTGCCAGACATGATAAATTACTTCATTTTGTCGCATCCATTTCGTCACACCTATTTTGAATCCGCGAATAATTGATCCAATTGTTTTTGATGTTCCATATGAACGTAGGGGCAAAATATTTTTTGCATCTACGGTTTCCGATTTGGATAATATTTGATTGGATTCCCGTAGGGGCGAAAAATTTTTCGCCCCTACATTTCCCTGTTGTTCCGGAGAAATATTTTTCACCGGTTCGGGCGAATTGTCTTTCACCGGTTCGGGCGAATTGTCTTTCACCGGTTCGGGCGAATTGTCTTTCGCATTTTCGGGCGAATTGTCATTCGCCCCTACCGTAATGATTATTATTCCGTGAATATGATTAGGCATTATTACCCATTCATCCAATAATACATTGGGAAAATGAACCGGAATATCCTTCCAACATTCTTCCGCAATAATACCGGCATCATTTAATATCATTTCACCATCGTTTATTTTGCCAAATAAACATAATCGATCTTTCGTACATATTGTCACAAAATATGCTCCCGCCTGAGAATAATCATATCCTTTAAGGCGAATGGAACGTCGATTATGCCGTGTATTCGAATCCTCTGCGGGTAAATGTTTTTCCATTCCTCGTAGGGGCAAAATATTTTTTGCATCTACGGTTTCCGATTTGGATAATATTTGATTGGATTCCCGTAGGGGCGAAATATTTTTTTGCCCTATCGTTTCACATTTGGATAATATCTGATTGATTCCCCGTAGGGGCGAAATATTTTTTTGCCCTATCGTTTCACATTTGGATAATATCTG
>CAZXYS010000014.1:0-87168 GCA_964645005.1 uncultured Hyphomicrobiales bacterium | reverse complement strand
TCGTTTCACATTTGGATAATATCTGATTGATTCCCCGTAGGGGCGAAATATTTTTCGCCCCTACATTCCCCTGTTGTTCAGGTGAAATATTTTTCGCTGGTTCGGGCGAATTGTCACTCGCCCATACGGTTGATTTTCTAATCAATTGATTTTGTGGTATACTCATTCCTCCTCCACAATTTCTTCTACATCATTTACCCGCAACTCGCCGGATATTAACTTCGGCAAGAGTGTATCACGGATTTTTGAAAGTAATACATTCTCATTTGATTGAATTTTATCAATGATTGGTCTGCATTTATTATAAAAAAAGTCGAATATTCTTCTATTATTGGGTATTGCAAGGTTTTCTCTTTCTAAAAACATATTTTTTTGAAAATTGGCTATCCCTGTACTTTGGTTCTGATAGCCCCACATTTTACCCTGATTATAAATATATATCAAATGAATTGCAACAAATAATCCGATGGTATTAGATACTGGTTTAAACATGCGACAAAAACTTGCTGGTTCAACTATACCACCAAGTCTTTCTATTAGATTGTTTGTAATATACAAAGATCGACCTGTTGGTTTCGTAGGACTACCACCTGAGATTTCAATAATAATATCCCCATCCGTTAATTTGCGAGTTTTCAATTTATTTTGTTTTACAAATCTAAGTGGGGCTTTACTAATTGATCCGTTTAATAGCTCAGGAATATCTGTACCACGTATAATTTTTGACTTGATATTATGTACATTATCTGGTGATTTCTTACCCCAATCACCCCCAATTGTTTTTTGAATAAGACTGCCAAAACTAACTACCTCCCATCCCTCCGGTATCTTGCCAAGCTCGGAATCAGTAAAGCTATCGGGGAAGAGGTCAGCTATTTCGTCCGGCAGACCGGTGTCACGACCTTCGGCTTTAGCCCGCACCGGATCGAAATCCACAAACCAGGACTTGAATATCGCCCGAGCTATCGCTTCCAGCGTCTCATTTATGCGCCGGTTAAGCTCTATCTTGTCATCCAGCGAACCGAGTATGTTGGCTATGGCTTTCTGTTCGTTAAGTGGTGGTAATAAAAATGAAAAACTGTTCAAAGAATTCACAGGTACTCTTTGTCTTCCAGAACTTCCAGTCATTTGAGCAATTGCATATTCTCTGAATTCGGGATATTGACTAAGATAATATGCAAAATCATTATCTGTCACACCTTCACGACCTCTTATGACAATAAATTCAGTAGAACCAAAGCCAGGCTTCCCAGCATATTTTAAAGATGGGGCAAATCTCGCTGTTTTCCCATTTTCAAGGCAAGGTGTTATTCTTGCAAGAAGAGTATCATTTGGCAAAAATCGAGATCCACCATTTTTAAATTCTCTTATTTCAGATTCAGAAACATTTTTCCATGTTGGCTCAATAGCTTTCATCTCAACAAAAGGATACTCTACACCTTTTTTTAAATCCACTTTAGGATTTATTAAAACTGCTTCAGGAAATGTTATTTCTTTCCACTCATTCCCCATCGCCAAACTCCCTGATCTTTTCTTCAAGAAAGCTCAATAATACTCCGGAATTCCCAATTTCTAATTTGGCAGACAGCGTCTGCCAAATTGGTTCAGGTAAAAGATTGCTCTGAGATTCGGCAGACAGCGTCTGCCAAATCTGAGGATAATTTAAATAAAATTTCCGGTATAATCTGAGAGAGCGGGGCGCACATCCTGTAATCCCTTTAGATTCAAGATTTTTCGATAAATAAGTTAGCAGGTTTTTACCGTAATCAGCTCTATCGGCTCCATTTTGTTCATATTCCATTATGTAACACCCAATCAGCCAATTTCTCATGGTATGGCTCATATTAATTGCCTTAACGGCTTGTGAAGCCATACTTTCATGGGTGTTTTGAATAGCTGTAACGAGCAAGCTAAAGTCAAAGTTTTTATTTCTATCTGCCATACCCTAAAACCATAGTATTAATTTTCTATTGTGGGGACACTGTACCCACTATTCTATAAAATTTAATGACAATCATTTCTTTCACTCCCCATAACCCAGCGCCTCCAGATTTTTCTTTATAGTTTCGTCGAGTTCCTGCGCCTGCCGCATCTGCTCGTAGAGTTTATCCGTCAGTTCCGCCATCTTTTCTTCGAATGGTATGCCGTCATCTTCAATTTCCTCTGCCCCAACATAGCGTCCGGGCGTCAGCACGTAATTATGAGACTGAATTTCTTCCAACGTAGCAGCTTTGCAGTATCCGGGCTTATCTTCATACTTACCGTACTTTTCCTCACCCCGCCACGCATGATATGTTTTCGCAATCTCGCTGATTTCATTATCGGACAGTTCACGATGGACTCGATCAATAAGGCTGCCCATCTTCCTCGCATCAATGAACAGAGTTTCGCCGCTGCGATCACGAAAACCACGTCTTCTATCCTGCTTCTTATTTCTGGTCAAAAACCACAGGCAAACAGGTATCTGCGTAGTGTAAAAGAGCTGTCCGGGCAGAGCTATCATGCAATCCACGAGGTCGTCGTCAACAATGGCTTTCCTGATATTACCCTCGCTCGACGTATTCGTGGACATCGAACCGTTAGCCATCACAAATCCGGTTGTTCCCGTAGGCGACAAATGATATATAAAATGCTGTATCCAGGCATAATTGGCATTTCTGCCGTCAACATTAAAAGTAGATCCGTCCTTCTGTTTTCTTACTCCGCCTGCGGGTGGTCTGCCATATCGCCAGCGGACATCATCTTTCACACGGGAAAATCCCCAGTCTTCCATATTAAAAGGCGGATTAGCCAACAGAAAATCCGCCCGCAGGTCTTTTTGCTTATCATCAGCAAAGGAATCTCCCCACTCAATATGAGCATCAATACCACGAATTGCGAGATTCATTTTAGCAAGGCGCCAGGTAGTGTAATTCGATTCCTGCCCGTAAATTGAAATATTGCGTAAGGCTTTCGTACCATTGCCGTTGCCGTTGGCATAATGTTCTACGAATTTTACAGTCTGTACGAACATACCCCCTGAACCACAACAGGGATCGTAAACTCTGCCATGAAACGGCTCTATCATCTCCACGAGCAGCCTTACGATACTTTGCGGTGTATAGAATTCGCCGCCGCCTTTTCCTTCTTTCTCCGCAAATTTAGCAATGAAGTATTCATATACACGACCGAGAATATCTTTAGCACGGTTTTCCTTATCCCCGAGCCCGATTGTAGCGATAAGATCAATAATCTGTCCCAAGCGTGATTTATCAAGCGCCGGTCGTGCAAAATCCTTCGGCAATACGCCTTTCAAAGACTCATTTTCCTTTTCGATAGCAGCCATAGCTTTGTCGATATGCTGTCCGATCATGGGATCTTTCGCCTTCGATTGCAGGAAACTCCAGCGTGCTTCCGTCGGCACCCAGAATATATTCTCAGCGGTGTATTCGTCACGGTCTTCGGGATCGGCAAATTCTTCTTTCACAAGCTCATCATATTTTTCCTGAAAGGCATCGGATATATATTTGAGGAATATCAGCCCCAGAACGACATGTTTATACTCGGAAGCATCCATAGTGCCGCGCAATTTATCTGCGGCAGTCCACAGTCTCTCTTCGAATCCCAAATTTGCGCCTGAGTTTTTAGCCATAGTCCTTACCATTATTTTCAATCAAAATAAAAATACTTCTCTCACAGAGAAAACATCTATGATTTAACAGCTTATGAACAAACATACAGCCGGATTGAAATTAATAATAAATTACAATATATAAAAAAATCGAAAGAAATGCTAAGAAAATGAGGGGGTAAGGATGTAAATACAAAAATATTAAGGAAGATCAATACGTTTTATAGTTTTATTATGCTAAAAGGTGCAACAGCTAACGTTCCTGAGAAAAAGCCACATAAATCGATTTTAAGAGGTTTTTCCGGACTGTGTTATGTCTTACCTATAGTAATTTATAGTGTGTATAACACTTCTAATTTAATATATCAAAGCCCAGCAAATTTTATTTTGCAGGGCTTTGATTTTTATAATGACAATTGGACAATTTTTTCTACGAATGAATCATAAAATTATCATATTCAAGAACTATGATAAATAAAAATATAATTAACAATGATATTTCTATTTATTTAGCTTTTCTTCGGTGCAAATACGTCCCGAATCCAACAAAAAAGCCCGTCATCTCTGCCGGGCTTGGTCTACATAACTCTTTTCTTTTCAATGTTGTGCGGAAGGAGGGACTCGAACCCTCACGTCCGGTGGACACTACCCCCTCAAGATAGCGCGTCTACCTATTCCGCCACTTCCGCATTGCAGGAATTCAAAATTAAGGCTATTTTTTTAGTTTTCAAAGAAAATTTCTATTTACCAGATGTGAATAACGTTGAAAATAGGACTTTAATTGTGTAAAATTGAAAATTATTTTGAATTATACTCCGGATAGCTATGTGATGCTATTTTTACATGTTTAATTTGTTTTGATAGGTGAGACATACCAATTTATAAAATATTACATAATGCAAACAGTTAACATAGATAGTAAAAGTAAGATATAATGGTAATAAACCGGACAGATGGATGAAAAATAAGAAAGCCCGGCTGACAGCTTTGATTTTGTTTGCGATTTTGTTTTCAGGTACTGTTTATGCTGATTATTCCAAAGATTATCTTCTATGGGATGGTACTGAGCCGCTTTATAGCATTGGTCTTGATACGACTCATCACTGGTGGGCTAAAACTCAACCGTTTAAGGAAAGATATCGACTGATTGTTGATGGACATGAAACTGATGTGTATAATAACATAACCGATCCGGTATTCTCGCCCGATGGTAATCGATGGGCTTGCTTTGCGTATGACAATGTGCAGTGGTATATTATAACCAATGATACGGTTTTCAGTCTGCCCGGCAGACAAACAGGGGAAATCAAGTTCAGCGGTAATTCGCAGCATCTGGTTTATTCTTACAAAAATTATGATGAAGAAGTGATTGCTGCCGGTGACCGCGAGATCAAAACATTCAGGAAATCCGGTACCATTTTTGTGAATAATAATGCTGCAAGGATAGCTTTTATGGGAAAGAGGGGCAGCGGCTATGTTCTGAATATTAATGGCAATGAAACCAATGTTTATGAGGAAATTAAGCCGATCGGTTTCTGGCGCGACGGTAAAATGCTTTATGCGGCGCGTAGCGGTTATCAATGGCAAATATATAAGAATGAAGAAGAGATCACAGATTATTATGACAATATCAGTGAAGTTAAGATAAATTTGAAAGGCACTGCCGCTGCATTTCTTGGCAGTCGGGAAAATGTGGGAACTGTCGGTGTGTTGATTTCGGATGAGTATTATGAGCCCTATGTTACAAGATATTATGATAAGGCGAAAGGGCTTGCACTGCACCCTCATGCCCCGCTGATGGCATTCACTGCCTATAAGCAGGGAATGTATATAACTGTTTATAATGGAACGGAATATCAGGGCGGTGAGACAGTCGGAACGCCGAAATTCACTCATGATGGTAAGCAGCTATATTTCATTGGCTGTTATCTTGATTGCTATGCAATTATTGACGGAAAAAAATATCCCAATATTACCGGTGTGACGCCTAACCAGACTATCGCCATGAAACCAAACAGCGCAACTATCGCTTATACCACTACCAGTTCGCTTGTGATGCGCTTTCTTAACAGAGATGAACTTGTAGCCGGTATGATGGTGGATTATACAATAGCACCACGATATAACTGGCGTGATAAAAGATACGAAACTCTTGGTGTTATTAATAACAGACTATACCTTATGACTATTAATTACTAAAGCTCATAGTCAATTAATCTTTACTTAAATTATCCAACAAACAATTTAATAACTGCTTCGTTATTAAAATTGATCGAAATAAAACATTATAATGATCTTATATGGATTTAGAAAAAATCAAAGATGTCTTCCTGTTCCGTAAAGGAACTGAAGAAGACAATGAATCAAATCAGCCTGTTGTTACGACCGGTTCCATTGTCTGGGGACTGGTTTTGCGGTCAGCAATTATAATTTTCCTCAGCATTATTATCGTTCAGTATTACGAAGCATATAAATACTGGTGGGTATCTTTGTTTGCATTATGGTTTCTTGCAGCATGGCCCGCATATTTGCAATGGCAAACATTTTCCAAGCGTATGGAGAAGTTTGAGGAAGATACGCTTTGCGGCACATGCAGGCATTTCGATCCCTCAAGTCAAATGTGCAAGATCTACGATGAATTTGTCAGTAAGGAACATGTCCCATGCGAAGGAATGGATTGGGAACCCAAGCCTTGATCCATTATAAATACTATTCTACATCTGACGGATCCCAGGATACACGATAATCTTCATTCATAGAATCAAGTACAATCATATCTTCATCTTCGATATAGAAATCAAAAACATTTCCATTTTCTATTATCCTGTCTGTATGTGAAGATTTGGGCAGAACTACGAGTTCATGCTGCAATGCCCAGCGTATCAGCACCTGTGCCCAGGTTTTACCATATTTTTGAGAAATTTCGATTAGGCGCGGATCGTCTTTTTTTCTACCGCGAACTAATGGTGTATATGCTTCAATCTTAATGTTATTAGCATCACAGACGGATAGCAATTCCTTCTGATAAAGAAATGGACTGAATTCCACTTGATTGACCGTAGGGGCTGCTTCCGCATAATCCATCAATTCATGAATGTGGCTGACAAGATAATTGCTAACGCCTATTGCTCTTACGAGGCGTTCGCGGTAAATTTTTTCCAGAGCCAGCCAGGTTTTTTTTCTATGTTCTTTTACTGGCCAGTGGATGAGATAAAGATCTATATATTTAAGTCCCAGTTTTTTCTGACTTTTTTCAAATGCTTTCAAGGTTTTTTCATATCCCTGCTCGGAATTCCAGACTTTAGTTGTGACAAAAATATCTTCTCTTGGAATACCGGATTCTTTTACCGCTTTGCCAACTTCTGCTTCATTACCGTAGATCGAAGCTGTATCAATATGTCTGTATCCATAATCAAGAGCAGTCCTGACAGCGTTGTAAGTCTCATTGCCGGCTGCCATTTTATATGTGCCCAAACCCAAATATGGAATTTCCACTCCGTTATTCAAAGTATATTTTGATTTAATATCCATACTCCCACCGTTAGTTTATAGAAACGATTTTTTTGTAGGCGACGTTTATAGATTTAATTATTTTTACAGCAACGGACAGTCAAATGTAACTTATTTGTATAGTAATCTGTCTTATACGGAGAACAAATAACAAAAACAGGAAATTAAATGACTAAATTTAAATTACTATTCGCATTTATTATATTCTTAATTTTTAACAGTTTATTTAACTTGCTTAATGCAGGCAATAATATCCCCTTAAAAATGCTTGCGGAACCTCCGATAGAATATAAAAATTATCCTCATAATGAAAACTTTGATGAAGAATATTGCAAGAATCATAAAAGGTTCGAAATATTGAACAATAGAATTGGGGAATCAGCAATTTCATGGAGAAATTATGATGTTCTGGAGTATGACCTGCATATTGATTGGTATGGTATATTAACAAGGGAAGTTTCATACAAGATAGATTCCGTTTTATTTGGCGATCATTACATCTACGATACTACGAAAATATTCGACAGAGCATGGACTGGTACGAATAATATCAAGGTGAGAATTGATTCAGTCAATACTGATCAGATTGTTTTCGATGCTAAAGAGCTGGAAATTATTAATGTAAAAGTAGATGATAAGCCTCTGGAAATTACTCCCGAACCGGAAAAAGATACTTTAATAATTCCGTTAAGTAATTTTGATTACAAAGCAGGTGACACTTTAACTGTTTCAATAAATTATAAATTTGATAACGAGAAAATAGAGTCAATTCAGGATGGTTTTTACTTTTACCATAAAGGCGACATTAAGGAATTTAAGTATCGGGAGAATCCTGATACCGTCCAGGAGCGTATTGCTTATACAATGAGCGAACCTAAGGATGCGAGATATTGGATGCCCTGCAATGACACTCCCCATGATAAAGCCCTATCCAAAGTGCATGTGACTGTGCCGGAGGGATTCAACGCAGCCTCCAATGGACTTTTGGAAGAATTGGAAAAAGGGACGGATAAATGGATTTACCACTTTGATAATAAATATCCTATCACAACATATCTGATGTCTATTACAGCCTCGAAATTCAAGGAATGGTCGGACACTTGCAAGAGAATAACTGACAGCAGCGACGTCGAAGTTAAGTATTACGCCTGGGAAAAAGACTACGATGCGGAAGCCAGCGGAGGTCCGTATAATGCTAAAAAAGCATTTGAACCTACAGTCAGGATGATTGAGTATTATTCCGGATTATTCGGAGAATATCCTTTTGATAAGTACGGAATGGTCGGTATACAACCATTTGGGTTTGGGGGTATGGAACATCAAACTATAACAGCGCTGAACAGAGTATTTCTGGCTGAGAGCTTTTCCTCGATGAGAGTTATAGCGCATGAATTAGCTCATCAGTGGATTGGGGATAAAATTACATGTGCTACATGGAATGACATCTGGATCAATGAAGGCGGCGCTACATGGAGTGAGGCTCTGTGGCTGGACAAGATAGGCGGCAGGGACAGTTATATCAGTTGGATGTACTATAAAAGACTGAATTATATGGGCAGCGGTGGATTAAGCCACCCTGCGATATATGGTTTGCCAACGAATACGATTTTCGGAAGATATGCAGTATTGGTTTATGACAAAGCAAGCTGGGTATATCACATGTTATCGGAGACGCTTGGCAGAGATAAGTTTTTGGGAGCCTTGAGATCGATGATGGATAAATATGCTTACAATTCGCTTGAATCAATGGATTTCATTAATTCTCTGAAGGAAGATATTACAGATCCCGTAATCCCGCTGGATACTTTTTTCAATCAGTGGCTTTACAGTCCCGGGCATCCGGTATACAGGCTGGAATCCACTCCCTGGGTGGGAGAAAATTCTAAATATATAGCTGATGTTACAGTAGAACAAATCCAGGAAGGACCGGATATCCCTGAGGTGTTTCATGCTTTGCTGCCATTGCTATTTTACGGACCTGACAGTACGGTTGCCCGTGACACGATCATTAACACTGAACGCCGGCAGATAACTACTGTTGAGCTGGATTTCATGCCGGATTCGGTGAAGGCAGATATGGGCAGTGTTCTATGTGAACTGAATTCAACATTGGTATCAGTTGAAAGAGCAGATATAGCCAATGCTATAAATAATTATAGAATATATCCTAATCCGGTTACATCGGGAAAGACAGCAAGATTCAATTTTTCAATTGACAAACCACAGCAATTGAATGTAGAGATAATTGACCGTCTTGGAAGAATGAAAAAATCAGTATATAAAGGATTTTTAAGCTCAGGTGATTATAATTTTAATTTCAACACTAACAATATTTCTCCGGGTTTGTATTTCCTTAAGTGCAGCGGAAATGGCAGTACTTTCACAAGAAAGTTTATAATAGTTGATTAAAACTCAAAAAAATTGAAAAATAATTTCTAAAAAATGAGAAAATCTATGGATTTTCCCGTTATTATTTATTATCTTTAGAAATGTTAGAATTACTAAAATTGAGAAAATTTTATTTTTTTGGAGTTAAAATGAAAAAAGTAATAATATCTATATTTTTTGTCTTATTGTTAATACTTTCTTTCCATTCTTTAGAGGCAGGTAAATGGAAAAGACTGATTGACAAACCTACTTTTGAACTGTTTGCAAATCCCCTTAATTATAACACAATTTTTGCCGGAGGTGAAGGACGATATGTGTATCGCTCTTATGATGCAGGCAAAACCTGGGACACTCTGACGATCAACTGGAGTAACTACTCGGCGATGATGAATAACGTTATGGTCACTCCTTACGATACCAACACTATCATTCTCGGAGGTCTGAATTTCAGAGACTTGAGAAGGTCTACCAATCAAGGAGAAGATTGGGAAATTGTATTAAGCCCGGACCACGGTGTTGAACTTAACGGTAAAGCTTTGGCTTACAAACCGGATCAGCCCAATGTGATATATCTTGGTGAATTCACTACTGGTATAGTTTTCAAGAGTACTGACAATGGCAGGACCTGGGATTCGATTTCCAGAATTATGGAATACAGAAACGGAAAATTGGTAGAAGGGGAAATTGCTTCAATTGGCATAAGACAGGACACTTCCGATATTCTTTTTGCCAATACCATGACTTCCAAAGTATTCATATCAACCGACGGGGGTTATAATTGGCGGGTAACTGACACCCTCACTACTCCACCCTATGGAAATGACTGCGAAATAACAAGGATGCTTTTTAGCAAAAGGGATCCGATGGTCGGTTATGTTACAATTACTTATGTTACGGAAGGTAACCAGCCAAATGGCGGACTTCATAAAACCACCGACGGGGGTTATAATTGGGAGTCCATTGCGTTTGCCGATACGAGCCTATGGGCTGTAGCGGTTAGAGAAGTCAATGGCCAGGATGAAGTGTTTGTTGGCGGATATACCGAGCATTATCACGTTCCATTTGATTTTAAGATTGTAGGAAATGGTTTGATAGCAGGTTCGACCGACGGAGGAAAAACATGGCACCATCAAGGAGATGAAATAGATTGGGTGATAGAAAAACCGAATTTGACGCTGCCATTCAACGACCTGTTTTTCCCAAGCAGAAAATACGGATTCTGCGTCCGCGATGAAGGAGGATTTTTCAGGACAGGGGATAGTGGACATAACTGGACTTCCAACCTTACTGCCGATAAATATAATAATGATTTTAATTCCATCTTTTTCCATGATGAGAACGAAGGATTTGTTGCCGGCGGAGGTGGTCTTATTATCAAAACTACCGACGGAGGCTTAAACTGGCAGACAATGACCACCGATACTGAGGAAGAATTGTATTCCATAGAATTCGCTGATGATAAAATTGGAATTGCAGTCGGAGCAAACGGAGCGGTACTGAAAACAACTAACAGTGGTAAAGACTGGAGATTTGTTAATTCGAATTCAGACAAATCTCTATATTCAGTGACAATTGGAAATCAGGATCTTATGTATGCCGGAGGTGATGAAGGCACAATATTGAGAAGTACTACCTCGGGCAATTTCTGGCACAAATCCGGCGGTGATTTTAACACGAAAATTAATTCCTTAGCAGCAATAACAAAAGATATAGTACTGGCTGCAGGAGAGAACGGAATGATCTATAAAACCGGGGATGCCGGTGGAAACTGGCATAGTGTCGATCCTGATGTGAAAGTTGCTTTGAATGATATATTTTTACTCAATGATAATATGATCTATGCCTGCGGAGATAAAGGCGTGATTATCCGAAGTACATCCAAAGGAGATAGCTGGGAAAGAGTAGATAATAAAATAGCAAGGAATCTTAACTCCATTGTCTTTAACGACGACAGCACGGGTTTGGCTGCCGGTGAAATGAACCTTATTGTGATTTCTTTGGATACAGCAAAGTCGTGGTCAGAAGTTTATAATGGACACGGACCGAGGAACAATGTCTGGTCGATGAGATACTGGGGTCCTCCGGGTGAAGAGAAATTATATCTTGCTACGGAAGCAGGGCTATTTGTTCAGGAAGAACCGAGTCCAATCGGTGTAGATTATATTCATCAGGATAAAGATGCACGTTTGCAGATTTATCGGTCATCACCAGGAACCTTCAATGTCAAATACAGGAAATTTTCTTCAAATCCGGCATTGCGTTTGGAATTTTCGATAACCGATCTTTTAGGCAATACTATTTTGAAGCAAGAATTGAAGAATGGTTCTTCACAGGTGATAAACAGGACAATACCAATACCTAACATTGCTAACGGCGTTTATATTTGCCGCATGATCGAAGGCAGTAAAGTATCGCATTATAAGATAATAATTGAATAGAGCTAGATTTTTTTAATAGGTATAAAAATCATCATCCCCTTTCTTAAGCTTGAAGGTTTATATGAAAGGGGATTTTTTTGATTTTAGACCCGGATATTGCATTAGAACAAAAATAATCTCCTGTTCCCCCTCATCCCCAGCCCTTCTCCCGCCGGGAGAAGGGTGTAAGAATTTCTTATTACACTTTACACTGAAAGTCCCTTCTCCACTTGGGAGAAGGAATTTAGGGATGAGGGAATTCTTCTAATGAATTTTCCCATCTAACTCTTTTGTAAGCACACTTCTCCCATAGGTTTATCAAAAACCAAGGGTTAAATAAGAGTCCACCCTGCCCTCGCCACACTAAAGCGTGGTTTCCGCTGAGCTGCAACTGCGCTCGGGCACCCCTCGAAGAGGGGAATCCCGTCAGATGTAACATCTGACGGGACGTTCTGAGGCAAGTTAGCTGTTTTTTGCCACAAATGCAATTTTTGTATTGTGAATTTGGGTTAAATTAATTTACAGGTGAAAATATCGATCAATCTCAGAAGAGCTCTCCACTGAGATTGATCATTTAAATAAATATCTTTTTAATACCTGCTTAATAACTTACACGAGGTGAATAATCCGTCATCTCCCAGTCATAACCGGGGAGTTTCTGGTTTTCCATAACACTGGGAATATCTACTGTGAGCGATTCTAACTGTTCTTTTACAATGCCAATCTGATCCGCATACCAGATATGATAATCTCTGCTTAAAGTAGCCTCAACCGGATAAGAGCCGATACTTATCGTCATATCAACCGATTGCAGATTAATTGTGACTTTCAGAGCTTTTAATTTACTGCCTTCGAATTCAACTTCATCTACACCGGCGACTTTTCCACTGGCTGCCAAATGTCCGTTCAAAGTCAGAGTATCCTGAACAAATTCCGCATAAAACTTAACATTATCGAACAATTCATCAAAAATATCCCAGGAATTTCTTGATGGATCGAAAATAAGAAGCCACTGGTCGGTAATATTTATTGGAAGCTCGATGTTACCGGGTAGATTTTCCAGATTGATGAATTCATTAAAAAACTCCGAATGAAGGAATATGCTGTCACCATCTTTAAAATGGCAGCGGCTGCTTTCTGTGTTAA
Organism: uncultured Hyphomicrobiales bacterium; assembly: GCA_964645005.1. Taxonomy (GTDB): domain Bacteria; phylum Bacteroidota; class Ignavibacteria; order Kapaibacteriales; family UBA2268; genus CAZXYS01. The sequence continues at coordinate 74,097 of CAZXYS010000014.1, read as the reverse complement.
CGTCCAGTTGTTTTGTTGTAAATATAGCAGCTATCTTGCCGGTTTTTTCCTCCTGACCGGAGATATAAGTTGAATCTTCGAACATTGGTTCGCTGCTGACGCGGTTATTATTGGAATCGAGTTCGTATCTCTCCCCTATCCAGTACCTGTCAGGATCCATAGGAAAGAGATTTTGATATGTGAAAGTATTGTCTCCGTTAGGATCAGTGGAGCCATTGTCCGAACAAGAAAATATCATGACCGCCGAAAATATTAAAATAGGTAAAAATTTGAGCTTATTCATTTTTAATCCTTAATTTATTAATAATACTTATTTTATTTCATAATCCGCTATGATAGATTCACTGCCATCGATATCGTAATCTGGTGCCGGATCTCCCGTTTTCACAGTTGTCGGCTCAAGTACTCTCTTAACAAGACCGAGATTATTAACATAATAAAAATGATTTTGGAGATCAAACTTTAGGTCAATATCAGTATCAACAGGAACAGGACCAATTTTTATCTTTTTGATCTTCCCATCAAATCCGTAAGTTATTATGTAGTCTTGGGCACTATTCATACTACCTTTTACATCAATATCTTCTTTACTGCCTTTTTCTCCTCTAACGTAAAAAGTCCCTTTGATAGTTAATTCGGTTCCCTGAACAGTCACTTTGATATTATCAAAATCCTGCGATCCTATATCCCACGTAGTTCCTTGTTCATCAGCTATTAACACCCAGGCATCCGGTACTTCTAAAGGTATGTTGAAACCGCCAAGGTCCTCCGGAGATGGATAAACATAAGTTGCTAATGAATAAAGTTGCTCGCTCTCTTCGTGGAAATATGTTTTCTCTGATTCCTGGTCATCCTCGTAGTTCTGATGGACAGCAGCTTCTTGCTGGAATTTCATCTCAGTTCCGGTTACAACAGCGGAATCCCGGCGGTGAGTATTTTCTTTTCTGCCGTTTTTCTCCAACTCATAGAAATCATACGACCACCAGGTATTTTCCGAGGAAGGCTGGAAGCGTACCATGATGGCGAATTCTTCGGAACTCGTGACAGTTTCGCCATCGACAACCACCTTGATGTTTCCCGTCACAGCGCCCTCAGGGACACGACAGATGATGTTTGTGGGATTGGTCGCCGGATAAACCGAATCTATTTCAGCTTCGACATTATCATGAAAAAATACCGCTAACTTGCTGATATCAGTGGTGAAATTTTTTCCGGTAATTGTAACTTCAGTGCCTATATATCCACTTCCCGGAGTAAAGGACGTTATCTCTAGCTTATCTCCGTTTGTGCCGCCATTAGTTGGATTGTCGTTGTCATCCGAGCAAGATGTAAAAATTAAAAGCGAAGTAATAAGAATTAACGAAATATAAGTTTTTATAAGTTTCATTTTAGCCCCTGTAGTTATGTGAAATTGATTTACAATTCTGTATTTATACGAAAAAAAACAATTATTAATTTAATAGCAAATTAATTAATTTTATAATTACATCTTTTGATACTTTTATAATGTACATTCAAGTAATTATACAGTTTTTTTACGAAAAGGTTACATAATCGGGAGAAAAAATGGAAAAAGAAATTGGCTGCGAAAATTGTAAACTAAGAGCAAAGTATGATAAAAATCCCAAATCATTGATGGGAAGATTCTGGCGCTGGCACACTAATTTCTGCCCCGGGTGGAAAATGTATATGAAATCACTGCCGGAGGAAAAGAAAAATCAATTGATCGATCATTATAATTTTAAACCTGGCAAATTTAACTGATTCAAATAGAAAACATTATTTCAACAGAAACAAACCGTCTAATATATCCTATATATTGCATTTGAAAAAACATATACCAGGTAAAGCTGCCTCTCCGAAGTAAAGTAACAAGAGTCCCTGGTTTTGGTTTCAGGGATCGGGATCTGGTTTCGGTTAACGGTTAATCCCACACTTCGACTTCGCTTAGTGTGGCACACGCACGAACACTCGTTTTTGTCTATCCTTCGATTCCGCTCGGAAAAACAAAAACAACCTATGGGACACACCCGAAAAAGATGCGTTGGTTTAATCAGTTTAAAATGATATAGCTATAAAATTATGAAAGATCAATGTCAAGTACAAGACTTAATCTTCATCTTCATCTTCATCTTCTTCTACTGCGTCCAGTGCACGTTGCCCACCTGCCATGTCAACAATGACATCATCGTAATAATCGGCTATAGTTGCGACTGAATTAAGAGAATTCAACAGCTCATTCGAATCCAGATTTTTACCTGTTATGGAATGAGAAAAAGTTATAGTATCATCGAATAACAAGCCAAATGCACCGAAGTGAAGTTCGGCATTCTTTCTGAGAAGGAATTTGGTCAGTTCATTATTGACATCGGATCCCGTAACGAGTTGGGACATGCATTCAACGCATGTATCTTCCTCGGTGAAAGGACGCACTACGATCATAATCTGAGTGGAACCATGAGATATAGTAAACTGTCCGTTGCCAAAATCAAGATAATCCTTAATATTAACATCGAGTATTTTCTTGACTTTGTCAATTGTTTCATCTATTAATTCCTGAGGTGTTTCAATAGTTTTTTCCTGGTTCAGGGTTTGTTCTTGCATTTTTTCTCCGAATTTATTAACGGATAAAATTAATTTATTTATTCATTTTTTCTTTGAGTTTTTTCAGTTCGTCATCGACTCCCGAGCTTGTTTCAAGCTGTCTGAATTCATCTTCAAGACTGACATCGTTTCCTGCAAGCTCTTCATGGGCTTCGGCTTCGGATTCCAATTTCTCGATCTTAGTTTCGTATTTCTCAAATTTGCCGAAGGCATCGGAGCCAACCCCGCTGAATGACTGCGCTATCTGTTTCTGTGCTTTTGCTGCCTGCGAGCGGGCGATGAGTGTGCTCTGGCGTGTTTTTGCTTCGTCAAGCTTTTTCTTTAGCTGGTTGAGTTTCTCGCGCATCTTGTCTGCATTGGCTTTTGCCTGTTGGTGCATAGGTTCAAGGTCATTAATATTTCTTTCGGCGAGATTTTTCTTCTCAAGCGCCTTGCGAGCAAGGTCTTCTCTATTGGTATTGAGAGCCTGCATGGCTTTTTGTTCCCAGTCGTCGTGTTCGCGTTTTGCTTTTTCAATCTTTCTTTCAAGAGACTTTTCGTTGGCGATGGCACTCGAAACGGAAAGAGTTGTTTTGTTAACGGATTCTTCCATCTCGATAATCATCTGTTTAAGCATTTTTTCCGGATCTTCCGCTTTGTCAAGCGCTTCGTTGACATTTGCCTTGAAAACATCGGAAATTCTACTAAAAATTCCCATTTTTTACCTCTATAGATTTTTAAAGAAAAAATATGTTTAAATTTTGTTATTTAAATCTTGTTATGATTTTAGTTAATTCGCTAAAAAAATATTTATCACTTATCCCCTTCTTAAAGATTTATAGACAAGAGTTAGTGACTTTTATTTTTACACAAAATTAAAATAAACTTTCGATTAACTGAAAGAATTTCTTATTTTAGAACGGTATTTTTAATAAATTGTTACGGAGAAATTTATGAAAATGAATATGCAGGACATGCTGCAGCAGGCACAGAAAGTTCAGCAGGAAATGGAACGAATAAAGGAAGAAGTTGCTCAAAAGACAGTTACTTCAGAAGCTGGCGGCGGCATGGTGAAAGTCACGATGACCGGTGCCAATGAAGTTAAATCGATCAAGATAGATCCGGAAGCTGTTGATCCTAATGACGTGGAAATGCTTGAAGATATTATCGCGGCGGCAGTCAATAAAGCTGCGAAAGACGCTCAGGATATGGCAAATGAAGAGATGCAGAAGGTATCGGGAATGCTGCCAAACATCCCCGGCTTGAATCTGGGATTTTAGGCTAAAGACATATAAGCTAAGAGGATAACAGAAAATGCAGTATACATCTGAATCTATTGAAAAGGTGGTTGAGCATTTTTCAGCTCTGCCCACTATCGGCAGGAAAACTGCCCAAAGGTTAACTTTTTATTTACTAAGGCAGTCGCAGGAATTTACCGAGAAATTTTCCGAAGCGCTGCTGGAACTTAAGAAAAATGTCAAATTTTGCTCGGTTTGCTTTAATTATACCGAGATAGATCCGTGTCCGGTCTGCTCATCGGAGAAGCGTGATCGTTCTGTCATTTGTGTTGTCGAAGAGCCTAATGATGTTGTAGCTATCGAGAAAACGCATGAATACAATGGATTATATCATGTATTGCACGGAGTGCTGAACCCCCTGGAAGGTGTAGGTCCTGATGAGATAAAACTGAAAGAACTTATTGAAAGAACCGAGGGAATCCAAGAGCTGGTACTTGCTCTAAATCCAAGCGTCGAAGGAGAAGTTACCACACAGTATATTTCAAAAATGGTCAAACCGCTGGATATTAAGCTAACTAAGATCGCTAGCGGCGTACCGGTTGGTTCCGCTCTGGAATTTGCCGATGAAGCGACTCTATCCAGAGCTATAACTGGCAGAATAGCCGTTTAAAATGAAGCGCATTATTTACACCATATCGTTTGTATTAACTTTATTGCTTGTTTCTTGCGAGTGGTTCACAGCGCGCGAACCGGAAAAGCCAGATTCAGGCACATCAAATTTTGAGCCGCCTACGGATTATTCAATAGTCATCAGCAATTTCAAGAATGCCATTTCCGAAAAGAATCTCGAGAATTATTTAGCCTGTCTCGCTGATGAATCCAAAGATAAATTCGGCTTCAGTTTTAATCCGTCCGCACGGGCTCAGGCGCAGTATCCTTCGCTGTTTCTGGACTGGGGTGTAACTGATGAAAACCAGTCGTTCAATTCTCTTATCAACAGCATGGAAAAGCCGGTAAATCCCAGATTAAATTTATACTACGAAGCTGACGGATTCGAAAATAAACAGCCGGATTCGGCGGTATTTGCAGCCGATTATATTCTCAAGATTGATCACAATGTTGAATCCATCCCTGCCGACAGATTCGGCGGCTCGCTTCATTTGACTATCCGCAGGAATAAGTCCGGGCTTTGGAGTATCTACCGCTGGCTTGATCAGCAAAGCTCCGTGAATGATTCAATCGAAAATACATGGAGTGAAATGAAGGCTTTATTTTATTGACAATTCTATTTTCTGGTTATAAACGGATTTTTCTTTAAATTCATATTTATGTAATCCTTGCAAAGTGCTAAAGCACTTTGTTGCAGCAGTTTATGTAATCACTTGCAACAGCATGCTTTAGCTTGTTGCCAATTGTTGTTTATCAAATACCATATCAGATCCTTGCAAAGTGCTAAAGCACTTTGTTGCAGCAGTTTATGTAATCACTTGCAACAGCATGCTTTAGCTTGTTGCCAATTGTTGTTTATCAAATACCATATCAGATCCTTGCAAAGTGCTAAAGCACTTTGTTGCAGCAGTTTACAACATATTTAAATTTCAAATGAATTATTTGAGATAAATAAATATTGCACTAATCCTCTTCTCGCTTTTTGGCGGGGATATATCTGTCGAGAGTATAATCCAGACTTATATAATGCCAGCCCGGTTGAGTGCCGCTGCCGGGAGAGCTTATTTTCAACTTTTGTTCCAAAGCAGCGAACATGTGGACGGGAATGAAATTTGCCGTATCTATTTTCATCGTCCCATGACCATTCATTACAGATGTAACTTTCATATTTGTTTCTTCGGAGATTATTTCAATGCTCCCCTGCCCTGTATTAATAAATTCAAAATTATAGCATGTTTTATCCAAGGTGTCTATAGGTTCCTTCATTCTATATAAGTAGGTATGTCTTACTGCCGGCATTGGGATTCCATTCTCCGGTATAAACATTGAGTCTTCAACTATCCATGTTTCCGATATTTCTTTGCAGGATGTTCCGAAAGGAACGATCAAATATGGTTGAAATGCTCCACCCGGGGCAAGGGAAGCAGTAGAATCATTTCCTAACGAGTACGAACAGCGTTTGCCAAGGGAGTCGATTTCGACAGAAACTTTTCTGCTCAACCAGGGATTGTTCTTACGAGTGACCTGTTGGCTGTCAAGGACTCTCTGTTTGGAAATATAATCGGTCATTTGCAATGAAAGGAAAAAGTGTTTTGCTTCATTAACCGAGTCGCAAACAATTCTCAATCTCTGGTAACGCTTCTTAAGTATAGGCGGGTTGTACTCTATAGTTATGCTGTCATGGGCTTCAAGTCTGTAATATAATGTATCACCGGGGTGGAATTCATATTTTATGCAAACGGTGTCTTTTTTGTCCTCTGTCACAGTGGATGATTCCTCCGTTAACTCTCCTTTTAGCGGGCTTATGCTTAATCCAATGATAAATATAACGATCAGATTTAATTTTAGTTTGCTCATATATTTCACAATTTCGTTCATGTTAAATACTTGAATAACCAAGTACAAACTTACTAAAAATTGTAAGTTAAACTAAAAAACTGATATGAATTTTAAATTAGATTAAAATTTACATCATCATTTTATTATATTTTTAATTTTGTGAATTATCTTCTATCATTTCATTAAGTACGTCGATTATATCTTCTCGTTCGAATGGCTTCGAAAGATAATGCGTGCAGCCGCCCTCAAGAAATTCTTCTTTATCTCCTTTCATTGCAAAGGCGGTGAGCGCCATTATTGGAGTATTTTTGTATTCGGGTAATTTTCTGATTTCGCGGACAGAGTCCATGCCGCTCATGCCGCCGCCGAGGTTAATGTCCATTAAGATTGCGTCATAAACTTTTTCCTTGGCTTGTTCCACTGCTTTTTCGCCGTTGGCAGCATGTTCGACTCTGCACATACCCTTGATGTAGCGCTCGGTCAGGACGCTGGATGAAATGTCGTCCTCGACTAAAAGAACAAGGGGCAGGTCTTCATTCTGTTGTGAATTCATTTCGGATTCCATTCTCTCTTCAGTCATTAATTCGGGTTGTCCTTCCTGTTGGGTTACTTCTATGGCGGGGAATTTGACGGTGAAGGTAGAGCCTTTATTCGGCTCGCTTTCGACGTATATCTCGCCGTTCATTTTTTCGATGTATTTTTTGGTAATTGTCAAGCCGAGACCGGCGCCCTCGAATGAGCGGCTAATGCCTTCGCTCACCTGGCGGAATTCTTCGAAGATAAGTTTCTGATTTTCCGCGGATATGCCTATACCTGTATCTATCACTTTAATAACAGCTTTGGGTTGGTCGCCATCTTCAGAATCGACAATGACTTTTACTTTGCCTTTATTTGTATATTTGATAGCATTATTAACAAGGTTGTTGACGGTTTTTACAAGTATATTTTCATCGAGATAGGCAGTAACGTTTTCGTCGAGGATCTCTGTTTCCAGGGACAGATTCTTCTGCTGGGCTAAGGGGCTGAATAGCTCAACGGCATCGAGAACGCTGAAAGCAAGTGACATTTCTTCGAAATTAAGTTCCTGCTTATCGGCTTCGACCCTTGATAGATCGAGCAGCAGGTTCAGAGTATCCATCAGGCGCCTGCCGCTGGTGAGGATCATCTGCGCCATTTCTTTTTGATCTTCATTATGAATCTCCTTATAGAGAATATCGGCGAAACCGAGGATGCCGACCATCGGCGTGCGCATTTCGTGGCTCATGTTGGCGAGGAATGAGGATTTTATTCTGTTGCCTTCCTCGGCTCTTTCTTTTGCTTCGAGCAGATCGGTCTTGTATTTCTCTTCCTTCAATTTTGAATGGAATAGCGGCGATAGATATGTGCAGATAGATTTGATAAAGTTGATATCTTCCTGCGTATAGCCGCCTTCTTTATTAGCTGCTGCGACTAGTCCGATAAGTTCATCATTAAGTAAAATCGGCGACACCAATGCCGAATGCAATGGGACGTGCCCTTCGGGTGTATTCAGGTCTTTATTTTTGAATAAGGTTTTCTTCTCTTTCAGCGACTGTCCCCAGATGCCGCCCCATTTATCTTTAGGGAATACAATGGATTTATCTTCCACTTCACAATCTTCCCAGACATTTCTTGTCATTGAGGGGCTTTCAAAATCGCCATTATCGTTTATGAATCCTACAAAACCAAATTCACTGTCAAGTTCTTCTTTTAATACATCCAGTATGGCATTGTAGAAATCATCAGTATTTATAAATGCATTGGAAATTTTATTTTTTATTTGCAGGTCGTGGCGGGACTTTCTTATCTCTTCTTCGGCTTCCTTGCGGTCGGTTATATCAGCGATAAAACCTTCAAGAACTACTTTGCCATTAACATTAATTGCATTGCCTCTTTCCCAGACCCATTTTTCTTCGCCTTCCCTGGTGATGATCTTGTATTCGAGTTTGAAAGGTTCGTCATTATCCACAGCTATTTGAACAGAGTCCCAGACATAATCTCTGTATTGGGGTAGAATTAAATCGCCGTAAGCTATTACATTGTTGTCAATAAGTTCTTCGGGTTGATAGCCGGTCAGCGTATACCCACCCTCGCTGGCAAATTCCATTGTGTATTGTCTATCAAATTTACATCGATACGCCATACCGGGCAGGTTGCTCATAAGTGTTGACAGGCGGCGTTCGCTTTCGCGCAAAGCGCTTTCAGCTTTTTTACGCTCTGTGATGTCGCGGGTTATGCCCTGCATACTTATTGGCATATCATTTTCATCAGCAAGAATTCTTGCTGAAATCTCAATTGGTATTATATGACCATCCTTATGGTATAAAAAAGTTTCCAGATATTTTTTTGTTTTATCAGGATATTTATTAACCGTTTCCTGATATTCATCCATTATTTTGCGGGCTTCTTCCTGTGAAGTAAAATCCAGCACATTATTTCCGATGGATTCCTCAGGGGTATATCCAGTTACTTCATAGCAGGAAGGACTTATATAAGTAATAATCATATTAAGGTCGATTTGCCAGATGATATCAAGTGTATTCTCCGCCAGCAGCCTGTATTTCTCTTCTCTATCAGCGAGTTGTTTTTCCTGTTCTTTCCTTTCGGTAATATCTCTGGCAATACTGAGAATAGCCTGCTCTCCTTCGAAATCAATTGCTCGGCTGCTTATTTCTATAGGGATCGAATTACCAGCTTTAGAGACAGCTGCACTTTCTTGTAATGTTCTTCCATAAGTTCTGATTGTTGAAATCCAGTCTGAAAATTTGTCTATTTCTTCTTCCGAAATCAAATCAGCAATTTTCATAGAATACAATTCTTGTTGACTATAGCCCATACGCTCACAGGCAATTCTATTTACCTCAATCAGATTTCCTTCATAGTCGTGAATGAAAATTGAGTCGGAGGCATTATTAAAAATCGATCTGAACTTCTTCTCGGAGTCAATGAGGGAACTAACGGCTAATTCCCTTTCTTCGGCAGTTTCAATACTATGAAGGGCATAAGATATATCCCCGGCTACCTCTTCGAATAAGTCCTTCTCCTCTTCTTCTTCGACAAATTCCTGTGGTATTGAAACGGTCATAAAGCCATAGAATTTGTTTTCGTGCTGCAATTTTATTGATAGAGAACTATTGCCGGAAATAACTTCATTTACCTGCAATGGGCAATGCCGGCATTCATTTTCGACATCTTCAATTACGATTGCTCCTTGTGCGGATAAAGTATTCTTCCAGCAAGTAGGAAATGAATTAGTTTCAAGATATTTCTTTAATATTTCAAAACTCTCCCCCAAACCGGCGTGCACCAGATCGGTAAGCTGCATTTTATTGTCGAACAAGCCAATATATGCGTGGTTATATCCTCTGTTTTCAATAAGATTATTGCAGGACTGCTGTATTAATTTACGGACATCTTTCTCTTTAACAATAAGCTGATTTACATTCCTGACGGATTTTAACACCCTGTTGAGGTGCTCTATATGTTTTTCTGCTTTGTTGACTTTTTCTTTTTCATCGTATTCGATTAGTACTCGTTTAATAACCGTAGGTAATTTGAACAGATTATGCTTCAGGACATAGTCCGTAGCGCCTTTTTTAATTGCTTCAACGGCTGTTTCCTCACCCATTTCGCCTGATACGAATACAAATGGTTTGTCAGGACACAACTCTTTAGCTAATTCCAGAGCCTGAAAACCGTCATAATCCGGCAATTTAAGGTCAGCAAGGATAATATCGAAATCCGCTTTTTTTAAGTGAGCAGTAAATTCCTCTTCCGTCTCGGCATAATCAAAGTTGCAGTGCCAGTTATCTCCTCCGAGGGTCTCTTTGATAAGCTCCTTATCAGTGGGATCATCTTCGAGATGTAATATTTTTATATATTCTTTCATATTAAATCAAAATGTGTAATTTCAAAATTTATAATTTCAATCAATCTTTCTTTTCTTCTTTTGGGGTTACATTCAAAAAAGCCCAGTAAAAGCCAAGATTTTTGATTGTGTTAATAAAATCCTTGTAATCTATAGGCTTTACAATGTATGAATTTGCGCTGTATTTATAGCTTTCTACAAGGTCATTCTCTTCTCTCGAGGATGTCAGCATAACAACGGGTATGTATTTGAGATGCTCATCGGACTTAATTTGTTTTAGTATCTCTATCCCGCTGACTTTAGGCATTTTTATATCAAGAAGTATTACGTCAGGGTCCGGTTCGGTACGACCAACGTATTCACCGCGTCTGTAGAGAAAATCCAGTACCTGTCCGCCATCTTTGACAATAATAACTCTGTTTGCAAGGTTCATCTCCTCGAATGCTGCCAGAGTTAATTCGATATCTTTGGCATTATCGTCAGCAAGTAGAAGAGTTTTATGATCATCCATTATTATCCTCCGCCTTTGGTATTGAAAAATAAAAAGCCGCTCCCCTGTCAACTTCGCCTACAGCCCATGTCCTGCCGCCATGGCGGTGGATAATCCGCCTGACATTGGCAAGTCCGATGCCCGTGCCTTCGTAATCTTCATCGCTATGCAGGCGCTGGAAAACGCCAAATAACTTCTCTGCATATTGCATATCAAATCCTATACCATTATCGCTGATATGGAATACAAATTTGTCTTTATTTTCTTCGCAGCCAATGGAAATCTCGGCGGGATTTCTGTCTGCAGTAAATTTAACGGCGTTTGATATCAAATTATAAAACACCTGCCAGAGCAGCATTTTATCCGTATAAACTTCGGGCAGCCGGTCTATATTCCAATTGATATTTCTGTTGCTGATTTCCGGCTCTAACTCCCGGACAATGTCATTTACAAGTCTGTTTGTATCAATATTTATTTTGTTCAGTTTACTTCTGCTCATCCGTGAAAAGGCGAGAAGATGATCGATCAGTTCGCTCATTTTGTTCGCGGATTCATTGATAGTATCCATGTAGTGTTTTTCTTTTTCGTCTAATTTATCCGCTAACTTTTTCTCCAGTAAATTGGCGAAACCGCCGATATGACGCAGAGGCGCCCGCAGGTCGTGGGATACGGAATAGGCGAAGGCTTCGAGTTCTTTGTTGGAGTTTTCCAGTTTGATGGTGCGCTCTCGTACTCTTTTTTCGAGTTCGTTATTTAATTCGCGGAGTTCGATTTCATTTTTTTTCCGTTCGGTAATATCGAGTAAAGTACCGAAAACTTTCACTGGTTTGTCATTTTCATATTCAATGATTCCTTCGGCGTGTACTTCTTTAACTTCCCCGTCCTTGCAAACAAGTCGATAATCATTCGGCGGAAGCTTTTTTTTGCCTGAATTAATAGCGTCATTAAGCCACTGGGTTAATTCTCCTAAATCTTCAGGATGGCAGATATACCTATTAACCCTGTCATAGTCAATTTCTTCCTCCGGATCATATTTAAGTAATTTGTGCAATCCTTCGGACCATTTAACTTCTCCTGTTTTTATATCCCAGGTAAAGTTCCCGATCCCGGCTATAAGTTGAGATTGCCGCAGCTTTGTTTCACTTTCTATAAGTTGTTCGACAGTTTCTATTCTCTCAATTGCCCAACTGACTTTTTGCGAGAGATTGTTGATAAGATCTCTTTCTTCTTTCACGAAAGGGCCTTCATCTAATTCCGGTTTTTCCTCGAGATAATAAACTTCAACGCTGCCCCTTTTGACACCATTGATAATAATATCAGACTGCTGTTTCCATTGGGTTTCACTAAACGGTTCCGAGACATATTCTTTTCCGTCAAAAATTACTTTACCACGGGTAATCTCAGGATAATGCCAGCCGGGAGGAATGGAATCAGCCGTTTTCCGTAAAATCTCATCAATGGAATCACTGTTGTTGATAGTATTGGCTGCGTTATATATGCAGTTCAGTTCTTTTATTCTTTCGCCCATGCCGTGGATTAATTTGTCTTTTTCTTCCTCGGCTTTTTTCCTTTCGGAAACATCTCTTATGAGACCTATGAAACCGCAAATATTATCTTTTTCATCAAATAAATAGAAAACATTGGTTTCTCCGGGGAATACTTCACCGGATTTTTTTTGGTAGTTAACCGTATAGAAAAAATTCGGGTCTCCAAAATGATTTTTTAAGTATTCACCCATGTTTTTGAAATCTTCATCATTTTCATAAACAAATCTGGTCTTTTTCCCTTTAATCTCTTCCAGCGAATAGCCAAAAAATTGTTCAAAGGCAGGGTTACAGTCAACAATATTTCTGTCCGTATCGGCAACGAGAATAGCATCCCGAATACTATTGAAAAGATCACTATACTTTCTTTCACTTGCTTTCAAAGCTTCTTCAAAGTACTTTGAATTTTTCGGAAATTTGCCTGATACTTTTTCCGAAATGCTTTTCTGTTTGTATTTCAAATTTTTCTGATTTTTCATATTGAATTAATTGTCATTAGAAATCAAAATATAAACTATAATAGTAAAATATTAAGAACTATCAGTGCAAATACCATACCTTAATTTTTTGAGAAAAGAAGGTGATAGTTCTTGAGTTCCATCTTCTTGAGATCGGTAACGTCGATGAGCATTTTCAGTGTAAGGTTTTTCCTTTTCAACCAGTGGATCTTTTTCTCGTAGGACATGTACCATTTGCCGGAATAGAGATTGTGGAAATCCCATTCTTTTATCTTCGAATGTCCACCTTTAGGACAGCCGTAATTGCAGAACTCGCACGGCTTGTTTTTGCCGTAAATCACCTCATAGCATTTCTCGCCGATCATCTGCGAGTTGATATTTTCATCGATCCCTTCCATATATATTATTTCGCAGGTATTACGATCAATAATATATGTCAAATGGTCTGAATAATAATTTTCGAGAAGCATGTGGTATAAGTTTAAATTCATGGTATCTCCTGTATTATGTATATTAAACATGAGTGATATTTATATTTAAAAGCGCTGCTATCATGTCTCATAACTCAGAGATGTTGATGCAGGGATTTTACCTATAAACAATAAAATCAATTATTTTATAAAGAAAAATAGCAAAATTTGCGAAAAATGTGTCGAGGAATTTGCGACAGGAAGAAATAGCAGCGCATAGGGGACTCGAACCCCTGTTACCGGCGTGAGAGGCCGGCGTCCTAACCGCTAGACGAATGCGCCGTTTTTTCTTTACGAGATATAAAAATAATTATTTTATGTGTAATAATCAATACTTTTTTAATGAATCTAAATTTTGTATAACCTTAAAATACTTTTATTTATTTCTTAAAATTCCTTATATTGTATCATATCTTCTAAATCACATAGGTTAATTTATTCCTTACATATTATATCAAATATGGAATCAAAATTTATAATTTTCACAAAGGGGTCATATAAATGATAAATTTTAAGAGAATAAAAATTATCGGGCATATCAGCGCGATTATGTTGACTTTTTGCCTTGCATACGAGGGTGCCTCATCAGCAGAGCCAATTGAAATTAGTAAAGATTTTACTTTATTTACCTCTCAACAGTTGCAGGGGTATACAAAACCTCTTTTTACCACGATCGAACAGAGCTTCAATTCCAATATCTTTACTACCGCAAGATATGAAGATCACTGGAATGTGGCTCTGGATATATCGATTAGCGGAATGTTCATCCCTGATGCTCAGAAAAGCTACGACGCTGTGCTGCCCGCCGCTTACGGGAACACTGATATTGTCGATAATGCGGGGCTGCGCGGCGGAGATACACTGCGGCAGATCGGCGGCAGCTACGAAGAACCAACTATATACGGCGGCAGATCATGGTCAATTTTTTCCGCTGCCAATAATCCATACAGGGAAAGAAAATATGACGAAAATGGTAAACTTGTACCGGATTCATCATTTAAATCTCTTGGGTTCGCAGAAGGCAATAATATCAGCTTTATGCCCGGGATTCCAATTGTACCGCAGATTATTGTTGGTTTCCCAACGCGCACTCAGCTAAGATTGCGTTTCTGGGGAGTGCCGGTTCAAGATGAATTTACCTCCTATTTCGGAATAATGGCAAATCAGCAGCTCGATAGATTTGTCAATTTATTTGGCGAAGATACAACCTTCGGGCTGGCAGCGCATCTGGGTTATCACATGGTTAGCAGATCGGAAGGTCTTAGTATGAATTCTTTTGTTGGAGGGCTTCATGCCAGCAAGTCATGGGAAAATGGATTGACTTTATTTACCGGATTACAATTTGAAACGCTCAGCGGTGAATTTGAAGCTGTCAAAGACGCTGAGAGTGCAGAGCCGGATGATTACGCTAATAGTCCGTATCTGGAAGTAAGAAATTTTGAAGATATACAATTCGACATTGAATCATTCACCAGCTTCAGGTTTTTAGCAGGGCTGTCATACAGACTTGATAATTTTGAATTCCACGGGGACGCAGCCTGGGCTTCCCAGCCAATGCTAACATTCGGGATTACATGGTGGATAGCTTCTTGGGGAGAAAAACGCGAGCAAGAAACTATCGAACAATTCGAAGATATCGAAAGAATCGAAAGAATAAGGAAACGTGAGGAAGATGAGAAAACCCGCGAAGAAGATGAAGGAGAACAAGCTAAGAAAAAATAAGTAACACCAAAATTTGAAAAGAATATTATAAATAAATTAAAGGTCATTAAAAAAAATGAAAAGATTATTGATAATACCACTGGTGCTTGCGGGAATCGCACTGTCGTCGCAGTTTTTCGGCGGCTGTTATACTGAAACGATAGACAAGCTGAGTACATTTGAATTCAGGCTTCCAATATTTTTCCGCTCGACACATTTCGATAAGGCTTCGCCGGATACATCGAGGGATTTTGTTAATATGTTGGAATACAAAGAATATAGGGATAACAAAGATCGCATACTTAAGGCTGTCATCAAGGAATTTAACTACAGAATTAGACATGTAAAAATTACCGGTGATACTATACCTCCGGTGATGAAAAATTTCTCGGCAGACAGCATAGCAAACTGGGATCCGCAACAAGAACTTTATTTCGAGCCCGGGGATGATCCTAATGATACTCTCGGGTTTGAATACATTAAGTTCTTTCTGCGTTTTGCGGAGTTAAGACCTGGTTACACCGATCGCAATGATCTGGATTCGGCGCACTGGCGATTCGATCAATTAGACACCAATAAGTATCTACTAGGAGAATATAGAAATGTTCGGGTAAATGATTATTTCCGCAAATCGCACCACATAATCAAGGTGGATTCGGAGATTGCAGCGATCATTTCCGAGGCGGTAAGAAATAAGCCGGCTTTTTGGATAATCACGGAATACAGCAAAGCTTTCGGGCAAACTGAAGAAAAAAGAAAATTCCCGTTCGTAGCTGCGGATTATGATATGTTTATTAAATTTCAGGTAGAGTTGTAGCTGAGGATGGAGGAAATCAACCTGAACCAGTATAAATTGCAAAGAATTAGGGTGTTAACTTAACACAATTTACTTTGAAAAGGAAGTGCTTTATATCGTCGATGGAAAGGGCTTTCTTTATTATACCTTATAAAGAAGCTCTAGATAATTTGGAATTAATATTTTTTTTGTTGAATCAGTGAATTAGCTAAAATAGTATCATATCACAATTCTTGAAATTCTTTAACAGTTAAACTGATTTGTTTGATAATGGCATTTAACGTGCCTTTAGAAATAGGTTTAGGGGGGGGGTAGGTATTGTAGTTCTTCTTTTTGTCTTCGGATTATACCAGATTTCATGACTGCCTTTTGCCTGCCTGTCAAAGATAAAACCTGCTCTTCTTAGCTTTTTGATTAAATCTTTATAAGAGACCTCAGGCAGCTTGCTCATAACTCTACAGAAATAGGAATTTTAAATTTATGACTTTTTTGCGGCTGCTTTAGTTGTTTCTTTATTTTTTCAGGTAAAGGATCATTATGCTCGATATAGGATTCTATTAGCTTTTTTGCGACATCATGAGCTATTTCAAGTGTTCCCTGATATGAGCGTCCTTCGGCTAATAAACCCGGCAAATCCTCAGATAAAGCAAGATATCCACCTTCTTCGAGTTTTTCAATTTTTATATTTAAAATTAAATCCGCCATTTTTCCTCAATAAAGTTTATAACTTTGCTAATTTATATTAAGATCAGTTAAAATCCTAAATTATTTTGATATTTATTGAATTCTTTAAAATCAATACTGGAATACATCTTCATCGAGAGTGTAACATAGTACTAAAATCTTGAAACGTCATGCTGAATGCAGTAAACAATCCGCTATTCATCAGATTCCTGCCCTGCTAAAGCAGGATCTAAAGTCATTCGCAGGAATGACATTTACTGACTTTTGAGACAGCCTCTAAACAGGTGTAATTATCTTCATAGAGACATTCAGTAAAACAGTTAATTTTAACTCAAAACTTAAAACTTTTTTAAATCAGTCAATCTCACTCAAAATACGTCCTATTCTTTATTTCACTTAATCTTTCGATCAGCTTTTCGCCGCGGGCGATTATCTCTTCCCGATTCCAGGTGAAAGCGCGGGTCCATTCATTCTCGCCGGCATTTTTACCGGCTTGTTTGGTGAAAAGAAGTCTGGCGGTAATTTTTTGCTGGCTGGGATTTAGCAGAGCCGTCATGTATGCGTAAACCGAAAGCTGCAGTTTGTAATGTTCGGCGTGCTCGTCCATGCGCTTGAAATAGTCGATCTTGTTCGTTTTCCAGTCCCAGATTTCGTATTCGCCGGATTCGTTCTTGAGCAGCAGGTCCATCGAGCCGACAAGATAATCATCGCTGGCAGGCATGATTAGCTCTTTTTCGGGTTCGCCCTTGATGATGTTTTTTGACAATTTTTGAATAAGAGTCGTGGATACTGTATTTATACACTCTTCCAGCACTTGTTCGACAATTTCCTGTTCGAAAGGGGCGTTGTTCTGTTCCATAACACGACGGACAGTTCGCTGCAATTCTTCCTCATCGACTTTTCCGTCGGCATCGAACCATTCAGCGACTCGTTCCATTACGCCGTGGATCAAAGTTCCGGTTACAGTGGCAGTTTCACGGTCTTCGTTAGCCATGTGGTCGAACTCGGTCATTTTCATGCCGGATTCAAGCGTGCTCAGCCCGAGCCTGTATTTGAGCAGATATTCGTCGAAATTATCTTCGTAAGCAGTGAGCTTGCTGGCAGAGAATATCTCTTTGTTGATGCTGCCGGGGATTTCGTCGAGCAGGAATTTGACGCCGGCGTAATCATCTGCGCCAGCGGTTTCTATCGGCTGTGTATCTTCCACACTGCCGATAATTTCTACGGGGAAAGACAGCTCGATATTTTGAACACCGCTGTCAGTCAGCAGTCCGACCTCTTTGTCTAATGTCAGGCTTTGGTTCAGGACAGCTGATGATTTTTTCACCTCGACGCTGTCCAGCCCGAGAGATTCCAGGATCAGCGGTAGAAAACCATTGAGAGTATTAGTTATAGTGCCGCTAACGATGAGATGATCCTGTGCGCGTGTAAGAGCAACATAGAGAATGCGCTTTTCCTCGGCTTCATCGGCGAGGGCAGCTCTCTTTTTATTCAGGTAATGCAGCGGCGTCTCTTTAGATATCAGTGCATCACCGGTGCTATCGGGCGTGTTGAAAGTAATGCCCAGTTCCGGCGACACAATAGTTCCACCCTGATTCCGCGTTGAAAAATTGGACTTATAGATAGTCACGATGGGGAATTCCAAGCCCTTAGCCGCGTGGACAGTCATAAGATTGACTGCGTCGCCGCCGGGCATGAAGACGGCTTCTTCCTCGTCGGCGCCTTTGGTTATCAGAAAATTGATTTCCTCGACGAAGTCGTACAGATTGCGGAAGCCGCGCGTTTCAAAGTCCCGCGCATATTGGATGAACTTGTCCATATTGGCTTTCATCTGGCTGCGGGCTGGATTCGCCGCAACGGCACCGTACCAGCCGCTTTCCTCAATGATCTTCGCTATCAATCGGGAAATCGTCAGCCGCGGCGCAAGTGTTATTAATTCAGATAGAGTGCTTCTCGCATAGAGCTCTATCTCTTTCCCGACAGAGCCGTTTGATCCGTCTTTCTCAAGATCAGCACAGTAATTCAGGAATTTTTCATAGAAGGAATTACCGTCATAGACGCTGATATTCAGCAATTCAGCGTCGCTTAGACCGAAGAACGGCGATTTGAGTATGCCCGCAAGCGCGATGTCGTCATTTCGATTATGCAGGAATTTGAGATATGAAAAAATATCAACAATTTCCTGCGACTCGAAGAAACTGTTGCCGGCGTGCAGCGCATAAGGGATTCCCATCTTCTGAAAGACCGACGCCAAGTCATTCAAATCGGCTTTCTTTCGCGCAAGGATGCTTATATCGCCAAATCCTGGGTGCCGGTAAGTTCCATCCTTATCCTGAACAGTGATTCCGTCTGTATCACTGACAACTTTTTTGATGTATTTAGCGAGAAGTTCTGCTTCGGTTTCGGCGGCTGTATTTTTCTTATCTTCCTTAACGAGAAGTAATTTCGCAGAGCCGAAGCTGATTTCCGAATTATCTGTTTTGCCGTTTTCATTGATAATCGGCTTTTCATCCGCGCTCAGCAAGTATTCGGCACTTCGGGCGCAGACCAGCGGCGAGTAATTAACATCGAATTCTGTCCTGCTTTCTTCGGGAATTCCGTCGAAAATCGCATTCACGAACGCAGCCGGCACGGGCAGCAGACGAAATGTAGCGGAAAGCTCTATCTGTCCGGCTGCTTCCTTACCGGTGCGGGCAGTCGTTTTTTCGGACAGAACTGTAAATTCGCGGGATAGCTCATTGTTTCTAAGTTTTTGCTGATTTATTTCGGATAATTCATTGGCAGCTTTGAGGAACACGCGCACATCGGCATAGCGAAAGCCGTAGATACTCTGCTTGGCATCGCCGACGATGAAAAGAAAAACATTATGCTCGTAATTCCGGACGTGCTTCATTTCTGGTACGAGGCTCTTAACTATCTCATATTGCAATGGGTTAGTATCCTGGAACTCATCGACGAGAATATGCTTTATCTTATGCCGCAGCTTGCGGCGGATGGAAATATCATCCAGCAGATTACGGGCTTTGATGAGCATGTCGCCGTAATCGACGGCGCGCAGTTCCTGCTTTTCATCCTCAACAGAGGTAATAACGTCCCGCGCCATTTCCCAGAAAGTGTGCGCATAGCCGAAAAGCTCGGCGTCCAGGTTGACATTTCCATAAGCATTGAAGAAGTCGGAAGTCCCGTTCAGCCCTATGAGCCTTTCGTTCGCTTCGTCAGCGTCAATACCTATTAATTTATTCTTGAGTTTAGTTTTATTAATTGTAAATTTTTTGGTGATAAATGGACTTTCCTTCAAAGCCTCAAGCTCATTTTTCAGTTCGAACATGGTATCCTGGCTGAGAGACGCTCCGCTTCTCATCTTAGTAATCATGCTATTGACTGATTCCGACAAGTTGATAAGAAAGTCCTGATCGGGTTTCTTCAATTTGCTCGTATCCACGGAATTCAGTATTATCAACAATTCTCTTAATCCGTCGAGCAGAGGCGGCAGGAGCATCTCGGCGATATAGCCGTCGCGGACAGTTTCTATCTTTTTAAAATCGCTTGAATAGACCTTTTTCAGATTCTCGTAAATATCTGTGCGGTTCAGCAACTGCTTCAATATATTCTCGACGAAATAGAAACCGAACTTCGAGAATAAGTCCTGTGCTTTAGCTTTCCGGCTCTCATTTTCCGGTTGCAGCCACTGTTCCATGACGTTGTTGACGGCATCTGTTTCGATCCTAAGCTTATCCGCATTGGTCAATTCCGAGAAGCCAGGATCGACGCCGGCTTCCACAGGATAATCCCTCAGCAAAGTTGAGCAGAAGCTGTGAATGGTGGAAATGCGGGATGAGGTTAGCTTCTCGCGGATACGCTTGATGCGGGCGATAGTCTTGCTATCGCCGGCAGAGGCGATTTTTTCTAGTTCTTCGGCGACGCGGGTCTGCATTTCTGCGGCTGCTTTCCGGGTGAAAGTGATTGCGACAATTTCCTTGGGATCGACACCCTGCAGCACGAGATCGACGTATCGGCTGACGAGCGCCCGTGTTTTACCGGAACCGGCATTGGCAGTAACGACGAGATGTCTGTCGAGTCCGCGTGCTAATTTTTGTTCATGAGTTTCCATAAAATTTCAAATAATGATAGACCTCTTTACGTCGTTGAAATCGAAATTATAAATTAACGAAAAATTCACAGTTTTAACAAAAAGTTTTTTTAAAACAGAGAATATTCGTTAATTTTGTAAGACAAATGATCGCGGGGTGGAGCAATTGGTAGCTCGTCGGGCTCATAACCCGAAGGTTATAGGTTCAAGTCCTATCCCCGCTACTGAGAAATACAATTAAGCTCTTGTAGTTAAATAATTTACTACAAGAGCTTTTTTAAATAGTATCAGGATTAATGGTAAAATGAAATAGATTTCGATATCAAAAAAGGCGCCCGAAAGGCGCCTTTTTTTTACATCTTCAGCAATTATTCGCGTATGATCTTCACTGCTGACTGATAATCGTTGGCTGTCACTATTATCAGATAGGCGCCGTTGGATACTCTGGCGCCCTTCGAATTTCTGCCGTCCCATTTAATGGTGGCTTCGCCGGAATTCTTGTAGCCGTCGTAGATGTGGTGTATCAGTCTGCCGTTCAGGTCGTACAAATCGATCGAGACAAACTCTGCCTCAGGAAGAATGAAGTTTATGTTTATCTCTTCCGTGACAGCGCTCGGATTCCTGTAAACCGAAAGATTTAGTTTATCTTTGCTGTTAAGCAGTTCCTGAACATCTCCCGGTTCAAATTCAACAGTCTCATCATACTTGCTAGCTATAACACTCTCGACCCAGCAAACAAGATTATCCGAAGTGAACTGCATCAGGTAAGCGTGGTCCTGATCGGTGCGCCATTCGGATACGAAATCTCTGTCATCGCTTTCATTCTGCTGGTCGAGATCATAGTTGAAGTAGATAGCCTGAGCCGTCTCGTAATCTGCGTAGCCTGTGACATTTACCCAATGACCGGCGATTCTCTGACCGGTAGAGTCGTAGATGCCGTATTCGAGCATTAAGTCGTAACCGTTGTCGAGCTTCTCTTTGACCCAGTTCCAATCAGGACCGTCGTCCGGTGCATCATTCATGTTCTTCGCTTCATGCCCGTAAAGCTCGACAGGTGAGGCTATATTATCCGTACCGAGCTTGAAGCTCCGGAATTCCACTCCTACCGGTACTTTGTTATTATCTATGAAGCTGAGCAGCGATTTGATCATGTCGTTGGTGTAAACGCCCAGTTCATCTTCTCTGCCAGCATAATTGCTATATCTGTACATTTTGATCCTGTCGCTGTGCTCGGTGTCTACCGCGTCATGGGTCATTTCGAGCCAACCCATGCCGTTAGCGGCTGCGGCGGGACCGCCGGCGTTCATATCGCCTGCGTAGCCGTCAACCGTGCTCGGATTATACTGAGTATTATCCGGATCAAGAGACGGCTTATCATGCCTCATAGAGAATTGAGAGGCCGAAGCGTCGAGTCTTATCCGTCTTGGCTGAACGCGGTTGAGATTGTATGATTCATCGCTGAGCGCATCATTCGGCAGTGTTATGGTATTGCTGCCGGCAGCCGTGTAGGTTTCCCAGTCAGCAGGCTCGTAATCGTCGGACAGCAGGCTGTCCGCCAGGACATAAGCAATTTCTAACTGATGAGATGAGAGTATTTCGTCTTTGTTTTTCTTAGTTGATCCTTCAACGCGAATAGGTTTGAAAGTAAAGCGTTCTTCAAGCACAGGATCGTTTGTATCCTTCTTAGATGCCGGGAACTTCAGCGGGAAGAGCCTCGTGAAGCTGTCACTTCCCGGCGATCTTGCAAACATATTCAGGAATTTATCTTTATCTTTGCCGTTGGAATCCGGCAATGTGATCTCTGTGTAGATATCGAAGAAAGAATCTATATGAAAGTCACCTCGACCTCTGAGATTCAATTCCACAATTTCTATATTGACGGGGTCTTCCGGTTCCTCGAATGTCATAGTGGAATCATAGCTTTCGGAGACCACCGTTTCTACATAGCACGTATATTTGCTCGATGAAATCTGCTTGAGATAAGTATATCCGTGAGCAGTATCCAGATTTACGTACTGCTGGCGGGTTCCGCCGGAATCCAATTGATCGCCGTCATCCTTGATATATATTCCTCTGTAATTGCCATTATCGCTGACGCCGGTAACGGTTACCCAGTGACCGCCGCGGCGGGTACCGGTTGAATCGTAGTAGCCGAATTCGAGTTCGACGTCTTCGTCATTCTTCATTTCACTAATGATCCAATCCCATTTGGGAGGCATTTTTGCCGAATCATTCTCATTATGAGCCTTATGTCCGTATTTGGAATTTGGCGAGTCGACGTCGTCAGCGCCGAATTTCCATCCCTGGAATTTGACCTTGATCGGCAGTTTATGCTTGTCGATATATTCAAGCTTGGCTTCAATGAAGTCCTTCCTGTAAACACCGCCGTTATCCTCGCGTTTCATCATTTTGCTCAGTTCTTTGAGCTTGTCACGGTGCGAGTTGTCATCATCGATGTTGTCGTCCTCATCATCAAGCCATTGCAGGCTGTTTGCCGCCGCCGCCGGTCCGCAGGCATTTCTGTCGCCTGCGTAACCCGTAACAGTAGAAGGATTATTCTTCGACGAGTCAAGATCGATGTTCGGAACCTCGCAGCCTCTGTAATGCCAGGTAACTTCTTTAAACGGTGTTATAGGTTTAAGTTCGGGTTCAGCTAAATCTAACTTTGTTATATCTTCGTCAAGAGTGTTCAATTTCTTATTGTAATTGAGTTCGAAAACTTCTATTTCTCTATAATCCTTGAAGTTAAGTTCACTCTCTGCCAGAGGTATTTCAGTGATCTTGTAAGCCAGGTCGAGGAAACTGAGTTCATCAATTTCGCCGCGATCATATTCCAGCCAGCCGTAATCAAACCAGACTGACAGATCACTCGTATCCTGGAATGGCGGCAGCAATACATTCCTGCAAACCCAGAATTCTTCGTCATTTTTGGTTTTCGCCTTCATATTTACATAGCGAAGATCGTCCTCTTCGGGAATGAATTTAAACGTGATCAATCCTTTGCCCGGTTGATCTTCGAACATCGAGGGTCCGATGTCGTAATTGATCTTCTCAATCTTAACATCCTTAATATCATGAGATACAGTTGCGTCATAGCTTTCGGAAACGACAGTCTCGACAACCGCAACTTCGTCTTTAGTTGAGAGTTGTGGCAGGTATGGCATACCTTCATAAGTTTCCCAGTTGCAGTATTCCTGTTCAGTTCCGCCGCTGTCCGATTGATCTATATCATCTTTGAAATAAAACCCCTGTGCAGTGCCGACATCGCTGGCGCCGGTGATCGTGACCCAGTGTCCGCCGCCGCGGCTGCCTGTGGAATCATAATAGCCCAGCTCAAGCTCAACGTCTTCACCGTTTCTCATTTCGTTCATCATCCAGTCAAAACTTGGGAATGAATTTGCCGAATCATTCTGATTGTCTGCCGAATGACCGTATTTATCATCAGGTGAAGGTATTGAATCGGTGCCGAACTTCCAGCTCCGGAATTTGACTTTTATTGGAAGCTTGTATTTATCGATATATTCAAGCTTTGCTTCTATGAAATTTCTTCTGAATACGCCCCCATTATCCTCGCGATCCATCATATCGCTTAGTTCTTTCAGCTTTTCTCTGTGAGTGGTGTTCTCACTGAGCTTGGGATGCGTGGTCTCGAGCCAGTGAAGGCTGTTGGCTGCGCCGGCAGGCCCGCAGGCGTTTGCATCACCGGCATAGCTTGTATCGGTATTCGGATTGTTTCGGGCAGAGTCAAGATCGATGTTCGGAACCTCGCACCCGCGGTAATGCCATTTTATATCTTCGCCGAGTTCGAAATCTCTAAGGTATGTCACTTCGATGTCTATATCAAGCTTTTCGTCGTCTTGCTCAACTGTGTTCAATTTTTTATTGTATTCAACATCATTGACGGGTATAGGCTGCCAATTGCCGACAGTGTAAGTTTGAGAAGTTTCCTCGTTGATATAATCAGTATCTACTTTGAATCCTATTTCAAGTTCATCTATCTCGTCGCCTTCTTCGTATCCGAGAACGCTCATATCCCACCAAACGGCGAGTTCACTTCTCACTTCGAATGGCGGCAGCAGAATATTCCGCAGTATCCATTCTCTATCGCCGTCAACATCATTTGCAAATACATTCAGATATCGCGGATAATCTTCAGGAACAAAATCGAATTTGAAGTGGGATTTGAGAGATGTGAACACATCGAAGAATGAGTCGTAATTCAACTGATTGATTTGAATATCCTGTATATCGTGAGTTACTGTCGGATCATAGCTTTCGGAAATGGCGCTTTCCACCCAGCAGTAGTTGTTGGGTCCTTCCAAACCGACAAGGCGCGACCATCCGTCATCGCCTTCGACCCAGTTGACATATTGCTGGCGCGTGCCGCCTTCTCTGTCTTGATGCAGGTCATCTTTGAAGTACAGACCTTTAGTATTATTGCCAACCTGACTGACGCCAGTCAGAACAACCCAGTGTCCGCCGTGTCTGTTGCCAGAGCGGTCGTACCAGCCGAACATTATCTCAACATCTTCGCCGTTTGCCATCTCTTCTTTAATCCATTCGAAAGTTGGCGGGGCGCCGGTTGATTCACTCTGGTTTTCAGCCGAATGCCCGTATTTATCATTTGGTGATTCCACTGAATCAGCCCTTTCGAAATAACTCTGGAATTTGACTTTTATAGGCAGCTTATGCTTGTCAATATAGCCGAGCTTTCCTTTTAGCATCTGGTTAGTGGTGACGCCGTCTTCATTGCCGCGCTCCATCATTCCGCTCATTTCTTTCATTTTTTCGCGGTGTGTTGTGCCGGAGCTGGGAATATTATCGTTGTTATCCTCGAGCCATTGCATACTGTTTGCGGTACTTGCAGGACCGCATGCGTTCCAGTCGCCTTCATAGCCCGGCTCATCGTCTGGATTATGTTCGGAAGAATCCAGATCGATGTTAGGAACTTCGCATCCGCGATAATCCCAGTAAATTTCCCCGGGATCCCACATTATTTCGGGAATGTCAGTGGGAATTTCGGACGGGATTACTTCTGTTATATCGCTGTCCACATTGTATTCTACATCCTCGACTTCCAAAGGATAGTCGTTATCCATCGTGAATCCTTCGGTGATGATCTCGTCGGTTACCTGGTAATCAATCATCAAATCATGGATGTCGGTGCCATTTTCAATTTGCAGTGGCTTAAAATCCGCCCAGACAGAGACTGTCTGCTTTGATTGGAATGGACTTATCGGGAAATTCTTAACAATCCAAACAGGCGGCTCTGAGCTGTTTGGAAGAGCAGCCATGATATTTACGAATTGAACATTATCAGACGGCTCATAAGTAAATGTGAAAAAGCCGATATTTGAGTTAAACTGTTCGAATGGTC
Source organism: uncultured Hyphomicrobiales bacterium (assembly GCA_964645005.1). Taxonomy (GTDB): domain Bacteria; phylum Bacteroidota; class Ignavibacteria; order Kapaibacteriales; family UBA2268; genus CAZXYS01. Next base: position 48,272 of record CAZXYS010000014.1, on the reverse strand, counting down.
TGGTGAAATTTATTTGCTCTATTGTCAAATCAAATGGCATGGGCCATTCTGTGATTCTCAATTCATTGTTTACAGCGTTATTAGCCGGTTCCTGATCATTATCCGCCTCAAAATAGAATTGAGCAAGATATTGCCCTTCATTTTGCGGCGCCCATCTTTCCGGCGCTTTAATTCTAACGGAAGAATTACCATCAAGGGATTCCAGCGTATCCCGATGTTCGAAAACAACCTGATCCCCATCAATGTAAATAATTCGAAAGTGTATTCTAATATTCCGGACGGGTATGTTTTCTAAATTTGCAATTCCGGCTTCAACTGTTACCGGGTGGTTAACATATCCCTGATGAAAAGGGCGCGGATTTCCGGTGTAGGCTGCGTCCTGCGACAATGCATTTTGGCTGAAAGCAAAGAACATTAATACAATTGTCAACAGTGTAGTATGCAATCTACTGCTGTGAGAGGTATCATTTGTTAACATAATATTTTCCCGAAAAGTTGTTAATAAAAATTTGTTTTTAAGTTCAAATTTTTGAGGTAATGCCGAAAAGGAAATTAGTTGAAAATATAAAATAATTTTGCTAAAATATCAAGTCTTTTTTTTGTAAATCTAAATTTTTAAAGATAGATTAATTATTTTTCATAATAATAAACTACGAACAAAATTTGTTTTTTTTCAAATTAAAAATTTAAAATACTAGTTTTTTTAATAAGTCATAAATCAATAAATTTGAAATCAATGATGATAAATAAGTGTTTTTTATATGTCTGTTTTTTTAAATTAAATTATTTTTAATTAAATTGTAAAAATTATAATTAAAATAGCTTTACTAAGAATACCGGAACGATATTTATGAGCGCATTAAAATTGAACTTTCCTCTGGCAATAATATTAATATTGTTGTTTTGTTATACAAGTTTTTCGCAGAATAAAGACCCAAATAGAGAACTGATCGAAAAAACGAAAGAATATCCCAATGCAGATGTAGTCGTGCTGTACGACAGCACAGAAGTGGATGTCAAGGAATCCGGGCTTAGCCGCGTGGAAATGCATAAATTGACGAAAATTCTCACGTGGAAAGGCGCCAAACAATACAGGCATCGCCACTATAACTACGATCCGCAATCCGCCGCGATAGATATAATCTCGGCAAAGATCTACAGAAAGGATGGTTCTGTAGAAAAAACAGATACCTCGAGCATTCTCGATTATACAGCCCCTGCGCGCATGATTTACTGGGGCATGAGAAATAAAACGTTGGAATTCGGGCGGCTCGAGCCGGGCGATGCCATCGAGACTGTCATCCACCGCAAAGGTTTCACTTACGCGCTTCTCGGCGACAGCGAAGGCGAAGAACAGCGCTTCGTTCCGCCGATGAAGGGGCATTATTACGATATAGTTCATTTTCGTTCATCGGCACCTGTTGAAGAAAAAGTTTACAGGATTTTCATGCCGAAGGATAAACCGCTGCAATACGAAGTTTATAATGGGGAATTGACTTCGTACATACGTTTCCACCAAGAAAAAGACAAAGATATTACACTTCAGGTAAATCCGCATAAGAAAACTTACGGCACTGCGAAAATCGCTCATAAAGAAGAAATTAACCGCTCGGGCAAGACCGAATATTGCTGGTACAAGAAGGATATGCAGCCTTTCAGCAGCGAGCCGAATATGGTAAATGCATCAAACGTAGCGCCGAAGCTGCTCATGTCCACATCCCCGGACTGGTACGCCAAAGCGGTCTGGTTTCATAATGTGAACGAGGATTTCGGCAGTTTCGAAGTTACACAGGATGTTCAGGAAAAGACTGATGAACTGCTGAAAGGCGTTGATGACGAAATGGAAAAAATCAAGATATTGACTCACTGGGTGGCGGAAAATATTCGCTATTCCGGCTTGTCGATGGGCGAAGGCGAAGGATATACCCTGCACACAGGTAAAATGACTTTCACTGACCGCTGCGGTGTATGCAAGGACAAAGCCGGTATGCTGGTGACAATGCTTCGCGCAGCCGGTTTCGAGTCCTATCCGGCGATGACTATGGCTGGCTCGCGGATAGACAGAATTCCCGCCGATCAGTTCAATCACAGTGTGACTTTAGCTAAACTATCTGATGGTGACTGGATATTGCTCGATCCGACCTGGGTGCCCGGCGTTAGAGAACTATGGTCCAGCGCCGAACAGCAGCAGCAATTGCTTATGGGTATTCCCGGCGGCGCCGATTTGATGACGACACCGGTATCACCTGCGGAAAATCATTATCTCAATATCAGTGCTGATACTGAACTCAAAAAGGATGGCACGCTCAAAGGAAAAATAACCATCGAAGCCGAAGGTCAGACCGGCGCCCTGATAAGAAGGGCATTCCTGCGCAGCTTCAAGAGTTCGCGCGATGAATATTTCCCGCAGTTATTCGCAGATATATCACCTAAGGCTGAAATCACAAGTTTGACGCATACCGATCCGTCCGACATCAGCGAGCCGTTCAATATTGAACTAAGCTTTAGAATACCCGACTACGCTTTTGTGACAGAAGATAAGCTAATGTTCAAACCGATCACTGCCGAGAATCCGTTTGACGATTATTTTTTCGGATATGAATTAGAGATTGACACTAACTTGCAAGAAAGAGAATACGGCTTTCGCATCAGATGCTCAAAACTGGTGAAGATAAATGAGACAATGAAATTGCCGGATTACCAAAATGCTGATAAAGTTCCTGAATTCGAAGTTATCGAAGGTTCTTATGAAAAAGGCGATCCGGCGAGCTTTGAGTCTGAATATAAGATTGAAGGAAATAATCTTAAATTTTCCGTCGAACACAGAATGGAAAAAAGAATATATAAGCCGGAAGATTGGGATAAATTCAAAGCGGCGCTTGTGCAGAGGAAAAAACTTTCTGATAAACCGGTTATATTAAAAAGGTAAGGATTTTCACTATGGCTGATGATAAAAGAACCAAACAAGAACTTATCGAAGAAAACGAGCGGCTGAAAAATCGTATCAAAGAGCTCGAGGTGCTTGAATTCGAGCAGAAAAGACAGGAAGAAGAGTTCTCTTTAAGAGACGATGACATCAATTTAGCCTGGGCAGGTAATCTGGGGCGCTGGGAATGGGATGTTCCCACCGGCAAAGTTATTTATAACAAAAGAAAAATTGAAACTCTTGGATATAAAGAGGGCGAAATCGATCCTGATGTCTGGGGTTTTACGGAAATGCTTCATCCGGATGACTATGAAAATACCATGCAGAATATGCGCGACCACCTCGAAATGAGAAAACCCGCCTACGAAACAGAATACCGAATCCGCACGAAAGATGGTAACTGGAAATGGTATTATGATCGGGGAATAGTTACTAAGAGAGATGAGAACGGTAATCCGCTGAAGCTTGCCGGAATAGTTTTCGATATAGACGAGAAAAAAAGAGCTGAAATTGCGCTAAAAGAATCGAAAGAAAAATACAAAGAGCTGAACACGAGGAAAGATAAGTTCTTTTCCATAATAGCGCATGATCTGCGTAATCCGTTCAATGTGCTTTTGAATGCTTCGAAAGAGCTATTAGAAGCATCCGACGAAATTTCCGAAGAAGATAGAAAAGAACTTATCAGTATGATTAACGAATCTTCCCGACAAACATATAATTTGCTAACCAATTTATTGGGATGGGCACGATCTCAGCTTGGAAAAGTGGATTTCAACCCTGAAGATCTTGATCTTAATGAAGTGGCAAATCAAATCACTTATACTTTAAAAAACTTTGCGAATTCTAAGGGTGTAATAGTAAAAAATGAAATAGATGAAAAAATTCAGGCTTACGCAGATAGAAATATGATTGCCACGGTTTTACGGAATCTTGTTTCGAATAGTATAAAATTCTGTGGAAAAGATGATAATATCACTATTCGAGCTGAGAAGAACCATGAGAAGATCATTATGTCCGTAAACGACAGCGGTATGGGCATGAATGAGAGTATTAAAAATAAGCTGTTCAAAATTGAAGAGCAATCCTCGAGACCCGGAACGAAAGAAGAAAAGGGAACCGGGCTTGGATTGATCCTTTGCAAAGAATTCGTTGAGAAAAACGGAGGCTCGATCTGGGTTGAAAGCGAAGAGAATAAAGGCACTACATTTTACTTTACTTTACCAATGAAAAAGATGAATTAACAATAATGGAATTATCAATGAACAAATCGAAATCTAATTTTTTTACAATCTTATTAGCATTAATATTAGCCGGCAATTTACATGCTGCCGGTTATTCCGAAGAGAATGCCGACGAAGTCTATAAGAAGATAACGCATGTTTACGTGTTGAAGCCGGACGGCACGACTGAATTCACCTATTCCCATGAATTAAAAGTGCTTACGAGCTATGCGCTTAATCGAAAGTCGGGCGAATCTTTCATTGTTTACAATCCCGACTATCAGGAACTGGAAATCCAACGGTCGGCAACTAAGATGACCACCGGCGAGATTGTTCATTCGCCGGAAAATGCATTCAACGAGGTGCTGCCGAGATGTGCGTCCGATAATGTTCCAGAGATGAATCTAAGGGAAATGGTAGTCACACATACCGGGCTCGAGTTTGGCTGCACGGTGGAATTTGCTTATACCCTGACATCAGAGAAGGACTTTCTGCCAGGCTTGCAGGGGAAGGTGGTCTTAGGCAAGCGCAGCCCCGTTAGAGAATTTAATGTAATCGTGAAAGTGCCAAACGGACAATATTTTGAGCACCATCTCGCAAATAGCTCACAATCCCCGGTCAAAACAAATGAAGAGGGCTTCCACGTTTATACATGGCAATTTAAAAATGTTCCTCTTGTGGCACAGGAAACGCAGCAGCCGGATTTCGAGAAATTTGTCCCTGCACTGTATTTTTCATCTGCCAAAAAGAACGAAATAATCGATCATATAAAAAGTAAGTCAGAAGATATATTCGCACTTAACGACAAAGCGGTAGAATCGGTGAAAGAACTCACCACCGACGAACTTACGGCTATGGATAAGATCATCAAAATCTATGATCATATCCATAATAATGTAGGCACGGGAAACTGCGATCCGCTAAAAACCGGCTGCACACCCATGCCGGCGCAGGAAGCCTTCGACAGAAATGTCGGGAATCATCTCGACAGGGCTATTCTATTTGCAGCAATGCTTAAAGCGCTGGATATTGGCGCTTATCCTGCAATTTTCTCGCAAGATGCTTCAATGCCGGATGATAAGTTGTTTCTTGGGGAATTGGAAAATCCCATTGTTATAGCCTCGCCCAGCGAAAAAGGTGGTAAGAAGGTGTATCTCGATCCAAACAAACATCAGAGCAGCTTTACACCTGAATATTTATATGGGAAGAAATTTTTTGCTCCTTGGGAGCCGGAAATTCGGAAGCAAACAGACAAGATAAAAGCTCAAAAGGGAATTTTTGAGTTATCATGTAATCTGGAAATTGACTCTACAGGCAAATTTTCCGGCAATGGTATAGTGAAAATTGGCGGGCATTATCAGGCTGGATTAAAGAGATCGGAAAATGAAAAATTAGTCAAAAGCACTTTCTCAAAACATTCTTATGATGCGGAACTTCAAAATCCCGACTTCATAGCGGGAGATTTTGCTCCTTTCGCTGCGAAATTTAAAATTAATGACCAAAATCCGCCACAAAATACCGGAAATCTTAAGGAAGTCAGCATCCCTTTTAATCCCGGTGATTTCAACACTCTCGATTTTCCGGCAATTAAGTCAGATAGAAAGACACCGGTCAAATTACATAGGAATGTCAATGAATCATATCACTTTAAGATCAAGATACCCGAAAACAGCAGTATTGTTCATAACATAGGAAACATTGATTTTTCCAATGAAGCCGGTAAAGTTAATATTTCAGTGATTGAAGACGTACAATATTTTACGATAAAAGGGAGTCTTAGTATTAGCGGTGACTTTATTAAACCTCCTAATTACAAAGAATTTGTTGAACTGTTGGAAAAATGGTATAATCCCAAGAACTTCAAACTGTATATAAAATAAAAATTTAAACGTATAATAGTTAAAAACGACAAATTTTAATTGATTTTAAAATTATAATTGGATTATTTTGAACTATGTTTTAAATTTGAAGAATAGTATAAATAACAAAAAATATTTAAGGATTATACAATAATATAAATTTTTTTTTGTAAATTTCGGATCGGAGCGGACTTAAATTCAACACAACCGATGAAAAAAATAATTAATTCAAATAACTAAGGAGTAAGGGTAAATATGGCAACAACATCTCTATCCCAATCAGCAAGTAAAAAGTATAAAATGGGAGCCCAGCACATACTGGTTTTTGTGGTACTTTTTGCAGCGTTTTTTGTTCTTTTTCAGTTTAAAGTAATACCCTTTATATCTGCGCAATTTGTTGTTCCGTTGTTTATGCCCAGCGGGGAACAATTGGAAAAAATCGGGTTTGTTGAATTTGAAGGATTAGCTTGGGCATCGGTTCCAAAAGAAGAAGAGCCTAAGTTAAAAGGAAAAAACCTTGAAATCAAAAAAGATTTGATCAATCCCGATTATGTTTTTGATTTCACATTCAAAGAAAGAACATCAGATGAACATGGATATGTTAAATCATCCATTGACTGGTACGCTAAGTCACCAACCCTTGGAGAGCATCCGATTATCTTGCAACCCTGGGTTGGGTTTTGGTGGATATCCATGGTCATTGCTCTTTTCTTATGTGTTTTCTTAACCAGCCTGTTTCCATCAAGTCTTGGACTAATGGCAGTGTTCTTTGAGAAACAAGTGGATGAAACCAAAACCAAAATTCGACTACAAACGGGATTCTCAGATGAAATCGTCGAGCTTCTTATTATGCCTGATGATACACTGGCAGAGAAAGAAGTATTCGAAGTCGAGAATTCATTCATCAATATTTGGGACAGAACTGAAACTGAAGAGCTTGCTTCCGCCAAACATCACGTCAATTTTGATGATCTGTTTGACGAAAGTGTAGATTTGGTTCGCTTTAGAAATGACATACTTTACGGCAGGATCAAGGAATTCTTTTCAGACTTTGTCGTAAAAGAAATCCAGGATACCAAGGATGGCTTAATGTGGCGCAGAAATCACCTTTATTTTGGAAAAGGGCTGCGTCTTTACATGGCGCACCACTTCACAGAGCGTTATGCCAATAATGTAACAGGTATGGCATACGGCGGTGCGGCATTCCTTATCGTGGCTGTTGGTATTCGTGGTCTGAAGTTTATCCCGGCAGCAAAACCTTCTTTCATTCTGCTCGCTATTTTCCTTGAGTTTACTATGCTTACCCTGCTTGCGGTGACTATGTTCTACACCGAAGAAGAAGAACGTATGGATAAGATGCTCAAGAAGATGGAAGACGCCAACAGAAGCCAGCTTGAGACTCTTAAAGGGCAGCAGAGTGATATTCACCAGCTTGCAAATGCACTGGTTGGTCAAACTGCTGAAATTATCCGGAACAGAGTTGAAAATGCTATCTCTGAATACATGACCAGCGATGATAACATCAGAAAGGTAATAGCTCAGGAAATTGCCGAGAAGATCATGGTCGGCGTCAGAGAAGATGTCAAAAAAGGCGATAACACAAGAAGGCAGAATCAATAATTTTAAATAATTTTGAGACCTTTTAGCCGTATTAGTGTCATTACTAATACGGCTTTTTTATTTTTTAATATTTTTGTTTATTTAAATACAATTTTAATCATAATACTCAGTCTTACATTTAAGATTTTATAGTATTTAGTTTTAATTTTCAAATTAAAAATTAGTCGACATAATGCGGGGCTCTTATTGATTTTTTTTACTCTTTTTATTATTTGTAAATTTTGAATGGAATACAAATGAAGAGACAACTCGCATTCATACTTGTAATGTTTTTTGCAATAAATACGTTATTTGCCAAAAACATTGAAATAATTGAGAAGCCGGAAGGTTTAAGAGTAAAATTAAATCAAACTGACATTGGCACTTCCTCATACTTAACCCATGATCAAACTGAGCTGTTAACAATCAATAATGCTGATCATGTTGATCCTTTTGTTAATTTTTCGGGTTATGCAATTCCTGTAATTAAATTCATTGCTGCAGTACCTCATAACGCAAATTTAAATACTAAAATTGACGAGTTTAACATTAAATCACTCGGTAAGAAAAACTTACCTTTGTACAGTAATCTACTGCAAGATTCCATACGAAAAAGGTTCATTAACGGAAGTGATATTCAAATTACAAAAGAAATAATTGAACCATCAGTAAGTTACGAATACTTAGGTGAGCAGCGCGGAGTGCCTGAATATTTGATTACGATACAGCCCTTTAGATATGATCCTCTGTCCGGAGATTTAGCTGTATTAGATCAATCCACCGTCGATATTGACTTTGGTAAGGAAGCAGCGATGTCCGATGCAGCTTTTTCAAATGGTGAAAGGGCACTATTCTCGGGAGTGGTAAATAAGAAACATCTTAGATATCTTGTTTCTAACTCAAAAGTTAAGATCAATAAGGGGGAGACAACACCTGAGATATTATCAGCTCCGGATTGGTATGATCCTAACAGGAAATATCTTAAAGTCATGACTACTACCGACGGAGCAGCCAGGATTGACGTCACGGATATCCTGAAGCACGCCCCTGAATGGAACAACAAAAAAACCAGTAACTTACATCTGATTTATAAAGGAGAAGAATATCCATGCTACATATCAGATGATAATAATACCATAGATGGAAATGAGAAAATCTACTTTCTAGGCAGGCGGGCTGCTGGAGATTCAACTTGGTTTGATCATTACACTGAAAATGAGCCTTTCTATTTGTATTATGATCAAAATTCCGGGGGAATCAGGTTGAGTTCGCATGTCGATCCTGTAAATACTGTCGAGAAAGTTAGCTCGGTTAAGATAAACCAAAGAATCGAATATGACAAGATATATTATATTGGCAAATATTTACTTAAGACTGAAAATATTTTCCCGGAAGGTTGGTACCAGACAATAATAGACCAGAGCTTTGATAAAGAATTTCAACAGCCTGTTTTTGTATTTCCATCTGATGATCCTTCGGAATCAATAGATGTCAGCACCGCAGCCACGACTTTATTGGACTCAATTTTTATTGACGGAACATGGCACATACCTTCATATGAACTGCGTTTTCTTGTTAATTATGACACTGCGGACATCCAAAGATTCGACCTTATAAGAGAAAAAAAGTTTACAGGTAAGTTTACAAAAAACTCAATCCTGCCGGGTTTGAATTATGTAGGTTTGCGGTTAATGGCAACCGATACATTCAAGACCAAAAAAGCAGGTATAGACTATTACGCTGTGGAAGGTAATTCAAAGCCGGTGGCATACAAAGGTAATATCATATTTGATCCGGGATATCTTGATGAAAACTCTTCAATTGAGGTAACAGGCTTCAAATCCCCTGATATAGCAGCTATTGACAGCTTAAACAAAACCATTAAATTTCTACAAGCATCGAATGGTACAACAGTTCACATGGGTGGTATTGCAGGCGATAAACCTACAGCTACTGTCGTTATCAATGATTCCGGTATGATCTCTAAGAAAAGAGGATTTCACATTATGTATCTACCCGTAGAATCACCGGGGACTCCCAAAGTACAAACTTATGAAAATCCGGGTGACGTTTCTTCATTGATAGATGCCCTGCCTGACAATACATTTATATCAGGAGTATATAACGGCGAGAACTCTATAGGACATCAGGGACTTCTGAATAAATTAAAGGCAGCCGGTTTAAACAGGGCTTCTTCTCATTCTGCGGGTGATGTCTATGCATTTTATTTCCGCAAAGGCACATCTGTCAGTGGAGATCAATTAAACAGCGGTATGACAGCAATTTCCAAATTTGTTCAGGACAATGCCGGGATTTCTTACAAAGCTGAACTTAAAATAAAGGAGCAGACATCTTACAAATTCTTCATGAATGATTCTAAAACCGTTGAAGAAGCTGTGATAAAAAAGACCAATTCGTCTAACCTGACTGACACTAATAACGCTGCCGACGGCTTGATAATTTCTCATGAAAATTTATTAAATCAGGCACAAAGACTTGCTAAACACAGAAAAGATTTTCAAGATATCGATATTGAAGTTGTAAATGTTGATGACATTTACAAAGAATTTAACTATGGCAAGAAATCTCCTCACGCCATAAGGAATTTTCTGAGATATACACTTGATAATTGGAAACAAGCACCGACACATGCTATAATGTTTGGCGATGCGAGCTGGGATCCTAAATTAAACTGGAAGAATTCCCAATACGAAGATCTTGTTCCAACCTTTGGTCTTCCAACCAGTGATACATGGTACGGATTATCCAACGATAAGCAGGTTAACAACTTTATAGTCGGAAGAATTCCTGCCAGGAATAGCGACACTGCGGAAAACTTTGTTGATAAGCTGATTCAATACGACACCTCAAAAATATCCCCCTGGCATAAGAAATTTTTCTTTATTTCGGGTGGATACGGTCCTGCTGAGATAAGAGGCTTCTGCAAAGACAAGGAATTATTCATTCCATACATAGAAGGTCCTGAGATCTGTGGTATTACGGAATCGGTGTGCAAAAGCGAAGAAGCCAATATCGGGCAAAAAGACGCTGGTAGAGTCCGCAAGATCATAAATGATGGGGTAGTATGGGCTAATTTCCTTGGTCATGGTTCAGCAGAATATTTTGATTTGGATGGTTGGCAGGTGCAGACCCTGAATAATTACGGCAAGTATTTTATTTTTTCTACGCTTTCCTGTAATTCAGGTGAATTTGCCAATCCAAAAGTTTACTCCCGAAATGAATCTTATCTGATGGCTCCGGAGAAAGGGGCTATAGCGTCTATGGGTGCTACAGCCGTAAGCAGTGCCCTTATTGAGAAAAAGATAATGTATTACATGCTTCAGGGTATGGAACAAGATGCTAAAAGAGAACTTGGTGAGATTTTCTTTGCAGGCAAGGCTTCCTTATCAACAAAAAATGACCTGGAATTAAGGGCTCTGGAACACTATCTGTATCTGGGCGATCCATATACCAGAATTAAAATTGATACAGTTCCCGATCTATATTTCCTTAAAGGTGACTTTCAATTAGCATCTGAGGAAGGTTCAAGTATAATCACCACAGAAAATGACTCGGTGACCATTTCCGGTTCGATTTATAATGCCGGGACATCACTGCCGGAGCCATACATCGTCAGGGTTATAAGGATTTACAATGGAAAAACTGATATTTATGATTTTGAAATTAACGGTACCTGCTATAATGAGAATTTCTCATTTAAAATACCTGTGAAAGATATGCCCGGGCAGCATGTGATCGATGTTATTATTGACCCGGAGAAGGAAACTAATGAGATTCATCGAGAAAATAATGCTGTCTCAGCTACCATAGATGTGTTCGCCCCGGGAGTATCAGTCCTTGATCCCATGGCATTCTGGGATGTGAATTCCAGTGAACCGATCTTCAGGGTATTAAACCTCTTTGCTGAGGAAGGTGAATTTGAATACGAGATGCATCTAAAAACTTCATCTGTCGACAGCGCGAATGCACTTATCAGCGCAAATACGGATGACCTTGATATTGATGAATCCTTCATCCAGTGGAAACCGGATATTGAACTGGAAAATGGTACATCTTACTGGTTCTTCGCAAGATTAAGAAACATGAATGAGCAAGAATTCAGTACATGGCTAAAAGTACCTTTTTATGCTTCTGAAACAGGCGGCAGCGAAATTGTACATTGGAGTCAAAATACTGCTGAGGAATTATCATCGAACAAACATAATTTCAATTTGACCAATGAAAATCATGGCAAATATAAAATTCCTGACAAACAAGTGGATTATTACTGCCTTTCATCAAAGGGAACTCCGCCTTCTAAAAGATGGGCTAATATTGAAATAAACTCTGATGTTTATGTAAACACCGAATATGCAAGGGGCTTCAGCGTAGTAACTATCTCCAAAAATACAGGTGAAGGAAAGATACATGGCTTTGACACATGGAAGGATGATTCCTCATCGATAAAGCTGGTTAATTTTATCAGAGATTCAATAAATAATAACCATTACGTGTTCATAGCTACCTGTGACAGGTCTTTCGAAGTACCCATTTCAAAGCGTACACCTCCCAGCATTGGTTCAATAGATACACTTAAAAAAGTATTCAGAGAAGAATTTTCAACAACATTGTTTGATTCCGTTAAAAAATCCTCCTCCTACGCAATGTTTTCATTCAAAGATGCAGTACCGGATGAAGTTGTGGAAGCTCATGATCCCGAAGGCAGGGATGCTGTAATCGACGGAAAAGTTCCTATTTACGATACAGCCGCAAGTGTGCAAACCATCAGAATCGGACCTGCTAAAGAATGGAAGAATTTCAGTATTGACGGAAGTACTGCCCCCAATCTAACCGAACTTAAAGGTATAGTACAAGGTTACAATGTCTCCGGCAGCCAAAAGGACTTATTACTGGAGTTTGATGAATTCGGAAAGGTAGATCTATCAAGAATATCAGCAGGGAATTATCCTTATATAGATATTGATATTACTCTTAACAGAGGCGAAAATATAAAAGAAGAGCCTTATATTTCGGAGATACGATCAGAATTTATTCCTCAACCGGAACTTGCAATCCCCAGGAGCAGTATAAAAATATCACAGACTCCCGTTCTGCGAGGTTTAGAAACGGAGATAGGTTTTGCCATACGGAATATTTCTCTTAGAACAACTGCCGATCAGGTAAAAGTCAATACTGAAGTATCCTCCGAAGATGTTGTAATTGATCAATTTGATTTTTCAAAGAGTCATTTGCTTCCTGATGAAAGAGTTGAAGAAAAGTTCATAGTAAACACAAAGAGTTATAATCCGGAAAACGATGTTAACTTCCAACTATCTCCGGATGGTACCGATATGGACATTTACAAATTTAATAATTCCGCAAAATCGATCTTAAATGTCAGAGAAGATCAGGAACAACCTCAAATTGTGGTTATCTCGGGCAGCCAGGAATTATACGAAGGTATTTATTTGCCTAAAAACCCGCTGTTCGAAATAAATATATATGATAATTCACCACTGGAGATACCGAATGATAATATCAGAGTTAAGATAAACGGTTATTATCAAAATCAGGATAATACAAAAGAATATAATTTTATAAAAGAGCCGGATCCTCAGAATCCGTCATACAAGTTGTTGTTAAGACTAAGACCTGATTCACTTGATCAAACAAGCGAGTTCACGGAACACTGGATACAGGTTACTGCAGAAGATGCAACAGGAAACAAGGATACAGTGCTTTATAGATTCAATATCAACAGGAACTATGAAATAACTGAATACAAGAACTATCCCAACCCTTTTGAACAAAATACGACATTCAATCTAACTTATAAAGCACCGGAAAACGCCGGAACTGCTGTTATTCGGATCTATAATCCTGTTGGACAGCATATCAGGACTCTGGAAAAAGACCTATCCCTTGGTGAAAATGAGATTTATTGGGACGGCTTTGACAAAAAAGGCAGAAAAGTACCTGTTGGAGCGTATTATTATAGAATTAACGTTGAAAATGTGCTTTACGTCGAACCCGTGACAGGTTCTTTAATGATTAATCGATAGATTATTCGAAAAATGACCACGAGACCATCAATCTTATGTTTCTGTCGAATTGAGGATAGATAGGGACATAGTAATAGCACTGGGATAGTGCATTTTCAAGCATTAACCGGAGATAAGCATTTCCGAGTTTCAATTCGGCAAATATATCGATCCCGTTAAACGAAAAGTTGTCCCTGATATAATACGGGACATAAGCTCTGCTAGAGGGGATATATCGTTCACCTTCAAAAATAGTAGTAACAGATGTGCTAATCCCAATATTCATTAAGCTGTGCCCGGCAAGCCCCTGATAGAAAATTTCCAGATTACCAAATAACAATGGAAGACGATAATCTCTTTCTTCATCTGTAAATGTTAGATTCGTTTGACCTTTGAATGCTATATTCAAATTTCCGTCATCATAAACCGGTAGAATTTTGAAATGTTTGAGAATTTTCCAACTCAAACCGAAATAAGCTCCCAGAGCCTTTCTTGAATCTCCATTGTATGCTCTGGTGCCGATAACCGTACCACGATCATTTTGGAGTGTATCATGTAATATTGGCGAACCAACTAACCTTGTGAATATACCACCATTAATACTAAAATACTTCTTATTAAGTTTGGCATCAAGATAAAACAAAGTGTTATTCTCCTTGTTGGCAGTTTTTATTTCCGATAAAGACGGAATTCTCTCAGAGCGGGATACATCTGCGGTAATTAAAAAGCTGTCAGTGATATTGAAAATCGCTTTGGCACCAAAGGAATTTTTTATTTGCCCATACAACGCTCCTAATCTGATACCACCACTAAGCTTCGTATGGGGCAGGAGATTGTCTATTTCAAGCCTGCCGAAGCCAGTCATATTAATTCCGAACCATTCATCTGTATATGGAGAGGATGGGATTTCATTATAATTTATCTCTCCACCTGCATTTAAGTTGAAATATTTTGTTATATTCTGCTCGTACTTACCTGTGGCTCCAGTGAAGAAATTAATGTAGCTGTAATTTGTCTCAGCTTTTGGTTCGGCAAAGAGAATGCCTTCAGAACGGTCTCTGTCCCAGTACGTTCTTGTCAGATAAAGCGTCCCTGAAACCGCTGATATTGAATCCTCGGCGAGATAATGACTGAAGGTCATCGTCATATCATGGCGGAAAATTCTTTCAGCCATCGTTGTATATAGTGTTTGAGCGCGGATCTCATCGCAGTAGAATTCGCTCGGCGTTGCCGTTTCATCAACACCGCCATTTAATCCCATTCCGAAATTTGTAAAATTTTCGACAAAGGATATACTTGTTCTGTTGGATGGATTCCATCTTAAAATTCCCCTTACATTCCAATTGTCCGCGGCTGAATTTTCAAATCTATTATCGCCGGCTAATCTCCTGAAGCCAAAATTAAAATTCCAGTTCTTCTTGAAATTCTGACTGTAAATTCCATCAACACCTAAGAATTTATAACCGGCTTCCCCTAACCACATCCGTGTATACGGCTGCCCTGTGTTGTATCTTATCTCCTGGATGTTAATAAGGGCTCCTGATGAATTATCTCCAAAAATAACAGCATCACTGCCAACAAGAATTTCAGCACTTTCCAGAAATTCAGGGGGTATTTGTTCGGGATTGAGCGTGCCGAACTCCGGATCGTTCAATGTTCTTCCATTGAAAGTAAATGCCGTATTTGTTGGCGCCGCGCCCATGATAGAAAAATGATTGTAAAGTATATGACCATCAAGCGAAAGTGGATATATCGGAAGCTTTTTATTTAATATTTCAGATATAGAAACATAATTCACTTTGAGCAGATCTTCTTTTCTTATATTCCTAAACTTGGTCATAGGCGTAAGAGAAATGCTTCCATGTGTGTAAAGCGGAGTATATAAAGGGATAGTGTCTTTCTTTATGGTTGTGTCAGCAGCAGCGGTTGTATCGGAGATTTGATTCAATGAATCCGCCGTCATCAGACTGTCCTTTGGAGCAATAATCAGGGAATCGCTTTTCTCAGTGGTTCCGGGAAGCCGATGCTTTTTTTTTGTCTGTGAATGAAGATCATTTTTTAAAAAAATTATTAGCAAAAGAGCTAAGAAAATGATATGTATATATTTAGCTGAGTATTCAGCATTAGTCATAGCGTTTTTTCCGTTTATTCTTTCATTCTTCAAAATCAGTCCGTATTGCTCATGAAATTATGCCATAAAATATAATTAAGATCGGTACTCCCGTAAAAAAAACAGCCGCAAAAGCAGCTATAACGTGCTTCAATATACCTATCCTGGTTAAAAGAACCCGCCAAGGCGCCCATTTAAAACGAAGCAGCTGCTGATATACATGATAACCCGAAAGGATAATGCTTAAGCCAATTGTAAGATATGAATACGTTGGCATATATTCTCGAGTAGTCAGGAAATACCAGCCTAAGAAAAATAAGATCAGACCTATAATAAATATAACCAGATTTTTTCGTTTCATCTTATATTTTAACTTTTTCCAAAAATTAAATTTCAATCTGTAAATTAACACAGCCAGCCGCCATGAATTATACATCGTCAATATGATGATGAACCAGAATAATGCTATTAAAGACTCTAAATTATTAAGATCGATCAAAGCTTGCTCCAGTTAATAAAATGACTGAAAAAATGATAAAAAGTAACATTTTCATTTTTTTGTAAATTACAAAATAACCAATTTAGCAAAATCTCTGAAACGCTTTTAAAATTGTAAGTAAATTTTTAGAAATTTGTAAAGAAAATTTTGAAAAAAACGGAAGAAGATATGAAACGATTACTATTGATTAGCAATTCCACGCTTCACGGCAGCGGTTATTTGGATCATTGTGCAGATGAAATAACGGATTTCCTCGGCAAAGATGTAAAAAAGGTAACTTTCGTACCATTTGCCAGACCCAGCGGAATAAGCCATGATGAATATACGTCAAAGGCAAGGGAACGATTTGAAAAAATGGGCTATCAGCTTGACTCTGTTCATGAATACGACGATCCCAAACAGGCTGGAGAGAATGCGGAAGCTGTTTTCATCGGGGGCGGCAATTCCTTTGTACTACTCGGTCAATTGCAGAAATACAATTTGCTTGATGCCATCAGGGATAAAGTAAATAAAGGTATGCCATATATAGGAACCAGCGCTGGTTCAAATGCTGCCTGTCCTTCAATAATGACTACAAACGATATGCCCATAATGGAGATCAGCAGTTTCAAAGCCATAGATGTTTTCCCATATCAGATAAATCCTCATTATCTTGATCCGGAACACGGTTCAACACATAAAGGAGAGACACGCGAAACAAGGATAAATGAATTTCACGCATACAACGATACTGTAGTTATTGGATTGCGGGAAGGTTGCTCGATCCGGACAGAGGGTGAAACTATAAAATTGGTCGGAATAAATGGGGCACGAATATTTCAAAAAAATAAAGAGCCTTATGAGTTAGATGTTAATGAAAAAATTGAAATTTAACTTATTGATATCATCAATATCTGATTTTGTATTGAAGATAAAAATTAGCCAGGTATCGTTTAATGCGATGCAGTCACATTAGCTTGAGATTGCTTCGTCGCTATGCTCCTCGCAATGATACCTTGCTTTAACCCGGATATTTCATTAGAAATCATCAATCCTACTAAAATATTACAATTTGGTAAATTATAAGAACCACCCGGTAAAGCCTCCGGCTTCACTCCCCTCCTTACTAAGGAGGGGAAAAGAAGGGGTGGTTAAGTTCTTAAAGTTAAGCTATTTATTCTGATAGATGTTTTTCTAATGCAAAAATTGGGTTTAATACTTTTACGCTGACTAAGAGGACATTACAATAAAGCTATAATCTTGTCAGTTAATTGCCGAGCTTCTTCCTGTGTTCGGGCTTCGGCGATTATTCTGACAATAGGTTCTGTATTTGAGGTGCGCAGTTGAACCCAGCCTTCTTCAAGATCTATTTTTATGCCGTCATCACGTGTTATGCTGTCTCTTGGAAATTCGTTCTCAATTTTGTCCGAAGTCTCCCTTATATCGCCGTGGAATTCTCTTTTAAGCTTTATCATCTTGTAATCCGTAAATTCTGCGGATAATTGAGTGAGCGTTTTATCTGACTCAGCCATTAGTTTCATGATAAGCGCTATCCCTACAAGAGAATCCCGTCCGTAATGACATTCGGGATATATCACTCCCCCGCTGCCTTCGCCACCGATGACAGCTTCAGTTTGCTTCATTTTTTCCACTACGTTTATTTCTCCTACCGGCGAGCGATATAGCTTGGCACCAAATTCTTCACATACATCGTCAACCATTCTGCTGGTAGAGTAATTCACAACCACATTCGGTTCATCACCAACTTCTTCCGAACTTAAAACTGATTTAACAGCCAGGGCAATAGTCTTCTCCTCTCCAATTGAATTCCCTTTTTCATCAATCAGCACAAGTCGATCGGCATCGGGATCAACAGCTATCCCGATATGAGCAGAGACGGATTTAACTGTTTTAGCCAGCTCGGTCAAATTATCGGGAACCGGCTCAGGTGTATGCGGGAAAATTCCCGAAGCATCGCAGTGAAGGCAGTTGATTCTACAGCCAAGTGCATTAAGCAGCTCCGGCACAGCTATCGAACCTGAAGCATTGACAGCATCGACGACTGCAAAATAGTTTTTCTTACGGATAATTTTAATATCTTCCAGGATATTTATCACTGAGATAATATGTCTATCAACGGCTTTAAGGTCATACGTAATTTTTGTTTCCGATGGATTTAGGGAATAGAGCAGTTTATTCTTATCAATATGATTCCAGAATTCAAGATTTTCCTCTTTGTTAAGAAAAACACCATTCCCATTGAGAAATTTAAGTCCGTTCCATTCCTGCGGATTATGAGATGCAGTAATTGATATACCTCCCGCTGCGTCACTTTTTTCGACAGTTAATTGTACGGTTGGTGTGGGAACTGCACCAATAATGGTGACTTCTCTTCCGCAAGCTGCAAGAGTACCGGCAACCAAATGTTCCATCCAGATACCTGACGGTCTGCCGTCTCTGCCAATAATGATTTGACCTTCAGGAAGATAATTAGCAAAGCCCGCAGCATATTTAGCAATTAAATCGGGTATCAGCCCATCCCCAAGAGTTGCTCTGATACCCGATATTGATCTTATAAATGACATTTTATAATCCGCCAAATTTTGTTAATTGTAAATTAATAACTTTGCAAATTATAATTTTTTATAGAAGTTACAAAGTCATTTACAGATAATACATGATATTACTTTTCGTAAAGTGATTTTACTTCATTATGACTAAGTGCTTTATCATATATAGAGAGTCCGTCTGTTTGTAAATAATCAAATATAAAAAGGTCTCAATAGTCTTTATAAATTATTTTAAAGTGACTGATAAATTTTTAACATAGAGATTATGAAAAAGATACTGGAGAACCCGTTTTTGAGCCTTTTAGCCCGGCTGATTTTAGGTGTTGTTTTTCTGATTGCATCGGTAGATAAAATTCTTAATCCACTGGAATTTGCAAACCAGATAGAGAATTACGGAATACTGTTTGACAGTTCCATAAATCTGATGGCATTGGTTCTCCCCTGGTTGGAACTGGTGATCGGTGTCTTCCTTGTTTTGGGTATAAGATTAAAAACCAGCGCCGTTCTTTCGGGTATTTTACTTATAATATTCATCGCAGCTTTATTAATAGCAACTTTGAAGGGTATAAACGCAGATTGTGGTTGTGGTACAGGCGGCAAGATAGGCTGGGAAAAGATCATTGAAGACATAGCTTTGCTGATTTGTTCAATTTATATCTTTTATTTTCCGGTAAAAAAACTTACATTGGAAAATCTGATTAAAAGAGAAATATAAAGACAAATTCAAATGCCATTGCAGCAAAATATTTTATCAGGATTTACCAAATCCATCTATAATTCCATATTTGACACCATAGCGCCCAAACACTGCGAGATATGCCGGGACAGGATTGCTCAGGGAGCAGATTTTTCCTACATCTGCACTAAGTGCATAGATTCGATGCCCCTGGCACCTCAACCGGACGAGCTTCACGCGGAACTTCTTCTAAATTTTCCCGCTGATGAAATTGCCCTTACAAAGATATTTTCTTTGATGTACCTGAAGGAGGATTTTGACTACATGCAGATCATCCACACAATGAAATACCGCAAATTACATGACATTGGAAAAGAATTGGGAAAATTGCTCGGCAAATTAATATCTACTGTGGAAAGCACTGATTATAGTGCTATCATTCCCGTTCCTATCCATAAAGTAAAGCAAAGAGAGCGGGGATTCAATCAATCCGATTTCATAGCGGAAGGTGTCAGCAAAGCCCTGAATATACCATTTGACAAACAAATCTTAAAAAGAGTACGCTACACTCAGACTCAAACAGCTCTTGATGCATCACAAAGAAAAAAGAATGTCACAGGCGCTTTTCGAAAAGCTTCCAAAAAAGTGGACGTTGCTGGCAGAGCCTTCTTACTCATAGATGACGTGTTAACAACTGGATCAACAATTAATGCCTGTGCAGAAGCTCTTCTTGAAATGGGCGCTCGCAGAGTGGACGGAGCCACTTTGGCAAGAGCGTAAAAATTTATAATTTGAAAAATTGATATCATTAATTTTAGTTTTTTGAAAGGAAAATCATGAGAATCAACAGAGAAAATACAACATCTTTGATGATTGATATTCAAAGCAAGCTTTTCCCTCATATTTATGAAAATATTGAACTGGAACAAAAAATTTCAAAATTGATAGAAGGATTGAAGATCCTCGAATTACCTATAACAGTGACAGAACAATATACTAAAGGTCTGGGACAAACTATACCCCATGTGCAAAAAGCCCTTGCGAGAGATTATAAACCACTGGAAAAAATGGCTTTCAGTTGCTGTGATGATATTAATTTTATGAACGAATTTGAAAAACAAAACAAGGAATTTGTAATAGTGGCTGGAATTGAAGCTCATGTTTGTGTTCTGCAGACAGTGATAGACCTCATAGAAAAGAATTACCTGCCTGTTGTAATCGAGGATTGTGTATCGTCCAGGAATCCAAATGATAAAGCTGTGGCTATCGAAAGAATGAGACAAGAAGGTGCGAGAATTTCGACTTATGAATCAATTTTGTTTGAACTGCTTGTCTATTCGGGTACAGATGAATTCAAGGCTATTTCCAAGCTGGTCAAATGATCTGTACGGAAAAAAAATGCTCCCTCCACCCTATTGCAAAGAGTTTGAGGGAGCATTAGATATTTAAATCAAAATTAATTGATTTGATAATAGGATTAAATCAATCAAAAAGAGCCAAACTGGAATACCAGCCCGCCGCTAAATCCACTGGGCTGGAAATCTTTCAATTCATCCACATTTTTAAATGAATCGCTGCTTCTGATTTCTTCGACAATCCTATAGCTCGCCTCAACACCGATCCTGAAAAAACTTGTTACGTTAAATTCTACTGCCAGTGCCGGTTCCAGTACGAAATAAGCAGCCCACGGTTCATGATTTCCATCATAGTCGTAATCGTGTCCGTTATGCAGGTAGTCTCTTCTATCTGCTAGCGCTGAACCACCAAAACCAAAAAGACAGTTGCCCGAGAAGTGTACCATACTTTGGGGTTTATTAATATACTCGAGATATAAACCGCCGTATCCAAAAACCAGGTCTGCGTTGATATTTTCTCTTTCAACCTCATCATAGTAATCAATCTGCGGCAATGTTACAAGGCCTGAACCGGAAAGCCCAATTGTAAAAATTTTGTTAATTGTCCAACCGCCTCTGCCGCCAACCATTATAGAGAAATCATCATTGAATTGTGTGAATTTAATATGAGGTCCTCCGTAACCAGAGCTTTTGAAATCCTTTCCGCCAAAAAAAGTTTCAATCTCGTCATCTCCGTTATTTTGAGCTAATGCCGTCACTGATAACAAAATTATAGTACTTATAAATACAAAAACTCTTAACATTATTACTACCCTTCTTTAAATTAATGTAACTAAATATATTATTTTTATTTAAGGAGTTATCCGCCAAATACAGTGATAAAACCTTATGCATATTCACAATGACTATATTCGTAATTTTTTATAAAAAGTTTCAAAAAAATTCAATTAAATAATTATGTTTATTATAAAATATTAAAGCCAATCGAGATATCAATCGATTGGCTTTAATTGGTTAATATACTTATGTTCTATATTAAAGACTAAGCATACCTTTGCTTTTTACCTGAAGCAAATTCATAGTATGGTTCTGCCTTTTCGGTAACAGTTTTTTTGTGAACAATACACTTCTCAAGATTCGGAATATCAGGCAGAGTATACATTA
This sequence comes from uncultured Hyphomicrobiales bacterium, assembly GCA_964645005.1. Classification (GTDB taxonomy): domain Bacteria; phylum Bacteroidota; class Ignavibacteria; order Kapaibacteriales; family UBA2268; genus CAZXYS01. Next base: position 26,274 of record CAZXYS010000014.1, on the reverse strand, counting down.
TCGGCAGCATGACTTCTTCGAGAATGGATCTTAAGCCCCGAGCACCAGTTTTTCTTGCTTTCGCTTTTTCTACAATAGCTCTGAGAGCATCCTCTTCAAATTCCAGATCAACTCCTTCTATCTTGAAAAGTTTTTTGTACTGCTTAACAAGGGCATTTTTGGGTTCCTGAAGAATTATCAGCATAGCTTCGGTGTCCAGATCTTCAAGCGGAGCCAGAACCGGCAGTCTACCGACGAGTTCCGGAATGAAACCGAACTTAAGAAGATCTTCAGGCTCAACATGTTTTAAGAGTTCATCATTGTCTTCAATAGCATGCTCTGTTTTAGCTGTAAATCCTATGGTAGAGGTTCTAAGGCGCTGAGCAATAGTTTTCTCCAAGCCATCAAATGCTCCGCCGCAGATAAATAATATATTCGAAGTGTCAATGTAGATAAGCGGTTGTTCCGGATGCTTGCGTCCGCCTTTGGGAGGTACTCCGCATTTGGTTCCTTCGAGGATCTTAAGCAGAGCCTGTTGGACGCCTTCACCTGAAACATCTCTGGTTATGCTTGTTGATTCGCTTTTCCTGCCAATTTTGTCGAGTTCATCAATATAGACTATACCTCTTTCCGCAAGCTTGACATTGTAATTGGCATTCTGAAGCAGATTTACAAGGATAGTTTCCACATCATCACCGACATAGCCTGCTTCCGTAATAGTCGTGGCATCTGCTATAGCGAAAGGTACTTTTAGAATTCTCGCTAAAGTCCGTGCCAGCAGTGTCTTTCCGGTTCCAGTGGGTCCCATGAGCAGAATATTGCTCTTCTCCAATTCCACATCAGGGAATTCCTCAGTATTGCGGCTGTTTCCAATCCTTTTGTAATGGTTATATACCGCTACTGATATCACTCTTTTGGCATAATCCTGACTTATGACATATTCATCCAACATCTGATTAAGTTCCGAAGGATGGGGTAATCTTGATTCACCTTCAAGTGTCAGGGATTTTTTTGCATTTTGCTCAATGATCTCCACAGAATTATTCACGCATATATCGCAAATGTATACATTGTTGGGACCTTCAATAAGGTTGGACACCTCTTGAGAACTCCTCCCACAAAAAGAACATCTTATTTGATAATTTTTGTGATTACTATCTTTTGACATATTTATATTAATTAATTATTTTTAAAATCATTCTTCTTTTTTCCCGCCGGACATATCCGGTGCATATGTAAGTATTTTATCGACGATTCCGTAATCCAGAGCTTCCTCAGCGCTCATATAATTATCTCTGTCCGCATCTTTTCTGATCTTCTTTATATCCCTCTCAGTATGTTTGGCGATTATCTCGAATAAGCGCTCGCGGGTTTTCAACATTTGTTTTGTATATATTTCAATATCCGTAGCCTGTCCCTGTGTTCCACCGATAGGTTGATGCATAAGTATATTTGAATTGGGGAGTGCAAAACGCTTCCCTTTTGTACCGGCGCTAAGCAATAGCTGCCCCATAGAAGCTGCCAGCCCAATGGCAATGGTGCTTATATCCGGTTTAACAAACTGCATTGTGTCGTATATAGCTAATCCAGCACTTACACTGCCGCCCGGTGTATTGATATATAGATGAATATCCTTTTCAGGGTCTTCGCTTGCTAAGAATAGCATCTGTGCTATTGCAAGACTAGAGACATGGTCGTCGATCGGCATGCCTAAAAATATAATTCTTTCTTTTAATAAGCGAGAATATATATCATAAGATCTCTCGCCTCGGCTGGTTTGTTCAACAACAATCGGAACTAATTGATTCTGCATAATATACCTTTTTATTAATTTACTAATTTTACTAAAAGCTTAATCCATAAACGAATTACCCCATACATTCTTTTAGTTTGTCCTTAGCAATCGGGCAGCCAGATAATTTCAACGAATTTAGTATTCCCAAGAATTAATATTAGCCGGATATAATTTTTATCGTTTATTCTCGTTATGAAAATAAAAAATTAAAAAGGGTAATTATGAATATTCTAAAAAAATTCAAACCGGCAGTGCCAAAAAAAGGGTTATTCTTCGCAGCAGGGATATTTTGGTCTTTCGCGGGTTCAATGCTGCTATATAGATCATTATCGTTTCTGACTGAACATGTTGACCAGATCATCATAAATATAACGATAGGCATTGCCGGCGGCGGATTATTTTACTTTGGCATGTTCCGCAGGATAACGCCGCGCCACATCAAGCGGATAAAAAATATTAAGATCAAGAGACCTTGCCTTTTTTCCTTTTTCGATTTTAAAAGCTACATATTGGTAGGTACAATGATCACTATGAGTATAGTAATCAAAAATCTTGAGATTATCAATCCGGTATGGCTGTACACTTATTTAATTGTTATGGGCATCCCTTTGCTTTTGTCATCTCTTAGATTTTTCAGAGCTGGAATCCAATACCAATATTAAAATTCTACCTTAAATTATTAAACTATTCAAAATTTGTTAGATTTACAGATAATTTTCTGCAAAACTTAATATTTCTTCCTTTTCTTAACACCTAATTAACACTCTTTGCAAACTTCTTATCATCAGCACCATTAGCAATACAAATACCCTATTCTTACATTTAACTTAACATTAACATACCATTTATATCTAATTCATAATATCAAGCGAATTTTGAGATTGTTAAATAAGTCAATTTTTACATAATCATTTTTTCATAAAAAAAGATGTAGGGTTTATGAAAAAGGTAATTCAAAACATGAGAATTCTTTTCATTTTTGCATTAATGTTCACTGTTTTCTTAAGCATATCAACTTATGCTCAGGACAGTAAAGAAAAAGGGCGAATTTCCGGCAAAATAGTGGAGAAAAAGACAGGCGGCGATATGATCGGAGCCCGTGTAATGATAAAAGACACGAAAATGGGAGCTGTAAGTAAATTCGACGGCAGCTATTTAATCAAGAATGTGCCACCGGGCGAATATACGCTGGTATTCTCTTATGTAGGTTATGCCAAAAAGGAAGTCACCAATGTAGTAGTGGAACCTAATGATGTGACTAAAATAAATATTTCCATGCAGGAAGAAGTTCTGGAAAAAGATGAGGTTGTAGTTACTGCAAAATCTGTTAAGGAAACCGGCGCCGCTTTGCTCAAAGAACGTCAGAAAGCGGAAGCTTTCAGTGATGCCATTGGCGCGGAAGAAATATCCAGAACCGGCGGCGGCAACGCTGCCGACGCCATCAAGCAGCTTACCGGCGCTGCCACAGTCGGAGGCAAACACGTATATATCCGCGGCTTGGGCGACAGATACAGTAATACCCAGTTGAACGGCGCTGATCTTCCTACCGCCGACCCGGATAAAAAATCCGTTCATCTCGATCTTTTTCCAACAAATCTTATCGAGAACATCACTACCGTAAAAACAGCTACTCCCGACAAACCGGGAAGCTTTACCGGCGGTACGGTTAATATTTCCACAAGGTCTTACCCTGAGGAATTCAGCCTGAACTTTTCACTGTCTTCTTCTTATAATGATCAGACTTCATTTTCCGATGATTTTCTCGGATATTCAAACAGCAGCACCGACTGGGTTGGTTTTGACAATGGTAAGCGCTCATTACCGGGAATTGTCAAGAACAATGAAGTCCCAGACTACGGGATGACCTATGCGGATGATGAAGCAGCTCACAAATTAGACAAAATGTCAAAAGCTTTTAATAACGAAATGGCGCCTAAAAGAAAACATGTCCCAATGAATTCCGGCTTCTCACTTTCCGCCGGCGATCAGTTCGAGTTGTTTGGAAACAGCCTTGGGTTCTTTGCTACTCTCAGCTATGACAGAAAATACAAACTTTATAATAACGGCGATTACAATAAATATGTTAGAAAAGGCGAAGGAAATAATATTGATTCCCTTCGGGTTTCCTACGATTATGCCGATAATAAAGGAGAAGATGAGGCGCTCTGGGGTTCGATGGTAAACGCAGCATATAATTTCCATGAAAATCATCAGATAACATATAATTATATGAGAAATCAGAGCGGGCTTTCTCAGGCGCGGTACATGGAAGGAATCTTCCCCGACGATCTGAATGATATTCATGACACAATGCAGACAAGAGCTTTAAAATACACGGAGCGGTCTATTTCATCAAATCAGCTTAAAGGCGAGCATTTCTTCCCGTGGTTGTTGAATTCTAAATTAGACTGGAACTTTGCGTATAATGTGACCTCTCAGGATGAGCCGGACATGAGATTTTTCAATAATGATTTTCACCACTGGTCATACTACGATAAGGAAAAAGGCGATACAGTCAGCGGAACCACACATTATATTCATACGAATCTTTATTCTGCACCCACCCGATATTACAGACAGTTAGAGGAAAAATTATATAATTTCAATGTTAATTTTGAAATTCCTCTTAAAGAAGTTATTGGAGCACAACTCAAATTCAAGACAGGATTTTCATATCAGGATAAATTCAGAGAATTCAGAGAGAAACGCTACCTATTCAAGTATCAGGGCAATGATAAAGGATATTACGGCGATCCATTCGCATACTTCAGCCAGGATAATATGGGAATAGTCGGTTATGATTCTCTTCTTCAGACTTATCAATGGGGCGTCCACGTTGTCGACGCGACAGAAAAACGAAGCAGCTACGACGGCGAAAGAAATATTCAGGCTCTATACGGTATGATCGACTGGTACATCTATGACAATCTAAGAATAATCGGCGGCGCAAGATACGAAACTACGGATCTTTGGGTTGCTTCACATGATCCCGGACTTGACACAGGAGAAGTCGAGCAATTTGATCTGCTGCCATCGGTGAATCTTGTCTATCAATTATTTAGCAATATGAATTTGAGGGCAGCTTACGGTAAAACCGTTGCCAGACCGACCATGCGCGAGTTGGCGCCGTATCCCTCACTTGATTTTATCGGCAGTTTCATATTCCTCGGGAATCCTAATCTTAAGAGAACTATTGTAGATAATTATGATATAAGATGGGAATGGTTCTTGAATCCAGGCGAGATCATTGCTGTCAGCGGCTTTTACAAATCATTCAAAAATTCCATCGAAAGAGTTATTAAAAACGAAAACGGTGAGATTAACTTCCAGAACGTTGATGATGCCACAGTTTACGGTCTGGAGTTCGAATTCAGAAAGAATCTCGGAACATTCTACGAACCGTTGAAATATTTTCAGACAGGATTCAATGTAACATTGATCCACTCGGAAGTTAAGATCGCTGAAGATGAACTCAAGATAATCAGAGAGTACGACCCGAATGCGTCAGCTTACAGACCCCTTCAAGGGCAATCACCCTATATCGTAAACTTCGATCTTGGTTATGTAAATCCCGATTGGGGTACTACGGCAACCCTACACTACTATGTGTTCGGGAAGAGACTCTCTGAGGTCAGTCCGTTGGGAGCACCCGACGTATATCAGTTTCCGGAGCCGGATCTGAATATTGTCGTTTCGCAGCGACTCTTTGATGGATTCAAGGTAAAAGCTTCCGCAAAGAACTTACTGAATGCCGGAGTTAAAAAAGCCCAGGAATTCAAAGGCAAAGACTATATATATTATCAATATAACTATGGCAGAACATTTTCGATAGGTATTTCTTATAGTATAAATTAATTTTTTAAAATATAATGGAGGTTTTATTATATGAATTACAAACTCTATGCGATCCTTATAATCATTCTTTTTGCCCCCTTTGCAGCTTTGTCCGCTGATATAAACGTCACCGATGATGACATTCAAGCCGGACAACAAGTAACCTGGACTTCTGATAATGTTTACCATCTCGACGGCTTCGTTTTCGTTGAAGACGGCGCTGTGCTGAATATCGAAGCCGGTACGGTTATCAAAGGTATGCCCGGACAAGGCGCAAATGCCAGCGCGTTAGTCATCGCCCGCGGCGGTAAGATCATGGCTGAAGGAACAGCTAACGATCCTATCATATTCACAGCGGAAGCTGATGATACTAACGATCCTAACGACCTCCCAGCCGGTACACGCGGCTTGTGGGGCGGATTGATAATTCTCGGTAATGCCACAACCAACCTCGAAGGCGGTGAAGGTCATATCGAAGGTATTCCAAGTACGGAAGAGCGAGGAAGCTATGGCGGCGGAAACAATCCTGATGATGCGGATAATTCCGGTGTTCTTCGTTATGTTTCCGTACGGCATGGCGGCACCGACCTCGGCGACGGCGACGAGATCAATGGCGTTACATTCGGCGCAGTCGGCAGCGGAACCACTGTCGAGCATGTCGAAGTTTATGCAAATAATGACGACGGCTTCGAATGGTTCGGCGGCACGGTTAGCTGTAAGTATCTTGTTGCGGCATTCTGTAAAGACGATGCATTTGACCTCGATCAAGGCTGGCAGGGAAAAGGACAGTTCTTCTTTGCTATACAAGATACGGTCAAAGCGGGCGACCGCGCAGGCGAACATGACGGTCATGATGATGTCGTTGGCGCCCAGCCGACTTCGATGCCAATAATTTACAATGCTACGTATATCGGGGCAGGAGCCAATGCATATCCGAAATATGAAAATATGGTATTCAAGATCCGTCAAAACTCTTCCCCAACTTATAAAAACAGCATTTTCTATGATTTCCCCGGCACAAGCTCCGGTGTAATCATTGACGTAGAAGATAAAGATGATCCCGACAGCCGTGACAGAATGGAAGCGGGCGATCTGGTATTTGCAAACAATCTGTGGTACGAATTCGGCGTCGGCAGCACTTCCTGGGCTGAACTGACAAAATCCGATCAGGGTTATGTTCAAACTCACATGGAAGCTAACAATAACTGGATTGAAGATCCCATGCTCAGAGGTGTTGGACGATTGTTTAACAAAACTAAGGATAACATCCTTGATCCCAGACCTAAAGCTGGAAGCCCGGCAATGTCCAAAGCCAAAGCCACATACGATAATAAATTTTATGATGATGTAGATTATCTTGGAGCATTTGGACCGAACAACTACTGGATCGGAAACTGGACAATGCTCTATCAGAGCGGTATTGCACGTCCGATCGAAGTTGGCAACGATGTTCAGGTATTCGACAGCGACATCAAATCGGGTCAAACTTATAATTGGACAAGAAATAACACCTATCACCTTAACGGCTTCGTTTTCGTTGAAGACGGCGCTGTGCTGAATATCGAAGCCGGTACGGTTATCAAAGGTATGCCCGGACAAGGCGCAAATGCCAGCGCGTTAGTCATCGCCCGCGGCGGTAAGATCATGGCTGAAGGAACAGCTAACGATCCTATCATATTCACAGCGGAAGCTGATGATACTAACGATCCTAACGACCTCCCAGCCGGTACACGCGGCTTGTGGGGCGGATTGATAATTCTCGGTAATGCCACAACCAACCTCGAAGGCGGTGAAGGTCATATCGAAGGTATTCCAAGTACGGAAGAGCGAGGAAGCTATGGCGGCGGAAACAATCCTGATGATGCGGATAATTCCGGTGTTCTTCGTTATGTTTCCGTACGGCATGGCGGCACCGACCTCGGCGACGGCGACGAGATCAATGGCGTTACATTCGGCGCAGTCGGCAGCGGAACCACTGTCGAGCATGTCGAAGTTTATGCAAATAATGACGACGGCTTCGAATGGTTCGGCGGCACGGTTAGCTGTAAGTATCTTGTTGCGGCATTCTGTAAAGACGATGCATTTGACCTCGATCAAGGCTGGCAGGGAAAAGGACAGTTCTTCTTTGCTATACAAGATACGGTCAAAGCGGGCGACCGCGCAGGCGAACATGACGGTCATGATGATGTCGTTGGCGCCCAGCCGACTTCGATGCCAATAATTTACAATGCTACGTATATCGGGGCAGGAGCCAATGCATATCCGAAATATGAAAATATGGTATTCAAGATCCGTCAAAACTCTTCCCCAACTTATAAAAACAGCATTTTCTATGATTTCCCCGGCACAAGCTCCGGTGTAATCATTGACGTAGAAGATAAAGATGATCCCGACAGCCGTGACAGAATGGAAGCGGGCGATCTGGTATTTGCAAACAATCTGTGGTACGAATTCGGCGTCGGCAGCACTTCCTGGGCTGAACTGACAAAATCCGATCAGGGTTATGTTCAAACTCACATGAAAGCTAACAATAACTGGCTGCAGAATCCGCAAATCAGAGGTGTAGGACGCCTGTTCAATCAGACAGAAAACAATGTTCTCGATCCGAGACCTGCACCAGATGGTCCGGCATTCACGAATGATAAAGCTGACCTCCCAGCCGGCGGCTTCTTCACACAGGTAAATCATATAGGCGCTTTCGGCGATGATATGTGGCTCTCCGGATGGACATTCCTCTCCAAATCCGGACTTGCGGGCGAGGTACAATCTGTCGAAGAATTCGGCGCGATTGCCGGCGACGGTGATAAGATGATCAAGTCCTATCCGAATCCGTTCACGGGTTCAACGAAGATCCAGTTCTTCGTTTCCAATTACTCGGATGTAAACATTACTGTTTACAATTCGATGGGTCAGGCTATCGAAACTCTGATCGATAAAACTCTCGAAGCTAACGTTTATGAATTTACCTGGACGCCGGAAGATCTGCCGGCAGGCATGTACATGCTTAAGATGCAGAGCGGAGACCAGATAACAACGCATAAGCTGATTATAGAGTAGTTCTCTACTTTTCGTACTGTCAAATGTTATATCTGACAGTAAAATGTATTATAAGATAAGATTAGGTTGCCTTTGTTAAAACAGGGGTAACCTTTTTTTTCAATGAGTTTTGTTATATCTGACTGAGTTTTCAAGGAACGATTTAAACTTTCTGCAACTTTTTGTATGGGGTAGTGGGTGTTTCAATTTTGTTCATTTTAACCACCCCCTAGCCCCCTCTTTATTCAAGGAGGGGGGATAAGAATCCTCACACTGTCCTCTTCCTGAGGGAGAAGTTTTTGTTTTGACAGACCAGAGGTCTGTCTCTACCTCGCTTTTTGCATTCTGAACGGTACTTCACATGCCCTATTTACTGTGATTATGAAGCGAAGTGCAACTTTGCGGGAACTCGTGCTTACGTAATCGGAATTCCGTAAGCAGGCTGCCGTTTCTGATTATTGGGGTTGTTTGGCTGTACCTCGATCCGAAAATAAAGACCGATCAACAGCGTTGCTATTATTAAATTTATTATATTTCCACTTTTGACAATTATTCGTTAAATTGTCATTATAAAGAATATCTTTCGGGGAAATATGAAATTCAAATTGAACGACATGGATTATGTTCGCATCGGCTCGGTAACACCTGAGATGAAGGCTGCCGATGTGGATTTTAACGTCGAAAAGATCGTCGAAGCAATAAATAAAGGGGTTGAAAATGACTGCTATTTCATGGTTTTCCCCGAATTGTGCCTTACCGGCTATAGCTGCGCCGACCTGTTCTTTCAGCAAAAGCTGCTGGACAGCGTTGTCAACGGTTTGTTCGCTATTGCTGACAAAACCGAAGCGACAAAGTCCACCGTAGCAGTTGGCGCGCCGCTTAAGTCGAAAGGGAAGCTATATAACTGCGCAGTTATTATCTCGCAGGGACAGATTAAAGGCGCCGTGCCGAAGACTTTTCTCGATAATTCGGGCGAATTTTACGAGGAAAGGTGGTTTTCCGGCGAAACCGACCGCATCGATGATATGATAAATATCGGCGGTGATCTGACCCCGTTCGGCGCGGACATTTTGTTTAATATTGAGAATATGCCTGATTGCTCGTTCGGCGTCGAGATGTGCGAGGATCTGTGGGCGGTGATCCCGCCAAGTCTGAATATGGCTTCCGCAGGGGCAAATATAATACTCAATCTTTCCGCCAGCGATGAATTCCTGGGTAAGACGGATTATCGTATGCAGCTCGTGCAGTCGCAGTCGGCGCGGTGTATGGCGGCTTATGTGTATTCATCGGCGGGACCGGGGGAATCTTCGACGGATATCGTCTGCTCCGGTCACTCAATGATTGCTGAGAATGGTTCGCTGCTCACTCAAACGGAACGATTTCGCTTTGATACGCAGATAATTTACAGTGACATTGATATTGGCTATCTGAACACTCAGCGTGTCCGGAATAACACCTATGGCGCCGCAATGCCGCTGCAGGGATTTCGTGTGGTAAATGTTGAGATAAATGAGAGTGAAACGGATAAATTCTTTAGAAAAATTGACGAGAAGCCTTTTATACCGGAAAATATTTCGAAGCGGAAACAGACCTGCAATGAGATTCTTTCGATCCAGACTACGGGACTGCTCAAGAGAATGAAGTATATTGGCTGCGAAAGGGCTGTAATCGGTATTTCCGGCGGGCTGGACTCTACGCTGGCGCTTCTTGCAACTGTGCAGGCTTTTGAGAGACTCGGGTATGATATGAAAAATATCTATACCGTGAATATGCCCGGGTTTGGTACTACCGATCGGACGAGATCCAACGCAGAAAAGCTTGTCGAAGCGCTTGGAACGACTAATCTGCTAATTCCTATTAAAAGAGCTGTCGAGCAGCATTTTAAAGATATAGGGCATGACCCGGAAACTCATGATATTGTCTATGAAAATGCGCAGGCGCGAGAGCGGACGCAGATTCTTATGGACCTGGCTAATAAATACAAGGCTATAGTCATCGGCACGGGGGATATGTCCGAGACAGCGCTTGGCTGGTCGACTTATAATGGCGATCAAATGTCGATGTACGGTATCAATAGCGGCATTCCAAAAACACTTGTGAAATATATTATCAAATGGTGTGCGGAAGATGTTTATACCGGCGATTTGTCGAAACTATTGAAAGATATAGCCGAAACGCCGATTTCACCTGAATTGCTTCCGACTAGCGACAGCGGAGAATTACTCCAGGAAACCGAAGAAGAACTTGGTCCGTACATTTTCCATGATTTTATTCTATATAATATGTTCAGGAATGGTTATACGCCCGCAAAAATATATTTCCTTGCTAAAATGGCATTTAAAGACACTTTTAAAGATGAGCAGATCAAAAAATGGCTTAAGATATTCTATAAGCGGTTTTTCTCGCAGCAGTACAAGCGTTCTGCTATGCCCGACGGGGTGAAGATAGGAACGGTGGCGATGTCGCCACGCGGCGATTTGCGAATGCCGAGCGATGCAGAACCAATGATATGGCTTAGAGAAATCGAAAATTTATAGTATTTTACTCTTGATTTTGTTATAATTGTAAATTATAATTAAAAATAAAAAATATAGAAAATTATGGCAAATTTTGATTTCGACAGGGATGTGACGATATTACTCGCCGACGATCACGAAATCGTCAGAAGCGGCATCAGGCGGCTATTGAATGTGAATAAGAATATAAAGATCGTGGATGAAGCGGCAAATGGCAAGGATGCAGTCGATCTTATCAAATACCACGAGCCGGATGTTGTACTGCTGGATATTCTTATGCCGAAAATGAACGGCATAGAAGTTACGAAGATAATTAAGCAGGAAATGCCGGAAGTGTATATTATTATGTTAACAGCCTTTGAAGATTATAAGCATATAGAACAGGCACTGGAAGCGGGCGCCAACGGCTACCTATCCAAAGATATCTCCGCAAAAGAATTAAATGAATCTATAAAATCCGTGATCAGCGGCGAAAGAGTGCTGAGCCGATCAATAATAAATACATTGCGGAAGAAAGTCCTGCCTGAGACTGAACCGGATAATACGCCGGTGGTAATCACCAAGCGTGAGCAGGAAATCCTCGACCTTGTCGCAGATGGCAAGTCCAGCCCGGAAATAGCAGAGAAGCTGTTTATCAGCGTCCGCACTGTGGAATCGCATCGCTATAATTTAATGCAGAAATTGGGCGTAAATAATACTGCCTCGCTGGTGAGATATGCCTTATCCAAAAAAAAATATACGGATCCTAATAATTGATAACAAATTATTAGCTGTCTTTATAAACCCGGATATTTCATCAGATTATTCTTTCATTAGCATAAACAATTTAACCCTAAGAAATTAACCACCCCTGTATGAGGCTGACCCAAAAGTATAGAAAAGTCATTCCTGCGAATGTCTTTAGATCCTGCTTTAGCAGGGCAGGAATCTGATGAATACTGGTTTCCTCACTGAGCTAAAAAGAATGTTACACAAAATTTAGTGCTTATGAGTCAGCCTCAATGAAGCCGAAGGCTTTACGGGGCGGTTCTTCTAAAATGATGAATTGTAATTTGTTAGTAGTACTGAAGAGTTCTAATGAAAAATATGGATTTAAATGATGTTCCTTCAGGAATGTACGTTTACAGGCTAAGTACAAGATGAATGAGTGTGATGAATAGCATGATTATTAATAAATGATTTGAAAGTTTATTTTATGTCATTTTGTTACATTTTGACCCTTCTTACGCCATCGGGTAGTATAGGTGCTATTTCTTTTGGATTGAAATCATTAACACCGAAACTTTTAACATTTATCTCTATTTTTCCTTCAATCTGTTCGAAATTAAGGATGATCCTTTCGGGCATGCTGAAACCATCTTGCTTTTTGAAGCCGCGGTAATAGCAGTTAAGTATCAGGTTGCCCTGACTGTCTTTTCTTTGATATTGCACGATATTATTTTGCTCTAATGAATAAACAGCGTATTCAATTATGTCGCTATACTCATTATTTCTGAAAAGGATGTTTTTCTTGTCGGGATATCTCTCAACAGGATGGAATTTTGACGGATCGCCCGGTGTTTCCACACGCATAAGCCGTGCGAAATCGGAAAAGGATAGAGGTATCATCGTGGTTTGTTGCAGATTGCTGCTGGTGGGTTCACCTTCTATTATTACATTTTGCATAGTATTGTAAAAGTAAAATTTATTATGGTTAGAATAGAATTTCCCTACAGGAACCGCAAATGGACCTGTCAGATCTATCTTCGCGGAGTCAGCCCCTGAAAGCATTACGTCGGAAACTACGTTTTGATTCATCTGAGGGAAATCAACCGATAAACTGGCTTTGAATCGGAGTGTTTTCAGGTCGGTCTTTCTATCAGGCAGTTTTGATAGTGATTGCAATTCAGTTGATTCTTTAACTGTAGAACACCCTGCAAAAACGAGGGTCAGGATAAAAATGAAAGCAAATGATAATTTTATTTTTTTCATAAATTAAATATATTTATAACAACAATTTCGATTAAACAATATACGAAATATTAAAAGTAAAAACACGTCAAAGATAAACGAATATTGAGAAATCGGATAATTTTAATCCGGTTTGTAAGTAATCAATTTATATACAAATCATGGAAATAAACATGCTTTATTTAACAAAGCGAATGACTTTTTCAGCATCACACAGGCTATATAATCCGGAATTTTCCTTTGAGAAAAATGAGGAAATATTCGACAAATGTAATAACCCAAATGGTCATGGTCATAATTATGTGCTTCAGGTAACAGTTAAGGGTAAGCCGGATATTAATACGGGTTATGTAATGGACCTTAAGAAATTAAAGAAGATCATGAATGAAGAGATTATCAAAAAGGTAGATCATAAAAACCTGAATTTTGATGTTGAATTCATGCAGGGTATAATTCCTACAGTTGAGCATCTGGCAGTCAAGTTCTGGGAAATACTCGAGCAAAAGCTGGACGGAGCGGAGCTACATCATATTAGAATATTTGAGACTGAATCAAGCTGGGTGGACTATTACGGTGAACCGGTCGAAATCAAGAATTTTCAACAAAATGAGGGAAGTAACTAATGGACAAGGAAAGAGCTCAAGACATAAATCCTCAGAGATCCAATCTTAAAGGTACATACGATTTGGATGATGATGAGATGGAAAATGAATTCAACGATGTTGAGACGGAGAAATATCCGGATACTAATTATCTCGGTTACAAGGTATTTGATGCCAATGGAAATCAGGCTCTGAACGAGCAGGAAAAAGAAGAGATAGTTGAACTTCTTGAAAAAAAATTCAGTGAAGTGCTTGATATACTCAGAATATCAAAGAATGATCCAAATTCTACGCATACTCCCCGCCGTTTAGCAAAAATGTATGTTAATGAACTTTTCAGAGGTAGATTCGAGAAAGCTCCAAAGCTTACGGTATTTCCGAATCGGCACAATGTTGATGAGCTAATTATCAGCAGGGGGATTGAGATAATGTCGGTTTGCTCGCATCACTGGAGCACTATCTCAGGACGGTGCGCTATTGGATATATTCCGGGGGATTATGTTATAGGATTGTCCAAAATGTCCAGGATAGTAGACTGGTTCTCCCGTCGTGGGCAGATACAGGAAGAATTGGGGGAACAAATTGCTGATTACCTTGAAAACCTGCTGAAGCCGAGGGCTTTAGGTGTAGTTATCAAAGCCCGCCATTATTGTATGATTGCACGCGGAGTTAAAGGTTCGGAGGAAGAATCTTTCATGGTCACCTCAGTTATGCGTGGATTGCTATTGGATGATTTTAATTTGAGAAATGAATTCCTTAAATTAATAGAAGAGTAATTTCACAAATATCGGATAAAACTTGACAGCAAACAATTTTCCGAATAATAAATTAGAGAAATATTACAAAGAAAGAAATACACTTATAGCCGGTGTAGATGAAGCCGGACGCGGCTGTATTGCCGGTCCGGTTGTAGCTGCAGCAGTGATATTAAAAGATACGGATCTCTCACAATCCGGGATAGCGGATTCCAAGGTCCTCTCCCCTGCAAGACGGGAAGTGATCTATCATTATATAAGAGACAATTCCGTTTCGATCGGTGTTGGCATTATTGACAACGAACAGATAGATGAGATAAATATCCTTCAGGCAGCTTATAAAGCTATGCATAAGGCTATTGAAGCGCTTGATCCCCAGCCCGGGAAAATTTTTATAGATGGCAGCAGCTTTTTGGACATGGGTATTCCGTATGAAACTATTATAGACGGTGATGCATCATGCCTTTCGATTGCGGCAGCATCCATAATTGCCAAAGTTACCCGTGACAGATGGATGGTTGAACACGCTGCAACCAAACATCCCGAATACGATTTCAAAAACAACAAAGGCTATGGAACTAAAAAACATTTCGACATGATCGATAAACTCGGTCCCTGTCCATTGCATAGAAAAACATTTCTGAGGAAATACTTTGCCAGACAGTATTCCATGTTCGATGAATAGAACAGTTGAAACAGCGCCTAATTATTCATCCCGGGAAATTCATTAGAAGAATTCCCACATCCCTAAATCCCTTCTCCCAAGTGGAGAAGGGACTTTCAGTGTAAAAATAATTTCTTTCCCCCTTATCCCGCCGGGAGAGAAGGGCTGGGGATGAAGGGGAATAAGAGATTGTTTATGTTCAATGAAAAATCCGGGATTATATCCCATTATTAATTCTATCATTCCGAAAAAGTAAAATTATCCTAACAATTTTCTTGCTTTTTTCTCTTATGCTAATTCTATCGAAATTGATTATTTTCGCTAATTAATTTCAGCACATTCTCTGAATTTGTATGAGTAAGAAAAAAAAGAAGGTAAATAAATCGAGCAAACAGAAGAAAACTGCCGAACCGCAGAGACGATCGGCTGTTGATGAATTCCTCGGCGGGCGCTGGCAGCCTTATTTTCTGATTGTTTTTCTTGCTTTCGTTATCTATTTGCAGGCTCTAACTTTCGATTTTGTGCATTTCGACGATCACAAGATAATAGTTCAGCAGCACGAGCAAATCGAGAGCCTGTCAAAGATTCCCGAGGCTTTCACTGATGCCTTCGGCAATCTTTACCGTCCGGTTCTAAAAATTTCCTGGATATTCGATTCCCAAATCAGTGGCAAATCCCCCGGAATGTACCATTTCACAAATGTTATCTTACATATTATTGCTTCGGTTCTTGTTTTTATGACATTGCTCAAATTTAAGTTCCGGCGGACGCCGGCGGTGCTTCTCTCTTTCGTATTTACGGTGCATCCTGTACTGACTGAGGCAGTGGCATGGATCCCCGGCAGGAATGATTCCCTGCTTGCAATCTTCACACTGCTGTCATTCATCAGCATAATCAATTATTTTGATACAAAAAAGATTCAATACATAATTCTGCATTTATCTCTGTTCGCTCTTGCAATTTTCACAAAAGAGACTGCTGCTCTTTTGCCCCTGATGATAGTTTTATATGCAGCGTTGATAAAAAAAGATAAAATATTCAAAATTGACAATTTCATAATATTCGCAGGGTGGCTTGCAATAGGGATAGTCTGGTTTTTGCTGAGGGAAAACGCCCTCGCAAACACCCAGACACGCGATATAACCGGCTTCGAGGCATTCTTCGCCAATATATCCGCTTTCCCGGATATGCTGGGGAAGATCATCCTGCCGATAAATATGTCCGGGCTTGCCGTCACTCACACTATGCACACGGCAGCGGGGATAGTATTGATCTTGCTTCTGATTGTCATTCCATTTTTAGTTAAATCGAATAATAAGATGGTTATATTCGGCGCTATATGGTTTCTTGTGTTTCTGCTGCCGGGATTCTTTGCTCGGATGCACATAGCGACGGACTTCTTCGATTATCTCGAGCACAGGCTCTACCTGCCGATGTTTGGAATGCTTATGATGCTTCTTGGCTTTCTTCAGGGCGATAGGAAGAATATTTCTACCTCAGCGAGAAATATCCTGATAGCGCTTATAACCCTGTTTTCAATAATTACCCTCGCTTACAGCCGTGAATACAAGGATGCCGAGACTTTTTGGAAAGCTGCGATAGAAGACGCACCCGGCAGAGCAAATTTCTATTCCGTCCTCGGCAAAGTCTATTACGACCGCAACAGCTACAGAGAAGCTAAGGAATACTGGGGAAAAGCCGTAGAATTGACTGTCAATCACGATCCCGATTTTTATAATAATCTGGCAGTTGTCTATAAAAAACTAAAAGAATATGACAAAGCTATAGATATGGCTGAGAAAGCTATTGAACTTGATCCCGACAAACCTGAATACCGATATTTCCTTGGAAAAATGCTCTACGATCAAAAATATTACAAGGAGGCGCAAAAACATCTTGAAAAACATGCCGAAATAAAGCCGGATAATATTGATACATACATAGTCCTGACAGGAGTTTACGCCAAGCAGGAAAAATTCGACAAAGGCATAGAAGCCTGCAACAAGATCCTTGCTATTGACACTACGAATTTCCATGCATATAATATTTTAGGAACATTTTATATGCAGAAAAATGACCTTGAAAAAGCCGAAAAAAGTCTCAAAAAAGCTGTCGGGATCAAGCCTGATCACCTGCGCGGCTACCGGCAGTTGATCGGCATTAACATCAGGCAGGGTGATTTCAAGCAGGGGCGGCTTTATGCTGTCGAGCTTGCGCAAAAAGGCGGCGATCTTCCACAGGAAATAATTGAAATTTTAAATAAAAACAGGTAAAAAATGAAAGCTCTTCTCAAAAAAGCGGTCCTATTGGTTTTCCTTTTGTTCCTGCCTGCGGAAATATTCTGCGGGCAGCCGTATGTATTATTGGTCTCGCTGGACGGATTTCGATATGATTATGCAAATCGCAGATTGACACCCAATCTGGAAAAGATGATGCAGCAGGGCGCCTCGGCGCTGTCCCTGCAGCCGGTTTTCCCCAGTGCGACATTTCCCAATCACGTCTCGATCGCTACAGGCATGTATCCTGAAAATCACGGCATTATCGCCAATTCTTTCAAAAATCCATACACCGGCACCGAATATACTCTCAAAGATTCCAAAGAGGTGCAAAATCCCGAGTGGTATTTAGGCGAGTTTTTCTGGACTACAGCTAAACGCAATGGTATTATGTCCGCTTCATATTTCTGGCCCGGCTCGGAGCTTACGGCAAAACACCGCCGTCCTGATTATTATGAAAAATATGATGAAGAAAGACCTTACATGGATAGGATCAACGGCGTTCTTGACTGGCTGCAACTGCCTTATCACAAACGCCCCCATTTCATGACGCTGTATTTTCATGAGACCGATTCCCGCGGTCATCAGTACGGACCGGATTCCCCGAGAATCGATTCGTCAATAGCTCTCGCAGACAGTCTGGTCGGCGAGGTTTTCAAAGGGCTGCACAGGATAAATATGAAGGACAGCGTCAATGTTATTGTTGTTTCAGATCATGGAATGACGGAAGTGGATAGTGTTCGTCAGGTAGATTTGGACTATATTTTGAAGGATGTGGATTACGAAGTGCAGAACTACGGCGCTTTTGCCATGATCAGTCCCGTGGATGGAAATTCCGAACAAATCATGGATTCCCTGAAAAACTGCGCCGATCACTACTCAGTTTATAGAAAAGAAAATATCCCTCAGCGCCTGCATTATTCCAAACATCCGTTCATTTCGGAAATATTTGTTCTGGCTGATCCCGGCTGGATGCTCATCAGGGGAAGCGAGAACAAATCTTATTCTTTGAAAGGCGCTCACGGATATGATAATTCATGGATTAATATGCACGGGATTTTCTTTGCGGAAGGTCCGGCTTTTAAAGAAGGTTTTCGGACAGGCACATTGAGATGTATTGATATTTACCCTTTGCTATGCGAGATCTTTGACATTGAGGAAGCAGGGAATATCGACGGTGATATTGAGAAAATTCGTCAGATTTTAAAGGAAAAGTGAGGATTAGCGCTTAATTTTGTTTGATATGAATATAATAATTTATATAATATGCTCTTTAACATTGCTGTTTTCCGCAGTTTGTCTGCATTCACAGGAAAAAGCAGAAACTGACAAATTTATTTATAATAGAATTCTTGAGCAAAATGATCTGAAACGTCATGATATTTGGCTTCCAAATGATTATTATGATAATACAAGTCACAGACTGCCGATCATCGATTCCCTGCTTTACGACCCGCTAAAATGCTATGATCTTTCGGAAAAGCTGACCGGCATTATTTCCGGATTTACGGATAATTCGATTGACGCTTCTATCCCGCCGCTTCTTAATCTTTTGAAAAACAAAGATTATGTCAGCTATAGATTCGGCGAATCTCTGCCGGGTAATTACGTTGAAGCAAAATTAGAGGTAGAGATAGAGAAACATGCTAATTTCATAGCTTCGAATCTGCTGCATAAATATGTGTCGTCCTTGATACTTGCTGCTGATGCGGTAGATAAGGATTCATTCGTCCAAAATACGCAGGCATTTAATTATCTCGTGAGAAATTATAAGTTAATTTTTGAATATTTGGAAAATGAGACAAAAAACCCGGAAATCAAAAAGAAAAAGGATTTGAAAAAGCTTAAAAAATTCCTCAAACATGCTGAGAGTATTGAATCTTCGGATATTTTCTCAATTGGATTTTCCCTGCTAAAGGCGCTGCGTCAATTAAATGCCCAGACTATTGACCTGATGGATATTTACAAAGACAGCGCTAAAACCGCTATAATCGAAACTGAATACGGAAAACTCGCTATCGGCGGCAAAGGCGACGATATTTACAAAGGGAATTTCTCATTGATAATCGACATTGGCGGCAATGATACCTATGTCTGCCCCGAGATGGACGAGTTCGACGTTCTTTCTCATCCAATAAGGTGTATAGTGGATTTCTCAGGAGACGACGTTTACCGCGGCAGTGATTTTGCCTTTGGCAGCGGCGTTTTCGGCATCAATTTTCTTATCGATCTCGCAGGGAACGACACTTATTCTACAGGTGATTATTCGCTTGGATTTGGCAGCTTTGGATTGGGTGTGTTGTTTGATGCTGCCGGATCGGATATATATTCAGTGAATAACTTCGGTCTTGGCGCTGCGGCATTTGGTTATGGCTTTTTAATTGATAATCAGGGATCTGACATTTACAAATCCAATTCCTTCTCTCAGGGATTTGGTTTCACCAAGGGATTAGGCGTTCTCGCGGAATTTGCAGGCGATGATCTTTACGTTTCTTCAATAAGTGGCAATGGAAATAGTGACAGCGCTTATTTCAATCAGGGATCTGCGGTTGGATTGAAGCATATCGCTTCCGGCGGAATAGGATTCCTGCTCGACTTTGCCGGAGATGACGAGTACAAGGGCAAGTACCTTTCTCAGGGCGCTTCCGAGCGATATTCGCTTGGCATGGTATTCGATTATTCAGGCGATGATGTTTATAATTCTCTTGAAAATTCTCAGGGATTTGGCAATTTTGCAGGACTTGGCTTCCTGCGAGATTATAAGGGTAAGGACGCGTATAATGCTGACTTTTCCTCAATGGGAACCGGCACAAATTATTCCTTTGGATGTCTTTCCGATGAAAGCGGAAAAGACAAGTATTCGCAGTTAAAGCCAACTGCGGATAACTGCGCGTATTCAATATCAATTCTTGCGGATACTACAAATAATAATACTTTCGATTTTGAAAAAATCAGTATTGATCCCGTGTTTGAAACTATTTCGAAAGATTATACACCTGCAATTACAATCGCGCCGACAGATCTAACCCGGCAATCAACTGAAAATAGGGGGGAAGTTGTAGAAGATTATCCACAAAAAGGCAGTGAAGAAGATACAACGTTCACTTTGCCCTCAGATATTTTCGAATTATTTCAATTGGCTGCCGATAGAAATACTCTAAGACCGGATAGAAGAAAGCTGGCAGCCGATAACATAGCCGCGAAAGGGCATGCCGCCGTATTATTCCTGAAAACAGCCATACCCCTCGAAACATGCACGGAAAATCAGACTTTGGAATATATAATTTCCCAAATTTATAACAGGGATAGTTCCGCAGTAAATAAACTGATCATTGATTCTCTCAAATCCGGGAATCCTTTCACCTACGGTTTATTTGCTAATATCGCCGGAAAGAATCATATCAAAAAAGGTGTAAAACCTATTTTAAAAAATATTGAGTCAAAAGACTGGAAGAAGCGCATGTTTTCTGCCGTTGCAGCCGGGTTTTATAAAGATTCAGTTTTGAATATAAAACTGAATAAATTAATGAAAGATGAGAATCGAATTGTCAGAGCCTGCGCTGTTCATTCCAAATTCAAACAAGCTTTGCCGGATTCAATGGCAGTTTTGGATAGCGCTATTGCAGATAGCTGCTATATAGTCAGAAAAGCCTCGATCAATGCAGTTTGCGGAAGAGTTACTTATGAGGCGGAATTTGTAAAAAATTTGCTATCCCGCGAATATCCTGACAGCATAAAAAGTTGCTTCGTAAGGCTTATCCCCCGAATTGAGCCGAATTATAACAATGCTAAAAAACTGCGAAAATTTATTCCCGAACTTGATACGTCATTGAGAGAAAAAATATATGAAGCTATAATAAATTCAGACAGCAATTATTGGCAAAAAGAGCTCGAGTACTACAGGCATTACGAAAAGGACAGCACATTGAAAGAACTGCTGACAAATTTTATGAAGGAATTAAAAAACAGAGGCTGATAAATGGATGGAAGTAAAAAAAGGCTTTTATGTCTGGCATCGCCGAGCGGGGGCGGCAAATCTACCGTTGCCCGCCACCTCTTGAGCAAGTACAAGAATCTGTCATTTTCAATATCCGCGACGACACGCCAGCCCCGTAAAAAAGAACTTGACGGCAGGGAATATTATTTCCTCTCGAAGGAAGAGTTCGAAAAGCGCATTGAGAGCGGCAAGCTGGTGGAATATGAAGAGATCTTCGGCAACTATTACGGCACCCTTAAATTTGAGGTGGACAGGCTTCTCAACGCCGGTTATAACATTATATTCGATATTGATGTCAAGGGCGCCCTCTCAATAAAGCAGGTCTATCCCGGCGACACTATCACAATTTTTCTCAAGCCGGAATCACCGGAAGTTCTCGAATGCCGCCTGCGAAAGCGCAGTTCCGAGACCGAAGAGCAGATCCAGACCCGCTTAGCCCGCGCCGAAATGGAAATGAACATGCAGGACAAATTCGACTATGTCATCGTCAACGAAAAGCTGGAAGACACATTCAGGCAGGTAGAAGAGGTAATCGAACAGAATATGGAAGTAAAAAGCTGACATTAAATAATTAAAAAAGATGATAATTCGTCTAAAAATAATTGTAAAAACGAAATATAACCGTTATTTTTGCATTTAACGGCGTGTGGCGCAGCCCGGTTAGCGCACTACTTTGGGGTAGTAGGGGTCGCCAGTTCAAATCTGGCCACGCCGACTTGCAGCATAAAACAAAGCCTTGCAGCTAAAGAAGTTGCAGAGCTTTTTTAGTTTGGAGAATGAAGGAATAGGGACGTTTTGGGGACGGTTTTGAATTTCTTCTGAGAATTTTGCTTGTTAAAATTATTATTTTATTTGGCATCCTCAGTACAACATAATAATAAAGGTGAAAGAAAATTTTATTAAAATGATATTTTCTCATTAAGTTAGATACTATAAGTTAAGTTGAATCCATTATAAGAGTAGGATTCTGATGAAAAATTTAATAACATCTTTATTGCTTTTCTTCCCGACAATCAGTCTATTAGGACAATCATTCTCTGTTTTCAACTTAAATACTAATGACTTTCCTATTGTCAAAGCAAAATTTTATGCATTTGATTCTAACGAAGATCAAATTAGGTGATATGTTTAACTCTCGTGCCACCTCTGCGACTTTTATGCCCTCTTCTACGACCATTTTTACAGCATTGATTTTAAACTCTTTGCTGTAGCTGGTTCTTGTTGTTTTACTCATATCTGCTCTCCTTTTTGATAGTAAATTAATAAAAATTTTACTATCTTAACTCATTGTCCAACTTTTTGGGGGCAGTTCACAATCTGTGCGATGAATCTATGGGAATTCAGCAACAAAAATTCTAAAATATTTCTATTGAGAAATGTTAATATTTGGGACATTCCGGTGTTAATGATCTCTCTGTGAAAATATCCGTTCAACCGGTTAGCCATAATCATATCGGACAGTCTTTTAAAATGAATAAAAAAAGGGGCAAAAATCAAACATTTATCCATCAATCAAACTGCAAAATACCGCTAAAAAAACCGGATACAACGGGTTAAAGTTTGTTTGGAAGCGGGTGCATATTTGGCAATAAGCCGCAAAATACCGTCATTTAAGCGACAGGGATGTGTTATCTAAGCGGCAGAAACGTGTTATTTAAGCAACAAAATTATTTTTGAAAGCGGAAGAATCCTTTTGTTATGCGACATGTGAATATCATTTAAGCGACAAATAGTTTTTTTTTAGCGGATAACTTTCTTATTAATGTGCAATCGGATAGCATTAATGCGTCAAAATAAATTTTTCAGCCGTCAACAGTTTTTCTGATGCAACATTATAATATCATTTGAGCCGCAAAATTAAAATATTACTTTACAACATTAGAAAATCTATCATGAAAAGTACTAAAGTTGAATAATTTAAACTGATCTACAAAAATATTTATGGCATACTATAAATATATATTTTAGTTTCTGTGAAAATATTTTGGAAAGTGTAAATGAAAAAAATTTTCTTTAAAAACTCAATAAACAGGTATTCTGATATAGGTTCCACCTGAAAAACGTCTTAGAATCGATTTATGGGCTTTATTGCTTGAAATAGGCATCTATTGTAGTGTTTGTTATATTTAAATAGTATATGACTCAAAAATGAAATAAAAATTAAATTTCATATTATCTTTTTTTATTTTAAAATTTTGTTTATTTTAATAATAAGCTAAATGTAAATCATTGATAATAGGACGCAAAATTGATTCGGCAGTCAATTTTAGCAGCGGAAAGGGTCAGATTTCATCGTAAAAAATGAAAATTGATTGAGTAATCAATTTTAATGAAGAAATTTTAATTGAACGAGCGCTGTGGAAAGATGACCGGAACGGCGCATAAGAAAAAATTAGATGACATTAATATAGATTACTAAAAATATTTATTCATAAACCTTAAGAGGTAATTCGATGAAAAAAATTATAATAGTAATTTTATTATTTGCAGTCTGTGCTAATATTTTAGCGCAACAGCAAGACGACGATGTTATCTGGTCAAAACATCTATGGTGGGAATACCTTGTTTGTGGGAAAATTAGTCCTGACGGACAGTATGTAGCTGTTGGGAGTAGATATAGCGATATATTCATATATGAAACTGAAACAGGTGATTCGATAAGAACACTAAAAGGCAAAGATTTCGGTAACACTTATCGTAGTCTATCATTTACTCCTACAGGTGATACGTTAGCAACTAATGAGGATAGCTGTATATATTTATTTGATGTAAATACCGGAGAAAAAATTTCCGAATTACTTTCAGATGTTATGAAACAAACAATCGTTGATATAGATTTTTCACCTGATGGCAGATATTTGTTGGCAGGTGTAACATGGGAATCAGGGTCATGGATAGAAGACAGTGCCAGTGTGGTTTTAATTGATATGATAAATGGAGAAATCGTGAAAAATTTTGAGATGCCAAGAAGACTAAAACAACTTGAGTACTCACCGGATGGTAGTATGTTTGCAGGTGTATTGTTTTTTGAGAAGGAAGACGAGGATTTAAAAAACAACCTGGGATTATGGGACAGTGAAACTGGTGAAATGATTCATGAATTTAATACAGAACAAGAAGAAGTTACAGATATGGCTTTCTCGCCCGATGGGAGATATATTGCTACAACAGCTTATCAAAATGGACCTTTAATTATATGGGATATAATTGAAAAAACTAAATTTAGAGATATTATACCCAATGGATATCAAACCTCTCAAACTGTAGCTTTTTCACCGGATTCTAAAAAAGTTGCTTTAGGAACAGGTGGCTTTGAAACACATTCTATACAAATTTGGGATTTTATTGAAAATAATCTCATTTATAACTATGATAATGATACTTTAGCTGCTATAAAAGCTCTTAATATCTTTGACAATCTGATATTAAGCGTAAGGGCCGAAAGAATTAATCTTCTAAAAGCACATTGGCATTCGGTCGGAATTGATTACGATAATGAAATTAAAGATATTGAAGCTGCAATCATACCCAACCCGGCAAATAACACTGCCAAACTACAACTAAACATCCCAAAATCAGGCAAAACAAGAATCGAAATAATAGATTCTTCAGGGAATTTGATTGATAGTGTTATAAATAAATTTTTGTTTTCAGGGGAACATGAAATAATGTGGAACACTAAAAATTATTTGTCAGGTGTATATTTTTGCAGAATAACCTGCAATGAATTGAAAAAATCAATTAAATTTGTTATATCAAGATAGGGAGGAAAAATGAGGTATTTATTGATCTTAATATGTTTTTTGTGGATTAATAGCTTGCTTTATTGTCAGGATAAGGAACCGGCACAAAAAGAAATAAGCATTGACGGTATTGGAGATGTTTTAATTAATCCGGATACATTATTCTTTAAACAAGATAAATTTAATGTTGGCTGGGGATTTGGTTTTGGTTATTCAATTTCAAAGCATTTAAGAATGAATCAAATTTTATTTGGCGTACTTGATTGGGATATTAATAATAATACTAGCATTATGTTGAATATTCCCGGTTTATCCTGTAATGCGTTTGGACAAGAGATTTTACAATCTGTAGCTGTACATTATGAACCTACACTTTTAATAGACAATCCTTTAGATTTTAAAACACGTCCCGGTGATAATACTGATCCAATCTTTGGTTTTGAAAATATAAAAGGTCATATATTTGGTAAATCAGATTCATCTTTGGAGAATTATAGTAGATTGAACTTGTATACTGATAGTCTTGTTGATGAAATTGTTTTATCAAATCCTTATCCTAACCCAAGTTTACCAAAACAAGCAAAGAACAACATAAAATCTACAGAAATCATGAAATATGTCAACGTAAGTCATTGATTTTTCGTAAGTGATTGGCCGAAACAGCCGATGTAGTCCCCCATAGATATATTTAGTGCTTGCGCCGGTGCGTGATTTTTATTATATTTGCCGCATGTTTATTAAAGAAATAAAAAAGAAAAACAACAGCTCTGATAAGATTTTTCACACTTACAGGCTCGTTGAATCGGTACGCACCCCGTAAGGTCCGAGAAATCGAACCGTGCTTAATCTCGGAACTCTCGACATCGACAAAAGCAAGTTCAAAGAGCTTGCCGATCGAATCGAGCAGCTGCTCTACGGCGGAGAACAGCTTTTTCCCAGCGATGATGAAGAGGTCGAAGCATTAGCCTCTCACTATGCGGAACTTATAATACAAAATAGAATTGATATTGGCGAAGTGCAAAGTGACGAAGAAAAAACCGAAGATTATCAGGAAGTTAACCTGAACTCGTTAAGAAACAGCCGCCTGCGCACTCTCGGAGCCGAACATATATCGCTGTCAGCCTTCC